>CANQNF010000022.1 GCA_947625125.1 uncultured Clostridia bacterium
ATCACCAATTCAAGACTTTGTGAGGGAAGCTTGATATGGTTATTTCTAACTTACATTTATTATTATACGAGGAGGCATAATATGGATTACGACTGCGGATTTATCACCGGCAGCAAGTGGTTTCGATACCGTGCCGCCGCAATTATCGTCGAGGACGGCTGCGTTTTGTTTGCACGAAACGAAACCGATGATTATTTTTACTCCGTCGGAGGAGCGGTGCATATGGGCGAGTCTGCCGAAGAAGCCGTAAAGCGCGAGGTTTATGAAGAAACCGGAGTTAAGTACGACGTCGACCGCCTTGCTATTATACATGAAAATTTCTTTGATGAAAACGCCGGCTCTTTAAAAGGGATGGACTGCCATGAGATAGCTTTATATTTTCTGATGAAGCCTCGCGGGACCCGCGAGCTTCAGAGCGATAGCTATACCCATGGCGTTAAGGAGAACATGCACTGGCTCCCGATAACGGAACTCGACAAATACAAGGCGTACCCGACTTTTATGAAAGACTATTTACAGTCCGACCACAGCGGGATAGAGCACATAGTCACGGATGAAAGAAAAAAATAAAGCAGGCTTTAGCCCCTCTTCAATAAGAAAACAAGCCCGCATAATCTAACTCAAAGCCGCCATCTTCTGTGTTGGCGGCTCTTGCATTACATAAAGTAGTGCTTGCGACCCAAACAAAGCGTTAAAACTTGCTTTTCGCCTGCCCTCGGCGGCAACGATTGCCTCGGTTGGCTCAAAGAGTTTTAATCGCGTTGTTTACGGCCGTCTCAGCCGTATTGCAAATAAAACAAGTCATATGATGTGCTTCGCAGCGTCCGCCGGACGCTCTTGTTTTCTTATCTCAGAGAGGCTTTTGAGCCCGCTTTTTTTTCTACATAAAATGCGAAAACAGCCAATACATCCCTACACAGACCGCCAAAGCTATGAGCGCTGAGCATATCGCCAAAAGTACCCTCTGATAGGGCCTCTTGCCATCCTCGCGGGCCTTTTCAATCTCGGTCAGGCTCTTGCCGTCCATGAACGCCGAGATCTCCCTGAACGTGTGAATGTCATATTTTCTCTTGTATTTCTCGATTTTAATTGCAAAGAACATGCCTACTGCGAATATCGCCAAGTATATCGCCATGCCCCACCAGCCCAGGAAGCAGCCGAGGGGGATCGGCGTAATGATAATAAGAATGAACATCACCGTCAAAATAACGCTGTTCCGCACAAATTTTGCATACTCCTGGCCGTCGATCTGTCTTTTCATTTCTTTCAGGTCTCCCTTTATCAAAGCGTCAAGGGACGTTTCAAATACCTCGCTTAAAAGTATCAGGCTCTTGATATCGGGGTATGTTTTTTCATTTTCCCAGTTTGAGACGGTCTGCCGTGAGACAAAAATTTTTTCCGCAAGCTCGTCCTGAGACATGCCCTTTTCCGCCCTGAGTTTTTTTATCTGATTTGCGATCTCCATTCAAAACGCCTCCTGCGCTTTTGACTATAGCGCGCCCGAAAAAATTTTTCAATCAAAATCCTTTTACTTTGCATTGTTTTTTAATGTCAAAAGTCTTTTACATGCCGAAAATGCGCGGTATTTCCGATAGATTTTTTACAGTATAGTCCGCGATATTTTCGGTATATGATTTTTCATCGATAAAGCTGCCCTGCCTTACCCACACGGTCGTCATCCCGAGGGCCTTTGCGGGCAGTATATCGTTATCAAGTCTGTCGCCGACCATTGCGGCCTCCTCGGGTCTCAGTCCCGCTCTTTCAAGCGCTAATAAAAATATTTTTGAATCGGGCTTCGCCACGCCCTCCTCCGCCGAAAGTATCACTGTGTCGAAATACTTTCTTATGCCCCTTTCCTCCATCCGCTTACCCGCTCCCAACGACTGGTTGGCGATAATGCCGAGCCCGAATTTTCCGTACAGCCTCTCAAGCGTCGGGACAGCCTCGGGATAAACCCTTTCAAGCGATGAGTCCCACTTCGGCAGGGCAATCCCGTAAAAATCTGCGGCGTCCTTGACGAACTGCCAGCCCGTTTTGGCGCATTCCCGCACTTTTTTCATAAATTCCTCCCGAGTCGGCGCGTTCGGGTCCTTTAAAGCCGCCTCGATTCTCGCGTTCACGCATGCCGACTCATCAACAAGAGTCGACCCGAGGTCGAAGAAAATATATTTAATCATCGAAATAAAACAGCTCCTCAAATTTTTTGTCGAGCGCTATGCAGAGTATCAGCGCAAGCTTTGCGGTCGGGTTGAACTGTCCTGTCTCAATAGAGCTGATGGTGTTTCTCGACACGCCGACCATCTCCGCAAGCTGCTGTTGGGAAAGGCCGCGCTCTGTCCTGGCCTCTTTCAAGCGGTTTTTAAGTATCAGTCTGTCGTCCAAATCATTCACCGTCCTACATCGTAAGCAGTCGGTAAATATGATTTGCAGCGAACACGGCCACTATCACCGTGTACAATATCGCCGCCAAAAGATCGCCGCTGTTTCTGAGCTTTGCATATTTTACCCAGTGCGCGGTCATATCTGCGCTGAAAACAAGCGCCCATATGCCGAAGTTAAGTCCGCCTCCTACGCTAAGCTGAACGATGAAAAACACCGCGGCGATAACGAGCATTACCAAAACTACGGCGGAATTTGCAGTTTTTGAGACATCCTCGGCATAGAGGTCTTTGTTCTTATTTTCAGCCCGGCTTTTCTCCAAAATTTCCTTTTTATCCATATCTATCCTCCTTATTTAACGAAGTTTGTTACGAACGTCACGGCGAAGAAGATGAAAACCCCCGAGAAAGCGACCGCCAAAACTATATCCGAAAGTTTTTTTAGCTTTATCGCTTTAAATATGCTGACCGCCGCCAACATGCCGAAATATATCATCAGATTATCCGCGCCGTCTTTCATCGGCGAATCGCTTAAAAACCCGAGCAGCAGCATAGCAAGCCCGCAGATGATTATCCCGACCGCTCCGCCGAACTGCCACGCCTTCGCGATTATCTGAAGTTCCCGCTCGTCATAGCCCTTGTTTTCTTTCTTGCTTTTTTCGAGTACGGTTTTTTTGTCCATGACATGACCTCCCAACTTTTTGACAAGTTTTCTTGTCAAAGCCTATTATATCATTGCCAAGTTTACTTGTCAATACTTTTCAAAAATTTTTTCCCTTGCATTTTTTGCAGCGCCATGATATAATATCATTAGTCGCAAAAAACCTATCGCAGAGGATGAATGCCCGTCATGCTTAACGATTTAAAATATATAATTTTCTTTTCCGCGATTTTTGCTTTTCCGATCTGTATTATCCAATATCGCATATGCACAAGATGTAAAATAACGGCGGTAAAACTGATTCCCGCATTTATCAGCCTTTTAGGAGGCGTCGGCTGCGTACTTCTTTTTTGGTATGTGAATTCTTCGGGCGTTGTAGATCAAATGTTCTATACTATCGTTGCGATCATATCAGCGATAATAGTGGGCGGTTCGCTAATAGGCGAGCTGATAGCCTGGGGCTATTACATACTTGAAAACAAATTTCCCGATATGTGACAAGCTGGCATAAGTTTAAAATATTCCTATTTTCCAACAAGGAGATGTTACCATGATAGCCGAATTCAGAACAAAGTCGCAGATAACCATTCCGAAAGAGATAGTCATGAGCCTTGGGCTTACCGAGGGCGACAAGGTCGATATATTTGAAAAAGACGGCGAGATCCACATTGTCCCGGTTGTGGTATATCCCAAGAAATATGTTGACAAGCTGCGCTCGGAGATAAGCGAGACAAAGGCTAAAATCGCCTCCGGTGAACAGCCCGTTTTTGACAGCGTAGACGAGCTTTTTGCAAATCTTGAGGAGAAATGATGGCATATAAAATCACATACACAGAGAGGTTTTTAAAGCATTTTAAAGACCTTACCGAGCAGGAGAAAAAGCTGCTCAGAAACAAGCTGAACATTCTCGCCGAAAATCCATCGCACCCGTCTTTAAGGACAAAAAGAATACAGGGGACAAAAGACCTTTTCGAGTGCAGCGTCAATATGGACATTCGCATAATATGGTATTATGAGGGAGATAAGCTTATCATTCTTCTTGACGTCGGACATCACGACATTTTAAAGCAATACTAAAAACCCGAGCCGGACTGAAAAATCCGGCTCGAATGTTATTTTATAGGATGCCTTATCACTGTTCTGAGCTTTTCCGGCGCGCATTTTCTCGGGTCGCTGAGATAAATCTCATGGTGCAGCCTTTCGCCGCACAGATCGAGCCGATATCCCTTTTCGGCCATCAGCTCATGCATCATTCCGACCGTTTTCGGCTCGTCGTCATAGCTCCCGACGTGCAGGCATTGCACGCAAAGCCCCTCGTCGACTGTCAGGAACTCCACTGCGGAAAAGTCAGTCTTTTTCTTTTTCTCAGCCTCCGCGACTGCCCAGTCAAACTCCTGCCTTGTCACGAAATCCGGCAGGCGTATCGCCGATATGAATCTCAGATCATTTTTTCGGGAGTAGTCGATGCCGTTTTCTATCCCGTCCTGTGACCAAAAGCCCTCAAGCGGCGGGACTACGAAGTCAAAATACCCGTCGATTCGGTGGTCTCCCATTTTTGACATTTTTATCGTGAACGCTATGCCGTACAAAAGTCCGATGGAGCTTTTATACTCGCCGCCCTCTTCATTCGGGTCGCCCTTGCCTCGGACCGCGATATAATTCATCTTCGGGACGTTTATTATCGTCGGCTTTTTCGGCGGCAGGTAGAATTCCTTATACTCTTTTTTATAGTCAAACGCCACTTTTAGCCCTCCATCAGCTTACCGAGTCTCTCGGCGATAGCTGCCAAAAATTCCTCGGAATTGACCGCTTTTTTATTTGGAAGCTTTGAGAGCGCCGCCATATCCCCGGTCATTATCCCGTCCTCCATGGTCTGAACAGAGGCTTTTTCAAGGCAGTCGGCATATCTCATCAGCTCGGGTATGCCGTCCAGCTCACCGCGCTTTCTCAAAGCCCCGCTCCAGGCAAAGATAGTAGCGATGGGGTTAGTGGAGGTTTTTTCACCTTTGAGCCATTTGTAGTAGTGGCGGGTGACGGTGCCGTGCGCTGCCTCATACTCATACTTCCCGTCGGGGGAAACGAGCACCGAGGTCATCAGCCCAAGCGAGCCGTAAGCCGTCGCCAGCATATCCGACATAACGTCGCCGTCGTAGTTTTTACATGCCCAGATAAATCCGCCGCTGCTCTTTACGACCCTTGCGATGGCGTCATCAATGAGCGTGTAGAAATATTCAATGCCCGCGGCCTCGAATTTTTCTTTGTATTTGGTTTCATAAATTTCCGCAAAAATATCCTTGAATCTGTGGTCGTAGGTCTTTGAGATGGTGTCCTTTGCGGCAAACCAAAGCGACTCTTTAGCGTCGAGGGCATAGTTAAAGCATGCCCTTGCAAAGCTTTCAATCGACTTGTCGATGTTGTGCACGCCCTGAACGATGCCCGCGCCCGACTTGAAATCATGAATAAGCGCCCTTGTCTCGTTGCCGTCCTTGTCGGTCACAACGATTTCTGCCTTAGCGCCCTCCGGAACTTTCATCTCGGTATTTTTATAAATATCTCCGTACGCGTGACGGGCGATAGTTATAGGCTTGGTCCAGGTCGGGATATACGGGGTGATTCCGTTTACAAGTATCGGCTTTCTGAACACGGTGCCGTCTAAAATCGCCCTGATGGTGCCGTTAGGGGACTTCCACATCTCCTTGAGCTTATATTCCTCGACTCTCTGTGCATTCGGTGTGATGGTCGCGCACTTGACCGCCACGCCGTATTTTTTAGTAGCCTCGGCGGAATCTACCGTGACCTGATCGTCGGTCTCGTTTCTGTGCACAAGTCCGAGGTCATAGTACTCCGTCTTAAGTTCGACATATGGCTCGATAAGCTGCTCCTTTATCATCTTCCAGACGACCCTTGTCATCTCGTCGCCGTCCATCTCTACGAGAGGGGTTTTCATAACAATTTTTGACATTTTTATCATCCTTTCAAAGTGATTATTTTAATAATTCCGAGTATAAGCAGGTGCGCAGGGTAGTATATGTAGAAAAACCATTTGTGAAAAGGCTTTTTCGAGCCGGGCTCGCCGTTATAGATAAAGTATATGATCATCGGCGCGAACACGACCCCGATCTGGAACCACTGCATAAATACCGACGACAGCGCGACGAGTATGCTCCATATCTCAAAGGCGATAAAGCGCTTTTTCTTGTCGTCCCTGAATTTGTGAAGCAGTAAGCATGCCCCAATCGGGAATACCGGCCAGTCGCCTATGCAGGATATAACGCACAGGCCTGTGATAATCAGCACTTTTTGCCAATTTTTCATCCCGCAATCATATACCCTCAGAGCGATAAGCGTTAAAAGCAGCGTGAATATCATGCTCTGTTCCGGCCTGAAAATTATCCCGCCGCTTGAAATCCAAATCGGCAGAGTACCGTGCTGAGCGATCGAATAGGCTGGCCATGATATAGCCGCAAAAATCGCAAGCCTTTGGGTATATTTTTTTACATCCCGTGTGTGCTCATAGCCCTCTGCGAGAAAGAACGCCATTATAGGCGCCGTCAGCCGTCCGAAGAGGTGCATTATTCCGCCTATAAGCGGGTTGAACCCGTCCACAAAAAGCCACGCGATATGGTCAAGGGTCATGCATACAATTGCAAAATATTTAAGCTGATTTCTGTTCATAGATGATGCCCTCCCCGAAACGCAGCCCAGACTACCGCATAAGGCGACAGCCAAGCGGCGACAGCTATTATCCAGAGCGATACGGTAAGAAATATTCTTCCGCCGTTTGGGAGCATGTCATATGCCCTGAAAAACACAAGACCCCAAAGCGCAAAGGCGATAATTATTCCCGGAATAATCATTATCATCCCAAGATACCAAAGCGATATGGCAAACGCCGTTATCAGCATGGGAATAGCGGACAATATCAGGAAAACCGCCTTTTTCATTTAGAGAGATTCTCACGGGTATAGTCCAAAAGTCCTCCGGCAAGCATTATTTCGCGGTCTCTTTCCGAAATATCGAGCTCAAGCGCGATTTCACGGCCGTTTACCTTGGCGATTATATCTCCGCCGTTTTTGACTGTCTCCCTGAGTCCCGCAAATTCAACGGTATCTCCCTGAGCGATTTTATCGTAATCGGCAGGGTCTTTGAACGTCAGCGGCAGGATGCCGGCGTTGATAAGATTTGCCTTGTGGATTCTTGCAAAGCTCTTTACTATGACCGCCTTGACGCCTAAATATAAGGGAGCAAGCGCCGCATGCTCGCGGCTGGAGCCCTGGCCGTAGTTTTCGCCGCCGACTATGACCGAAGCGCCCAGCTCTTTAGCGCGCGCCGGGAATGTCTCGTCGCACACTGTGAAGCAGTGCTTTGAAATTTCGGGGATGTTAGACCTGAGCGGCAAAATCTTCGCTCCTGCAGGCATGATGTGGTCGGTCGTGATGTTGTCGCCGACCTTTAATGAGCAGGGGACCGTGAGATTTTCGGCAAGCGGCTTGGTCTCGGGATATCCCGCGATATTCGGGCCTTTTAAAATCTCGACGGAATCCATTTCGGCTTCCGAAACAGGCGGTTCTATCATGTTGTCGTTGACATAGAATTTTTCGGGCATGGTAATTTTCGGCATATCTCCGAGCGTTCTCGGGTCGGTCATAACGCCGGTCAGTGCGGACGCCGCCGCGGTCTCGGGGGAGACAAGATAAACTCCGGCGTCTCTGGTGCCGCTTCTTCCCTCGAAGTTTCGGTTGAATGTGCGGAGCGATATGCCCTTGGAATTAGGCGACTGACCCATTCCTATGCATGGCCCGCAGGCGGATTCAAGAATTCTTGCGCCCGCGTCTATCATCTTAGTGAGCGCGCCGTTCTGGGAGATCATCGACAGTACCTGCTTAGAGCCTGGCGCCACAGAAAGCGATACCGACGGGTCGCATGTCTTGCCGTCAAGGATGTAGGCGACTTTCATCATATCGACAAAGGACGAGTTGGTGCAGGAGCCTATGCAGCACTGGTCTATCTTCATTCCGGCAAGCTCCCTTACCGGCTTGACGTTGTCGGGGGAATGCGGGCATGCCGCAAGCGGTTCAAGCTCGGATAAATCGATGACCAGCTCTTTGTCATACTCAGCGTCCGGGTCTGCCGACAGGGGAACATAAACGTCCTCTCTGCCCTGAGCTTTTAAGAATTCAAGGGTATTTTCATCAGACGGGAAAATGGACGTCGTCGCGCCCAATTCGGCGCCCATGTTCGTGATAGTCGCCCTTTCCGGTACCGACAGGGTCTTAACGCCCTCGCCGCAGTATTCTACGATATATCCGACTCCGCCTTTGACGCTCAGTCTGCGCAGGACTTCCAAAATAACGTCCTTGGCAGACACCCAGGGGCTGAGTTTTCCCTTTAGCTCGACTTTGATTATTTTGGGATAGGTTATATAGTATGCTCCTCCGCCCATGGCGACCGCGACGTCGAGGCCGCCCGCGCCTATGGCTATCATTCCGAGGCCGCCTCCGGTCGGGGTATGGCTGTCGGAGCCTATGAGAGTCTTTCCGGGAGCGCCGAATCTCTCAAGGTGCACCTGATGGCAAATTCCGTTTCCGGGACGTGAAAAGCTTATGCCGTGCTTTTTGGCAACCGAGCCGATAAAGCGGTGGTCGTCGGCGTTTTCAAAACCCGACTGAAGCGTGTTGTGGTCGATATAAGCGACGCTCTTTTCGGTCTTTACGCGAGGCACGCCCATAGCGACGTATTCGATATACGCCATGGTGCCGGTAGCGTCCTGAGTGAGAGTCTGGTCCATCCGAATTGCAATCTGGCTTCCCTTTTTGAACTCTCCGTCGACAAGGTGAGCCTTAAGAATTTTCTCTGCGAGTGTAAGTCCCATAATTGATACCTCCGTATTTTCGTCTTACAGAGTAAGCTTTGATACTATATATAGTATTATATATTCGCTTGATTGTCAATAGTTTCGCCGATAAAGACGGCAAAATGACGAAATTGGAATTTGAAAATGAATTTTTTTGAACAATTTCCTGCAAAAATCGCTTCTATGTTCTTGACTTAGAGGCCGCAAAGTAGTATAATATTGCCTATAAGTATATTAGGGGATTCTGCGCTCATAATATCCTTGAAATTATTTTCGGGGGAGTTAAAATGTGCGAGCAGGAATTTTCCGATAAAGAGGTGACCGAGGAGCAGTCCGAGCTCTCGGAAAGATACCGGGACCTTGCCATTCCCGGTGCGAAGCACCTCATCCACTGTCTTTCGGTCATCGGCCAGATAGAGGGGCATTATATCCTGCCTCCTCAGAATAAGACCACGAAGTATGAGCACATCATGCCGGCGCTCGTTGCCATTGAGCAGGACCGTTCCATCGAGGGACTCATCATCATAATAAACACCGTCGGCGGAGATGTAGAAGCCGGCCTTGCGCTTGCCGAACTTATTTCCTCAATGAAGACCCCGACGGTCTCGATAGTCGTCGGCGGCGGTCATTCGATAGGCGTGCCATTGGCAGTCAGCGCCCGTAAAAGCTTTATAGTCAAGTCGGCTACCATGACCGTCCACCCGGTACGTCTCACCGGCCTTGTCCTCGGAGTGCCTCAGACCCTGTCCTACTTTGAAAAAATGCAGGAGAGAATAGTCAGGTTCGTGTCCGACAATTCAAGAATATCTCCCGAGCGATTCAAGGAGCTTATGCTCAGAACAGGGGAACTTGTAATGGACGTCGGCAGCGTTCTGACGGGCGAGGACGCCGTAAAAGAGGGGATAATCGATCACGTCGGAGGTCTGTCCGAGGCCATTGAATGTTTATATTCGATGATCGAGGAGGAAAACGGCTGATGCTCTATACGGTGGTAAGCGAGTACGATATTTTTCTTTCCGATTCAAAAAAGCGTAATTACGCTGACGTTTCGGGCGGAAAGTTAGAATATACCGGCTCGGGCAGGAATAGAAAGATAGTGGGACTTTTTTCTACCGACCCTAAAATGTATCTCTGCGCGGACTATGAGCCCGGAAAAAGGCTTATAAAGCTCCCGAAGAGCGATGGGCCGGGCATGTTCATCTGAAAAAATCAAAGTAAATTTATAAAACGGAGGAATTAACATGACGGTTTTGGACGCGATATGGCAGGCAATAATTCAGGGGCTTACGGAATTTCTGCCGGTATCATCCTCGGGGCACCTATCCCTGTACCAGCACTTCACCGGCAACAACGGCGAGGGCGCGCTTATGTTCTCGGCGCTTTTGCACCTCGGCACGCTTGCGGCGGTCTGCGTGGTATTCTGGCGGCAGATAGCCGCGCTGATAAAGGAATTCGGGGCGATGATAAAGGACATAGCCACCGCCAACTTCTCCTTTAAGAATATGGCGCCCGAGCGCAGGCTCATCTTCATGTTCATAATCTCGACAGCGGTGCTCATCCCGTTTTACATATTCAAGGGCTTCTTTGAAAGCTTTGCGGAGGACTCCTCAATTCTCGCCGAGGGCATTTGCTTCCTATACACAGCGGCTATTTTGATGATGGCCGACCTCAGCGAAAAGGGCAGAAAGAGGATGCAGGACCTGCGGACTCCCGACGCCGTAAGAATAGGCTTCTTCCAGGCGATAGCGCTGCTTCCGGGGGTCAGCCGTTCCGGCTCCACAATCTCGGCAGGCATCTTTTCCGGCCTTAAGCGCGAAGAAGCGGTAAGCTACAGCTTCATTCTCGGCATTCCCGCTATTTTGGGCGGCGGCCTGACAGAGCTTATCGACGGCGTAAAGCAGGAGACCAAGCCGGGCGTGCTTCCCTGCATAATCGGCGTAATAGTAGCGGCGCTCGTCGGCTTCGGCGCTATAAAGCTCGTGCAGTGGCTGATAAAGGGCGATAAGTTCAAGTACTTCGCATTCTACACCGCAGCCCTCGGCATTATCGTCATAATCATTTCCATCATCGAGGCTATAATGGGCAAGCCGATCTCCTTTGTTAAATAATACTATTTGTATATTCTGAAAGGGACAGTGTAAAAAATGCCGTCAAAAAAGACTACATCAAAAAAGACGAATACTGTTAAAAAGAAAGAGCTTTCCGACGCGGCAAGGCTGAGGCGGAACAGGATGTGGAGCTCCGTGATATTTATACTCGGAGTATTCATAATCTTTCTGACATACATAAACGGCGAGTTTGTCTGGAACTGGCTCCACAACGCGCTTTGGGGCCTTTTCGGACTTGCAACGGTTTTAGTCGCGCCGATAATGCTCTACGTCGCGGTCATGCTCGCCCTCGACCGCTCAAAGAGCGCCGTCTGGACAAAAGTCATCCAGGGCGGAGTGCTTATGCTTCTAATCGGCCCGGTATGCGAGATAATCTACTGCTTCGGGCACAAGCTCCCGGTGTACTCCCTGCCCGATGAGAGCAAATTTTCGGTCAGCAAAATTTTAAAGCTCCTCTTTGAGAGGGGAATCGAAAAACAGGGCGGCGGCGCTCTTTCCATCGTCATCGGCGGAACTCTTTCTAAACTCTGCGGAGCGGTCGGCGCGCTCATAATAATTATTCTTTTGATCATTTTATTTGCAATGCTTCTTACAAATATCACACTTATAGACGTCTGGAATTTCTTTGCAGGTCTTTGGGGCAATGCCCGCGAAGCCATACGCGAGAGCGGCGAGGAAAAGGACGCCATCCAGGCGCAGAAGCTTGCCGAGGCTAAAAAGGCCGAGGACAAGTCCCGCAAGGACAAGCGAATCGACGTTGCAAAATTCATCACGGACGACGACTCCGAGCAGTCCCTGCCCGAGCATCCCGTCACGGCAGAGGCCGATAAAAAGGACAAGAAAAAGAAAAAATCCATCTTCGACCGCTTCGACGAGCCCACATATCCCGAGGACAAACCTGCCGAGCCTGCCAAAGCCGAGCCTTTAAAAGAGGAAAAGCCCTCCGAGCCCGAGCCGGAGGCTCCCGTCATGCCCGCAATAAGAGAGGGCTCGAACGTCATAAACACGGCCGCGGCCGAGATGATAAACCCGATATTTGTAAACGAGGACGGCCAGACCACCCTCATAGAGACCGAGGACGCCGTGAAGTCGACATACGATTTCCCGCCCATCGATCTTTTGAATCCTCCTCGGCATGCCGCCAGTCCCGACGACATCAGGAACGAAATCCAGCAGAACTCCGAGACCCTTGTCGAAACTCTCCGCAGCTTCGGAGTCACCACAAGGCTTATCGACACCCACCGCGGCCCCTCCGTCACAAGATACGAACTCCAGCCGGCCGCCGGGGTCAAGGTATCGAAAATTACCAATCTTTCGGATGATATCGCCCTCAACCTTGCCGCCGACGGCGTGAGGATAGAGGCCCCGATACCCGGCAAGGCCGCCGTCGGAATAGAGCTTGCCAACAAGGTCAGGGACACCGTATATATCCGCGAGCTTATCGATTCGGACGAATTCAGAGGCCTTAAATCTAAGCTCGGGTTCCCGGTCGGCAAGAACATCGAGGGTAAAATCGTCTGCGGCGACATTGCGAAAATGCCGCACCTTTTGATTGCCGGCACCACCGGCTCCGGTAAATCGGTATTTACGAATTCCATTATAATGAGCATACTCTATAACGCTTCCCCCGACGAGGTAAAGCTTATACTTGTCGACCCGAAGCAGGTCGAATTCCCGGTCTATAACGGCATCCCGCATCTGCTTATCCCGGTCGTCACCGACGCCAAAAAGGCGGCCGGCGCCTTGGGCTGGGCAGTCACCGAGATGATGAAGCGCTACAAGATATTCTCGGACAACGGCGTCAGGGACCTCGGAGACTACAACGAATACGTCAAGGACAAGGAGGGCATGGAACCCCTGCCGAAAATAGTCATCGTGGTGGATGAGCTCGCCGACCTGATGATGGCCGCCCCCAAGGAAGTCGAGGAATCGATATGCAGGATAGCACAGCTTGCCCGTGCGGCAGGCATGCACCTCGTCATCGCCACACAGAGCCCGAGGGCCGATATCGTCACCGGTCTTATTAAGGCGAACATCCCGAGCCGAGTCGCCCTTAAGGTCTCGAACCAAATCGATTCGCGTGTAATTCTTGACGAGGGCGGAGCCGAAAAGCTTTTAGGCAACGGCGACCTGCTCTATAAGCCGGTCGGCCTCGGCAAGCCCGTCAGAATTCAGGGAAGCTTCACCGCCACCGAAGAAATAAGACGGGTCGTTGAATTCCTGAAAGCCCAGACCGCCTCCCAGTACGACGAGGAGATCGCCGAGGAGATCGAAAAGCACATCCCGGTTCCCAAGGGCGAAAAGCAGCAGAATAATTCCGCAGACGATGCTCCCGCCGACAACGGCCAGGGCGATCTTATCGAGCGCGCCATCGAGTGCATAGTCAGGGAAAACGTGGCCTCAACGACGTTTTTGCAAAGGCGCTTAAAGCTCGGATATGCAAGGGCTGCGCGAATAATGGACGAGCTGATGGAGATGGGCGTGGTAGGCCCGGCCGACGGCGCAAAGCCTCGTGAGATCAAGATGACCAAGGAGCAGTGGCTCGAGCGCAAGACGATGATGGGCGAGCAGCCCGTCATGCCGATTTCGGACGACGGCTCAGATGAGTAACACTAAAAAGCGAAAAAACCGCAAAAGAATTATCACCCCGAAAAGGGTGATGATCTTTGCGTTTGCGATAGTTGTTCTTCTTTATTATCTGCATTACGAGCGAATAATCACACTGCCTTCGTGGCTTGAGGACGAGGTTTTCGACCCCATCTCTCCGCCTGCGGAGGGTTCTGCGCAGGTCCATTTTATCGATGTGGGACAGGGCGACTGCGAGCTTATAATCTCCGACGACGGTACTACCGTTTTGATCGACGGAGGCGAAGAGATATGCTCTCCCGATGTTGCGTCATATCTTCACAGGCTCGGCATTTCCCGTCTTGACTATATTATAACATCACATCCTCATTCCGACCACATCGGCGTGCTTCCCTATGTGATAAGAAAGACCGACGAGGTCGGCAAGATAATCATGCCTAAGATACCCGACGAGTATGTTCCGACTTCAACTGCCTATGAAAATCTTTTAAAGGCGATTTCCGACAAGGGCTGCAAGGCCGAATACGCCGAGGACAAGACGATTTCTCTCGGTTCGGGCAGCATGGAGATAAAGGTCCCCGACTACGACGGCGAAAACCTCAACGACTACTCGATAATTGTTAAATTCACTTTCGGCAGCAGGAAATTTCTCTTCTGCGGAGACCTTGAATGGGACATGGAGCAGAGCATAAGAAAGTCGGGCTATGATCTGTCCGCCGACGTATATAAGCTTTCTCATCACGGCTCTTCGACGTCGAATCAGATACTCTGGCTGAAAGCCGTTTCACCCGAGTATTGCGTCTGCGAGTGCGGAGCCGGAAACAATTACGGACATCCCCACAGCGAAGTCGTTCAGGCTGTCGAGGATATAGGTGCAGTTTTATTAAGGACCGACATAAACGGAACAGCCGTATTTGAGACCGACGGCGAAACGCTTGAATATAAGACCGAGAGGTGATTTCCCGTGTGTATAATAGAGCGCGTCGAAGACGGTTATGCCGTCATAGAAAACGGCGGCGGAGTGCTGACCGTTCCCGTTTCGGAGCTTTATGAAAACGCTTCGGCAGGGGACGTCCTTAAAAAAACCGTGGACGGATATGAAAAGGATATTTCCGCCACCGATGATAGAAAAAAATACATGCAGGAACTTCTGAAAAAGGTCATGGGGGAGTGATAAGGATGAACGAAAATCTCTTTGCAACGCTCAGCTCAAAAATACCCGAATTTTCAAAGGGCCACCGAAAAATCGCCGAGTTTATCCTCTCGCACTACGACAAGGCGGCCTTTATGACGGCCTCAAAGCTCGGAGACTGCGTAGGAGTCAGCGAATCGACGGTCGTCAGATTTGCGACAGAGCTCGGCTACGACGGCTATCCCGAGCTGCAAAAAGCCTTGCAGGAGGAGATGCGGACCCGCCTTACGGCCGTCCAGCGAATCGAAGTCAGCGTCGACCGCTTCGGCCACGACGAGATATTCAAAAGCGTTCTTTTGCACGACATAGACAGAATACGCCGCACACTTGAAGAGACAAGCCCCGAGACATTCAGCAAGGCCGTCAGCATGATTGTCGGCGCATCCCGCATTTACATTATGGGCATACGCAGCTCGGCCTCTTTGGCTTCATTTTTGGGATATTATTTCAAGCTCATGCTCCCGAACGTCACAGTAATCGAGACCGGCAGCCGGAGCGAGCTTTACGAGCAGCTGATGCACATGGGAAAGGACGACGTTTTGATAGGCATTTCATTCCCGAGATATTCAAAACAGACCGTCCACGCGCTCACCTATGCCCAGAATATAGGCGCAAAATCGATAGCAGTCACCGACCGAATCGACAGCCCGATAGCCCAAAAGGCGAGCATTGCGCTTTTGGCCAAGAGCGACATGGTCTCGTTCGTTGATTCGCTTGTCGCGCCGCTTAGCCTTATAAACGCGCTTATCGTGGCGGTTTCCATACAGAATAAAGAGATCGTCTCCCGGAATTTTGAAATGCTTGACAGAATTTGGGAGGAATACGAGGTCTACGAGAAGAATGAGAGCGGCCATGACGGCAAGAAAATATGACGTAATAGTTGTCGGCGGGGGAGCCTCCGGCCTTTTTGCAGCGGCCGAGATACTTTCGCACGGGTTCAAGGTCCTTATTTTAGAGCCGAACAGGTTCTTGGGCCGAAAGCTTCGCATTACCGGCAAGGGCAGGTGCAATTTGACAAACGACTGCTCAGCCGACGAAGTAATAAAAAATATCCCCCAAAATCCGAAATTTCTCTATTCTGCGCTCAGAAAATTCCCGCCCGAAAAAATCATGCATTGGTTCGAGGCTGCGGGAGTCCCCCTAAAAACCGAGAGGGGACGGCGGGTCTTCCCACAAAGCGACAGCGCAAACGACGTGGCCGAGGCCCTTGTCAAAAAATGCTCGGGAGCTGATATTCGGCATGAAAAAGCGCTCTCGCTTACCGTCTCCGACGGCTGTATCTTAGGCGTAAAAACGTCATCGGGAGAGTATTTTTCCGACATCGTGATTTTAGCCGCCGGCGGTTTATCCTACCCGAAAACCGGCTCGGACGGCAGCGGATACAAACTTGCCGAATCCGTCGGCCATACAGTCACGCCGCTAAGGCCCTCGCTTGTCCCGATACTATGCCGGGAAAGCCTCCCCGAAATCGACTTAAAAAATGTTTCGCTTATAATGTATCGCTCCGACAGGCCGGGAAAGCCCGTTTGGCAGGAGCAGGGCGAGCTGAGCCTTGGCCCGAACGGGCTATCTGGGCCGCTTGCTCTGACGGCGTCCTGCATGTTTGATTCGGAGCAAGGCTGTAAAGGATATATGCTTTACATCGATTTCAAGCCCGCTTTGTCAGAGGAAAAGCTCGATGGGAGACTACTTAGGGAGATACAGGCAAATCCTAAAGAAAATCTGTCATTTCTTTTGCGGCAGCTTTTGCCGTCAACGCTGACCGATGTTTTCATACATCGCTTAAACGCCGATTTTACGACATCTTTAGGAAATCTTTCAAAGCAGACCCGCCTTGAACTTGTCCGACTTTTAAAAAAATTTCCCATTGAACCCGCCGGGCTCGGCAGCTATGACGAAGCCATAATCACTCGCGGAGGAATAGACGTGAAAGAGATTTCCCCGAAAACGATGGAGTCAAAGCTTGTAAAGGGACTGTACTTTACAGGCGAAATTATCGACGTGGACGGCTTCACCGGCGGCTACAATTTAACCGAAGCATTCTCGACCGCTTATTCTGCGGCTGAAGATATTATCAGAAAGAAAGAGGAGACTTTACATGATAATTAACGTAGCGCTTGACGGCCCGAGCGGAGCCGGCAAATCCACCATCGCCAAGGCTCTTGCACGGAGGCTCGGCTATGTGTATGTGGATACCGGAGCGATGTATCGGGCGATAGGACTTTACGTCACGAGGGCAGGCGTGCCGACCGATTCCAAGGAGGAGGTCGTGCCGCTGCTTGAAAATATCACGGTCGAGCTTGAGTACGTCGACGGCGTTCAGAGGGTCCTCCTTAACGGCGAGGACGTTTCCGACCAAATTCGTACCCCGGAAATATCGATGGCGGCGTCAAACGTCTCCGCCATCCCCGAGGTCAGGACGTTTCTTTTGGAGCTTCAGCGCAGTATCGCCCGCAAGAACAGCATCATCATGGACGGCCGCGACATCGGAACGGTGATTTTGCCGAACGCCGACGTCAAGGTGTTCATGACCGCTTCCCCGGAGGAAAGGGCCAAAAGGCGGTATGAGGAGCTCATCGCCAAGGGACAGGACGTAAATTATGACGATATTTTAAGGGACATCAATCAGCGCGACTACAACGACTCCCACAGGGCGGCGGCGCCGCTGAAAAAAGCCGACGACGCATATGAACTCGACACCACCGGCATGAGTATCGACGAGGTTGTCGACAGCATTGAAAAGCTCATCGACAAAAGGCTCCGCGCCGATTTCAAGGTTATACCTGCATGGAGAAGATTTACCTATGGGATAATACGTTTTATCGCGTCAATCCCGTTTTATCTTATCTTCAACATCAAATACGAGGGCACCGAGAACATCCCCAAGACCGGTTCTGTCATTCTTGCCGGAAACCACCAGACATGGTTCGACCCGATTCTCATTGCCATTAAAGTAAAATATATTTCCAGCTACATGGCAAAGGCCGAACTCTTTAAATTCCCGCCCCTCGGTCTTTTGATAAGGATGGTCCACGGCTTCCCGACAAGGCGTTCCTCAAACGATGTTTCATCATTGACAAGAGCCGAGGAATTCATAAGAAAGGGCTATAATCTCACGATATTCCCCGAGGGCACGCGCTCCAAGGACGGCAAAATAGGACGTGCAAAAAGCGGCGTGGCGCTTGTCGCTTCAAGATGCGGGGTCCCGGTCTATCCCGTCGGCATATCCTTTAAGAGAAAGCTTCACTTCCGTTCCACCATCACCGTAAGATTCGGCGAGCCGTTAAGTCCCGAGGAGCTTAAAATAAGCTCGATGTCAAAGACGGATCTTAGGGCAGCCGGCGAGAGGATAATGTCAAGAATTGCGGAGCTTGTTCACAATGGCTAAGGTTACGGTGGCAAAGACGGCGGGCTTCTGCTTTGGGGTGGACAGGGCCGTAAAGCTTGCATATGAGGCCGTCGACAAGTATGACAGCGTTTACACTTTAGGAGAGCTTATCCACAACCCCGACGTAGTAAAGGACCTTGAAAACAGGGGAGCAAGGGTAATAGATTCCTTGGACGGCATAACCGCCTCCGACACGGTCATAATCCGCTCCCACGGCGTTGGCCCCGACGTATACGAGAGGCTTCTTGAGACGGGCGCCAGGGTCATAGACGCGACCTGTCCCTACGTTAAAAAAATTCACCAGATAGTAAAGACCCGTTCCGAGGCGGGAGACGTGATCTTAATAGCCGGAGATCCCTCTCATCCCGAGGTCATGGGCATTGTCGGATATGCCAAAAATGACTGTTTTGTTTTTGAAAATGCTGACGATATGGTGAAACTTATAAGAAAAATCTATGAAAATATCAAAAAACCTATTGCAATTTTATCACAAACGACTTATAATATCTCTAAGTGGGAAAATTGTAAGCGCATGGCCGAGGGCTATTCGGACGTAAGCGTTTACAATACCGTCTGCGACGCTACAAGCAAGCGTCAGTCGGAAGCGTCGGAGCTGTCTAAGCTGAGCGACGTGATGATAATAGTCGGCGGGTGTAACAGCTCGAACACGAAGAAGCTGTATGAGATATGCAGTAGGAACGCCGAGTGTTATCTGATTGAAAATGCTGTGGAACTCGGACAGTATGACTTTTCCCATGTAAGATCCGCAGGGATCTCGGCCGGCGCGTCTACTCCGGCGTATATTATTAAGGAGGTACAAAAAACCATGACTGAAATTCTGACAAAAGAAGAGGAGTTCAACTTCGAAGAAGCAATTGAGCAGACCTTCAAAAAAATATATACCGGAAAGAGAGTAAGCGGCGTCGTCACAGCGGTAAATCCCACTGAAGTTATTGTCGATATTGGAACCAAACAGACCGGATATATTCCCCAGGCCGAGCTTTCGGGCGACCCCTCGGTAAAGCCCTCTGACGTAGTCAAGGTCGGCGACGAGATAGACGTTATCGTCACCAAGATCAACGACGTTGAAGGCATTGTCTATCTCTCCAAGAAGCAGATAGACGCACAGAAAGGCTTCGACGAGGTCAAGAACGCCGCTGACACCGGCGCTACCGTCTCCGGCGTAGTCACAAACGTTATCAAGGGCGGCGTTATCGTCGTCGTATCGGGAATGAGAGTGTTCGTTCCCGCTTCGCAGACCGGCGTAAGAGCTGACGCGGGTCTTGAATCGCTTTTGAAGCAGACCGTAAACCTCAAGATAATCGAGCTCAACGAACAGCGCAAGCGCGCCGTAGGCTCCATCCGCAAGGTTGCGGCCGAGGAAAGAGCCGCCAGAAGAGCAGCGTTCTTCGAGACTGCCGAGGTCGGAGCCACCGTCACCGGCGAGGTCAAGTCCATCACCGACTACGGAGTATTCGTTGACGTCGGCGGCGTGGACGGACTTGTCAGAAAGTCCGATCTGACATGGGCGAGGATCAAACACCCCTCCGACGTCGTCTCGGTTGGCGACCACATCGAGGTCACCATCAAGGACATCGACAAGGAGAACGGCAAGGTATCGCTTGTCTACAAGAAGCAGTCCGAGAATCCTTGGGACATCTTCAAGAACAACTACGAGCTCGGCCAGGTAGTCGAGGCTAAGATAGTCTCCATCACCGGCTTCGGAGCGTTCGCACAGATCATCCCCGGCATCGACGGACTTATCCACATCTCCCAGATCGCCGATCAGAGAGTCAACAACGTTTCCGACTTCCTTGCTGTCGGCGACGTGGTCAAGGCGAAGATCACCGAATGCGACCTTGAGAAAAAGCGCGTAAGCCTTTCTATCAGAGCTCTCATCGCCGATAGAGAAGAGCCCGCAGAAGCCGAAGAGGAAACGGAAGCCGAGGCTGAGACTGAGGCTCCCGCCGAGGCTGAAGCCGAAGAAGCGGCCGCTGAGTAATTTCAGATTTTTTGCGGCAGGGGAACCGACCCTGCCGCATTTTTTAAAAATTTATTAAAAAACGGTTACAGTTTTGTTTTATCTATTAACATTCCGGGAAAAATGTGATATAATCGGATAATCAAGAAGTGCGATTTTTCTTTCGGAAGGAGAGACGGATTTGGAAAAAGCTGCTTTGTTTTTCAAGAAGCTGCGCAGGACGTTCCGAAAGGTCATGCGCCCGATAAAGAAGACTGCGGGCACCGTGGGAACGGCGCTTTTATGCGTTTTTCTCGTTGCAGTCCTGTCAATAACTATCATCGGTTCGGCCTTTACGGTATATATAGTCAATCTCATGGAGGGCACCTCCGAGGTCGTTTTGGACAACGTTTCGTCGAGCTATACCACCTATATCTACGCCCAGGATTCAAGCGGCGAGTGGATACCCTATGACATCCTGACGAGCGAGGGCGAAAAGAGAATTTGGTGCCAGCTTGAGGACATCCCCGAGATGGTCCAGGACGCTTTCGTCTATTCCGAGGACGAGCGCTACTGGAGCCACGACGGCGTAGACTTCCAGGGCATTCTCTCAGCTTTATACGACACCATCACCGGCTTCAAGCGCGGCGGTTCGACCATCACCCAGCAGACCGTCAAGAACCTCACCGGCGATAAAGAGGTCGACCACTTCGGCGGCATCGCGAGAAAGCTTCGCGAGGTATACAGGGCCGTGCAGCTCGAAAAGAAGTATTCAAAGGACGATATTCTTGAAACATATCTGAATATCATCCCCCTTAACAATAACATCTACGGCGTTCAGGCTGCCGCAAACTACTACTATAACAAGGACGTGAGCGAGCTGTCGCTTGCTGAGGCCGTGAGCATCGCCGCTATAACCCGTTCTCCCTATTTCAACGACCCGATAACCCATCCCGAAAACAACCGCGAGAGATTCGAGATAATTTTAAATTTGATGCTCGAAAACGGCGTTATCTCGACTGTCGAATACGACCAGGCGATGAACGAGGAACTCCATCTTATCGGCTCCATGTCATATGCTAAGACCGAGGACAACCAAAAAATCGACGCATCCCAGCTTTCGGCATACGACAACTTCGACGACGTTTCGTCATATTACGTCGACTCGGTCATAAATCAGTGCTGCGACATTTTCATGGACAAGTACGGAATTACCTGGGAGGAGGCTTACGAGAAGCTTCGTTCCGGCGGTTATGAAGTATACACCTGCGTCGACCTTGATTTGCAGAAAAAAATCGAGGAAAAATATCTCGATTACTATACATTCTCGGAGGACGGCAACCACGACGTCCCCCAGAGCGCGTTTATCGTCATGAACTATTCGGGACAGGTCCTTGCCGTTGTCGGCGGCATAGGCCCCAAGGAGGCTCCTTTATGCCTCAACCGTGCCACACAGTCTGCCCGCCAGCCGGGTTCTGCGATAAAGCCTCTCGCTTCCTATTCTTTGGCAATTGACAAGGATATAATCACCTGGTCGACCCGTTTCCTCGACGTGCCGCTTCTTATAAAGGACACCTCAATGGAAAACGGCTACGGCGGAGCATGGCCGAGAAACTATTCCACGACGGGCGCATACCGCACCTCCTGGTCGAAGGACTTTAACTTCACCTACCAGTGCCTCCAGCGCTCCCTGAACACGACCGCGGCACAGATAGTCGAGCTTCTGACTCCCGCCGCATGCTTTGAGCAGCTATACTACAAGCTCCACCTCGACACTCTCGTTCTTTACAAGGACGGCAAGACCGACGTTGCGCGCTCTCCCATGTCGGTCGGCGCTCTCACCGAGGGAGTCACTTTACAGGATATGGCGGCCGCATACCAAATTTTCGGAAACGGCGGCTACTACTACGATTCTACATTTGTCACAAGGATCCTCGACAATTCCGGCGAGGTCGTCTATAACCACCGCTACACCGGCGAAATGGTTCTGAGCGAAAGCTCCGCATATGTCATGAACAGGCTTATGGAGACGGTAGTTTCGGGCTCACGCGGTACCGCAAGAAAGGCGAAGCTTGACGGGGTCGAGCTCATCGCCAAGACGGGTACCACCCAGGACTGGAACGACCTCTGGTTCATGGGCTGCACGCCTGAATATGTCACCGGCCTCTGGATAGGCCACGACACCCCCAAAGAGATAGACACCGACAACTGCTACGGTTCGCCGGATATGTGGTCGAATATCTTTAAAGACATCGCCGAAAACGAGGAAATTAAGACCTTTAAGCCGTCCTCGGACGTCGTTACGAGGGAATTCTGCACCGTAACGGGTCTTGTGGCAGGGGAGAACTGCACATCCACCTCCACGGGATATTACAAGCGAACGAACATCCCGGGAGTATGCTCGGGCGAGCATCTTGGCGACAATATCCCGTCGGGGACAACGGTAATAGTGACCGACGGAGTGGACACCGACGAGTTCGAGCAGATGACCGGCGAGCACTACAACTACCGCTTCGACATATTAAACTGATAAAATACAGGGGAGCCGCAGGGTTCCCCTTTTAACGGAGGAAAGACCATGCGCCTTTGCTGTCCATGCCACTTCGGGCTTGAAAGCGTCCTTAGCTATGAGATCAAAAAAATAGGGGGAGAAAACCTAAACGTCACCGACGGCAGAATATCCTTTGACGGCGATTTTAACATCCTTGCGAGGGCGAATATCCGGCTTGCGACTGCCGAAAGGGTCTTAATTGAGCTCGGCAGCTTTAACGCCGGCAGCTTCGACGAGCTTTTTGAGGGCGTCAAGCGCCTTGAGCTTGAAAGATTCATCGGAAAAAACGACGCATTCCCCGTCAAGGGCCATGCGCTAAAATCAAGGCTCCACTCTGTTCCCGACTGCCAGTCGATAATAAAAAAGGCCGCTGTAGAGCGGCTAAAGGGCGTTTATCACATTTCACGCTTCGAGGAAACGGGTCCGAAGCGCCAGATTTCTTTTAACATTTTAAAGGACATCTGCACGGTATATATCGATACATCCGGCGACGGCCTGCACAAAAGAGGGTACCGAAAGACGTCGAATGAAGCCCCTATCCGGGAGACGTTGGCGGCAGGTATCGTCGACCTTGCAAGAATTCGCCGTGACAGCGTGGTGGTAGACCCGATGTGCGGCAGCGGCACGCTTCTTATCGAGTCGGCGCTTAAAGCGTTAAACATCGCCCCCGGCATAAACAGAAGCTTTATTTCCGAAAGCTGGGAGCAGCTCCCGCATAATATCTGGAAATCCGAGAGAGAATCCGCAAGGGCTGACGCTATTTCCGGCGATTTTAGGGCATACGGCTTTGACATTGACAGGTTAGCCGTAGATCTCAGCGCGAAAAACTGCCGTTTGGCGGGAGTAGGGGAGCGCTGCAAAATTGCTTTTAGGGATATTAAAGACCACGTCCCGATAGACGGTGCGATAACCCTGTGCAACCCTCCCTACGGCGAGCGGCTTTTAGAGGTCAAAGAGGCTGAGGAGCTGTACCGAAAGATGGGTCAGGTCCTTAAGCCGTCTAAAGAAAATCCCTGCTATATAATCTCGCCGCATGAGGAATTTGAGCATTTCTTCGGCAGGCGCGCCGACAAAAAGCGCAAGCTCTACAACGGCATGCTCAAGTGCAACCTTTATATGTACTATCTCTGAACTATCTCTCCCAAAAGCTCATCCCCCCAAACCCCGGTGATTTTTACCTTGGCAATTTTTCTGAACATCGTATCAGTAAAGCTTTTTACCTTTACAACCTGATAATTCTCCGAATGTCCCCGGTGAAAACCGGGGACTTTTTCGCGCTCAAAAAGCACCTCGAGCGTTCTGCCCTCCTGAGCGTTTTTATAGGCGGCAGCGCTCTTTGAGACCTCCTCGGCCATCATTTTAGCCCGACGGTTTTTGACTTCCTCCGCCACCTGATCATCCCTTTTTGCAGCGGGCGTGCCATCCCTTGGGGAGTATGTAAAGATGTGCGCGTCTGCAAAGCATATTGCCTTTACGGTCTCAAGCGATTCCTCGAAATCGCTATCCGTCTCGCCGGGAAACCCCACCATTATATCCGTCGTCAGCGCGCACCCCGGAAAAAGCCTGCGGAGTTCGTTTACAATTGTAAAGTACTTTTCCTTGTCATATTTTCTTCGCATCTCCCGAAGCGTTTTATCGCAGCCCGACTGGATTGCCAAATGAAAATGTGGGCAGAGATTTTTTATTTCCGACAGCTTATAAATTATCTCCGGGGTCAGCTCTTCCGGCTCCAATGACCCAAGCCTTATCCTCACGCCGGAGGCTTCGGCTGCGGCTTTTACGGCGTCAGAAAGGTCATGCCCGGTCCCTTTTCCGTAATCTGATAGATTTATCCCCACGATAACGAGCTCTTTCTGACCCCCTATGCTCAGGGCCTCGGCCTCTTTTTTGATGGCTTCGATAGGCTTTGAGCGCGAACGGCCTCTTGCGTAGGGGATTATGCAGTATGAGCAAAACCGGTCGCAGCCGTCCTGGACCTTGATAATGCCCCTGGTCTTGCTGCCCGCCGATTCAAGGCTGAAGCAGTCTGTGTCAACAGCTTTTCCGTCCGATATATCCAGGATTTTTTCATGCGTTTCGATGTATTTTTTAACGGCCTCCGGCAGGGTCTGCTTATTCTCTGCTCCCAAAACTATTTCGCAGCCCAGTGTGTCGGCAAAAGCCTGCGGGTAGCACCCCACAAGAGCTATCGCGGAACGACAGTTTTCACGGCGGATTTTATGTATCAGCTGCCGAAGCTTCAAATCGGCCTGAGACGTCACGGTGCAGGAGTTTATAACGCAGATATCCGCAAGCCTTAAATCCCTTACTGCGGTGTGCCCGTCCTTTGTAAGCCTCTGCTTCAAAAGCTCGGTCTCATACTGATTTACCTTGCAGCCGAACGTGTAGAAATAAATATACATTTTTTCCTCTTGAATGTTAAACAATTTTTATCCAAAAATGCCTTTAAACGCTTGACAGTGCCGAAATTCACTGCTATACTGAAATAAAGTTTATATTTTGGAGGCATTTTTAATGACTACTGTTAAAATAAGGCTCGGCACCATCAACGACGTAAAGGAGTTTGTAAACGCGGTAACTCTCTGCGATTTCGACGTTGATCTGGTCTCGGGAAAATATGTCATCGACGCCAAGTCCATCATGGGCATTTTAAGCCTTGACCTTGCGCAGCCGGTGACCATGGTCGTACACACCGACGAATGCGGCGGCTTTATGCAAAGCGTCGACAGGTTCGTAGTCAGGTAAAGACCCCGCCGCTCCTTTTGGGGCGGTTTTCTTTTTTGGAGGCAGGTTTTTCAGACATCCTCCGGGAAGTACACCTCATGCCAGACAAGGAACGTGTAAACGGTCCATATCTTTCTTGAATTGTCGTATTTTCCCTCGCGATGCTGCTCCAAAAGCGAGACGAGTTTATCGGTGTTGAAGAATTTCTGTGCGCGCGCGCTCTCAAACATCGTTCTGACCTTGTTATAATATTCGTCCTCCTTGAGCCAGACCCTGATGGGCACCGGGAATCCGAGTTTTTTCTTGTTCGCAGTTACCGGCGGGCATGCCCTTAAAGCGGCCTTTCTCATCGCGTACTTGGTATTTTCCTTTGTTACGCGGTATTTTTTCGGTATTTTCTCAGCAAGCGCCATGACGTATCTGTCCAAAAACGGCACGCGAAGTTCAAGAGAGTTCGACATCGACATCTTATCCGCCTTTAAAAGAATATCACCGGTCATCCACATATTGAGGTCGAGATACTGCATTTTCGTCACGTTGTCCTTGCCCTTGACTTTGTCGTAAAAGGGCTTTGTTATCTCCTTGGCGTCGGGCGCGTCGGTCTTTATTTTAAGGATGCCCTTGCGCTCCTTTTCGGAGAAGATATAGGCGTTTCCGATAAAGCGCTCCTCGAGGTCCTTGCCTCTTCTTATGAGGAAATTAAGTCCGCGGTGTGCGGGAAGCTTCTCGGCGCATTTTCCTATGCATCTTCTTATAGGACGGGGGATAAGATTATAAACGGCCACGTCGTCCGGCTCTTTATATATATTATACCCGCCGAATATCTCGTCCGCGCCCTCGCCGGAAAGGACGACTTTTACCTTTTCTGCGGCAAGCTTGCAGACAAAATACAGCGCTATAGCAGACGCGTCGGCAAGCGGTTCGTCCATGTGATACTGTATTTTCGGGAAGTTTTCCCAGTATTCCTCGGGGGTAATGACTTTCGAGATGTTCTCTTTGCCTATAAATTTTGAAAACTCCTTGGCATAGCCTATCTCGTTGTATTTTTCATCCTCCCCGAATCCCACTGTAAAGGTCTTGTCTACGTTTGCAACGGCCGCCACATAGCTTGAATCCACGCCGCTTGAAAGAAAGCTTCCGACCTCGACGTCGGCTATCTTATGAGCCTCCACCGAGTCCTTGAACGTCTCGGATATTTTATCCACCCATTCGTCAAGACTTGGGCCGTTGTCTGCTTCAAAGTTAATATCCCAGTACCTGCCGGTATCAAGCTTGCCGTCCCTGTATGTAAACCAATGCGCCGGCAGAAGCTTGTAAACGCCCTTGAAGAACGTCTCGATGCATGGTGAATACTGGAACGTCAGATAGTTTTCAAGCGCTGTCTCGTTCAGCTCCTTTTTAAAGTCGGGATGAGAAAGAAAGCTCTTTATCTCTGAGCCGTACATGAAAGTCCCGTTCATTTCGGCATAGTACAGCGGCTTGATGCCGAAGAAATCCCTTGCGCCGAAAAGCTCTTTCTTTTCCTTGTCCCAGATGACAAAGGCAAACATGCCCCGAAGCTTCGGCAGCATATCCTTTCCCCACTGCTCATAGCCGTGTATCAGGACCTCCGAGTCGGTATTAGTCCTGAAGCAGTGGCCGGCCCTGACAAGCTCCTCCCTGAGGGATTGATAGTTATAGATCTCGCCGTTAAAGGTCAGCACCATCGAGCCGTCCTCGTTAAAGAGCGGCTGAGAGCCGGTGGAAAGGTCTATTATCGACAGCCTGCGAAATCCCATCGCTATATTTTCGTCGACATATTTTCCTCCGTCGTCGGGTCCGCGGTGACGTATCCTCTCCATCATCTCGGAAATAACGGAGTCCGCTTCGGAAATTCTGTTTGTAAATCCAACAATTCCGCACATCTTAAAAACTCTCCTTTGCGTCATTTGAAAAAACGTTACTATTAAGTATAAAACATTTTTCCGGCAATTTCAATACCAACTTTGCCAAAAAAGTTACACAGAGGTTACAATTTATTAAAATTTCAATATTTCCTTGAAAAATTTTAAAGTTTACTATATAATATATTATAAGAGGATATATGCCTAAAAGTTTTTTGATATCGGGTGATATGATGGAGAAAAAGAAGATCCGCAAAGTCAGATACCGCCTAAGCGTCGTTTTCTTCGGAACGGTGCTGATTTTCGGCATAATGTTTTATAAATACATGAAGACCACTACCCTTGAGGACGTTTTATCCGAGCACAGAACGATAACCGTCTTTTCGGAGAACACCGTCCAAAAGGGCGGCGACAACGGCAGCGAAGAAACGGCCGAGGAGCAGCCCGCCGAAAGCTCATCCGAGATAACGAACCCCGTCCCCGAGAGCGAAGCGGTCGGCGAGGAATACCTTGACGGCTGCGTATTCATCGGCGACAACATAACCTACGGCCTCAGCTCCTACGGCATGGTTCCGAGCTCAAACGTCCTGGCGAGCGCCGCCCTCAGCCTCTCGAAAATCGAGTCCATGGAGATAGACACCTCTTACGGCAGCATGACGGTCCTTCAGGCAGTCACCGAGATGAAGCCCCAAAACGTCTATGTGATGCTCGGCTCAAACGGCGCCGCATACATGTCGCCGACCGAGATGTATATGAGCTACTCAGCGTTTTTGAATAAGCTGAGGATCGCTCTACCCGATTCAAAGCTTTTCGTCATCTCCACTCCGCCTGTTTCAAGCGTCAAGGAAAGCTCTGCCGAGACTCCCATCAAAAACTCCGACCTCGACGACCTGAACGGCCAGCTTCTTGACTACTGCAACAAAAATTCGGTCTATTATCTCGACCTCAGTTCTGCCCTCAAGGACGAGAGCGGGTGCCTGCCTGCCGACGCCGCCGAAAACGACGGCATGCACTTCAAGCAGTCCACTTATGAGACGTTTATAAACTATATCCTGACGCACACAGCGGGGTGATAACTTGAAAAAAATAATTATTTTCATTTTGGCGGCGGCAGCGCTTCTGTGCTCCTGCGGACAGTATAATCAGCCCGACGTTACGGCCTTGGCGGACGAATTGTGCCTTGACCAGGGTCTTGACGATATGACCGTAGCAAGCAAATCCGACATGGAGGTCTTATTTGACATCGATCTTGAAAAGGTCGAGAGCTACAGCGTAAGATACAGCTCGCAGGGCGGCTACGCCGATATGATAGCGATATTTAAGATGGCAAAATCATCGGACGTTCCGTCGGCCGAGCAGGCTCTTGCCGAGTATAAATACGCGCGCTACGAGGACTTCAAGGGCTATGCTCCGATAGAGGCCGAGAAGATAGAAAACGGCAGGGTCCTTATCTATGACAGCTACGCGCTGCTTTTGATAGTCCCGGACATCGACGGGGCGGTAAAGTGCGCGGATTCGGAATTTACAAAATGAAAAGACTCAGGTTTTTCCCGCTTATCTGCATTATAATATGCTCTGCGATGATTTTTGTAGCATGCGAACCGGTAGATAAGGTTATAGATTTTTTTGCGGACGACGGCGCCGGCCATATTTTCAAGATAGCCCTTGAGGACGACCCGGTGAACCTCGACCCGCAGCTCTGCGAGGACAAAAACTCGATAACAGTCGCGAAAAATCTCTATGCGGGGCTTATGGAGTACGACGAAAGCGGCCGTCTGAGGGGCTGCATGGCCGAGGACTACTCGGTTTCTGAGGACGGCCTCAGCTATACTTTTTATCTCAAGCAGGGCTTTAAATGGCACGCCCTCGGCAACTATGAGCACGACGTCACGGCTGATGATTTTGTATTCGGCTTCCGCAGGCTCATGGACCCGAAAACCGCTTCTCCTCACTCAGAGCGCTATTTCTGCATAAAAAATTCCTCATCGGCAAGAAGCGGCTCCATGGACGTTTCCGAGATAGGGGTCGAAGCGCTTGACGATCATACCCTAAAATTTACTCTCGAATACCCCGACGCAGGCTTTTTATACAGCCTTGCCGAGCTTCCGGCGATGCCATGCTGCGAGGACTTCTTTATAGCGTCCGGCGGAAAATACGGCCTTGAGGCCGAGGCGGTCTGTTCAAACGGTCCGTTCTTTGTCAGATACTGGCTCCACGATCCCTACGGCAAGGACAACTATGTCAGGCTCCGCCGAAATCCCGGCTACAGCGACGTCGAATTCGTCTCAGCCGGCGGCATAAACTATCTTATCACACACGACCCCGAGGTCAGGCTCTCCGACTTTTCGGCAGGCTCCACCGACGCCGTAACGTTCGACGGCATGGACTTTGCTTCAGTCGACGGCGAGGAGCATTTAGCCGGGTATTCCGACGTCTGCGGGATAGTTTTCAATGAAAAAGAGCCGGTTTTTTATTCATCCGATCTCAGGCAGGTCTTTTCTCTTGCCATAGACCGCGAAGCCCTGAACGACCATGCTCCCGAACTTTTAAAGCCTGCAAAGGGGCTTGTCCCCGAGAACGGCGGCATGAGGCTTATGGGCTACAGCTCAAGGGCAGGGGAGGACTATGCCGAATCAAATATTTCGATGGCTGAATATAAGTGGGGATTTTTGCCGGATGAGCATGATAAAAACTCCGTCATGGGAATGACATTGATGGTCCCGAACAGCTTCGGCTACTCTGACTATCTTTCGGAAATTTCCGACAGCTTCTACGAGGTCTTCGGTTCGCATATCGCTATTGAAATAGTCACCCCCGACGACTACGAAAGCCGCCTGAAAAGCGGAAACTACGACATGGCTCTCGCTATTTTGTCATACAAAGGAAACGGAACTGTGGATTATATCAGCCCGTTCGGCAGCGAAAACCTTTACAGCATAAAGCTTGCCGAGGCTATGTCCGCCGAAAAGGCCGTCAAGGGCCCCGAGTCGCTTCAGGCGATGAACTACTCCCTGTCCGAAGCCGAAAACGCCGTTTTATCGGGCTATCACTTTGTCCCTCTCTGGCAGCTTCCGACAGTATGCGCATATGACGACGACTGCGAGGGACTGGGCCTTGACCCGTTCACGGATACAGTTTATTTTAAAGACGCCAAATGCTACTAAGTCATACGAGGTGATGATATGGGAGCTCCTACCCCGCACAACAGCGCCAAATACGGCGATTTTGCAAAGACGGTTCTCATGCCGGGTGATCCGATGAGGTCGGAATTTACCGCAAAAAACTTTCTTTCCGACGCTGAACTTGTCAACGACGTCAGGGGAGTAAAGGGCTACACCGGCAGATATAAAGGCGTTACGGTTTCGGTGATGGCCTCCGGCATGGGTATGCCCTCCATCGGCATCTACTCCCACGAGCTCTACTCGTTCTACGGCGTTGAAAACATTATAAGAATAGGCTCCGCAGGCGGTATCTCCGACAGCGTGGGCCTAAAGGACATAGTCGCCGCATTATCCGCCTGCACCGACTCAAATTATCTTTCAAAATTTGATCTTGACGGCACGTTTGCGCCCACATGCGACTATCGGCTTTTGTCGACTGCCGAAAAAACTGCCGAGAATATGGGCATTTCCTTAAAAATCGGCAGCGTATTCTCAACGGATATTTTCTATTCGTCCGACCCAAAATCCACGGACAGATGGCGGGATATGGGCGTTTTAGCGGTCGAAATGGAGACAGCCGCGCTTTATGCAAACGCTGCATATTTTAAGAAAAATGCCCTTACGCTCTGCACGATATCCGATCACCTCACGACGGGGGAGAGCTTATCCTCCCTTGAGCGCGAACAGGGCTTCGGCGAGATGATAACGCTTGCGCTTGAGACGGCGGTAAATCTGTAAAAATAAAAAAACCCCACAGCCGGGGTTTCTTTATTGCAAATTTTCGCTTATGATCATGCTCTGGTGACCTTGCCGGAACGTAAGCATCTCGAGCAGACATAAACATGACAGGGAGTGCCGTTCTTTAAGACCTTAACTCTCTTGACGTTCGGCTTCCAGGTCCTGTTGGTTCTTCTGTGGGAGTGAGATACCTTGATGCCGAAAGTTACACCCTTTCCGCAAACTTCGCATTTAGCCATAAGGCTGCACCTCCTTTTGATTGTTCATGAAGTCACAAACTATATCTTATCAAATTTCTTTCAAAATTGCAATAGTTTTTTGAAAAAAAGTTTTTTAATTTTCAAATCTTTCCTATTTTGCTTGCTATTTGAGGCAAATTGTGATATAATTTATAGAATAGTTTTCGTTATATGCCAAAATTATTATTAAATTTTGTAAAAATGTAATTTATTTACTGAAAGGTGATGCTATATGAGCATACTTAACTCTTCGGGAGTTGAGCTTGTAATAACGGTATGTGTGAGGCTGCTGATAGTTTTTGCGATACTTCCCATACACGAGTACGCCCACGCATGGGCAGCAAGAAAGCTTGGCGACAACACGGCGACCATCGCGGGAAGACTTACTCTCAACCCGCTTGCCCACGTCGCCCCCATCGGAGCTCTTTTGCTTGTTTTGTTCGGTTTCGGCTGGGCAAAGCCGGTTCCCGTCAATCCGAGAAACTTCCGGAACTATCGCCGCGACAACGCCCTGGTATCGCTTGCCGGCCCTGTTTCAAATCTCATCTGCGCCCTTGTCGGAGTTTTTGTTGGCAGGCTCGTCATAAATATTTTCGACATCTCCGGCCAATCCATGGCCTACGACCCCGGTATTCCCGAGTTTGTCTATATAGCGCTTTACAACTTCTCGATGATAAATCTGAGCCTTGCTATATTTAACCTGCTACCGATAAGACCTCTTGACGGCTCTAATATTTTGGCATACTTCCTGCCGCCGAAAGCAAACGCGTTTTTATACAAGCACACAAACGTCATCCAGATAATACTCTTCGCGGCAATTTTCCTCGGATTTTTGAGCGGGCCGCTGTCATGGCTTGTCGACAAGGTCTACACGCTGTTTTCCTATCTGTTCATCTGGGTCGATCTGATTTTTAGATTTATCTGAGGTAGAAATGAATTCATACTCCTACCGGCTTGACAGCTTTGAGGGGCCTCTTGATCTGCTTTTGTTCCTTATAGCGAAGCACAAGCTGAACATCAACGACATAAAGATATCCCTGCTTTTGGAGCAGTACCTCGAATTCATCGACGGCGTCGAGGAGCAGGACCTTGAGTATGCCGGGGAATTTTTAGAGATGGCCGCCCGGCTGATACTTATAAAAACGCTTTCGCTTTTGCCGAAGCATGAGGAAGCCCTTGAAATGAAAAGGGAATTGCAGGGCAGGCTCATCGAGTATTCTCTCTGCAAACAGGCTGCCGCACGGCTTCGGGAGAGCTACAAGGGCGACGTCATCTATGTGAAGAAGCCGTCCGAAATACAAATCGTCAAGACTTACGCCCACACCCACGACCCCGAGGACCTTTTGGCGGCGTACTTCGGAATCGCCAATCAGCGCCTGAAAAACAGCCCTGTGCAGGCCTCGGTGTTCCGGCCGATAGTCTCAAAGAGGATAGTTTCGGTCGCTTCAAAGATACTCTTTGTCTTAAGAAGACTTTACCGCTCGGGCTCCTGCCGAATGGAGAGCATTTATGACGGAATGACCGACCGCTCCGAGAAAATAGCCACGTTTTTGGCCATTCTTGAGCTCACAAAATCCGGCAGGATCTCCCTTAACGACGACAACACCGAGATAACGTTCGACCGAAGCGCCAGGCGCCGCAGGCCCAATGAAAGTGTGGATGAATATGCAGATTGAAGAAAAAATTTCCATAATTGAGGCAATACTCTTTGCCTCCGGCGAGCCGATAGAGTTTGACAAGCTTGCCTACGGCGCAGGAGTCGAGCTGTCCGATCTTCATAAGCTCGTGCCGCTGCTCAACTCCGCCTACAGAGATAGGGGCTCGGCCCTTGAGGTCTTAAAGCTTGAGGATTCCTACCAGCTTGCGACAAAAGAGGAATTTGCGCCGTATATACGCTCTGCCCTTGAGGCGAAAAGAACTGCCACGCTGTCTCCGGCGGCTATGGAGGCTCTGACCATCATCGCCTACAACCAGCCGGTGACGAGAAGCTTTGTCGAGGACGTCAGGGGTGTAGATTCAAGCGGAGTCATCACGAATCTTCTTGAAAAGGAGCTTATAGAAGAAGCCGGCAGGCTCGACGTCCCGGGCAGGCCGATGGCGTTTAAGACGACCGCGAATTTCCTGCGCTGTTTCAGACTGAGTTCTATCGAGGACCTGCCTCCGCTTCCGTCCGACAACTCGCAGATGACCTTTGACGACGTGGGCGAGCAGCCCGTCTCCGAGGAATAAGTGCCTAAATAATCTCAGGAAAGGAGAACGGTATGGTCGTACTGTATGTTATTTTGGGAATACTTGCAGCTGTTATAGTCATACTTGTCGTTCTCCTGCATTTTTCCGTTAAGGCATATATATCCGCCGACAAAAAGCACGTCGATATAGATGTGAAATACTTGGGATTTAAGCTCTACAGCTTAAGCGTTCCCGAAAAGGAAAAACCGCCCGAGGAGAGTCCTCCCGAGGAAATTAAAGAACCCGAAATCGAGCTTACGGAGCTTGAATTGATTGATTCCACGAGCAAAGACGACTTGGCGGAAATTCATAAAAAAATAGAAGAATCTTCGGTGCAGAATTCGCCCGCAGATAATGCCGAACCGCCGCAGGATGCGCCAAAAGAGCCGGAAGACGATTCCGCCGAGAATGACGGTCCGGAGGAGAAAAAGCCGAAGCCGTCGCTTTTGGACATGTGGAACGAGTACAAAAAGTACATCCCCGCCGGAAAAAAAGCATTCAGAAAGCTTCTGAAGCTGATAAGATTCCGCGATTTGAATTTATCCCTTACAGTCGGAAACGACGACCCTTATAAGGCGGGCCTGAACTTCGGCAGGATAAACGCCGCTGTCTATTCGGTTTTGGGATTTTTATGCACGGTATTCAGCGTGACGATAGATAAAACCGAAATCAAATGCGACTTTGAAAACAAAACCACGGATTTTTCCGTCAGCACGGCGATATTTGTAAGACCGAGCGCTGTAGTCGCCCTGGCGGTATATTTGGGGATATACTATCTCAAAATAAGAAGCAGTATGAAAAAACTTGAAAAACAAGCTTTTGCAAAGGAGAATTCCAAATGAACGAAAAAAACACAAACCTTGAGATCCTGGTAAAAACATCCATCGAAAAGATCAAGGAAATGGTAGACGTCGAGACTGTCATCGGCAAGCCCATCGTCACCGGAAACAATACGACTATAATTCCCGTGTCGAGAGTTTCGGTAGGATTCGGCTCCGGCGGGTCAGATCTTCCCACCAAGCAGTCTGCCGAATACTTCGGCGGCGGCGCAGGAGGAGGAGTCTCCATCCAGCCCATCGCGTTTATCGTCATCATGCCCGACGGCAACGTAAGGCTTTTACAGCTCACCGTCAACGCAGCCAAGGAAAACGCCGCTTTAGCGATTCTTCCCGACCTCGTCGACAAGGTCAGCGCCATCATCTCCTCTAAAAAAGCTCCCGCCGACGAAGAACCGGCAGAGTAATAATTCCGAACGTATTATTTTTCGTATCCTGAGCAAACTATTCCCGAAGTCTTTTTCGGAGGATGGTTTATCATGGACCTTATCAGAAAAATGGTCGTCTGCATGATCTGTCTTGTGGTCATGGCGACGGTCATCTGTTTACGAGTAAGCGCCTACGGCGCCGAAAATATAGTCACAAACGCAAAGGCGTCTGTTCTCATCGACGCCGACAGCGGCAGGGTATTATACTCTAAAAATCCCGAACGCCGGCTTCCCATGGCAAGCACGACGAAGATAATGTCGGTCATTCTGACTCTTGAATCGGGAGATCTCGACTGCGAATTCACGGTAGACCCCGATGCAATCAAGGTCGAGGGCTCGTCGATGGGTCTTTTGGAGGGCGATACCGTTACCAAGAGAAAGCTCTGCTTCGGCATGCTCCTTCCGAGCGGCAACGACTCCGCAAACGCAGCAGCCGTGGCGGTCGCGGGCTCATCTGAAAGATTCGTCGGGATGATGAATAAAAAGGCAGTTGAGCTCGGTCTTGGAAACACCCATTTCGTCACCCCGTCCGGCCTTGACGACTTTACCGAGGACCACTACTCGACTGCCGAGGATATGGCGAAGCTTACGGCATATGCTGTAAAAAACCGTGATTTCAGAGAAATCTGCTCGACCGCTTCAACAAGTATAGACCTCGGAGGCAGAAGCGTCTGGCTGAATAATACTAACAAGCTTTTAAGCAGCTGCGACGGGGTATTCGGAGTCAAGACGGGCTTTACCGACAAGGCCGGAAGATGCCTTATTACGGCATGCGAGCGCGAGGGGATAACGCTTATATGCGTGACCCTCGGAGATTCCACCGACTGGATAGACCACGAAAAGCTCCTTGATTACGGCTTTTCACGTCTTGAGAAAGTCACACTCGGCGGAGAGAAATACGAGATTCCCGTCAGCGGAGGCAGCAAAAAATGCGCCGAAATAACCTGCCCGGAATTTACCTTAAGCCTTGAAAAAGGGGACTCGGAAAGGGTCGAAAAGCGCGTTATCCTCCCGCAGTTTATCTATGAGGGAGAGAGCGGCGCCGTCGGAAAAATAATATATTATCTCGACGGCGGTGTTTTAAAGGTTTGCGATCTTATAATAAATTAAGATTTTTTGGAGACATAACATGGAAGACAGACTACAGAAAATACTGAGCGCAAGCGGCTTTTGTTCACGCAGAGAGGCGGAGGAGATAATCGCCGCCGGCCGCGTCAGGGTAAACGGCAGGCCCTGCAAGCTCGGCGACAAGGCCGATATCTCAAAGGATATAATCAGCCTCGACGGCGTTATAATCGACACATCCGTTATAAAGGACAAGGTCTATATTATGCTCAATAAGCCGAGGGGATATGTGACCACCACCTCGGACGAGCTTGAGCGCAAATGCGTTATGGACCTTATCCCCGAGGAGTACGGCCGCGTTTTCCCGATAGGCAGGCTCGACCGCAACTCCGAGGGTCTGCTGCTTTTTACAAACGACGGAGATTTTGCCAATAAAATAATGCATCCGAGCGGCCATATCTCCAAAACATACAGAGTGACCGTTCGGCCGTCCGTCAACGAGGAGCAGCTGACTCAGCTTGCAAAGGGCGTAGATTTGGACGGCGTCAAGACTCTCCCGGCGACGGTCTCCGTTTTATCGGAGGAAGATGGCAGGGTAGTCCTGCAACTCACCATTAGAGAGGGCAAAAACCGCCAGATACGGCGGATGTGCGAGGCGGTGGGACTTGAAGTCGCAAGGCTTAAAAGAATTTCCATAGGTCCCCTTAAGCTCGGAATGTTAAAGCCGGGGGCGTGCAGAGAACTCACCCCGCAGGAACTCAGCGCCATTCGCGGCAGCCTAAGAAAGGAAGAAGAGAAAAATGCTTCAGATAATAAAAAAAGACGGCGTTGACGGCTATGAGAGCATTATCCGCGACCTTGGCGCAGACCCCGATAACGTCAGCGTTTCGGAGGCTGTCGACGGTGAAAGCGTCAACGGTTACGGAATTTATAACATCACTCCCGACGCGATGACCGTCTATAAAATCAGCTATGGCGATGACTTAATGCTCGCGGACGGGATTTTAAGAAGCGTTCTGTTTTTGGCAACCCTCAAGGAAGTGGAAAAAGCGCTTTTGTTAAACGGCTCAGAAGCTCTTGCCAAGAAACTCGGCATGATAAAAGAGGGGAATATTTTGGAGCCTATTTCGGATATTTTCGGCGGATGCGAAAGCTGCAAAAAGTAAAGCTTAATAAAATCTTAATAATTTACATATTGATTCTTAATAATTTTTGCGGTATATTACTTTGAAAGCGGTGGGAAAATGAAAAATCTCAGCTTCAAGCTTGCTTTCGGCGGAGTTGCGTCAGCGCTTTGCATTATTTTGATGTTCTCGGCTTCGTTCGTGCCCCTGATGACGTATGTTTTCCCGATGTTTTCGGGGCTTTTGATATACGCCGTGAGCATTGAATGCGGAAAAAAGACCGGAATAGGGGCTTACATAAGCGTATCGGCGCTGCTTTTAATGCTCTCGCCGGAAAAAGAATCCGTTTTCATGTTCGTATTCTTTTTCGGCTATTATCCGATACTTTCCGTCGCGCTCGACAGAATTTCCTCAAAGGCGGTGCGGTGGATAATTCGTTTTCTTGTGTTTAATATTTCGGTCACGGCGGCATATGTTATACTGATGAAAGTGCTCGTGGCGGTCGAAAGCGAGGACTTCACAGCAATTACCGCCGGGCTTACGCTGTTACTCGGAAATATCGTTTTGGTAGTATATGAGATAATGTTCCGCAGACTCTCGGAAAAATATGTAAACGTCTACCGCAAAAAGCTTTTCAGGAGAAAATAACTCACATAAAGAGGATAAAAATGTCAGATAAAACAAAGAAAATAGTTAAATTTTCCGCGCTTATTATTTTTATAGCAGTCACGGCGGCTCTCACCGTCGTCTGCATACCCATGATACCCATGCTGACGAGCGAAGAGGGCCGAATAAGGCTTGAAGAAATAGTCGGCGGCATAGTCCGCGAAAACCTTGTCCTCGGCGTAGGGGCGTTTTTACTTTTGCAGTTTTTGCAGGTAGTTGTGGCGCTCATCCCGGGCGGGCTCATACAGATTCTCGGCGGAGTTATTTTCGGAGGCTTCTGGGGGACTATACTCTGCCTTATCGGGACTTTAATAGGCGAAATTGCCGTTTTTTACATCGTAAGGCTTCTCGGGATGCCGATAGTAGAGGCGATAGTCGATTCAAAGGGCATAAAGCGCCTGAGCTTTTTACAGGATGAAAAAAAGTGCGAACTTGCGGTGTTTATACTGTTTCTTCTGCCGGTCATGCCCAAGGACGCCCTGACTTACTTAGCGCCGTTGACAAAGATCAAACCCTCGACGTTCTTTATTTTATCCATGCTTGCAAGATCTCCCGGGCTGATTTTATCAAACGTTTTCGGCTCATCCCTAAGTGAGGGCAACGTCATGATAGCCGTGATACTTTTTATCATCGTCGCCGTCATCGGTCTTGTCTGCATACTCTACCGCGACAGGATTATAAACGCTTTCAAATCTGCAAAAAAATCAAAGCATATAGCGAAATAAACGGGCATGCCCCGTTTTTTCTTGCATAAAAAGCAAAATAGCTTGCAATAAGGCCGCATTTTTTAAAAACAGTGGAAATAGCTCTTAAATTATGCTATACTGATTAAAAAAATTAAAAGGAGTTTTTGGGGATGAATTTTAAAATATATTCAGGCGGCGCTCTTGCGCAGATTCTCGTTGAGGATTCCGCCTTTGAGGGCGTAAAGCTTGTTGCGAACGCCCATGCGGACGATATAAAGCTTGTCTGCGGAAAAAAGCCGGAGATAGTCTCAAGCGTTTCGGGCATCAGTTCTGGGAGCGTTATCATAGCCGCGACCGTCGGAAAAAGCAGTCTTTTGGACAGCCTTGATATCGACGTTTCGGAAATTTCCGGCAAACGCGAGGTCTATTCTCTTACATATGTCAAAGACCCGTTTGATGGAGTCTCTGAGGCTCTTGTCGTTGCCGGCAGCGACAAGAGGGGAACCATCTACGGAATTTTCGACATCTCGGAGCGTATCGGCGTTTCACCTCTTGTCTATTGGGGAGACGTCCTGCCGAAGCAGCGCGACGAAGTGACGGTAGATATCGGCGACGGCTTCGTCTCAAAAGAACCCTCCGTCAGGTACAGAGGACTCTTTATAAACGACGATTGGCCGGCGTTCGGAGGCTGGTGCCACGAGCGCTTCGGCGGCTATAATGCCAAAGCATACGAGCCGGTATTCCAGCTTTTGTTAAGGTTAAAGGGCAACTACCTCTGGCCGGGGATGTGGACGGGCATCTTTTCCGAAGAGGGCCCGGGGCTTTTGAATGCCGAGCTTGCCGACAAGTACGGCATCGTCATGGGCGCTTCTCATCACGAGCCGATGTGCCGTGCCGGAGCCGAGTGGCAGAAAATCTATAAGCAGTACGGCGACGACAACACCTGGAGCTTTATCTCCAACAAAGATGCCATCACCGAGTTCTGGCGGGACGGCTTAAAGCGCAACAAGGACTTTGAAAACGTCATCACGGTCGGCATGAGAGGCGAGAACGACAGCCTGCTTCTCGGAAAAAACGCCACTCTCGAAGACAACATAAACGTCCTCAGAAACGTAATTTTAACGCAGAACGAGCTGATGAAAGAAATCGTGAATCCGAAGCTTTCTGAAATTCCGAGAATGCTTGCACTTTATTACGAGGTCGAGGACTTTTATCACGGCGACAAGACCGCAAAGGGCCTTAAAAACTGGGACGCCTTAGACGGTGTCATACTCATGCTCTGCGACGACACCTACGGGAATTTAAGATTTCTGCCGGATGAGACGGACCGCGACCACAACGGCGGCTTCGGCATGTATTATCACTACGACTACCACGGCTCGCCCATCTCATATGAGTGGATGAACACCAACCGCCTTTCCAAGACCTGGGAGCAGATGTCGATGGCGTACGACTACGGCGTCCGCGACCTCTGGATAGTCAATTTGGGCGATATCAAGGGTCTCGAGTATCCTCTTTGTTACTTCATGGACCTTGCATACGACTTTGAAAAATACGGCACCAACGCCCGCAATTCGGTCGAGGGATATGTTAAAAACTGGGTCAAAAAGCAGTACGGCGACTGGTTTGAAAAAGAGCAGCTCGACGATATATACACCGTTTTAAACGGCTACACCAAGCTCAACAACGCCCGCACGCCGGAGTCGATGAACCAGTACGTCTACGCTCCTATAAACTTCAACGAGGGCAAGAGAGTTTACGACGAATGTGAATATATCATCGATCTTGCGACCAAGCTTTATAAGACCGCTCCCGAGCCGATAAAGGCGTCCGTTTTCTATGAAATTTATTATCCGGCAGTCGCTTCTTTGAACTTCGTTCAGATGTCGATAGAAGCCGGCTGGAATACGTTCTATGCTTCCCACGGCAGTCTCGCCGCAAATAAATATTTAAACTGCGTTAAGGACAGAGTGGCGCTCGATTATAAGCTTCACAGCGAGTACGACAGGCTTCTTGACGGCAAGTGGGTGCACATGGCAGATTCCGCCCACCACGGTTTCAGAAGCTGGAACAACGAGGACTGGAGATATCCGACGGTAAGCGAGGTCATCCCGGTGCCGTCCTGTAAGTCCTATGTATCATTTGCAGGCCGTGAGACATACTCCATAGGCACCTATTGGGTGTCGTCGCCGGTTCTTGAAAACCGAGAATTCAGGCGCCCCGACGTCGAAAAGATAACCATTAACATCGAGACCGGCAGCTCTGCCGAGCTTCACTATGAAATAAAGTGCAACAAGGACTGGCTCAGATTCGAGCGCACGTCGGGCGTTCTCACTCCCGAAGAGGGAATCGCTCACGTCGACGTTTACTGCCTGCGGGATAAGCTTTCCGGCGAGGACGTCGCGGATATCTCCGTCAACTGCATTTTCCGCACCGACGATATGTCCGAAAAGGACAACGAAGTCATGTACGATAAGCCCATCGGCAGGACTACCGCCAAGATGAAAGTCTACGCCGGAGGCAAATTTGACTACCCTGCCGGGACCTACGTCGACACCGAGGGCTATGTTTCGATGGAGGCAAGCGGCTATACATCGCTTAAGGACGGCGACGGCTGCGGCTGGAGGAGCATTGACCACCTCTCAAGGCTCGACACTCCCGCCATGAAAGTCTTCCCGTCAAATTCCTGCTTTATAGGCAACGATACCGACGAGTATATCTCGGACAACGTCCCGTACATGGAGTATACGTTTGCCATCGAAAAGGGAGGAGAATACGAGGCTATGCTCTATCTTTCGACGAGAAATCCCGTGGCGATGTATGCCAAATTAAGGGTCGGCGTAGGAGTCAACGGCGCCGCTCCCGAGGTGGTTTATACCGTTGCCAAGGACTATAAACCGGGCATGCACGGCAGCGCCAATTGGGGAAACGATGTGCTTGAAAAGGTAAGGACGGTCAAGACTAAAATGAATCTTAAACCCGGCCTCAACACCGTAAGAATTTACGGCGGCGACCCGAACATCATTCTCGAAAAGACCGTTATATATCCCGACGGAAAGCAGCCGCCTAAGACCTATTTCGGAGCACCCGAAAGCTACAGGATAAAGTGATATTGGAGGCGCAAAATGAACCGCAAAGAAATAGCCGTTGAACTGTTTTATAAGGGCTGCAACTGCTCGCAGGCGGTCTTTTGCGCCTTTTCCGATTTGACCGGGCTTGATGAAGAGACCTCTTTAAAGCTTGCCTCCGGTTTCGGGGGAGGGGTCTCCCGCCTGAGAGAGCTATGCGGTGCGGTTTCGGGGATGATAATGGCTTACGACATGCTCTACGGCTACTCCGACGTTTCCAATCCGTCCATAAAATCCGAGCACTATAAAAAAGTCCAGGAGCTTTGCAATATGTTTAAGGACAGGGTAGGCTCGATAGTATGCCGTGAGCTTTTGGGGATAAAGGGTTCGTCTGAGCCCTATTCACCGCCGAGAGACGAAAATTTCTACAAGACCCGTCCCTGTGCGAGGCTCATAGGTCTTGCGGCGGAGATACTTGAAAGCTATATAGGGGAGTCCGAAAATGACTGATTATCAGCGGTTTGATGAGCTTTCGGCGATGAGCAAGGAGGAGCTTCACGTCGACAACGGCGTGGGAACGCTCTCGGAAAAATACCTGCATATATTCTTAAAAAACTATTTTGAGCCGGATAAAACCTGCCACGAGGTAAAGGTCGGCAGGTTCACGGCGGACATTTTGAACGGCAACCACATCACCGAGATACAGACCCGCTCATTTTCAAATCTAAAGGAAAAGCTTGAGTATTATCTTCTTGAGGGCTACGACGTGACGGTCGTACATCCTATCGCAAGAGTAAGAAAAATGATAAGCTTCGACCCGGAAACAGGGGACGTCGGGTATGCAAAAAAGCATCCCCACACCGGCAACTGGTTCGACGCGATACCCGAGCTTCTGACTATAAAATATTTTCTCGATTGGGACCATTTCGACGTGCGGCTCATACTTTTCGACGTCGAAGAGTACCGTGAGATAAAGACTAAGCCGGGCGCCAAACGTCGCAGAACAAGGCGCTATGAGCGCATACCCATCGCCATCGGCGAAAACGTGATTTTGGATAACCCCGCCGACTATCTTATTTTCGTTCCGGAGGGACTTCCCGATGAATTCGGAGCCAAGGACTTTGCGAGGTGCGCGGGAATTCCGTATCAGCTTGCGAGCGCGACTTTGAATATTTTAACATATCTTCACGTCACCGAGCATTTTGATAACGTCGGCCGCAGCTACAGATATCGCCTGAACAAATATTTCAAGGATTTCGGCTGACTGCCGAAATTTTTTTGCGGATGAAACTTTTAAGGGGTCGCCGCCGTCTAATTGTCGTAACGTTACAATGGGGGAATGAATATGCCGGATAATGCCGAAGAAAGGCGTTTTTTGGAGCTCTTTGAGCCGGTTCAGGAGGAAATATACCGAATCGCGTATATCTATCTTAAAAATTCCGACGACTCAAAGGACGTTTTGCAGGAGACCGCCTACAGGTGCTTTAAAAGCTTTAAGAGGCTCAGGCAGCCGGAATTTTTCCGGACATGGGCCGTGAGGACTGCGATAAACTGCTCGCTTGACATGTTAAAGCGAAGAAGCAGAACAGTCTCTTTAAACGAGTCGGAGCTTTACGGCATATCTGCGTCGTCTCCCGAATCGGAGACCGAGGACAGGATGTTTCTTGAAAAAATTATGAACAGCCTTAACGAACGGGAAAAGAGCGTGATACTTTTAAGACATCTCTATGGGCTTGAGCTTAAAGAGATATCGAAGGCGCTCAGACTTCCTCTCGGCACCGTAAAATCAACACTTTATCGCGCGAAAAATAAACTTGAAAAGGAGAGCGGTCTTATATGAAAGATAGGTTGGAAAAAGCTCTCAGACAGATCCCTCTGCCGGATAACCTTGAAAGCGAGGTCCTCAAAGGCGTCGACAGGGCGGCTTCGGAAAGGAGTAATTTTATGACAAGAAGTGTTATGAAAAAAGTTGCTGCGGCAGCGGCTTTGATAGTTATAGCTGCGGCAGGGTTCGGAATTTATTCATTGAACAGAGCTCCGAAAATACCGAGCGACGCGGTCTATAGGTTCATGGGATATGAGCCGGGCACCGATGAACCCGTGATAGTGGCTCTAAGTTCCGAGGGAAACATGCTCGGCAGGGTAGACTCGGATGGAGTGGTTTTAAAGGACGAAAACTGCGAGACGGTCGGACCGGACGATGTGTTTTTGATGCTTGCATACTGGACGGACGAAAACGGCGAGCTTCAGTGCACCGATATCCCGTTTGGAGCATATCAGGTCGAGACAGGCGACGGCGGGAAGATGTATAAGCTCGAGGACTTCAATGCCGACGATTTCGGCGAACGCGTCACGATCAGTCCTGCTGAGATGTACCTCGGAAGCGTCGAGGCCGGGACGGCATATGATGTAAAAGAGGGAGAGCTGAATGTATCTCTTAAAAAGACGGCGAATAATTCGTGGCAGTTTGAATTCAGGGCAGAGGATGAAAATAAGTACCCGTTCAGCGAGGCCGCAGAGTATCATCTTGATTCTATTTTAGGATTTACCGATGAGCCGAACCTGCTGGGAGGAACAGGGCCCTGTTTTCTCAGCGACGCTGTGAGCGAGTGGGTGGGGATCGATGATAAGCATGACGGCGAGAAGTGCGTTTGGGAGGTCGGCATGGCGGATAACAGCCTTAATATAACCGGCGCAGATAAAGACGTGAAAGGCTGGGTAAAGCTTTCATCGGTAGGAGTGACGCTCAAAAACGGCAAAAAGCTTGAACTCCACGGGAATTGGATAATTAAAGTCAATAACTAAGCGCAAAAAGGCCTCAAAATCGGGGCCTTAATTTTTTGTGAAAAAAATTTTCAAAAACCTCTTGACAAAGTAACAATGTTATGTTACACTATAGTCACAGTAACAATGTTATGTTACGGAAAGGGGTCAGAAATCATGCTTACAATATCCGAAAAAGAGTATTTGATGAAGACGCTGGGGATAGATTCCGAGACGTTCGAGGTCTATAAGCGCGCAGGCCTGATAGAAAAGCTTGAGCGTTCCCTCGACTTCGGCGGCAAACAGAGCGAGCCGAGGCCGCACTTCCACGGCTCGAAAAGGGGGCGGTAATTTGGATGAACTGATTTCCAAAAAGGAGATTTTGGAGCGCTACGGGATATCCTACGGAACGCTTTATCGCTGGAAAAGAATGGGACTCATCCCGGAAGAGTGGCTTGTAAAGAAGTCCACCTTTACAGGTCAGGAGACGTTTTTCAACCGCGAGCTGATAACTCATCGTGTCGAGGAGATACTCTCAAAAAAGGACAGCGAATCGCTCGAGGAGATCGCAAAGGAACTTGGCAAGAAAGAGGACATAATCCCGAAAATGACGGTGAAAACGAAGCACGGCGACAGGATGTTCAGCGTTTCGGACATCGAGGACATCACCGTAAGCGCGGGCAGTTTAACGGTGAGCATATACAAGCAAATAAGCGGAGAAATAAATATACTTTTGGATAACAAGGAGGAATAATCATGGCTGAATTAAAAATTGCCGGCTCCGGTTCACTTACGGCCGGAACCGAGGAATACGACTACGTCGGGATATCCGGCTCTGGAAAAATTGCCGGCAATCTTTTCTGCAAGGAGATGAGGATAAGCGGCAGCGGTAAAATCGAGAACGACGTATGCTGCTCGGGAGATATCCATATTTCCGGCTCGGGAAAGATATTCGGAAACGTCAAGGCCGCAAGCGTGCATGCTTCGGGCGCGGCTTCGTTTGAAAAAAATATCGATTGCGGTTCCCTTTCAGTCTCGGGCGCAGGAAATGTAGGAGGCGGCATAAACGCCGATAACGTCAAGATCTCCGGCGTTTTAAAAGCTTCAAACGTTTCCGCAAAGGAGGAGGCTGTCATTTCCGGAGTTGCCCAAATTACAGGGCTTTTAAACGCCGAAAACGTCACCATAAGCCTACAGGATTCGAGCACGATAGACGAGATAGGCTGCACGAATCTTTTGGTCAAGGCACGCTCCGATAAATCCTTTAATCTTAATATTTTCGGCATTTCCATCGCCTCCGGCTCGGGCAAAAAGGGCATGCTCAAAGCCAACACCATCGAGGGCGACAACATCGATATAGAAAACACTTTCGCCGATACCGTCAGGGGCGCAAGGGTCAAGATAGGCAAGGGCTGCCGGATAGAAAGGGTAGAATACAGCCAGTCGCTTGAAGCGGACGAAAGCTCCGAGATAAAGGAAAAAGTCAGGATATAAATTTTTCCCTCCCGATTGGGAGGGATATTTTTATGCAAAAATGCTGCATGATTTTTCCTTTTGCTATTGCCTTTTTGATTTATTTATGATAAAATAAATAATAATATAAGCAATACTATATTTCGGGGGCGGGAATATGGCGGAGAAAAACGGCAAAAAGCGCAGGAAAAAAATCGGCAGGCCGAACCGTATCATCTATAATATCGGCTTCGGCATACTGCTTCTTTACTTCCGCATTTTTGTCGGCACCCGTTTTAAATTCGACAGAAGCGGCCTTAATGACCTGAAATCTGGCCCCGCTCTGATAATTTCTCCCCACATCTCCGGCATAGACCATATCGTCGTCGGCTGGGAGTGCAAAAAATATATTCCGACATTCGTTTTATCGGAGCATTTATTTTCTAAGCCGCTTATAAGATTTATCCTCACGCGATTCGCGCACGCCATACCGAAGAAAATGTTTTATCCCGACGCGGGCACGATAATGGGCATACTTCGGGCAAAGTCCGAGGGAAACGTTATAGTTTTATTCCCGGAGGGCAGGATGAACGCCGTGGCCCACACATATCCCGTAACGCTGGGGACTGCCGAGCTTGTTAAAAAGCTCTCCGTGCCGGTCTACTGCGTCACCGGAACGGGCGCTGCGCTTGCCGACCCAAAGTGGTATAAGGGCTTTAGGCGGGGACTTGTCACCGTAAAGGCCGAACGGGTTTTCACGGAAGACGAGATAAAAAATCTTTCCGTCGGGGATATATCTGAGCGCATTGATAAAGCTATATATCACGACGACGAAAAGGCCGCCGAGGGCAGAAGATATCCCGCCAAGGACACGGTCAAGGGTCTCGACGGAATACTCTATCGCTGCCCGGAATGTAATAATGAGTTTTGCCTTACCGCAGAAAATTCGAGGATAAGCTGCTCCGAGTGCGGCTTTTCGACCGAACTCAAAGACGACTACCGCTTCACAAACGGCAGGCTAAAGTCCGTCAACGAATGGTTTTATTGGCAGATCGACTGCCTCGATAAAAACACTGTATTTGACGAGGATATAAAAATAGGCGCAGTCGGCCCGGACGGAAACATGGATCTGAACGCCGGAAAGGGTCATCTTCGCCTTGACAAGGTGCGCCTTACCGTCACCGGCGAAGTTTTCGGCGAAGATGTGTCATACAGCTGCGAGCTTATTACACTCGGCGGCACTCCCTATACTCCGAACAAGGAATTCGACATCTACTGTAAAGGCAAACTGCTTTACTTGCAGCCTCCCGATGTAAAAACGGTCGTAAAGCATGTCACATTTATAGACAAGATATGCGCCGAAAACAGGGGAATAAAATTATATCGGTTTTAATTGCAGACGCAATAAAATAAATTTTTAAAAAAGCGAGGAACACAAAAATGGTAAACGTATTATCCGCTCTAACATCCATCGCGACGGTACTTATCAAGCTTGTCATCATCATAGTTGCCGGGCTCATCATCTCAAACGTCGTCGCGGGTATCATCAGAAAGAGCAAAAAGCTTGACATGACCGCCAAGAGCTTCTTTGCAAACTTCGCGTCCATGGCGATAAAGATCCTCACCGTCATCACCGCTCTCATGGCCCTCGGCATTCCCGCCGCGACCTTTGTAACGGTTCTTGGGTCCGTAGGTCTTGCCATCGGCCTTGCCATGCAGGGCGCTCTTGCAAACTTTGCCGGCGGAATCCTCATCGTCGTCTTCCATCCGTTCAGAGTTGGCGACCATGTAACGATGGGCGGCCAGAGCGGCATCGTGCAGAATATCTCCATCTTCTACACCACTCTTCTTGCCGATGACAACACCGTCGTAACTCTCCCGAACGGCACTCTCACCAATGCTCCCATCGTCAACACCTCCATCAACGACGCCCGCACCGTCAATCTTGAGTATCATCTTCCCCTTGACGCCGACATCGCAGCCGCAAGGCAGGCTATACTCGACGTCGCCGGCAAGAGCAGCCTTGTAATAAGCGGCAGCAACCCCTCCGTGACCGTCTCCTCACACGTCGCCGACAAGGCCACTCTCAAGCTTACGGCTTATGCCCGCAGCGCCGACTATGCCAAGGCGGTCGAGGATCTTTCCTCCGGCATTGAAGCGGCGGTTCCCGGCATTGAAAAATAAAAAAGCTTTTTCGGGGGAATAACTCTCTATGAAAAAAATACTCGGGTATCTAAGCTTTATCGGGCTTGCGGCGCTGTCTGCGCTGTCCTATAACCTGTTCATTTTTCCGAACAGCTTTGCGCCTGCGGGCTTCAACGGCATAGCCACGATGATACAGCACATCTTCGGCATCAACGTCGGCTATCTGTCGCTGATATTCAATATCCCGCTCATCATCGCGGTCTTTATTTTGGTGAATAAGGATTTCGCCGTGAAAACGCTTGTCTATATCCTGACCTTTTCGCTCACGCTGATAGTCCTCGAGAGGGTAGATCTCTCGGCCCTCATCTATCAGACCGACACCGGCACGAGCACCATCTTGGGGCCTCTTGTCGCGGGCATATTAAACGGCGGAATTTTAGGCATCGCGTTCATGATGAACTGCTGTTCGGGCGGGACCGAGCTTGTGGCGGCGCTTATCCACAAATTCAAGCCGTCGTATGACTTTGTCTGGGTCACGTTTTTCCTAAACTCGGCAGTCGCGGTCCTGTCGTTCTTTGTATTTGAATTCAGGTTCGAGCCTGTCATACTCTGCATTCTCTACTGCTACTCCCAGAGCATAGTAAGCGAGAAGATGCTAAAGGGCAATAAAGAGGCTGTCAGGTTTGAGATAGTGACGGACAACCCCCAGGAAATAGCCGACGAAGTCATCGTCAAGCTCGGGCATTCCTGCACCGTGATGAGCGCGGTCGGCGGGTATACTCACAACAAAAAGAACATACTCATCTGCATAGTCAACAAGCACCAGATAGTGGAGATGAAGAAGATACTTGCAAAGTACCCGGCGACGTTTGCAAACGTCTCGAACGTTTCCTATACGATAGGCCAGTTCAAATATCCGAGGGAGACAAATTCAACCATCGAATAAAAAACAGCCTCCGTATTTTTCGGAGGCCGTTTTATAATCGTTTCATTACAATCTACCAGCGCTTTTTGTCGCCCAAGACGCCGTCGTTGAAGTCTCCGATGGTCTCTCTTAGCCATTCTATGCTGTCCCTGACCCAATCTGCGGTCCTGTTGCAGCACCAGTCGCGGTTATTTATCTGCGGCTCGCAGGTCGAGAACCCGTGATTTGCATAGGAATAGATATGGGTCTCAAACGGTATCCCTTTTTCATTAAGCGCGCTTAAGAAGTTAAGGCTGTCCTGGATAGGCACCGTCCCGTCGTTTCTTGAAGCGAAAACGAAGCACGGGCATGTCTTATCGTCGACGAGCTTGCTCGGGTCTGGAGCGGACTTATTCCAGGGGATAGTAGTGGTGATAACGGGATAACCCAGAATCGCAGCACGAGGGCGATGCTTTGCGCTCACTGCGGCCGAAGCGGCAAGGTGGCCTCCTGCGGAAAATCCGATAACGGCTATCCTGTCTGTGTCGACAAACCATTTTTCGGCGTTTTCACAGATAGTCTCATACGCTTGGTCGTAGTCTTTCAGGGGGTTATCCCAGACGGCGTTTTCGTTCAGGGAGTATCTTAAGATAAATACCTGATATCCCGCTTGCAAATAGGGGAACGCCACCGGGTCGGCCTCTCTGTCGGAGCAGTACTGATAACCTCCGCCCGGCAGGATTATCATAGCCGGACGCTTGGTCATGCCCCAGTATTCGCCTCCGACGGGCTGTATGTAACATGTCAGACTGACGTTTCTTTCCTCATTGAGTATAAGTCTTGATTGCTCCATAATTTTACCGTCCTTTCGGGTTTTTTATTATTATAACCCCCGGCGGCCGCAATGTCAATATTCGTCCGAAATAATATAGTCGTTCACGGCGTCCGAAAGATGTATCGGCGACAGTTCAAAAGCCGCGCACCGCTCGATAAGACGGGAAACTTTTTCTTTGGCAGGGGATATCCGCCTGACAGAACCTAATACATTGCCGCCGTCCACTGCTTCAATGCCGTAGGTTCTGACTTTTCTGCCCTCGATATTTTCCTCATCCTCGATCATACGATAAATAATCATAATTTTGCCTCCTCGTATAATAATAAATGTAAGTTAGAAATAACCATATCAAGCTTCCCTCACAAAGTCTTGAATTGGTGAT
>CANQNF010000023.1 GCA_947625125.1 uncultured Clostridia bacterium
ATATGCCTCCTGAAGCCTTTTTTATTATTTTACAGCAAACTAACCTGCGTAGCAAGCCGGCAAGACATATTATCTAATTTTCCAATCTTTCAGTTTTTTGAAATTACAGAATTTTACTTTTGAAATTCTGAAAAAATCGGAAAGCTGAATTTCTTATTTTCAAGGTATTTGTCATAGGTACGGATTTCAAAAAATCCCCTTAATCTCTTTTCTTCCTTTTGGATTTCGGCGCATACTTCTTATTGTTTTCTTTTGCAATCCAGTAAGCATCATTCAAAGCTCTCATCGCGCCGTCCATCGCGTCCTCACTTAGTTTTCCTCCTGCAAAAAGAGCGGTCACTTCCTCGACAAGCTCGTTTATGTCCATCGCGGAACGCCTACCGCCTTTTGCATAAGCTTCGGCTTCAAGCTTTTCGCCGGTGTCAAGAAGTTCGTCAACGTCTGTCTCTAAAACTTCTGCTAACTTTCGGATGATGTTAATGTTGGTCGCTTTGCGAAAACCGCTCTCATAGTTCTGGATCGTCCGCAAGGTCACTCCTACTTTTTTTGCAAGCTCACTCTGTGTAAGTCCTAATGCAAGTCGTCTCTTTTTTAGTCTTTCCTGAAAATTCATAGCAAATTTCCTTTCAAAAAAATTTTCCAAAAAGGTCTTGACAAAGAACATATGTTTGTGCTACAATATGCTCACGAATATGAATATAAGTGCATAAACATATAATATCATATGTACTGCAATACGTCAAGAGGAAAACAAAATTTTCAGATTATCAAAAAGGAGCAGCTATGAAAAATCAAGATTCAATCGACCTTTGCGAGTGCTACGAACCGCTGGATTTTCCGTCTAAGGAAATTTTGCGGGCATGGAAACACAAGAATGAGCCATTACCCGAGCCTTTTTACGGAACCGAGCTTGACGGTGAGAAATTTTTCTACATAGGGAATACCCGCATCAAGGTTTCGGAGCATTTTAATAAAGACGGCAAGCCGTTAGAAAATTTGCTCGAAGATGTAATAAAATATTCCGCAAAATCATCACTTTAAAGCTTGAAATCGTGCCACGCTTATGATATAATTAAACCGTATTGTAAGCGTGGGTTGTTTCCGAAAAGGAGGTAAATATGAAGCAACCTAACAATATAAAATATAGCACCGCGCTCTACATGAGGTTAAGTAGAGATGACGAAAACTTTGGCGACAGCGTTTCGATAGAAACGCAACGAATAGTTTTACACAAATTCGCGCAGGAAAATGGATTATTTGTGTACGACGAGTACATTGATGACGGTTGGAGCGGGACAAACTTTGAACGACCCGCCTTTCAGCGAATGATGTCGGATATTGAAGTTGGAAAAGTCAACTGTGTCGTGACAAAAGATTTGTCAAGATTTGGCAGAGACACGTCATGATGGATTATTATCTTGAATTTGTTTTTCCCGAAAAGCAAATCCGTTACATAGCTGTTACCGAGGGCGAGGATACCGAAAAAGGACTTTCAGATTTTGTCCCTTTTCGTAACTTGTTTAACGAGTTCATGGCAAAAGATACCAGTCGCAAAGTTAAGGCAGCATTGCACGCGAAATTCGCAGCAGGTGAGCGTACTTTTTCAATAGCTCCGCTTGGCTATATGCGACACCCCGAGAAGCATAATAAGCTCGCGGTTGACCCTGACACGGCTTGGATAATCGAGAAGATTTTCGACCTTGCTGCTCATGGCACAGGAGCGGGGAAATTTACAAAAATCCTTATTCAAGAGAGAGTGCCGACGGCGGGTTACATCAACTACAAGAAGTGTGGGCAGTTCGCGAAGTTTTACGAAAATGCACCTGCGGAAAAGGCTTATGCGTGGAATATTCGCGCCGTGAGTGACATTCTAAAAGATGAAACGTACATAGGTAACAGCGTTCACGGCAAGCAGACAAACGTGTCCTACAAGAACAAGAAAAGCGTTCGTAAGCCTGAAAGTGAATGGTTTCGTGTTGAGAACACACACGAAGCCATCATCTCAAAAGATGTTTTTGACCAAGTTCAAAAGCAGATTGAGAGCCGCAGGAAACCCATGAAATCTGGTAAAACACAGGTCTTTGCTGGACTTGTGATGTGCGGCGATTGTGGTTGGTCAATGAGCTATGCAGAGCGAAAATATAAGACTTGCTCAACGGGATTCTTTAACTGCTCACAGTTTCGGAAGCTCGGAAAAGTCGGTGGAAGATGTTCGGCGCACTACAACAGGTATGATACGCTTTATGCCTATGTCTTAGCAAAGTTACAGGATTGGATTTATCAGGCTCATACTGATGAAAAGCAACTACTTTCAAGACTGCTCAAATCAAGTGATAAAGAGGCTGCGAAGTCACATAAAAAGCAGTCTGCTGAGCTTGCCAAGGCTGAAAAGCGCAAAGTGGAAGTAGACAGACTGTTCACGAAAATGTATGAGGACTGGACGAGCGGAGGCATTACTGAGTACAACTTCAAGATGTTGTCGCAGAAGTATCAGACGGAGCAGCAGGAATTGGTCGAAAAGATTGATAGACTTAAAACGGAGCTTGCGACCGAAAAACAAACCGCTGCCGATGCTGAAAAGTGGATTGCTTTAATCAAGCAATACTCCGAACCCACGGAACTAACCGCTGAGATGCTTAACACTCTCATCGAGAAAATAGTCGTACACGAAGCCGTCAAAGATTCCGACGGCACCAGAACCCAAGAAATAGAGATATTTTCCCGATTTGTAGGTAAAATTGATTAAAACACATACGCACGTCTTTAAGTTTGTTAAACGGGGGCCCGGGGGAGGGGGGGTACTAAAGATAGCATGAGCGGAGCGAATACCTTTTACCCATGGTTCGGGCGCAAAGGCTGAGAAAAAGTCATCTCAAAGACCCCGGTTTTGAGATGACTTTTTACGGCAAAGTATGTGCGGCCGACACCCCCTCCTTGAGGAGGGGGTCAGGGGGAGGTGATTTAAAATAGCATGAGCGAAGCGAATACCTTGTCCCCACGGGCCGTGCGCAGAGTGAAATCAAAAAGTCACTTCATAATCCTTTAGGATTTGAAGTGACTTTTTTGCACTATGTGCGTTCGACATTCCCATCCCGTCAGTCCCCATTATTTCTTTTCAATATCATCCTCGACTATCACCGTGCCGTTCGGCATCTCCGGAATAATCAGCATGCAGATAATATAAGCCAAAATCCCGGTGCCGAAGCAGCAGATAAGTACGGCCCAGATAACGCGGACGAGCGTAGGGTCTACGCCGAAATATTCTGCTATGCCTCCGCAGACGCCGGCGAGAATGCGGTCGCGCGACTTGTAAAGCTTTTTGGACATATCTACGCCTCCTTTTTATATATTATACATCATCCTGCGGGAAAATGCTCTGCCGAAAATTACATTTAATAATTATTTATTTCCGTTCTTGTACGCCTCGATTGCTTCCTTTACGTTCACGCCGTCGATGGTCATGCCGTCTATATCGCAGCTTTCGAGCGCGACGTTCGTAAGATTTGCATTTCTGACGGTGCTGCCGAAGAGGTTCGAGCACTGGATTTTTGCGTTTACGAAGTTTATCCCGGACATCTCGGCGCCGTCAAGGTCGACGTCGTAGATCTTCGCCCTGCACATCCTCATATCGGTGAACGTGCCGGCTTCGGCGTCGATATGGTTCATTTTTACATTGAGCAGCCTCACGTTGTCCCAAGCCGACTCGCTCATATTTACGCAGTGTATGCCTTTTTTATCGCATTCCTCACAGCCGCCTATCACGGCGCCGATAGCGCTCGAGGTGTGGAAGCGCATTTTGTCCATATTAAGATGGATATAGGACGTCCCGCGCATATTAGCGTCGGTGAACACGGAGTTGTGCAGGTCTATATTTTCAAATCTGCCGGAGCAAAGGCTCATATTGTGGAACATCGATTCGCTGAGGTCGCAGTTTTCAAAGAGCTGTCCTCTGGCCTCGGTATTTCTTATTCCGAGCTGAGGCTTAGGCATATTCACTCCGCCGTGAGGAAGATTTCCGCAGAACTTTGCAACCTCTGTCAGAGGCTTTCTTTCTTTGGCGGGTATATCCTCTTTCGGTTCGCCTATCGGCAGCAAAGCGACGACCGGGTGCTCTTTGGGAATGTTAAACAGCTCCATGACCTTGTCCTGCTTATATGCGGCTATTACGCATCCGCCGAGGCCGAGTTCTACCGCTTTCAAGAGCATATTCTCCATAGCCAAAGCGGTGTCCTGGAACGTTAATTTTCGTGCGCGTTCGCCGAACATCGACACTACGCCCTTTTCATCGTCGGAGCAGACTATGATGACCGCCGGAGCAGTCGATATCCAATCCTCGCATACCGTTTTCAGGAGCTTTCTCTGGGCTTCGTCGCTTACGACATAAAAGTACCACGACTGCAAATTACAGGCGCTCGGGGCGAGTATTCCGGCTCTGAGGATCTCGTCGATCTCTTCTTTGGTGGGGACCCTGTCGGTGAAATTCCGCACGCTTCTGCGCGCCTCAAGTGCTTTCTGGAGCTCCATAAATCAATAACCTCCTTAGCGGTTGCGCTCTTTAAGGGAGCGGTCGATGTCACGTTCTGCGGCTTTTTTTGCGGCGTCGTCGCGCTTGTCAAAGAGCTTCTTGCCCTTGCAAAGACCTATCTCAAGCTTCACGCGGTCGCCCTTGTAGTAGAGCTTTAGGGGAATGATCGTGAGGCCCTCCATCCTAACCTTGTCGTAAAGACGTCGGATCTCCTTTTTATGCATCAGCAGCTTTCTTACGCGCCTTGGGTCGCGGTTGAAGATGTTGCCTTTTTCGTATGGACTGATATGAATTCCGTTAGCAAAGATCTCGCCGTCTTTTATCTCGCACCAGCTGTCCTTGAGGTTAACGTTGCCCATTCTTATGGACTTGACCTCGGTGCCCTTAAGCTCCATGCCGGCCTCGAACGATTCGAGCACGAAGTAGTTGTGATGGGCTGCGCGGTTCTCGGCGATGGTTCTGCCGCCTTTGGCGGCGCTGTTTCCGGACATTCAATTCCCCCTTTTGGCAGGCGTCTGACGTATACAGAAATTATACCACAAACGTCCCCGCTTGTCAATCAGAATTTGGAAAAACCGGTTGTCATGTACGCCGCCTTTTTATCGGGATGAACAAAACGCCGAATTCGGAGGCCGGGGAGTGTCTAAAGCGCCCGCATTATTCACAATTTTTTAAATCGTCGCCATAGGCGACCCCTTGAAATTCTGACATCTGATTTCTGACCTCTGTTTTCTTTATGCGTCCGCTTTGGACGCATCTTAGGGGCGTTCTGTCCTTGACTTCCCCCGAAAAATATACTATAATATCCTCATAACATTACACCATCCCACGAAAGGAGTCTTATCATGTCCGAGAAGCTTTTGAAAATAATCCGCGATGAGATAGAAAACAAAAAATTTGCCGCAGGCGCCAACGTCCTTATCTTAAAGGACGGCAAAGAGCTCGCCTACGCCGAATACGGCTGCCGCGATTTAGAGGCCCGAAAGCCCTTTTCACGCGACACCATCATGCGCCTCTATTCAATGTCGAAGCCGATAACCTCGGCCGCCGTCATGATACTTGTCGACCGCGGACTGATAGACCTTGCCGACTGCCTCTGCTGGACGATGCCGGGCTGGAGCGAAGCCTATTATATCGATTCTTCGGGCAGCAGAGTCAAGGCTCCGAACCAGATAATGCTCAAGGACCTTATGAATATGACCTCGGGTCTACCGTATCCCGGCGACAGCGGATCATCGGCTCAGGCTGCCGAAATTTACGGAGAGCTCGATTCACGGCTTCACGGCGACGACCCGATGACCACCGGCGAGTTCTGCAAAAGATTCGGAAAAATAGATTTATGCTTCAACCCGGGCGATAGGTTTATGTACGGCACTTCGGCAGATATTTTGGGCGGAGTCATCGAAAACGTCACGGGCATGAGCTTCGGCGAATTCCTGAAAAAGAATATTTTTGATCCTTTGGGCATGGAGGACACGGGCTTCTGGGTGCCCGAGGAAAAGCGCGACAGGCTCGCTAAGGTGTATCGCACGAATTATTCCGAGTGGCGGGTCGAGCATTGCCCGACGAACCACCTCGGCATTGATTATAACCTCGACCATGAACCGGCGTTCCAGTCGGGCGGGGCAGGGCTTGTATCGACGCTTGACGACTATGCGAAGTTTGCGACGATGCTGATGAACGGCGGACAGCTCCACGGAATCAGGGTACTTTCAGAGGCGGCGGTCAGGTATATGACGTCGCCGAGCCTGACGGAAAGACAGCGCAGAGGGTTTGACTGGCAGGGCCTGAACGGGTACAGCTACGGCAATCTGATGAGAAATCTTGTAGAGCCGGGGCAGGCGGTGGTGCTGAGCGAGAGCGGGGAGTACGGCTGGGACGGCTGGCTCGGATGCTTCTTTGCAAATTATCCGGAGTCGCGGATGACGGTGCTTATGGGTACGCAGCGGACCGACTGCGGCACGAGCGCGATGTCAAGAAAGATAGTCAACGCAGTGCACACGGGGATATAAGGTTAAAGCAAGGCCGGAAAAGAGAAAAATCTAAAAAGGTTTCGCCGGCCTTTAGGCACGCGCAAGCCCGAAGCGAGCAAAAACTAAAAAGTTCGCCAGCCTTTCAAGGCTGCGGGGGTCTCGGGGGCGGAGCCACCGAGTCGCAGCCCGCAGGCTGCGAAATCTCAAGTCTCCTAAAAGGATGCCGTCAGGCATCGTTTTAGGAGGCTTTTTTAAAAAGCGCAGGAGGGTAGGCAAAATCTGTCCGGTGGACAGTTTTGCCGTAGGGGACCCTCGCCGGGGGTCCCCTATGCGGCGAGCGCGAATGCGCGAGCCGCACTCCGAAAGAGGTTCGGGGAAAACCCTGCAAGGGTTGTCCCCGAAAGGTAGCGGTCAGCAGAAAGTCCGAGCGAGCGAACGCGGCAGCGTTCGCGAGCGAGGGGGGAGAGGCACAAAGGCAAAAGTCAGCACCAACACCCCTCCCTTGGGGGGAGGGGTCAGGGGAGGGGGTATCTCAAATAGTATGAGCGAAGCGAATACCTTTTTCCCGTGGGTCAGGCGCGGGCTTTCCAAACTAAGCCTGTTCGCCATGCCCCCTCCTCCTACCACCCCTCCCGTTAATATCCACCAAAACCGCCCGCGATTTTTGATAAAAAATATAAATTTTCCTGCAAAATATCAAAAACCTGTTGACAAAATGTAAAATTAGTGGCACAATATATTCTGAGGATAAATATATCCCGAAATTTTTAAGGAGGAATTTTTTATGAAGAAATTATTGGCAATCGTAACAGCGCTTGTTATGGTTTGCGCCCTTTCGGTCAGCGTTTTCGCTATCGAGGGTTCTCAGGATCTCGTACTCTGCACTCAGGATAACGTTTCCTGGCAGACTCATGTCAGCGACCGCGTAACTGTCGACGGCGCAGGCGAGTACACCTTCACCCTCTCCGGCCTCAGCTTTGACGGCTCCGCAATGACTGTTTTATACGTCAAGGACGCCAACGCTGTCGACGTTGAAGTCGCAGGCGGCACCTATGACGGCGCTAACGGCCTTACCGGTATGACCATCCTCACCAAGTCCGTTAAGATCAACGGCACCGAGGTCGCTCTTACCGACGGCTATGTCACCGGCACCAACCCCGATTCCGGACTCATCGATATCTGCTGGTACAACATCTGGGCAACCAGCTTTATGGACGCTCCTACCGGCACCGTCAATGACATCGAGGTAGTTCTCGAAGTCGTCGATGAGAGCGGTGAAGCAGCTCCCGCCGAAGCCGAAGAGGCTCCCGCCGAGACCGAAGAAGCAGCTCCCGCTGAGGCTGAAGAAGCAGCTCCTGCTGAGGCTGAAGAAGCCCCTGCCGAGACCGCTGAGGAAGCTCCCGCCGCAACCGAGACCGCTAAGGCCCCGTCCACCGGCATTGCCCTCGCTGTAATTCCCGCCGTTATGGCCCTTGCAGCAGCCGCAGTCTCCAAGAAGCACTGATCTGATTTGATCCGATAAAAACGCGGAGCAGGAAACCCTGCTCCGTATTTTTTTATGCCGTTTTTCAGAATTTGCCGCCGTCGGCGTAATAGTCCATCAGAAGCTCCACCACCCGGTTGTAGGCGTTTATCCCGTCTTTAACGCCGTTCATCGTAAGGTTTGCGTCGGTGAGCGCGTCGGAAATTGCACTGACCGTCTCGGTCGGGATTATTTCCTTGTGGCTGTTCTTTTCCCAGTAGTCCTCGGTATAGGAGCCTATATCCTTTTCCCAGGTTATCTCGGGCACGGGTCTTACCGCCTCTCTCAGGCGGTCCTCGTAATCCGTCCCCATGAGCCCGTAGGCGTTTTTATACAGGTAGTAGAAAGCGTCAAGAAGCGCCGAATATTTCAGTTCATCGTTTCCGTATTTCAGGCATGCGATTATCGCCGTGAAGCTTGCTTCGTTTTCCTGAATTATTCCTTTAAGATGTGAAAGCTCATGGCATACGGTACAGGGAACGGCTATCGGCTGAATATCGCGGTTATATGTAGCCTCAAACGCAAAGGGTATGTACAGCCCGATTATTCCCTCTTGGGACATGAAAAACGAATTGAGTATTTTTTTCGGCTTCGGATAGCTTCCCTTAAGCTGGCTGTATTCTTCTCCGAGTCTTTTCATCGCCTCCCGGCAGTCGTCTGCGGGGTCTTTTGAAAGAACAATATAGCCGTCCTCGTCTCTTTCAAAGGTCTCGGCGAGATCTCCTATTCTTATTGACACCGATTCCAGTACGTCAAGCAGCAGCTCCTCGGTGTGCTCTGTGGGCTTGAAATATTTTTCCGAGAACGTCGTGCAGTGATACATAACAAAGCACCCGAGAGTTTCCGTTGCGAAGATATACGCCAAAATCCAGCTTAAGATCCTCATCGCGCGGGTCAGCACCCTTTTCGAGGTTTTTGAGTCCTTGCGCTTGACTATTGCAAAAATTATGACGGCGGGAATGCCGATAATGCCCATCAATGCAAAAATTATTATCATGAACTCCCCGAGAGAAAACGGCAGCAGCCCCGCCAAAAATACCGGCAGCGCGCTTATCACCGGGTAAATTCTTCCCACATAGAGATCCGAAAACCCCGTTGAAATCCATGCCAGCGCGTTTATTATGATAAGAATTATGTATATTGAAATGAGTATTTTATCGCTCAGTCTCAGTTTTTTCATCCGATTCCTCCGAATTTACTTCCTTAAGCTCGACCGGGTCGGTGTGTATCGTTATGACCACGCCGAACCGTTCGCCTATCTCCTTTTCAATTCCGTCGACTACGTCGTGTATCTCCCTTATTTTTCGCTCTCCGTCAACCTCCGCATGGACCGAGCCGTAGTTTCTTCCCGGCCCGTAGTTATGTATGACGAGGTCGTGATACCCTAAAATTTCGGGATGCGAGCCGATTATCTCTTCGACCGCGTCGCACAGCTCTTTAGGTGGAGGGGAGCCGAGCATGGGGCTGATGGCGTTTTTTATCGTTACGGCAGATGAGCGAATTATAACGAGCGACACCAAAAAGCCCGCCCAGCCGTCGATGTTTATTTTAAACGCCGCCATGACCGCCACGCCGATGATGACCGAGACGGTTATGAACACGTCGTTAAAGGAGTCCTGAGCGGCCGCACGCAATGCCGAAGAATCGATTTGCTTGGAAAGCCTGCGGTTGACAAGCCCCTGCAAAAGCTTCAAAAGAACGGCTGCGACGAGCGCCCCGAATGTAAGAGGACCTATGGAGAGCTCTGCCGGATGAATAATTTTCACAACGGAATCCTTGGCGAAAACGACTCCCACGGCAAGCATCAGAAGAGAAATTATCAGCGCCGTTATCTGTTCATATCGAGCATGGCCGTAGGGATGTTCGCTGTCGGCAGGCTTTGACGAAAGCTTGAATCCTATAAGGGTCAGAATAGAGGAGCCTGCGTCGGTCAGGCTGTTGATGGCGTCGGCTGCGACGGTAACGCTTCCAGAGGCAGCGCCCGCAGCTATTTTTACGATGAAAGCCAAGAGGTTGGTGACCATGCCGAAAACTCCGGCTTTCATGCCGACCCGTTCGCGTTCAGAGGTGTTCATCCGACCGCTCCTTTCCGGGGGTAAGTAGTATATTATATTATATCAACTTTGCCCCGTTTTTGCAACCCCGAAAACGTGGAAATTTGCGGCAGACAGGCATATTTTAAAAAAACATGGGGGATGCCCGCGCATGCGGACGGATTCACCGGCTGCTAAGGCTTACCGCCCTGCCGTCTCCCCACGACCTACTGCGTAGCCCCTGCCCGTCTCTCCTGCTGCGTCGGAAGCCCCTCCCTGAGGGGAGGGGGCTGTGCTATCCCCGACTTTCCCGTAAGCCCGGTCGGGGAAGGGGAACTTTTCAATAGCCCTCGCTCCGCGAATCCCTCATCCCCATTCAACCCATCCTCACCCCCGCCAAAACCCCTGCCGGCCGGAGCTGACAGGGGTTTTATTGATACTGTGAGATTATTCGTTATTATTCCTGATTATTCCTGATTTCCCGTTATTCCTCGTCGGTCTTGTACTCGGCGATGACCTGATCGACAAGCATCTGCGGGAGCTGGTCGTAGCGAAGCTTCTCGAGCGTAAACTCTCCCTCGCCTCTCGTCATCTGCCGAACGAGCATCGCAAAGTCGTGGACCTCGCTTTCGGGTATCTCCGCCTCGATGGTCGTAAGGCCTTTTTTCTTGGCAGGATTCATGCCCAAAACTCTGCCGCGGCGTTTGTTGAGCTCGCCCATCATATCGCCGGTGTTCGCGTCGGGAACGGTAACGGTGAGCATGTCAATGGGTTCCAAAAGAACGGGCTGAGCCTGCTTCATACCCTCCTTAAAGGCGATGGAAGCGGCCATCTTGAACGACATTTCGGACGAGTCGACCGGGTGGTAGGAGCCGTCGACCAGCGTTGCTTTTACGCCGACGACGGGGAATCCCGCCAAAACGCCCTTTTTCATGCAGTCCTGCAAGCCCTTTTCAACAGCGGGGAAGAAGTTGCGGGGGACCGCTCCGCCGAAGACGTTTTCTTCAAAGACGAGCTCGTCGGAATCGCACGGCTCGAACTCTATCCAGACGTCGCCGTACTGGCCGTGGCCGCCGGACTGTTTCTTGTGACGGCCCTGGACCTTGCATTTCTTGCGGATGGTCTCTTTATAGGATACCTTGGGCACCGAGGTGTTCACGTCGACGCCGAATCCGGTCTTGAGTTTAAAGAGAGTGGATTCGATGTGCTGCTCGCCGAGACCCGAGAGAATCTGCTCATAGGTGGTGTCGTCCTGCTGATAGCTGAGGGACTGGTCCTCTTCCAAAATCCTCTGCATAGCTCCGGAGATCTTCTGCTCGTCGCCCTGGGTCTTTGCCTTGACGGCGACCGAGTAGCAGGGCTTCGGGAAGCTGAGCTTTTCAAAGGATATGACCCGCGACGAATCGCAAATCGTGTCGTTGGTGTTTATGGTCATCTTGGTCGCAACGACGATATCTCCGGCAGTGGCGAACGGTATCTCGACCTGCTTCTTGCCGACGAGATTAAGCAGCTTTCCGACCTTTTCGGTGCCGCCGGTGGTGGCGTTTACTATCTCCTTGCCGCTTTCGAGCTTTCCGCTCATGACCTTGATAAAGGACATTTTTCCGACGAACGGGTCGGCGACGGTCTTGAAAACGAACGCCGACATCGGGCCGTCCATCTCGTAATCGACAGAAACTTCATTTCCGGCAGAGTCCTTGGCGACCTTTCCCTTGGTCTCATGCGGAGCGGGCAGAAGCTTCTCGATCTGGTCCATAAGAAGATCTGCGCCGGCAAGGTCGACGGAGGAAATGCAGGTGACGGGGGTGATCATGCCGTTTATTATGCCGTTGTGAACGCCGTTCACGAGCTCTTCGTGGGTAAGCTCCTCGCCGTCAAGGAATTTCATCATCAGTTCTTCGTCGGTCTCGGCGACTGCCTCGGCGATGGCCTCCATAAGTCCGTCGATGCGGTATGTAGGATCGGGCTCGCCTGCGTCTACGCGGTTGCCCTTGGCGTCGTATTTGTAATTCTTTCCTGCCAAAAGATCATAGTAGGAAACGATTTTGTTGTCCTTGATGATGGGCGCCACGAGGGGGCATACCGATGAACCGAATTCGGTCTTTAAATTAGTCAGGACGTTGGAGAAGTTGGCGTTCTCGTCGTCGATTTTTGTAACGACGAACATGTGCGGAGTCTTGTGCTCGACAGCCGCGTCATATGCCTTTTTGGTGCCGACATGAATGCCGGACTTGGCGGAAACGGTTATGAGCAGGCAATCCGCCGCAAAAACGCCCTCCACAAGGCCGCTCGCATAGTCGAACAGGCCGGGAGTGTCCAAAATATTTACCTTGATACCGTTTCTCTCGTAGTAGGAGAGGGAGGTGTATATCGAGCATTTTTTCTGAACTTCGATGGGGGTATAGTCCGAGACGGTGTTGCCGTCAAGGGTCTTGCCGAGCCTGTCGGTCGCACCGGCCTTATACAGCAGCGCCTCGACTACCGAGGTCTTGCCCGAAGCCGAGTGACCGGCGAGCGCGATGTTTTTGATGTGTGAGCTGTCGTAATTTTTCAAAATTATCTCTCCAATCGGGGTGTAATATGAGGACTTAGCTTTATCGAATTCTATAAAAAAATCCAACGCTGTCTTTAATTATATATCATTTTCACACAAAAGGCAATAGATTTCGGACGAAAAGGCAATACAGAACTTTTAATGAAAAATTTGTGCAAAATATACAAATTTCAAGAATTAGGGAGGGGAGGGGTTCCTCTCTCGTTTGCCATGAAATCCTAACATCTAATTTCTAACTTCTATCTTCTATCTTCTATCTTCTTGACATCCCTCCCGCAAAATGCTATAATTTTATCACAGACCGAAGCAAAATCCGCTGTAAAGGGGGTGTAAGCAGTGTTTATCCTTTTCGTGCCAAAGTCTGAATAAACCATGAAAGGGGACTGTTTTATGTCAAAAATTATCAAATCGGTGATTGCGACCTGACCGGGAGGCCGGGCTGCCTCCCAAAAAAATCTTATTTTTTGGAGGACGCATGAACCACGGAAAAATATCCCGAAAAAGCTTTTCGGAGGCCCCCGAGGAGCCGTTTAAGTGCCAGTTTTGCGGCAGGACGGTTTTCCCCGACGGAGCCGGCACAAGGCACCGCAACCACTGCCCCTACTGCCTGTGCTCTAAGCATCTCGACGACCTGCCGGGCGACCGTTCGGCGGACTGCGGAGGCACTATGGAGCCGGTCGCGGTATGGGTGCGAAAGGGCGGAGAGTGGGCGATAATTCACCGCTGCCGAGTCTGCGGAGCGCTATCCTCAAACAGAATAGCCGCCGACGACAACCAGTTGAAGCTCATTTCGCTTGCGCTGAAGCCGCTTGCCGAGCCGCCTTTCCCGCTGGACAAAATAGCTTTTAAGGATTAAAAAATCAAGCAGCCGTTAAACCCGGCTGCTTTTTAAATGATTATATTTTTGCAGATATTTGCGCATTGCCGTGCTAAATCCGATATGTTTCCATCTGTCCGCACAACATATTATTAAACCCGAATCGCTCGTAAAACGGCTTCAGGCTTTCCTCGTAGACCACCGAGATCATGTAAATATTCTTTTCTTTAAGATATTTTATCATTTTATTCATCAGCTCCGTGCCGACGCCCTTTCCTTGGCAGTCGGGGATGACCATCAAATCCTGAATATAAGCGTCGGTCACGCCGTTTGACACGCTGTCGATATACCCGATCAGCTTTTCGTTTTCATATGCGGCAATATGGTAAAACGACGTCATCAAAGGGCTGTTGTACTCTTTTTCCATCCTGTTCCAGCCCACGGCTTCGCGCAGATCCGCCAGCTCTTTTGCCGACACCTTTTCATTGAATTTGTATACCATTTTATTCTCCTTGCGAAATATCCACATACGTTTTTCGGCTTTTGGGCAGGGGTTTGTCATGGCATAGTGTTCCTCAAACCCGCACAGCCCGCAGTCATCCCGTCTCCGTTGTTTACTTTTGCCCGTAAAAATAAAGATTTTCCTCGCCGATTATTTCCGAGATAAGCTCGCTTATTTCACGTTCGTGCAAAGGCTCGGCAGTCCCCGAAACGGTCCTCATGCAGCTTCCCTTGGCGCATATCTTAAACTGCCGGCGGCCGCCGGGAGCTTCCGGGGCGTAGTCGTCGCGGTCCCGGTCGTCGAGGCATTTATTAAACATGTTGAATAACTCCCGCTTCTATCATCGCTGAGCGGCCGGATTTTTCCGCACATAAGATCGTTGCCGCCGTAGAATCTCACCTGAATTTCTGCCCGGAGGATTTTTGTGACGACCCGAAGAACGTCGGTCGGGCTCTCCCGGGAGATGGCGCCGCTTGTGATATGCTGACTGCCGGTTTTTGCCATATTATCGCCTCTTTCCGCGGTTTTTTATGTCATTCTCATTCCAAATCCAGCTTATAATAATGCGCGTCGAAATAGGTTTCCTCGCCCCATTTTTTGTAGCGCGTTTTCCTGTCCTCAGAAAAACCGAACTTGCGAAGAAGCGCTATAGAAGCAATATTCCCGTCGGCAACCTCTCCGGTTACGGATCTGCCGCCGCTTTTCTTGACAAAGCGGATTATTGCGCCTATCATTTCGGTGCCGAGGCCCTCTTTCCAGCGGTCCTTTGAGACGCAGTACCCGATGTCGTAATTCCCGTTTTCGGGGAATATGCAGCAGGTGCCGACGGACATGCCGTTCTCTTTTAGTTCTGCGATAAGATAATAGCCCTCGGGGCTGTCCTCCATCTCGTCTACGCACTTAAGGTATGTTTCGTCCATGTTCTCGCGAACGGGGTCGCACATAAATCTTCCGTTTTCCCTGTCTCCCCATAAAGACAGCGTAAAGTCCCGGTCGGACATATGCCAGGAACGAATCGTCAGCCTCGGCGTTTCCAAGCTTTTGTCAAGAAGCATAGTTTTTTCCTCAAATCAATTATAATGTTAAATAATATATCATATCCCGCCGAAAAAGTCAAATAATTCCCCGCAGCAGTTGACAACGGGGAAGATGTGTGATATAATAATGTTGCAGAGAGCCGAACGGCTCGCCTAAAATGCTTTAGTTAAGAATAACCGCTGCTTTTGGTCGAGCTGGGCGGTTATTTCTTTATGGTCTTGATTATTTCAAGAAAAATGTACGCAAGAATGATATACAATACCAACTGTTCCATTTCCATAAATATCCCCCCTTTCCGGGGAGGCGAGCCGCCCAAGGCTCTCTGCGTGGAGTATTATATCATATCCCGCCGAAAAAGTCAAATAATTCCCCGCAGCAGTTGACAACGGGGAAGATGTGTGATATAATAAAGGTGCAGAGAGCCGAACGGCTCTACCCTAATGGTATGATTTCAAAAAAGAAACCGCCCAGAATTGGCAAGCTCTGGCGGTTACTTTTTTATGGTTTTGAATATCTCAAGCACGATAAATGCCAAAATAATGATAAGTATCAGCTCTTCCATTCGCGCCACCCCCTTTCGGGGCTTCGCCGCCACGGCTCTCTGCATGGAGTATTATATCATATCCCGCCGAAAAAGTCAAATAATTCCCCGAATCAGTTGACAACGGGGAAGATGTGTGTTATAATAAAGGTGCAGAGAGCCATACGGCTAACCGAAACTTTACTAATTACAAAAAAGTAACCGCTCAGATTTGGAAGCTCGGGCGGTTACTTTTTTATTTCACGGATGATTTCCAAAACGATAAGAAGTATAATCAAAAAGATGTATAAATTCTCGTTCATCACGCATACCCCCTTTCGGGGCTATGATACGCGAAAAAAGCTCTCAGAGCCGGAGCGGTCGGTCGTTTTTGACCGCGAACGGTGATGAGCAAGCTTTTTAGCTTATCATGCCACCCTACCGGCTCTCTGCTATGGACATTATACCATAATTTAAAGAGCCTGTCAACGGCGATGAGCAAGCTTTTTAGCTTATCATGCCACCCTACCGGCTCTCTGCAAAAAATATTATACCGTATTCTCTCTGCCAAGTCAATAATCAGAAAACCTAAATCTGGAATTCATTAAAACCGTTCAATCCCCGAAAATGGCGGACAGCGCGTCTTTTTGTGTGCTTTCATCAAACAGCAATGCTATATCCTCATCGTAAATCACCGGCGTGTGACGGATGTTTTCTTCATCGTCGTCCATAAATTCTCCGATAAACCCGCAGCCCACGCTGATGACATTCGTCAGATGAAACGTTTCGTCGTGGACCGCTTCAAGGCTCACGGCTTTCCCGCTTTCTCGCTCAAATATAACGACCCTGCCGTGCGGATTCACCGCAAGCGAGTAATTTTCGTCAAAGCAAAAGATCGTTACCGGGTTGTATCCCTCGTCGGTGCCGGCGAAGAACTCCGCCGAAGCCATCGGTATGACGCAGCTTCCTATAGCGTCCCCGTCGACCGAGCAGATTATCTCGCTTGATTTAAGCTCTCCTCCCGGAGTGTATTCGCATATCCTGCAATCGTATTTTCCGTCCCGTCTGCCGACGCCGTACGCTTTGAGAATGCCGTCTTCAATGCCGCAGTCGATGATCTCAATGCCCTCCGATTCGCTCTGAGACGGGTCGTCCTTTGATACCTCATATAGCACCTTTCGGAACTCTCCGTCCTCAAAAAGCCACGCCGTATATTCGGTGCGCTTGACGTCTCCGTCGTATTCGGTTTTTTTCCGGGAGACGATGACCCCGCCGTCGGTGATGAGCGAAATGTTCGAGTCATTTAGGTCGCAGCTAAGCTCTCCCTCGATGAAGATAAGGCCGTCCTTAACGCTCAGAAGCAGCAGCTTGCCTTCGGCGCTCGCGTCTGTGGCAAGCTCATACAGCACCCCGTCGAAGCAGCCTGCGCCGCGAACCGTCCCGATAAGATCCCGGCTTCCGTAGACCGGCATGTTTTCAATGGCTGTCCCGTTCGGGTCATAGTGCGTAAGATTCCCGCCGTCGCCCGCCATGACCGATCGGTCGTATCCGCAGAATACTTCATCGCTGCCGCCAAGCAAAACCGCGTTGTCAAGCTCGTTTTGGGGCGGCAGGACTTTGTCCCAATCGATAGTTTCGGCGTTTTCGTAAATGTTCTCGAAAGCGGTCGTCTCCCTCGGCATGACGTCGGCACGCTTTTTGCAGGATGTGAGCATAAGAGCTGCCGCGGCAAGAAAAATCAGGGCCTTTTTCACACAAACCAATCCTTTATATATAAAACTTCTTGTCACTATTGTAGCCCATTTTTCATCAGGTTTCAAGGGAAAAATTCTTAAGATTTTCTTAATTTTGGGGGGCGAAAGGCCGCGCCCCTGATCATCCCAAAAAATAACCCCCTTACGAAAACCCCGAGCCCGCAAGTCCTTTGGGACCCGCGAGCTCGGGAAATTATTCATATAATTACGGACTTTCTACTTATCTTTTTCCTCCCCGAGCCAGTCTTTCAGGGTCTCCATCAGCTTCGGGACGTTTATCGGCTTGGCCAAAAATCCGTTCATGCCCGCGTCCGTCGCGGTCTTTACGTCCTCGTCGAACGCGTTCGCCGTCATGGCGATTATCGGCACCTGCGAAAGGGCCGGGTCGTCAAGCTTTCGTATCTCCTTGGCCGCGTCTATGCCGTTCATCACCGGCATCTGTATGTCCATAAACACCAGCCCGTAGCGCCCGGGTTCGGAGGACTTCACTATCTCGACGGCCTGCTTGCCGTCCTCGGCGCTGTCCACCTCGAGACCGGCCTCCCTGAATATCTCCTCGGCTATCTCGCGGTTCAGCTCGTTGTCCTCGACAAGAAGCACCCTATGCCCGCTGAATTCTCCCGAATGCTCGGCGATGGGGTTCTTTTTCTGTGCAGGTTCTTCGCACGAACCGGTATTGAGCGCCCCGACGAGAGCGTCCCTAAGCTCGCTCAGGAATATCGGCTTATTGCAGAATCCCGTGACCCCGGCGGCCCTTGCTTCCTCCTCAAAAGGCTTCCAGTCGTACGCCGTAAGAACGATAATCGGGATATTCCCGCCCGAAAGTTCTCTTATCTGCCTTGCGACCTCGATGCCGTTCAAGTCGGGAAGCGACCAGTCGATGATATACGCCCTGAATTCGCTGCCGACCTCGCAGGCGTGCTTGGCGTGCAGGACCGCCTCTTTTCCCCGAAGCGTCCATTCCGACTGCATGCCGAGCTGTCTGAGCATCTTCGTGACCGAGTCGCAGACCTCGAAATCGTCGTCCACGACAAGCGCCCGAAGCCCCTTTAGCTCGTCGATAACGCCGACGGCTTCGCTGTTTTCGCAGAGCCTGAATTCAAGATTTATGATGAATTCTGTGCCCTTGCCCTGTTCGGTCTTACATTCTATGGTGCCGCCCATGGCGTCGACGATATTTTTCGTTATCGCCATGCCGAGGCCGGTGCCCTGAACGCCGGAAACCGTGGAGGTCCTTTCGCGCTCGAACGGCTCGAAAACATGCTCGGAAAATTCCTTTGACATTCCCACGCCGGTGTCCTTTACGCTCAGCTCATACGCGCCGTATCCTGTGGGTGCGTTCATCTTCTGCCGTATTTTAAGGCATACAGTGCCGCCGGCGGGAGTGAATTTGATGGCGTTGGACAGTAAATTCAGAAGTATCTGGTTTATATGCAGCTTGTCGCAGTATATATCTTCGTTGACGATATCCACGGTGTCCATGAAGAAATTGAGCTGCTTCGAGGCCATCTGGGTCTGGATGATGTTTCTCATATCCTTGAAAATTTCCGATATGGAGCAGGGCTTTTCCTCGATATTGAGCCGCCCGCTCTCTATCCTCGACATATCCAGAATATCGTTTATCAGCGAAAGAAGATGGTTTCCCGAGCTTAAAATCTTCCCGATATAGTCGGACACCTTTTCTTTATTGTCGATGTTCGTCTCGGCAAGGGTCGCAAAGCCGATTATCGCGTTCATCGGCGTTCTTATATCGTGGGACATGTTGGACAGAAACATTGTCTTTGCCTTTTCGGCGGCTTCCGCCTTTCGGAATTTTTCCTCCAAAAGAGCGTGCTCGACGGTCTGTTCGGTGAATTTGGCATACTGTTTCCTGACCCAGATATAGTAAAGAAGCACCGTCACCGCAAGTATCATCCCGGCGATGACGCATATTCTTCTTACCGTGTACGCGCCCGCCATCGCCACGTCCTCCGGGACGTAGACGGTTATCGTCCAGGCGTTTATCCCGGCGGAGGCATAGTAGAGATACCCCCACTTTCCTCTTGCGTCCGACCTCATGTAGAGATACCCGGTGTCGCCGCTGAGTATCTTGTCCAAGCCGTCCTCGTCCTTTATTTCGATGCTCCGGTTGTCGCGGATGTTTCCGAGGCTTTCACGCTTTGTGTCCATGATATAATCGCCGGTAGCGGTGTCGATGATAAAGACGTCGGCCTGGGAGCCGTAGATATTTTCGGTGCTTAAAATCGCCGGAAGATCCTCTAAAATGGTAGCGCCGTATAAGACCGCCACGGTCCTGTCCCCCGAAAAGATGGGCACATAATGCCGATAGACGAGGGTGTTGCCGTATATCAAAGAGTACATCCTGTCCGAGACATGCTCGCCGAGGGCGGCTTCGTCCTCAAAGGAGATTATACCCGAGCCGTCGATCAGCTTTATGCCGTCGGCCTGGGAGCTTATGACCCTGTCCCCGGGGAGCAGGATGTTGAGCCTCATCGTCTCAAAGAGCGGGTCTATAGAGCGAAGCGTCTCGGTAAGAGCCTCCTCCGAAAAACTTTCGTTGTGGGAGATGATATTCGCGGCGGTCCTTAAAATATCCGAGTCGTTCTGAAGTTTAGACGAAATCTCCTGGATGACGGTGTTTACATTGTCCTCCATGCGTCCTACCGAGCGGTCCCTTATAATAGAGAAAATGCTGAAGTAGGAAAGAATGAGCACGGCGGCGATTATCAGTATGACGAACAGGGTGGCTGAAATGCCGCCGGGATGGGTCTTTCTGAAGTTTTTTATATATTTTTTATCCATGTTTTCTCCTTGGCAAAACGCCCTGCGGAAGCTTGTAAATTGACAAAAAATGTATATATATTCAATATAATATTACATTATTCGCATTGTAATGTCAATAGCGAAATTTATGAAAAATAGCACAAATTTTTGTATGAAACAAAGAAATTTTATTATTATTGTTGACAACGGATAGAAAAAATGGTAGAATAGACCTTGAAATGTGGGAGACTCCGCCTTTGACTTACAGATTTTTACAGATAAGGCGCGATCCCGAACGATATTTCATCTGCTTCATAGGCAATTTTTATAAGGCTGGTGACTTTAAGATGGAAAGTATCCTTAGGCACATGACCGCTATTTTTGTGCGGGGGGGGGTACTGCTGTGAGCGTATACGAAACTAACAGGGTATTATTCGGCGTTGCTGTTTCCGCTCTGACGCTTTTGATCGTCGCGGCGGGAGTTATAGCCGTGCTTTTGTACCTAAGACAGTCCGGAAAGCTTGTAAGCGCGGACCATTCCTCGGAAATAGACGAGGGAACGGGTCTCGGGAATCGCTATTATCTTGCCCGCAGATATTCCGAAATGGTAAAGCCCTCCAAGCGCTCGGAATATGTTTTGTGCTGCATATACGCCGATTCGGATAAGCTTGAGAGAAACTTCAAGCGCGACGAGATGCTGAAATTCGTCACTCACGTCTCCGAACTCGTTCAGACCGTCATGAAACAGATACGCAGCGTCTACGTCCTTGCAAGAGTGCCGGGATACGGGCTGTTCGTCCTTGTCAAAAAGGACTCCGGCTTCGTTGAAAACCTTAACTCCCTTGTCAGGGAGGCCGGCAGCTATGCCTTGCATCAGGAAAACGGCCAGCTCTCCGACGCCTACCGCACCGCGGTCGGCATATACCCCTTAAAGGCCGAGGATTCGGATATCCACGAGTGCATCTTCACCGCCTACCACACCGCCCTTGCCGCATATGAGCAGAACGAGGACCAGCTTGTGTGCGACGACGAGATGGTCGCGATGTTCTCCGACGAGAGAGACATGCGCCGTGAGATAACCAGAGCCTTTGAAAACCGTGAATTCGTGACATATATCCAGTTCTTCGTAGATACAATGGATAACGAGGACATCGTCGGCGGCGAGGCCCTTGTGAGATGGAACCATCCCGAAAGAGGCATCCTCTCCCCGATAAACTTCGTCCCGTTCATGGAAAAAGAGGACCTTATCCCGAACCTCGACTATTATAACCTCGAGGAGGTATGCAGGTTCATCGAGGAGATGTATAACCACGGGATAAAAAACAACTTCTATATCTCCTGCAACTTCTCAAGAAAGACGTTTTCGTCTCACGATTTTGTCGACAGAGTCAAGGAGATATTCAAGGACTTCGACTTCCCGAAGTCGATGATAGCCTTTGAGATGACCGAGAGCGAGAATGTAAAGAATATTGTCCAGGCCTATAACAACGCCGTTCAAATCAAAGAGCTCGGCGTAAAGATACTGCTCGACGACTTCGGCGAGGGCTTTGCAAGCTTTTATGACCTCACCGAGTACCCGGTCGACGGCCTCAAGATAGATAAGGCCCTGGTCGACAGCATCCACACCGAAAAGGGCAATACTATTTTACGCGGCATGACCAAAATGGGCCACGAGCTTAATATGAAGGTAATAGTCGAGGGCGTCGAGAGCGACGACCAGGTGAATGAGCTTAAGGACATTCGCTGCGACATCATCCAGGGGTTCCGCTTCCACCGACCTATACCCGTGCATGAGGCCAAGAAGACTCTTGCCGACAAGGGCGCTTTACCGGACGGCGGCGTTGCTACCGCCTGAAAAAATCAATGATCAGAGAGGATAAAGTGATGTCAATTTCAGCGTCAAACGAAAAACCGACGGACAGAATTTTAATAGTCGACGACGACGAGATGAACAGGGCTATCCTTGCGAACATCTTCGAGCCGTACTATGTCATCGACGAAGCCGAGGACGGAAAGGCCGGCCTCGATATGATACTATCCGATAAGGAGCGCTACTGTGCGGTGCTTCTTGACGTGATGATGCCGAACATGAACGGCATAGAGGTCTTAAGAGAGCTCAAAAAAGCGGATCTTTTGAATAAGATACCGGTGTTTCTGATAACCGCCGAGGCCAATAACGACACTCTCCACGAGGCTTATCACCTAGGGGTCATGGACGTTATTTTAAAGCCGGTCACGCCTTTTGTGGTGCTTCGGCGAATCGATTCGGTGGTGGAGCTCTTCAAAGCGAGAAAGGTCCTCGGCGACAGGGTCATTCAGCAGGACATAGAGCTTCTTGAAAAGGCTCAGCAGATAATAGAGCTGAACCACGGCCTTATCGAGGCCCTATCCACGGCGATAGAATTCAGAAACGGAGAGTCCGGCGAGCACGTCAGGAGGATCCACGACATAACGCAGTTCATATTTGAGAACACCGAGCTCGGCGACGGCATGAGCAGCGAGGAGATACAAAACATCGCCCTCGCGTCCATCATGCACGACGTCGGAAAAATAGCCATTCCGGACAATATCCTCGGCAAACCCGGCAGACTCACTCCCGAGGAATTTGAAATAATGAAGACCCATACCACTCAGGGCGGCGAGCTTTTGGATAAGATACCCCAGCTCAAGGACTCCGGGGTCTACAGCTATGCCTACGACATAGCGAGGCACCACCACGAGCGTTGGGACGGCAGGGGCTATCCCGACAAGTTAAAGGGCGACGAAATATCGATCTGGGCTCAGGTCGTCTCCATCGCCGACGTCTATGACGCGCTGTCCTGCAAAAGATGCTACAAGGACGCTTTTCCCCGTGAAAAGGTCGTCCGGATGATAAAGGACGGCGAGTGCGGAACGTTCAGCCCGAGGCTCCTTGAAGCGTTCTTCAGCGTCGAGGATACCCTCGCGGGATTCTATTCAAAGAAAGAAGAAACGGCCTGACCTGTATAAACTTTCGATCGGAGGGAACCTACAATGGATACCGAAAAGAAACAGAGACTTCACGACGCGGGAATAGACGTTGCCGACGCCTTGGGCAGATTTATGGGCAACGAAAACATGCTCGAGAAATTTCTCGGAAAATTCACTCAGGATAAAAACTACTCCGCGCTTGTCGAGGCTTTCGACAAGGGCGACCCCGAGGCTGCCCTGACGGCTTCCCACACGTTGAAAGGGGTGTGCGGGAACCTGTCGATGAGCGCGCTGTTCGAGATACTGACCGAACAGGTCAGGCTCTTAAGAGAGGGAGATTTTGACGGCGCAAAGGCTTTAATGGGGAGTATTACGGAAAAATACACGGAAATCATTTCGGTCATTAACGGATAAAAAACAGCGCTCACTCATATCCGGGTAACAGGAGGTCTACAAAAATGCAAAAGCTTAAACAGCTCTATGCGGAACTGCGCGACAACGAAAAAAAGTTTCTCAGGGACGGCAAGCGTTCCATCGCAAAGTACAATGTAAGAACGCTTGCCTTAATGACGGCCGCGGGATTCGTCTTGGCGGTGCTGTATCTTCTCATAGGATTTATAGTGCCGTTTACGGCCGTGACTCCCGACACTCCGCCCTACCCCTCTCCGGCTCATCTGATTTTCCTGCCGGTGCTTCTTATCTTCGCAGTCGCTGCGAATCTCTACCGCTATAAGGGAAACAACAGCTACCGGGTATCTTTTTGGATGTCGCTTCTTTACGAACTTACGGTCTTTGCGTTCACCATCTCAATAGACGTATTCAGCCATCCCGGGACCCCGGCATGCTTCATGCAGCTGATAATAATAGTCTTCTCGGCGACGCTGTTCTTCTCGACAAGGACCCAGAACATAATAAATATCCTCGTCTCGGCGGTGTTTATTTTCTGCACGCTGATGGTAAACGTCGAGGAATACATGGAAGCGAATGCAAGATATAACATATTCTTCATGATCATAGGCTTCGGCTTCGCAACGCTTTTGGGCTATCACTTCCGCATAAACCAGATCTCCAACTTCACCTCAAACGCTCACTATAAGTCGATATCCATGCTCGACCCGATGCTCGGAAACATCTACAACAAAAGAGGCTACGAGGACGCCATCGACAACTACCTCGCCTCCCGCAATCCCGACGTCACCTGCGCGCTGTTTGTTTTGGACCTCAACGATTTTAAGCACATTAACGACAACTACGGCCACGATATGGGCGACCAGATACTCAAGTGCATGAGCGACGCGCTTGTGAGCCTCTTCCGCGACAGCGATATAATCGGGCGCTTCGGCGGCGATGAGTTTATCGTACTTGCGGACGGGATGAGCGACGAGGAATTTGTCAAGGACAAGAGCAAATACATCGCCTCCCAGGTCGGAAAGAATGCCCAGGACACCGGCGCTATCAAGGTGTTCTCCAGCGTGGGCGCGGTCATCTGCGAGCACCAGAAGGTAAGCTTTGAGAGGCTGTTCGAGCTCGCCGACCAGGCCATGTACGAGGCCAAGGAGCGCGGCCGCAAAGCCGACCAGTTCTCCCTCCGCCGCTACACCGACGCCGAATCCGACAGCGCTAAAAAATGACCCCCTGAACCTGAAAATGACAGAAAATACGGCCCGACTGAGTTTTATCAGCCGGGTCGTTTGATTTTATGAATTTATGCAAGTCTTAAAGATACAAGATTTACGTTTTCAAGCCTTACGGTGAGGTCGCGGACTCCGCGTTTCGGTTTTATCGGAACGCTCATGTAGGTAAATCCCTCGGGGCTTGCGGTCGATTGAAGCCTCTGTTCGGCGATAACTTCTCCGCCGCTTATAAGCGTTATTTTACCGCCTCCCGGACAGGAGCAGTATAGCTCGGCGCTGTGCTCCCCGCGGAATTTGACGTCATAGAATTCTATCGCCCCGCCGCTCATGTAGTGCCTATTCAGGCGCTTTGAGAATTTCATCTGCGAGCCCATGCGCTTATCAAAATTGATCGCCTTGGTGTTTGCGCCCAAGTCTCTCGGGGGCATGCTCTCCCCCGGTACGCGAACGCTTCCCGACAGCCTTTCATCGGCGCTGGACGGGCCTGCGAAGAAGATATACTCTCCGCCTATGACGGAGAATTTCTCCCGCGAAACGTCGTAGAAGCGAAGCTGACTGTCCTTGATTTCAAGGCTTAGGGACTTAGTCTCGCCTGCCGAAAGCTTGACTCTTTTAAATGCGCAGAGCTGCTTTATCGGCCTTTTTATCCTCATTTTCGGGGGCTTGAAGTAGACTTCGACTACCTCCTCGCCGTCCGTTTCAGAGATGTTTTTGACATTGAGGGTTATCCTGACGGAGCCGGCGGAATGAGAAATTTTAAAGCCTGAGTATTCAAATTCCGAGTAGCTGAGGCCGTACCCGAACGGGAACAGCGGCTCGCCCTCATAGTAGAGGTATGTCGTGCCGTTTGTGATGATGTCGTAATCAAATATCGACGGCAGCTCGTCCTCGGAACGGTACCACGTCTGCGCCAGACGTCCGGCGGGATTGCAGTCGCCCGAAATAACGGCCGCAAGGGAGTTGCCGAGCTCCGGGCCTGCATGGCTCGTGTATATCGCCGCGTCGGCGTTTGTAAGCTCGTCCTGTACGGCATAGGGATAGCTCGAAACTATGGTCAGAACGGTCTTTTTGGCGGATTTTTCGCATGCCTCAAAAAGCTTTTTCTGCTGAGGCGGGAGAGCAAGATAGGTCCTGTCGTAGCACTCTCTCGCAATTATCATCGGGTCGTTTCCGACAAACACAAGCGTTACGTCGGCGGAGGCCGCAAGCTTGGCCGCCCTCTCCGCGCCCGATGAAATAACTTCTTCGGTAAAGAGGGTCTCGGGCTTCGGATTTTTTATCGGCATGGAGCATAGCTTTCCGTCGGTTACGCCAAGCTGAGTATCCTTAAAGTAGGTTATGTATCTTACGCCGTCGGGAGTGATTTCGGGGCGGAGTATCTCGCGGTTGAACCAGCGGTAAGTAGTGTCCGAGTCGGCTTTCATCGTCTCGGTCGTGAAGAATTTCCCGGTCGATTCAAGCTTGTATGTCACCTCTCCGCCCCAGTCGTTTCTTATGAACAGGGTGTCCGGGCCGGGGGCTTCTCCGTCGGCGGTGATAGCGCCGTTCTCGTCGGCCCTTAAGAGCTTCCCGGTCAGGTTTGAGCGAATGACAATCCGGTCAAGGCCGTCGTCGTATGCGACATTTTCCTCGCCGAAGCGCTTTTTAAGACCGTCTATGGGGGTCACGAAGTAGCTCGAATAGCCCGTGTACCAGTCCATCCTGTACTCTCCCGCCAAAAGTCCCACGGCCGCTATCTTAGCCTTATTTCTTATCGGCAGGACTCCGCTGTTTTTAAGCAAGACCGTCTGCTCCTTTGCGGCAAGAAGATTGAGCTTTTTATGCTCCTCGCAGTCCATAAGAGCGGGGTCGGGGTCTGAATAGGGATTGAGCTCTTTCGGGTCAAATTCTCCGAGCTTAAATCTTGCGGTCAGGCTGTTCGTCACGGATTTGTCTATATCCGCCTCTGTTATAAGCCCGAGGGACAGGGCCTCGCGTGCGGCAGCCGCCACAAGTTCGGCGCTGTCGGTCATTATATCGGTGCCGGCTTTCAGGGCAAGCGCCAACGTCTCGGCATGGGAGTCGCTGTAGTGGTGGGCGGTTACGTTCTGGGAGAAATCCCCGCCGTCGGTGACGACAAAGCCGAGGCCCCATTTGTCCTTGACGACGGACTGTATATCCGGGTTCACGACCGCAGGCACTCCCGACAGCTCGTTATAGGCCGCCATCATCGAGTATGCGCCGCCGTCCTCGATGGGAATTCGGAAGAATTCGTGATAGTATTCGTTTTTGGTCCTGGGGTAGATGTTTGCCGAGCAGGAGCCGCGCTTTTCCTCGTTGTTGTTGGCGTAGAAGTGCTTAAGAGTCGGTATCGTGCGCATATATTTCGGGTTATCTCCGGCCATGCCCCGGGTATAGGCAGCGCTCATCTGTCCCGTGAGATAGGGGTCCTCGCCGTAGCTTTCCTCGTTTCTGCCCCATCTCGGGTCCCGGCAGGCGTCCACCGTCGGGCCCCAGAGCATAAGATGAGTCCTTGGGTCGCGGGAATTTAAAATCCTTGCCTCGGTACCGGCGATCTCGCCGAGCTTTTCCATCAGGTCGGGGTCGAACATCCCGGACATGCCTATAGGCTGGGGCAGGACCGTGGTAGGCGAATCGGGTCTTCTTGAGACGTAGCCGCGGGCAACCTCGGCGCCGATGTGCCACTCGCCTATGCCGAGCCTCGGCACGGCTTTTTGCCGGGTGGTGAGCATGCCTATCTTCTCCTCGACGGTAAGCCTCGAAACAAGGTCGCGGACTCTCTCATCAATGGGAAGAGCGGCGTCGTTGAACGGATATTTCATCGTCTGTCATCCTTTCCTTTTAAAACTAAAGCCTGCGCTTTGTCTAAAGTATATACTATGTCATATAAAATGTCAAGAAAAAATGTTAGATATGTAAATAAGATAAACGCCGTTAATGATATTTTTCGGACAAAAGCATGCCGAAAATAAAAATACGGGAAAAATTTACCGAGGCACTTGAAATCGCTGCCGAAAAATGCTACAATATAGGTGCAAATAATTTTCGGCGGGCAGCCGAGATCTCTTAAAAAACCGACTTAAGGAGAATCGCTATGCAAAACGTCACTATTTTCGATCATCCGCTTATCAAGCACAAAATTTCCCTTTTGAGGGACAAGTCCACCGGCACCAAGGACTTCCGCACCCTCATTGAGGAGATAGCAACGCTCATGGGCTACGAGGCGCTAAGGGATCTTCCTCTTGACGAGGTCGAGATCGAGACGCCCATCTGCAAGACCGTCCAGCCGATGGTCGCCGGCAAGAAGCTCGCCATAGTCCCGATACTCAGGGCGGGCCTCGGCATGGTGAACGGCATACTTGCGCTCGTTCCGTCGGCCAAGGTCGGGCACATAGGCATGTACCGCGACGAACAGACCCACATTCCGCACGAGTATTACTGCAAGCTCCCCGACAACATCGGCGAGAGGCTCATAATCGTGCTCGACCCGATGCTCGCGACCGGCGGCTCAGCAGTCGACGCGATAAATCTCATCAAACAGCGCGGCGGAAAGCACATCAAGTTCATGTCGATAATTGCGGCTCCCGAGGGAATCAAGGCCCTGACGAAGGCTCATCCCGACGTCGAGGTGTACTGCGGGAACCTTGACGAGCGCCTTAACGAGAACGCATACATCGTCCCCGGCCTCGGCGACGCAGGCGACAGGATCTTCGGGACGAAGTGATTCTGAAAGCGGCTTCCATGCCGCTTTTTTGTGCCCCCGAAACGGCCGACTGCCATCCCGAGCCTGCTTCCCTCGCTCCGCGAGGGAACCCCGTCAGCTTTCGCTGACGGGGGCTCCTGCCCCCCAAGGGGGCAGGAGGGCAGGCTCGGTCCCGGCAGTCGGCCTTAGCAGGAGGTGAAAGAAAATTTTGGCGGATACCCCCTTGATTTTCTCACGCATATGTGGTATACTTCATACAATGATACGAAAAGGCTGTGAGCGGGAAGAGTAGCTTTTTTCCGAGTGCGAAGCGAGCGGGGATACGGTGCAAGCCCCGACTTTCGGAGACTGTGAAGTGCGCCCGTGAGCCCGACAGGGGAAATCAAGTATCCTGCCGCGTGAGCCGCGTTAAGGCATTCTGAGTGATAAAAAAGAGTGGAACCGCGTTCTGTACGCCTCTTTGCGCCCTTTCAGGGCTCGGAGGCTTTTTTGTTTCACCAAAGAAATGAGGTATTTTCATTGAATTTCAAAGAAACAGTTTCCTACGTCCGCTCCGAGATAGAATCGGTAAAACAGCGCGACCCTGCGGCAAGGTCGGCGTTCGAGATACTGCTGACGTATTCCGGGTTGCACGCCGTCCTCATCTACCGCATAGCCCATAAGCTGTATATAAACCGCTACAAGACCGCCGCAAGGGCTCTTTCACAGTTCGGCCGCCTTGTCACCGGAATCGAGATACATCCGGGCGCAAAAATAGGCAAGCGCCTGTTTATCGATCATGGGGCAGGGGTAGTCATCGGCGAAACTGCCGAGATAGGCAACGACTGTCTTCTGTATCAGGGCGTGACCCTCGGCGGCACCGGCAAGGGCAAGGGCAAGCGCCATCCCACGCTCGGAAACAACGTCATGATAGGTTGCGGAGCAAAGGTCTTGGGGCCTTTCAAGGTCGGCGACAATGCGAAAATCGCCGCCAACGCTGTGGTTTTGGACGCCGTGCCCGCAAACGCCACCGCGGTCGGAGTGCCTGCGAGGGTCGTACGAAGAAACGGCGTCAGGGTCACCCAGGACCTCGACCAGATACACATCCCCGACCCCGTCGCACAGGAGCTCTGCCGCCAGCGTTCGAAGATAGAGGAACTTGAGCGGGAACTGTCTGAGCTTAAATCATCCGTAAAAGAATAAAAAACTGCGTTCCCGACCGGCGCACAGCGGCTGCCCCGCCCGAACCCGCTGCGCTTCTTTACCCGCTGCCACGCCCCGGCCGCCCGCTCCGCCCCAAAGGGGCGGAGCCTCTGCGCCAAAGGCGCAGAGCGTCCGATTTATCGGACGGCGGGCGGCCCGCAGGAAGCCCGGGCGTGCGCCGTGGGAGCGAGACGAAAATAAAAATCAAAGGAGACCGCCATGTATCTTTACAACAGCCTTACGCGTTCAAAGGACGAATTCAAGACCCACACACCCGGCAGAGTGGAAATGTATACCTGCGGGCCGACGGTGTATCACTACGCCCATATCGGCAACCTGCGCTCGTATATCATGGAGGACGTGCTGGAAAAATACCTCGGATATATCGGCTATGACGTCGACAGAGTCATGAATATCACCGACGTCGGACACCTCACCTCCGACGGCGACACCGGCGACGACAAGATGCTCAAGGGCGCAAAGAGAGAGCATAAGACCGTCATGGAGATCGCGAAGTTTTACACCGACGCGTTCTTTGAGGACTGCAAAAAGCTGAACATAAAAAAGCCGGAGACCGTAGTCCCGGCGACGAGCTATATCGATGAATTCATCCGGGTCATATCCTCCCTGATGGAAAAGGGCTATGCATATGAAGCCGGCGGCAACATCTATTTCGACACATCAAAGCTTGAAAAATACTATGTTTTCAACGATTTTTCGGAGGAAGACCTGGCAGTCGGCGTGCGCGAGGGCGTCGAGGCCGACGGCAATAAGAGAAACAAGACCGACTTCGTTTTATGGTTCACTAAGTCAAAATTTGAGGACCAGGAGTTGAAGTGGGACTCCCCCTGGGGAGTGGGCTACCCCGGCTGGCATATCGAATGTTCCTGCATTTCGATGAAAAATAACGGCGAATATCTGGACCTGCACTGCGGAGGCATCGACAACGCGTTTCCCCACCACACAAACGAAATAGCCCAGTCCGAAAGCTATCTCGGCCACCCCTGGTGCGGGCACTGGTTCCACGTTCACCACTTAAACACACAGGGCGGGAAGATGTCGAAATCTAAGGGCGAATTCCTGACCGTCTCGCTTTTGGAGGAAAAGGGCTATAACCCCCTTGCCTACAGATTTTTCTGCCTCCAGAGCCACTACAGAAAAGGTCTTATGTTCAGCTGGGAGAACTTAGACAACGCCGCTGCCGCCTATAACAAGCTTGCGGCAAAGATATCCCAGACCGAAAATTCCGGCGGGCATGACGAAAGTAAGTGCGATGAACTGCGAAACGGCTTCAAGTCCGCGATGGACAACGACCTGAACACGTCCTTGGCGATAACCTCGCTCTACGACGTCTTAAAGAGCGGCCTTTCGGGCGCAGACAAACTCATGCTGATAAAAGAATTCGACGGCGTTTTATCGCTCGGGCTTATCGAAGCTGCCGAGAAGCTTAAAAACGCTGCCCCCGAGGGATCCGAGCTTCCCGAAGAGATTACAGATCTTTTGGAGCAGAGAAAGGCCGCAAGAAAGGAAAAGAACTTTGCGCTTGCCGACGAGATAAGAGACAAAATTTCGGCGCTCGGCTATACCGTCGAGGAGACGAGACAGGGCACGGTCGTCAAGAGGAGACAGTGATGAAATTTCACTATATGGGCAAATACGACGGCAACGCCGAAAACCTGCCGACCCGCGAGCACGAGGATGGCTATGTGCCCTTTAAGGAGCCGTCGGCCGAAAAGCTGCCGATAGTCATGAATCTTCTGTCGTTTGCGATAACCGCCGCGCTTATCGTTCCGCTGATAATTTTCGGCAGGGCAGGCGTTTCAGACTTCATCGAACAATTCGGCGTCATACCGTTCATGCTGATTTTCGTCGGGATATGCCTTGTCGGCACGTTTATCATCATCCTGCCGCACGAATTCCTGCACGGAACATGCTTTAAGTGCGACGTATATATGTATACAAACCTTAAGCAGGGACTCTGCTTTGTCGTGGGTCCCGAGCTGTTTTCAAAGGCAAGATTTATAATTATGTGCATGCTCCCGAACATCGTTTTCGGGATAATACCCTATATTATCTGGATAATTTTTCCGAATCTTTGGTACATAGGTCTTTGGGGCGCGATGGCCGTCGGCATGGGCGCCGGCGACTATATGAACGCGGTAAACGCCCTTGTGCAGATACCGAAAGGCGTTAAAACATACCTGCACGGAATGAACAGCTTCTGGGTCATAACGGATAAGGAGATTTGAAAATGTCGGAATACGAAAACCCGAGAAAGGCAAACCCGCTTAAGAATAAGGCCTTTATGAGATACCTCGGCATATCTCTGGTGGCAATTTTTGTGATAATCCTGTTCCTGCTTTTTGTCTGGATAGCGGGAAGCAGACAGCGCGGTCTGCCGGATGAAATAAATTTAATACAGCTTGACGAGCCTGCGGACGACGCTCCGGTAGCTGTATTCGAGACGAATTACGGCACCGTCAGGGCAGAGCTTTTCCCGGACGAAACGCCGGAATACTACAGATATTTCAAGAGCCTTGTCGAGTCGGGATACTACGACGGCACGCACTTTTGCTCGGTAGTCGACAGCGCATACGCCATCGGCGGCACGAAATCCCCCGACCCGGAATCCACCATCGGCGAGGAGAGCGACCAGACCCAGCTAAAGGCGGAGGTCTCGGACGACCTGTGGCCGTTTAAGGGCGCGATATGCTCCTACATCGGCGGAAGATGGGGGAAGAACTATGCCGGCTCAAGCTTTATTTTTGTGAACGACGTGACGGTCGTCAATTCGGCGTACATGGACGAGGACGCGCTCAAAAGGGCCTATGGGGACGAGCTCGGCGGCGCTTTTTCGGAGCACGGAGGCGTGCCGAACTTTTCGATGAAGTACACGGTCTTCGCGCAGGTCTACGACGGCTGGGACGCCTTTGAGAAGATATTGGCCGCCGAATCGCTCGAATCGACTCAGCCCGCGGAGGATATCGTGATAGAGAGGGTGTACCTCTCGACCGCGGGGGAAGAGAGGGGAAAGACAGAGTAAGAGGGGCGGACAACGAATGTATATAAAATCCCATCATGATCCGTGGAGATCGTGATGGGATTTTTATGCAGGGATGGGGACGACCCACGAAAGACCGGAATACATTATTATTAGCGAAAAATTAGAACATGATATAGAAACACTGGGGGCATAATTATTTTTCAGAGTTTAGAAATCATCAGTGAGAAGAGTAGCGCAAAAACGTTATGGCAAATCTTGATAACTGATGTTAATGCCTCATGCTTTCTTTGCTATTCTATCCCCGCTTTTCTCCCAAAGATCCCCCTGATTTTTTTCATCGTTTCCTCATCAAATTTCGGCTCCCTTTGATATGTATATAGCCCGTTGGCTTCCTGTTCGACGTCGTAGAGCTGGGTATAGCAGAGCCCAAAAATTTCGGGATTATCCATTATCGCGTCGGTCAGACCTTTAAGCCGGTTTATGAATTCTTCCTCGGTCTTAGGCGCGTCGCCGTAGCCCCATGTGTCCGAATTTTTGGACTTGTCCCACCTCATGCCGCCGTACTCGCTCACGAACATCGGTTGACTATTATAGCGCTGCCTGTCGGGGAACGGGTTCCATGCGCGCTCGTCGCCGTTCGGGAAATTCTCAAGCTTTTTGCGGAATATCCCGGGGTCCTGTTCGTAGTCGTGAATGTCGAAAATATCGGTCTCGACGTGGAAATGCCCGCTCGTATCGATACACGGCCTCGTCGGGTCAAGCAGCTTTGTGGCGCGGAAAACTGTCCCCAAAATCATATCGTTCTGAGGCCGGCCGCGGTAGTCCCAGGTCTCGTTGAACGGGCACCAGCCGACGATCGACGGGTGGTTGAAGTCGCGTTCGACCGCTTCCTGCCATTCGTTCAAGAAATTTCCAAGATTAGCGGCGTCGGAGTGGTCGAACCCCCAGTTCGCATGCTCGCCCCAGACGATGTAGCCGAGCCGGTCGCAATGATACAAAAACCGCGGCTCAAAGACCTTTTGGTGCAGGCGCGCGCCGTTGAACCCGAGCGCCGTCGACAGCTCTATATCGCGTATCAGCGCGGTTTCCGAGGGCGCCGTGTAAATCCCGTCGGGGTAGAAACCCTGGTCGAGAACGAGCCGCTGAAAGACTGATTTTCCATTTATTAGGAATTTTTTGTCATCAATCTGCACGCTCCGAAGCCCGAAATAACTCGTCGCTTCGTCGTCGCCGAATCTGAGGCAAACGTCGTAAAGCCGGCCTTTTCCGGGCTCCCAAAGGTGCTTTTCGGACAGCGGGATCTCAATCGTCAGAAGCCCGCCCCAGGACTCCCCGAGGCCGCTTCCTACGGGTCTGCCCTCGTATGCGACGTCGGCGCGAAGCGTGCCGGAGCCGCATAAACAGGCGCTCAGCGAGACCTTTTGGTTCTCCGGGTCGGGGTAGAATTTTACATTTTTTATGTAATTTTTTGGCAGGAATTCCAGCCACACCGTCTGCCAGATTCCGGTGGTGCGCGTGTAGTCGCAGTCGTGCGAATAGTAAAGCTCGGACTGCTTACCTCGGGGCTGGCAGGGCGCCCTGACGTCGTCGAAAACGCATACCGTGAGAGAATTCTCGCCGGCATGGGCATATGATGATATGTCAAATTTAAACGACGTGTAGCCGCCGATATGCCTGCCGACCTCAGCGCCGTTTACCCATACCACAGTCTCATAGTCGGCGGCTCCGAAGTGCAGCATGACGCGGCCGGAAAGCTGTGAATCGTTTAAAATAAAGGTTTTTCGGTACCATACCGCGTTCATGAAATCTTTATTTCCGACTCCCGAAAGTTCGCTTTCCGGGCAGAACGGAACCGTGACGCTGCCGCTGAGATGGTCCGAAAGATATAATTTTCTGTCAATGCCGCTTTTTGAATTGTCGATCTCAAATTCCCAAACGCCGTTGAGATTTTGCCAGTTTTTTCGCATAAACTGCGGCTCGGGATGCTCGGGACGAGGGATGGGCATAAATCTTCCTCCTCCTTAACCGTCCAAAAATTCGGACGCTAAATTTTTGATTTTTTCACATTTGCAGTCCTCGAAAAAGAGCTCCTTAACGCTATTTCTGTCGAGCGCGCCCTTTACGAGCCCGCGGTCGAGGTCATGAAGAATTTCATCAAGCGGCCTGAACGCCTTGGCCCTCACGCCGTCCAAAATTTTCTTGTTTTGCTGCTCCGGAACGGCGCGCTCGCGTGGGTAGCCCTGACCCGACGGCTCCGAGAAAAGCTTCTCGAAAATGTATTCCAAATTCAGCTCCCCGCCCCATCCGAAGCCCTTTGCAAAGGGAATCGCTATAGCGTTGCCGTTGTTTATCTGCGCGAACGTGTAGGCGTCGAGAGGATCCTCGATGTGGCCGCAGATAACGCCCGGAAAGCTGTTGCAGGCGAGCATCGCGCCCTCTCCGGTACCGCAGCCGGTGACGACATAATCGGCTGCGCCGCCGTTCAGAATGACCGCCGCCAAAATGCCTATCTGAACATAGGTCAGCTGCGTATCGTCGGGGCTTCGCATGCCGTAGTTGCGGACCTCGTGGCCCATCGGTCCGACCGCCTTTCTGAGCGATTTTTCAATCAGCTCGTTCTTCGCGGCCTGGCTGTTTTCTGCAATAAGTGCAATTTTCATGGTTATCCATCCTTTCTATATTCTGACATCTGACTTCTATTCGGGCTGTTTTCCAATATATGCCAAAATTCCGCCGTCGACGTATAAAATCTGCCCGTTCACGAAATCGGAGGCGCGGGACGCCAAAAAAATCGCAGCGCCCGCCAAATCGTCAGGCTCGCCCCATCTTCCGGCGGGGGTTTTCGAGATGATAAATCTGTCGAACGGGTGGCGGGAGCCGTCGGGCAGAGGCTCGCGAAGAGGCGCTGTCTGGGGCGTGGCGATGTAGCCGGGGCCGATCCCGTTGCACTGAATGTTGCGGCCGCCGTACTCGGAGGCGATGTTTTTTGTCAGCATTTTCAGCCCGCCCTTGGCCGAGGCGTAGGCCGAAACGGTCTCCCGACCGAGCTCCGACATCATCGAGCAGACGTTGATTATTTTTCCGCCGCCGTGCTCTATCATGCCCGGAATTACGGCCTTTGAGCAGATAAACGGCGCGGTCAGATCGACGTCGACGACCTCTCTGAATTCTTCGGCGCTCATTTCCGTCATCGGGATTCGCTTGATGATCCCGGCATTATTTACCAAAATATCTACCCTGCCGATTTCTTTAACCATGTTGACGACCTGCTTCTCGTCGGTCACGTCGCAGATGTATCCGCGGGCCGATATTCCCCTTGCCGAATAGCCGTCGAGCGCCGTCTTAAGGTGCTCCCGGGAACGGCAGCAAAAGGCTATTTCAGCGCCCGCAGACCCGAGCGCCTCGGCTATCGCAAAGCCGATTCCGTATGCCGCGCCCGTGACGAGGGCGGTTTTTCCTTTGAGAGAAAAAAGTTCGGTGATGTTCATGTCAGTCCTCCGCACGGTCGGCGGGTATGTCCTCGCCCGACCAGATTTTTTGTGATGTAAACTTCGTCTCGGGGCCCGACCAGAAGCGATGGCTCTCGGGCAGACCGAGAGGTAAAAACGCCGTCTCGCAAAGATAAAGGCTTCCCGTCGAGATGTAGCCCTCGCCGACAGACGGCTGGCAGCCGCTTATGCCTATCTTCAGAAATCCGTCCGAATCGAAAATATCGCATGAGAGCGTTTTTTGCATGACAGCCGAGAGCGCGCACCTGACCTGTTCCGGCGGCAGGTTTTCGGGCAGATTTTCGTATAATGAGGCATGCGAAAGCGCGTGAAATGCGCCGAATCGGTATGCCGCAGACCTGCCGACTATAGGATATGTGCCGTCGGGGGCTATCAGCCTCTCCAAAACGGCGGCATACCTTTTCTCACGCAATACCGATTTTTCAAGCAGGCCCGAAAGCTCGGGAATGCCGCCGAATGCCCTTAAAACGTCGATATAAAGGGGCTGGATGACAAAGCTGTTGTAGTAATCGTTTCTTAAAAGCTCGCCGTCGCCGTAGACCCCGTCGCCGAGATACCATTTCTCAAGGCAGTCGGCGGCTCTGAGCACCGGCTCGGTGATATACTCCCCGCCGAGGGCCTTTATCCCGGCTTCGACGGCTGCCGGAAAAAGCACCCAGTTAGAGCCGTCCGCCGGGAATTTTCGGGTAGACTCAAGCGCCGAGACAAGCTTTTTTCGGGTATCGTCGTCAAGCTTTTCGGACAGCTCTACCGGCGCGCGCAGAACGGAGTCTGCCAAAAATGCCGCGTCGACAAGGGACTGCCCATAGCCCTCCGAAAAATTCATCGCGTCGGGCGAATCGGGGTCGACGGCTGCGGCAATGCAGTCCCGTACAAGCCTACGGTATCTGTCCTGCAAAACGGCTTCATCTCCCGAAACGCCGTCAAGTTCGAGCCATGGCGCTATGCCCATAAGAGTCCTTCCGAAAGCCTCAAGACAGCTGTAAGGCTCTCTGCCGTCCTTTAGGACCGGCATTTTCCTGCGGAGCCTTTTATCAAAAAGATTAAAAAGAACAGGGTCGGCGATTTTAAGCATGGCGCCAAGCCAGTCAGCGCGGGTCTTCACCATAAAAACGTCTCCCTCCCGCAAAGTTTCAGCACCGCCTCGGCCAGGAAATAGTCGCCGTAAATTATCGCGCCCTCGTGCCACGAATCGTGGTAGGCGGCGGTGCATTTTTCGAGGATGTTGTCGCACTCAAGGTCGAACCGGCAGCGGCCCTCGATAAGCTTTTTTAGGAGCATTTCCGCAGTCTCGCGGTATTTTTCTCCCGAAATTTTTGACAGCTCAATAAGCCCGCATGCTGCGATGGCGGCGGCGGTAGAATCCTCATACCACGGCTCTTTAGGCTGTTCGAAATCGACCGGAATGAAGCCGTTTTCGGGGATGCGCTCGATGAATCTGTCCGCGATTTTTTGGGCAGTTTCAAGATACTCCCTCTTTTTTGAATGGATGTAGGAAAGCGTGAAGCCGTAAAGCCCCCACGCCTGACCCCTCGTCCAGGAGGAGCCGTGGGCGAACCCTTGGCCGCCGTGGCTTTTCAGCCTTATGCCGCTCACCGGGTCAAATTCGACGATGTGGCAGACCGAGCCGTCATGCTTCACAAACGCCTTGATTGCGGTATCCGCATGGGCTATGGCAATCTGCGAAAAGCGCGGGTCGTGAAGAATATCACTGACAAAATATAACAGCGGCAGGTTCATCATGCAGTCGATTATCGCCCAGCCCGCCTTTGAGCCATCCCCCGAATCGTTCCAGGCACGGATAAATTTTCCTGCCAAATTAAACCTTCCGGCAAGGTCGTTCGCGGCCAGAATAAGCCGATTTTTCGAGCTTTCCGAGCCGGTCAGACGGTAGTTCGCGCCCGCCGTCATCAGCCACCGAAAGCCGCTGTCGTGGTCCATGCCCCAACTTTGCAGGAAAACGCGGTCAAGCTTCTCCTCGATTTTTTCGGCGATTTTTCTAAGGTCGTCGCCCCCGACCGCGCCGTAGAGCTGCCAAAGCTGACCCGCCCAAAAGCCGTTCGTCCACCATGAGATGTTGTCGGACTGGTCGTCGAAGCGGCCGTTTATGGTAGAATACGGGATTTTATCGGCATTTCTGAGGGCTGTGGCCGAGGTTTTTTCATAGATTTTTTGGGCAATATCCTGCCAATAATTTACATTCATGGATCCGCCTCCCGAGATACTTTTTAAAATTATACCATAATTTTTTGGTACATTCAATAGAAATTGTTGATTATTTATGAGAAATTTGATATTATTATAGTGTATAAGGGGGCAGGCGCATGAGACATGATAAACAAAAAATTAAAAAATATTTGTTAAATTTGCCGAAAGATAAGCTGCCGCAGGGCCTCGGGAAAAACCTTGCGGAAAAGCGGCGGGAGATACTTTCGGGGGCGGTTTACGCAGACTGCCTCGCTGAAATTCGCAAAAAAGCCGAGGCGTACCGCAGGGAGCCGATTGAGGCGCTGAAATTCTCGGAATTTCGGCTTTTTTCGCAGACCGGCGACCGGGAGATCTATCAGAAAAGCTATTTTTCACGTCGCGGGCGGCTTGCCTGCCTCGCGCTGGCGGTCTGGTTTTGGCAGAATAAGGAAGATATTTCGGCACTTGAGGACGCAATTTGGGCGGTCTGCGACGAGTACACCTGGGCGCTGCCCGCGCATATTTGGGGTGAATTCGATGAGGAGACGCGGCCAACGATTGATTTATTCTCAGCCGAGACGGCGTCGGCTCTCGCGGAGATTTGCGCGCTCAATGAGGGACTTCTGTCTCCCGATGTTGTGAAACGCGCCCGGGACAATATCCGCAAACGCGTTATTGACCGCTATTTGCCGGGCAGATTCGGCTGGGAGCATGCGCAAAACAACTGGTCGGCAGTCTGCGGTGGCGCGCTCGGCATAGCGGCGATGTATCTCTGCGAAATTGATGAATTATCAGAAATTATTTTCAGGCTGCAAACCGCGGCGGAGAGCTACCTTTCCGGCTTTCCCGACGACGGCGCGGGCACCGAGGGCGTCTCCTACTGGTCCTACGGGTTCACGTTTTTCACGGCCTACTCGGAAATGCTGCAAAGGATGACAAACGGAAAAATTGATTTATTCTCAGATTCAAGGGTTAAAAATATAGCCCTGTTTCAGCAAAAGGCGTACTTCCCATTCGGAGGAATCGTTAAATTCGGCGACTGCTCTGAAAGCGACGTTTCGCGATGGTGGGGGCTGACCTCATACATAAAATCACACTATGACGAAGCCGAATTTTTGCCGAGACCGCTCCTGCCAAATTTCGACAGCGATCCCTGCTACCGATGGGTCGGGATACTTCGCGACCTCGTCTGGAGCATTGATAACATGGTTAGTGAAAGCAGTTATCATACTTACATTTTCCGCGATGCTCAGTGGTACATTTCGAGCGGTGCAAACAACTCGGGAATCGCTGTAAAAGCCGGTCACAACGGCGAAAGCCACAATCACAACGACGTCGGGCAGGTTCAGTTTTACCTTGGCGGCGATGATGTTTTGATCGACTACGGCAGCGGAATTTATGACCGCGACTACTTCGGAGAGGGCCGCTATGACCGATTTGAATGCGGCTCTCAGGGGCATAATCTTCCGATAATCGGCGGGAATTTTCAGCGCGCCGGGAAAGAATTTTTCGCTAATGATGTTAAGATTTCCGAGCATGGTATCGCGATGGATATTGCTCCTGCGTATGGGCTTAACTGCCTGAATCGTCTAATAAGAAATGTGAGTTTTAATCAATTCGATGGCAGCATGACCCTTTCGGATGATATTGATTTATCCTCAGATGAAATCACTGTAACCGAGCGCTTTGTAAGCTTCTCAAGGCCGGAAATATATGGCGAAAAAATCATACTTCACAGCGAACACGGCGACGCGGTGATGCGCTACCCTGCCAAAGAATTTGACGTGAAAATTTCCGAGCACGCCGCGCCCAGGCCGGATGATACGAGAAAGATTTATATTGTGGATTTTTCGGTAAAAGCGCCGGCAAAGCATGTCGGGTTTGAGATGAGCATAAAAACTGTGTGATTTAATTTCATTTCATTTCACCTTAAGGATTCATAAAAATATTGCTGCCGCATTGTTAAGTGGAAACTTTCGGATGATTTAGCAATAATTATCAAAATTAAGCCCCATTTTCTCTGAATTTCACTTAATTCCGGCTTGAAATTCAGCTGATTTTTTGGTATAATCATAAAAAACTTTGGAGGTTGTGCCATGAAATATACCAAATCTGTTGAAAAATGGGGATTATTTGAGCTAAGCTGCGAGGGGGTTACCTCGGGAAATCCTTTCGTGGATTACCACATCACCGCGACGTTTGAGGGCGAGCACGAGTGCAAGACCGTCGCAGGATTTTATGATGGAGATGGGGTCTATAAGGTTCGCTTCATGCCGTCATATGAAGGCAAATGCCGCTTCACCGTTTCGGGCGATTTCTCGGGCGAGAGCTATTCCGGCGAGTTTGAGGTGACCGCACCGTCAGCCGAAAACCACGGTCCGGTCAGCGTTCATAACACTTTCCACTTCGCCTACGCCGACGGCACGCCCTATTACCCCATTGGCACGACCTGCTACGTCTGGGAGCTTCAAAGCGACGAGCTTATCGCTCAAACGCTTAATACGCTTAAGCAGTCTCCGTTCAACAAAATCCGCTTCTGCGTGTTCCCGAAGAGCTATTGCTACAATTCCCGCGAGCCGAGGTCGTACCCCTACGAGGGCGTGCCGGTCGACGGTCAATTAGTTAGCGAAGATAACGTCTGGGGCTTCGCACCCGATTCAGATGGCAATAATTGGGACTTTTCCCGCTTCAATCCCGAGCATTTCAGGCACATTGAAAAGTGCATTCTTGCACTCCAAAAGCTCGGCATCGAGGCCGATATAATCCTCTTCCACCCCTACGATCGCTGGGGCTTCTCGACTATGAACGCCGAGCAAAATGAATTATATTTACGATATGTAGCTGCAAGATTCTCGGCATACCGCAACATCTGGTGGTCATTCGCGAACGAGTACGACTTCATCGGCAGCAAGACCGAGGCGGACTGGGAGCGCTTTGCCGAGATAGTCTGCGAAAGCGACCCATATAATCACCTCCGTTCGATTCATAACGGCGTTAAGTTTTACGACCACTCACGCCCGTGGATAACGCATTGCAGCGTCCAGCGTACGCCCGAAAGCACCTCGGACTGGCGCAGGCAGTACGGCAAGCCGGTCGTCATCGACGAAATGCAGTACGAGGGCAACATTCAATTCGCGTGGGGCAACATCTCGGCGCAGGAGCTCGTCAAACGACACTGGGAGGCTTTGTGCAGGGGCGGCTACGGCGGGCATGGCGAGACCTACGTCGGCGAAAATCTATGGTGGGCGCACGGCGGTGAGTTAAAGGGCGAAAGTCCGGCAAGGATAGCGTTTATGAGGCATATTTTGGAGGACGCTCCCGCAGGCGGCTTGAAACCCAAAGCGATGGAGTGGGACGAGATCTGCGTGGTGCCGGAGGACGAAAATGCCGAAAAGGAGAGCGGGTATCACCTGTTTTATTACGGTATCAACCGCCCGGCGTTTAGGTGGTATCACATCGATGACGAAAACACATACTCGGCCGAGGTCATCGACACATGGAACATGACGATCACAAAGACCGGCGAGTTTACGGGCAGATTCCGCGTAGACCTGCCGGGGAGAGAGTATATGGCGGTGAGGATAAAAAAGGAATAAAAAATTCCCCGAGCAATCGGGGATTTTCATTTTATGACCGATTTTCGTTTAACAAGTTTAGTTGAAACCTTGATTTTTAATGGGCACGCTCCCTTGTCCTCAATTATCTGCGCGAGGCGCTCGACAGCGGTTTTGCCGAGATAATCTTTAGGCACATTAACCGTCGAAAGCGGTGGGTTGAGATATGTGCAGAACGGCATATCGTCAAACCCGATTATCGACACGTCCTCGGGAACACGATAGCCCTTTTCGAGCAGCGCCTTCATTGCTCCTGCGGCGATGTTGTCGTTGTCTGCAAAGTAGCCTGCGACGGGCTTTTCGCCCTGCTCAAGAAAGTCGAGCATGTCGCGGTAAGCGCCGTCCAAAGACGGGGTCAGGCGAATGACAGGCGAGCGTGATGCGCTCAGCCCGGCGGCTCGAACAGCGCTGAAAAATCCGTCGGCGCGCTCGTCGAAATTGCCGATTTGGTAGGACGATTTCAGATAGCCGGGCTGCCATTTAATCCGCTTTATCAGGTGCTCGGTGGCAGTGAACGCGCCCTGAAAATTGTTGATGATAACGCAGTCGTAGGGTATCGCGTGAAAGTATGTGTCGAGGACGACTATCGGCGCTTTAATTCGCTCAAACGGCGCAAAATCGGTGCTTTTCATCTCCGTGCCGAGCAGTATTATGCCGTCGTAAATCGGCAGAGCGTCGATTTGCTTTCCGATCTCGCCGTCGTCGTAGAGGTAGCTGATGTGCAGGCGATACTTCAGCGCCTTGCAGGCACTCTCGATGCCCTCGGTGAGCTGGTTGAAAAACGGCGTGTCGGAGACGATTGTACCGTGCTTTTTGTAGATTGCAAAGGTGATGTCCCCGCGGGACGAGCCGCTCGAAGCCTTTTCGGTGATCCGTGAAAAGTCGTATCCATGGGCTTTTGCGGCCTCAATTACCCGATTTTTTGTAGCAGTGCTGACCCCCGGTTTTCCGTTGAGAGCCATCGAAACCGCCGCCTCCGAGATGCCCAAAAGCTTGGCCAATTCTTTAGAAGTTATTGACATAAAATCGCCCCTTTCCGGAATTATTATATACCGCGAGGTGAATTAAGTCAAGAATTTTTTGAAAAATACTGAATTATTTGTTGAAATTAAGTTTAAAATTCAGTATAATTTTAAATTGAATGTTGCAGTTTTTGATCTCAAATCAGCTGCAATTTCAGAACATTGACTTTTTCTCACTTATTATAATTACAGCGAGGTGAAATTATGAAAAAATTTGCAAAATTTTGTTATGTATATTAACAGCTTTCTGCACATCTTGCGGCAAGGAGGAGATAATTTTAGACAGTCTGGGGACATCGTCAAAAATAGAAAAAACCAGCGAAAACGCCTTTAAATCGGCGGATTGCGCGAATCCTATATCGCCGAACATCTACTGCGCCGACCCGACCGGAATCGAGTACAACGGCAGGCTTTACGTTTTCGGCACGAACGACAATCAGCAGTTCGAGGTAAAAGGCAAGGACAGCGGCGGCGGGTATGAGCACATCAAATCGCTCGTCATTTTCTCGACCGACGACACGGTCAACTGGGTCTACCACGGCATAATTAACGTCGGCGAAATCGCGCCTTGGATAATAAATTCATGGGCGCCGTCAGTGATCTCGCGCGTCGAAAAGGACGGAAAAACGCACGTTTACCTCTACTTCTACAACAGCGGCGCAGGCGTTGGGGTCATAACTGCGACCGACCCTCTCGGACCTTGGAGCGACCCATTGGGCGAGCCGCTTGTCTATCAGAATATGCCCGGGCTTGAAAACTGTCCTGCTCCGTTTGACCCCGGTGCGGTCATCGACGAGAACGGCATGGGCTGGCTTGCTTTCGGAGGAGGCGCTCCCAACGGCGACGGAATAGTGCATACAAATATCCCGAAAATAGTCAAGCTGGCTGATGATTTAATATCCTTCGACAGCGATTTTGTGCCGATCGACGCGCCGTTTTTCTGCGAAGCGAGCGAGCTGAACTACGCGGACGGCGAGTACATTTACACCTACTGCAACGACTGGCAGAACCACCGCCAAGGTTGGGATTACGAGGGCATCGACCCGCCGCCGACCTGCTCGATGAGCTATATGACGACAAAAACTCCGCTCGATTCGGGCAGCTGGCAATACAAAGGCGCATATTTCTATAATGCAGGCGAGAATAAAAGCGGGCAGTCGGGACTGCGCTGGTCGAACAATCACACACATTATATTGAGTATCAGGGTAAGAATTATATCCTGCACCACACCCAGCTTTTGGAAGAACTGAACGGCTCAAACGACGGTTTTCGCAGTTTGATGGTCGACTATCTTCCTATAAATGAGGACGGCAGCATACCCATCGCAGCCGCGACAAAAGAGGGCGTCGAGCAGATAAAGGCGTTCGACCCATATGCCGCAAACGCCGGTTCTACGATGTTTACGAGCGCAGACGTCGGTTTTGACGGAGATATAACCCACGTCGCCGTGAGCAACGCCGAGGGCGCGTGGATATTCATACAGGGCGCGGATTTCTTAGGCGGAGCCGCCGATTTTATCGCAAAAGTCAAGGGCAGCGGCAGGGTTGAGGTTCGGCTTGACGACATAAATTCCGAGCCGGTTGCGTTTGTAGATTTTGATAACGATGATTTTGCAAACGTCCGCGCCGCCGAAATTCAGGCGGAAATCTCAGGCGAGCATGATATTTTTATCCTCTTTTCGCATAAAAATATCGAGCTTAAAGAATGGAAATTTGTAGCAGAAAATGATTGTTGATATGTAAATTTTCAATATGAAATATTAAAAGTACCCAAGCCAATTTCGCAGTTTGGGTACTCATTATTGTATCTTAAACTCCCCAGTTTTACTGGGTGGTTCAAAGCTTCAAGCTATGGACAGAAGAAAGACCTCCTGTGATAAAATAGAAGTGGTTCGCCAGCCGCAACTATAAAACGGGAGGGATTGTCGTGCATGACAACATAAACAGTTTATCACACACAAAGTGGAATTGCAAGTATCATATAGTCTTTGCTCCAAAGTACCGTAGAAAGGTGTTTTACGGCACCAAAAGGTTG
>CANQNF010000024.1 GCA_947625125.1 uncultured Clostridia bacterium
GGTGTTGCAGACCATTGCCCCTGCGTTTCAAATCCAGTAATATCAACGGATCGACGCCTCTATTACTTAACGACCACTTTATGTCCACCTTATTGGGTGGAAGCAGCTCGTCGTTACCACGGACTGATTATAACATGATGCTGCTGGTGAAATCAACAGATTTTATCAGCAGCTCTATACGATCAGACTCTTATACTCTGTTCAAAGACTAAAAGGAGGACTTTATGGACTACCAATTAGAAATCAAGCAGATCGTGGATTATCCACGCTGCCGCATCTACCGCGAATTTATCCGCACCCTTATGGAAGATAGGAACATCCGTACAAACGGAAGCTCCTATCTTTTTTATTACATGACCTTATGCTCCTATGCTAACTTCCGCTCCTCCTACCGCAGACTGGAAGGCATCTCCTACCTGGTTGCGCCTGGAGAATGGATCTGCACACCGGTGGAGCTTGCGGAATGGTTCCGTACAAAGTTCCAGCACCAGGCAATCGCTATACTGGACTATCTTCAGGAACAACACTACATATCCTACTCCCGGCTGGGCAGGGGAGAACTTATCAAATTCACGATCAACGACTGGAAACAGCATAATACAGCGCTTGATTACAATTACCCATGTCTGAAAGATGTGGGCTTTTTCTTTTTCCCGGTGGCTTCCGTCCATGAGTTGATCAGCGTCGGGAAATGCTCGGAGATGGACATTGTGCTGGATCTGTGGGTACACGCTATCTACAACGATGAGCAGGTACAAGGATCAGAAGTGGGTCCGGTGGTGTATTTTAGGAACTGCACCGGCAACCCGATGACTAACTTTAGTGACTTGGCGCTGCGCTGGGGCATATCACGGGCAACGGTCAGCCGTGTCCTAAAGAAACTGCAGCAAAAGGAATACCTCTCATTGGTTTCCTTTACCGGACACCATGGCAGCGTCATCTATCTGCGCAGCTATCTTTCTACCATGTTCAATATAAGCGATGTAATGATCGACAAGGAGGAGGTTTCCATGACATTTAAAGTTCCAATACATTTAGCTGAAAGCTCTGACTCAGATGAAACCACTGTCAAGGATGAGCAGATCACCGTGATCGGTGATCCAGACAGCGTTTCAGCCCCTCCGGATAGCGTTTCAAAATCGGACATTCGGAAGATCGTAAAAAAAGTGGCGCAAATCCTTGCTGCACAAGGGCTTCCCTGCTGTGAATGCGTCAACACACGCTATAAGTTATATCCTTTATCCGACTGCGAGGATAGTAATTTAAAGTTTACTCTGGTAATCTCCTGCTCCGACAGCAGGCTATGTTATGAGTTCGAGTTGATGCTCACACAAATGGAGCCACCGGAAACTGCGGGCAGGTTAGCCAGTAATCCGCCGTATTACGATGAAACAGCAAAAAAGGAAGGTAGGTAAAAAGACTATGGGAAGAAAAAATTCGACGAACATCCCTTCGGAGCAGGAAAACCCCCTGTTCCATGACACTTGGAAGCTGCTGAAGAATTACCGTGACGCCATATGGAACCTTGAACTTGCCGTTCAGCAGGTGCGGAACACCTTTGAGATTGAATATGGCAACAGCATTGATGAGTTTTTGGACTCCATGTACCTTGCCGGAGCCGACATTGGCGGAAGCAAGCTGGAAAACTACGCAAAGAGTATTGAGCGGAGCAACAAGATGCTGACTCTGCTGAACTCTGCTGTTGACATCATGCGGAGTAAGCATAAGCACGGGGAGCAATTCTACTGGATACTGTATTACAGCTATCTCTCACCCCAGCAGCTCCAGAACACGGATGAGATCATCGAAAAGCTGAGACCGCATATTGCCAACATCTCCCCCAGAACCTTTTACCGCAAGCGCCCAGAAGCGGTCCAGGCACTCAGTTCCATCCTTTGGGGGTACACCTCAAAGGACTGTCTGGAGACCCTTGATAAGTTCTTTCCGGAGGGGAAATGACAGATTGACAGTAGAATGTCGCTAAATAGGGGAAAACTGGCAGTAAATTGCGATTTACAGGTAAAAATCACCATGCTATAATGGTCATGCTTAAAATTGTACCCACAACTGCATATCCATTCCCTTTGAGGTGCATCTGCGTTCTGCAGGTGCTTTTTTTAAGTAAAGCCGGTGTTCCGTTTCAGGAGTGCCGGCTTTTTCTCAACCATTTTATTTTACGAGGAGGTAACTTAGTGAAAGACAAAAACCAGAACACTACCGGGAACCAGCTTCCCACCAAAAAGAAGTTCCACATCCCCTACCAGCAGCTCCTTATGGGGGCCGCCACTTTTGCTTATATGTTTGCACTGCAGACCGAACCGGTCCTGGCCACTGATATGTGGACCAAAGCAGAGTCCATTATGAAGGATGTCTATGGGAAGATACTGGGCATATCCACCATCGCCGCTATCGTAACAGCTTCCATCGCCCTGCTCCTGATGAACTTTTCCAAATCGGGAAAGACCGTGGATGAGTCCCGCGCATGGCTCAAGCGTATTGCGATCACTTGGGTAGTCTTAAACGGCCTCGGCTTTATCCTTGCGTATGTGACGCCTTTCTTCTCCGATGGTAAATGGACCGGCTGAGGAAAGGAGAAGTGATACATGGGAATACTTGACGGTATTGTGGAATGGATTGCAACGCAGATTATGAACGGCCTGGATCTGATCACCACTTCGGTATTGGGCGCCCTTGGCTGTGACATGAGTACATTTTTACGCTATTTTCCTGCCGCTGAGACCATGTATAGTGTTTTCGTGGCAACCGCCATAGGACTTGTACTGCTCAACTGGGTCTGGCAGCTCTTTAAGAACTTTGGCCTGATAGCAGGCGTGGAGGCGGAAGATCCCATCAAGCTGAGTATCCGTTCCGTACTTTTTATCCTTCTGATCTACTATTGTGACCAGATCACGGATCTTGTGCTTGACATAGGAGGTACGCCTTATTCCTGGATCCTGACTTCAGATCTGCCTCCACTGAATTTTGCTGATTTTAACAGCGTGCTGCTGACCATCCTTGGCGTAGTTGCCAATGGATCTGTAGCCCTGATTGCCCTGATCCTGGTGCTGATACTGGCCTGGAATTATATCAAGCTCCTGTTTGAAGCTGCAGAACGCTACATCCTGCTTGGTGTGATCGTATATACAGCGCCCGTGGCGTTCGCTATGGGTGCCTCCCAATCCACCTCAAACATCTTCAAATCGTGGTGCAGGATGTTCGGGGGCCAGATTTTCCTGCTCCTGATGAACGCATGGTGTCTGAGGCTGTTTACTTCTATGGTGGGCACCTTTCTTTCCAACCCTTTATCATTGTAAGGAGGCTCTAACTTGAAAAAGAAATTTATATATACCATACCTGCGTTTATGCTGTTTTTCTCCCAGTCCGTCACGGTATTTGCCGTCACGGAGGCAGATGTGGAGGCAGTCGGAAAAGAGACCGCCGCAGGAAATATCTTCATCTGGTTCCTGTGTGCGATTGCTTTTCTAAAGATAAGCCAGAAGATTGACAGTTTTATGAGCAGCCTCGGTGTCAACGTCGGGCATACCGGCGGCTCTATGATGGCAGAGCTTTTAATCGCCGCAAGGGGCTTCACTATGGCAAAAAGCATAACCGGCGGCTCCAGCTTCCGGGGCGGCTCTTTCCGCATGGGCGGAGGCTCTAACCACATGAACAGCTCCACCTTCCTTTCCGGCGGGCTTGCCGGTGCTGTAGGACGGCAGTTTACTCAGAGCGCAATGCAGACCATGACCGGTCACTCCAGCAACCCCATCAGCAGACGTGCCTTTGAATCCTCACTGAAAAAGGGCGGGGACTTTGCCAACGGGGTAACGGGAGCCGTTGCCAAAGGCAGCATCAATTACACCGGCTCCATGTCCGGTCCCCAGGCAGCCCAGGCGCTGAGTGCTTACATGGGACAGACCGGCATCCCCGATGCACCGGATTACAGCGGTGTTGAGATCGGCGGCGGGCGCATCATGGGCACAGAAACTTCCATCGAACATCCAAACGGCACCGCCTTCGGGATGTACCATGCGGATCAGTACATGGCTCCGTCCGGTGATTATGACACGGTCACCACAGCAGATAACGAGACATGGTACAGACAATACGCGACGGATACCGTGGAACGCACGCCTTACATGACCGGCGAGGGAAAGATCGCATACCATGAGAATATCGTCCAGAAGCTCCCGGATATGCCAAAGAGAAAGGACCGTGTGTAAATGGCAGAAAACAACCAGAAAGGTGAATCTTCGATCCTCTCCCATGCCGCTTCCACAGCAGGTGCCGCAAGGAGCGCGGTAAAGACCGGAAAAGCGCTTGCCGGAGCCGCCAAAGGTGCTGCCGCCGGGCCTTACGGGATGCTCGCCGCAGGACTTTGGGAAAACCGCAGGCTGGTCGCAAAGATAGCCGTTACTGTTGCGGCACTTTTCATGCTACCCATCCTTTTCCTGATGATGCTTCCCGCCCTGATCTTCGGGACCGGAGGGCTTGACAGTGCATCAGGCGATGTGCTGAATGACAATTCCCTCATCATGGAAAACATTGCCGGGACGGAAAGCAGTATTGAAGCGATCCTGCGGGAACGTCACGATGCAGTGCTTTCAGACATTCAGAAAGAGGCAGATGCCCTTAGCAATGACTGCGAATACAGCATTACGGATGAGTTCTCAGACCGCATCGTATATGAGAGCACCCTGATCATCTCCCAGTTCTGCGCTTCCCAGGAGGACTATAAGGAGATCAATCTGGCAAAGCTAGAGCAGCTGCTAAAGGATAACACTGCCGGCATCTTTTCCTACTCGTTAAATGTGACCAGTCATGAGGAAACGGATGATGAGACGGGAGAGACAACCACCATATACCACTATGCGTATACCGTGGAATACGCTGGCGACAGCTACTATGCGGACCATGTTTTCCATTTATCCGACAAACAGCTTGCGACTGCCGCAGAATACGCTGCCAATCTCCATCTGTTCCTCTACGATACCGTCTATATGGTGTCAATAAACCCTGACCTTCCTCCGGGTGAAACAGGAAATGCGGCAGTAGACCTTGCCCTGACCAAACTTGGGACCCCATACAGCCAGGAGCTGCGCAATCAGGAAGGTTATTTTGACTGCAGTTCTTTCACTTATTGGGTATACAGCCAGCTGGGGATCCACCTGCAGTATGACGGCGCAAACACGGCAGCTGCCCAGGGGCGCTATGTTGTGGAAAATAATCTGGCTGTATCCTATGACAGCCTGGCTCCCGGTGACCTGGTTTTTTATTCTTACGAAGTCAACAACCGCTACATGAATATCAGCCATGTGGCGATCTACGCCGGTAACGGCTATGTTGTGGACGCCTCTTTTTCAAAGAAGCAGGTCGTCTACCGCCCAATCTTTGATACCAACCGCATTGTCCTGTGCGGAAGGCCATATACAGAGTAAACCCGTGGGGCAGCATCTCTGCCCTTTCCACTGCAAAGTGTGAGAAGAATTTCTAATTGCCTGCGGCAATTTTGCTCACAGCATAAGCTGCTTCGCAAAGAAATTCTATATCTCACACAAGAGAACGCCTGAGGTAAGAACTATCTCCGGCGTTCTCCCAGAAAGTGAGGTAAGTCTATGAAACAAGAAGAAAACGATATATACGTCATCCCGCCCAACTTCATTGAAACCGGAACCATTTTAGGCGGGACCATCAAATTGAGGAATGCAGCAGAGGCGCTTGCCCTTTCGCTGCTGATCGGACTTCCGGTATTCCATCTGCCGGTATCACTGACAGCAAAGATCATCATTGCCTGCCTAACCGTGCTGCCTGCCGCCCTGTTCGCTGTGATCGGCATTGGCGGAGAAAGCCTTTCCTCTTTTGTGATCAACTTTTTTCTTTACCTGAAGAACCGCAGGATTGTCGGGATGCAGGCGGATGCGGCGGATGGCGCAGCGCAGAAACCGACTAATTCTGGCAAAAAAGCACAGAAAGAAACAAAGATCGGCAGAGAGAAGAAAGTAAGGCCCAGGAGAGAAGACTTCGCGGAGGAGTTCGGGCAGTTCAGGGAGCGTAAGCAGACACGGCAGGAAAATAAAAAGACGTCAGACAATCAGGATTCCGGCAAACCCCGGCGGGAACGTGTAAGAGAGGAGGCAGAGCCTGCAATGCTAAATCCGGCAGCCTCCTATCTTCCCATAAAAAAAATAGAGAACGGCATCATCTACACGAAAGACCACCGTTATGTAAAGATCATTGAGGTCATACCCATCAACTTCCTGCTGCGGAGCGCAAGGGAGCAGCGCAGCATCATCTACTCCTTTGTAAGCTACTTAAAGATCAGCCCTGTAAAGCTCCAGTTCAAGGTACTCACCAGACGTGCAGACATCAATAAACATCTGGAGACCATCCGGGCGGAAATGGAACAGGAAACGGATGAGCGCTGTCTTGCACTCCAGAAAGACTATGAGCGTCTGATCCGCCGCATCGGCTCCAAGGAAGCAATCACCAGACGTTTTTTCATTGTCTTTGAGTATGAGCCTTTTGCCGTCAACCGTGGGAATGAAGAAAATGACGCGATTGCAGCCCTTACCACTGCTGTACGCACCGCAAAGACCTATCTCCAGCAATGCGGCAATGAGCTGATGGTTCCGGATAATGAAGATGAGATGGCAACGGAGGTGTTCTACAACATCTTAAACCGCCGCACCAGCACCGTTAAACCTTTAAGCATCCGGGTCAATGAGGTGATCGGACAGTATATCAATGCAGGCAGGCGGGATGAGATCGGAAAGATCCCTGCCATGGAGTTCATGGCGCCGGAGTCCATAGACTACACCCACGGGAACTATGTGGTAATGGATAACGTCTACCATACCTATCTGCTGGTTCCTTCCAATGGCTACCGTCCGCAGGTATGCGCCGGGTGGATCTCCCTTCTGGTCAATGCAGGAGAAGGCATTGACGTGGATATATTTTTTGACAAGCAGCCGAAAGACCGCATCCAGCAGAAATTAGGACAGCAGCTGAGGATAAACCGCTCCAAGATCAAGGATACTTCGGATACCAACTCCGATTTCGATGACCTGGACAGTGCGATCCGCTCCGGTTACTTTTTAAAGGACGGCCTTGCCGCAAATGAGGACTTTTACTTTATGAATATCCTTATAACCATTACGGCGGACAGCCTTGAGGAACTGGAATGGCGTACCAATGAAATGAAAAAGCTGATGCTGTCACAGGACATGGAGGCTGTCTCCTGCCACTTCAGACAGGAGCAGGCACTTGTTTCTTCCCTTCCGCTGATGTCTATGGAGAAAAAACTGTATGAACGCTCCAAACGCAACATCCTGACGACCAGCGTGGCAAGCTGCTACCCTTTCACGTCCTTTGAGATGTGTGATGACAATGGGATCCTTCTGGGGGTCAACAAACATAACAACTCCTTGATCATCGTGGATATTTTCAATTCCCGTGTCTATAAGAACGCGAATATGGCAATACTGGGGACTTCCGGTGCCGGGAAGACATTCACCATGCAGCTTATGGCGCTGCGGATGCGGAGGAAGAACATACAGGTATTTATCATAGCCCCCTTAAAAGGGCATGAGTTCCACCGGGCCTGCAGCAATATCGGCGGGGAATTTATCCAGATCTCCCCTGCTTCCAAGAACTGTATCAATATCATGGAGATCCGGAAGGTGGATTCCTCTGCCAGTGACATTCTGGACGGTCCGCAGACCGAGAAATCAGAGCTTGCAGCCAAGATCCAGAGGCTCCATATCTTCTTTTCCCTGCTGATCCCGGACATGACGCATGAAGAACGGCAGCTTTTGGATGAAGCGCTGATACAGACCTATTACCAGAAAGGCATCACCCATAACAATGACAGTCTGATCGATCCGGATGACCCGGACCATTACCGCGAGATGCCCATCCTGGAGGATGTGTTCGATATCCTGAAAGGGCAGTCGGATACCAGGCGGCTCGCTAACATAATGAACCGGCTCGTCCACGGCTCTGCCTCCACTTTCAACCAGCAGACCAACGTGAACCTTGATAACAAATACACGGTGCTGGATATTTCGGAACTGACCGGAGACCTGCTGACAGTGGGAATGTTTGTGGCTCTCGATTACGTCTGGGATAAGGCCAAGGAGGACCGTACCGTGGAAAAGGCTATCTTCATCGACGAGACCTGGCAGCTGATCGGTGCCGCCTCCAACCGTCTTGCTGCGGAGTTTGTACTGGAGATCTTCAAGATCATCCGTGGATATGGCGGCTCCGCCATCTGCGCCACCCAGGACTTAAATGACTTCTTTGCCCTTGAAGACGGCAAGTATGGGAAGGGGATCATCAACAATTCCAAGACCAAGATCGTGCTGAACCTTGAGGATGAGGAAGCGATGCGCGTGCAGTCCATCCTGCACCTGTCGGAAGCGGAGACCATGGCGGTCACCCACTTTGAGCGGGGCAACGGGCTTATTTCCACCAACAACAATAATGTCACCGTGGAGTTCAAAGCCTCTGAGCTGGAGAAGGAACTTATCACCACAGACCGCCAGGAACTGAAAAAGATACTGGAAAAGGAGAAACAGCGCAAACAGATGGCGGAAGCCGTCTAATACATAAACTTTACTTACAGTTTATGCAAAAAAGGGACTGGACAGGAAAAGACGCTGCCCGGCACACCGCTTTTATGTAAAGTTTACGCATTGTTTATGCAGAGTTTCTTCTATATAGAAAGGAAATCATCATGCAGCATATAACAAGTGCGCAGGAAAACCATCTGACGCAGATCACCGCCCTGCTCTCCATGTACCGGGCGCTTTCCATAGGCCATCTGAAAAAGCTGTATCCTAAACTGGAGGATGCCAAACTGCAGTGTCTGCTAAAAAGGCTGGAGAAAGGCGGGCGGCTTGCCTTTCTTCCAGAGCAGGAGCTTGTGCTCTACTCAAAAGATTGCGCTCCGGATCTTTCCACCCTAGCCGCATTGTGGGTGCTTCTGGATTTTTTCCCGGAAGTCACCTACCACACCCCCAGTGACTTTCCGGTGACGCTGACATTCTTTACGGCGAAGGATGCCTATGATGTGATCCATGTACCGGAAGAAAAAGAGATACTGATAAACCACGCCCTTTCCATATACAAGGAAGATGCTCCGCGCAGGCTGGCCATTGTTGACCGCAGGGAACAGATACCGCTCCTGACATTTCCCGGCATATCTGCTTTCTGCATGGTGCAGCCGGATGGGAAGGTGCTGTATTTTAAGAAACAAGGAGTTACAGATACTGAATGAACCTCAATACCCTGTCCTCCCGCATCTGCCGGATCGAGGAGGAAATACCAAAACTTGCCAATACCTTAAGTGCCATGAAGATCACGGATACCGGCACTTACGGGAGAAATTATGAGGAACTGAGCCTGGATGCGGCTTTTAGGGCGGAACGCCTTGCCTGTTCCCTGCGGAGCCTGATCTATGCCGCCAACCTTGTGCCAAAGCCTGTCCTGATGGAAACGGCAGCCAAAGCCCACGGCATACGGATCAGCCATACGAATCGACGTGTGGAGATCACACTTCCGGGGCTGATCCCAAAACGCACCAAGCGTGTCAATACTACCTTTTTGACCGATCCTCTCTATGCCAGCCTGGAGACTTACACCAGAGAGAATGCGCTGCCCCGTTTTACGGACTGTGTGGTGTGCTTTTCACACATCTATGATGAGAAGCTCTCCGTCAGACGAGTGCGTGACTATGACAATCTGGAGTGTAAGCAGATCCTGGATACGGTGGCAAGCTTCCTGATGGCAGATGACAGCGGCCTTCACTGCGATGCTTACCATACGACAGAATTTGGAGACAGAGACTGTACCATCCTTACCTTGATGGAAAGGCCGGAGTTCCCCGCATGGCTAAAACAGCAGGAAAACCGCTCCAAAACCATATCGGATTTTTGAGCCGGAAAGCCCAAAATTTTCCGACTAGGGTAAAAAGCGTGCCAGCAACCCGTATTTCCCAGTGCCCCAGCCCTACCCACCCTGACGTTTTGTACCGGAGTTTCAGGCGTGTACGGTAAAAATCTAAGGAGGAGATATCTTCATGGATCCATCAACCTTTACCTATAAACTGCTCTCCCTTATTGCCCTGTCCGGGGAGTGCAGCCCTGATGCCCTTCCCCGATTAGGCATCAGTGACAGCTATGGGGAAAAGCTCATCACCCGGCTCAAAGAGGACGGCTTGATTAAGACACACTATAAAGACCGGCTCCGCGGTTACAGATTGACCAGCAAAGGAAAACGCCTCCTGCTCTCCCAATCCTCCGACCGATTTGTATTCTACCTGACCGGCAGCACCGACACCAACCGTCCCAGGAGCGATTACCCAAGGCGCCTCCGCTTACAGCAGGCATCCCTGACATATACCCTGCTCCTAAACGCCGGAGTCACCTGCTTTCGTGACCAGAAGCCGCCAATATTTAATGACCGCGCTCCGGACAGGGAACCCGTAACCCTCCCCCTTCCGGTCTTTTACCATTCAAGGGAACTGAAGGAACTGGGGGATGAGGCAATAAAAATCAATAACTCCAGAGTCATGGGGATCCTGCTCTCCCCCAAGTGCATCTATGCCGTGTTCTACACCGGAAGCGCACTGATGAAATGGGAATACCGGACAGAGCTTAAGGTAAAAGCCCTGCTCTCCTACCACGCCAGCCGGGGAATCCTCTCGAAAGGCGCAGTAACCCCCTGGTATCTTCCGGATACACCCATCAAAGCCCTTATCATAGGACAGGACATGGATATGGGACTGAAGCTTTTGACCAGTACGGGCGGGTTCCACAAAAGCTACTTCTATCTGGATACCAGCTTTGAATGCTTCCACTTCGTTCCGGATAGCCCTGCTGGGGAAACAATGGTCAAACTGCTCTGTTCTCCCAAGCTGCTCGCCGCCTTAAAAAAGCTCCTGCTCTCCGACCTGCAGCCGCCCTGCACCGATTTCGGGCTTGAGCATGATGCAGTATCAGACGGACTGCCGGTGCTGCTGGCCCTTGACTTTGATATGCAGCGGATCTCCCGCTTCCACACGGCACTGTCCCTGCACGGGATCTATGGCCACCTGCTCTGCTTTGACTTCCAAAGACCAGTGCTGGCCCGATACTTCCAGGACAGCGCCACCATTGAAACCATTGACCTTGACAAATTTGAAAGGAGGTTCTTCCCCTGAAGACCACTGATAACAGACAGAAACTGATCCGCCTGTGCCTGATCCTGCCCGTGCTGCTTGCTGTCCTTGCCTATGGCGGCGGATATGTGGCACAGCTTTTGTATAATTACCACGAATGGACATCGGCAGGCGGCACTCCGGGAAACGGGACGGCACCGGCATTCCCATCCGGTTCTCCCCTGGCCTGCTTCCGCGCCCTGACTGTCTTTCCTTACAGTCTGTATGGCATTTTCTTATGTACCGGCATCTTTGGCCTGCTGGTCTTCATGGTGATGCGGATGGGCCTCGGCAGCAAGGGGACCTATGACAATGAACGGAACCTCACTTATTCAGACAAAGGGACTTACGGCACCTCCGGCTTTATGACAGCTGCAGAGATGCGTGAAGTGCTGGAACTTGTGGCAGATGTATCAAAAAGCCGCGGCGTTATCCTTGGCAGGCTGAACGGCAAGGCAGTATGCCTTCCGGAGAAAACACGGATGAACCGCAACGTGGCAGTATTTGGCGCAAGCGGCAGTATGAAAAGCCGCGCTTATGCCAGAAATGTCGTATTCCAGTGCGTGATGCGCGGGGAAAGCCTCATTATCACCGACCCCAAATCGGAGCTGTATGCGGACCTGTGCCTCTACCTTGAGGAGAACGGCTACACGGTGCGGGTATTCAACCTGATCAACCCTGAGAACTCCGACAGCTGGAACTGCCTTGCAGAGATCGGCGGGCAGGAGATCATGGCGCAGCTTTTCTCCGATGTCATCATCAGGAATACCGGTTCCCCAAAAGGCGACCATTTCTGGGACAACTCGGAGATGAACCTGCTAAAAGCCCTTGTACTGTATGTGGACCAGGGATTTCCCCCGGAAGGGAAGAACATCGGGCAGGTCTATAAGCTGCTTACCATGAACTCCGAAAAGGAGCTGAACAGTCTGTTCGATATGCTCCCTGTCACCCATCCGGCAAAAGCGCCCTACAATATCTTCCGGCAGGCATCCGATACGGTGCGCAGCGGCGTCATCATCGGACTTGGCACAAGGCTCCAGGTGTTCCAGAACAAACTGATCCGACAGATCACCAGCTACAACGAGATCGACCTGACCAGACCTGGCCGTGAGAAGTGCGCATATTTCTGCATCACTTCAGACCAGGATTCCACCTTTGACTTCCTCTCCTCCCTGTTTATGTCCTTCGTGTTCATCAAGCTGGTGAGATACGCTGACAAATACGGGGATGACGGGAAACTGCCGGTGCCGGTGCATATCCTGGCGGATGAGCTTGCCAACGGCGGATGCACTATCGCTGACCTGACCAAAAAGATCAGCACCATACGTTCCCGCAGGCTCTCCATCAGCTGTATCTTCCAGAATCTCCCGCAGATGCAGAACCGCTACCCCCTTAACCAGTGGCAGGAGATCATCGGCAACTGTGACACCCAGCTTTTCTTAGGCTGCACGGATGAGATGACTGCAGAGTTCATCTCCAACCGCACCGGGGAAGTTGGCGTTGAGGTTTCCAGCCGCGCAAAACAGCTCAACACCTGGAGGATCACGGACTATACCCCGGAATATCGGGAGACCCACTCCATAGGCAAACGGAAACTGATGACACCGGATGAGGTGCTGCGGCTCCCCCTGGATGAAGCGCTGATCATCCTGCGCGGCCAGAAAGTGCTGAAAGTAGGGAAATTTGACTTTACCCTGCATCCGGAGAGCCGGAGGCTGAAGTCCTGCAGGGCATCTGACCATGTGCCGGAATGGCGGCAACTGCCGGAGTCAGAGGAGCCGGACTTCTCCAGACTGATGAAACCGGCTGACAGGCAAAAGAAACCAAGGGCTCCCAAAAGACAGCCCGCGGCTCCCACACCTCCTGACATCCCTATAGATGAGCTGCCTGTTCCCTCGGATGAGGAATACGACATTATCGCAACGGATAAAAGATCCATCATGTCCTGAACCACAAAAAGGGGAATATGCTGCCCTGCCATGGGCGCATTACCAATATCAAACCTAGAAAAGGAGACAAACTATGCCTAGAAAAGCAAAAACTGAAGAACCCGTAGTAACTGAAGATTCCCTTGCACCGCAGACGGATGGAACAGGCACCGCTCTTGAGAACACGCCGGGACCTGAAACATCTCCTGCTTCCCCCGAACCGGATCCGCCCGAAACCGTTTCCGAACCGGATGCAGGTATGGAGCCAGGGACACCTGCTGATGCCCCTGAGCAGACAGGAACGGCAACTGCTCCTGTTTCGGAACCTGAAGCAGCTCCTGTTAAGGCATCCGGCAAGATACCTGCCGCACCCAAGGCTTCCGCACCTGCTAACGCAAAACGACCGGTTCCTTCCACCATCCTTACCTTGAGCGCAGACGCTGAGGTGGAAACCCAGGAAAACCGCGAAGACACCATCTGGCATGAACTGCAGAACGCATACCGCACCCACCGGATCCTGACCGGCAATCTGGGCGGCATCGAACGGATGGAAGGCGGCGGCACCATTGCCGTTGTCTATTATAAGGAGATGCGCGTCGTGATACCGCTTGCTGAGATGATGATCAATCTGATCGAGGATGCGGCGCATGACTATGGAGAGCTGGTACAGCGTCAGAATAAGATCCTCGGCAATATGCTGGGCTGCGAGATCGACTTCATCATCAAAGGACTCGACAATGCCAGCCGCAGCATCGTCGCAAGCCGCAAGGATGCCATGCACAAAAAACGGCAGATCTTCTATCTGCCCGATGGAAATGGCAACTCCCGCGTATGTGAGGATCGTATCGTGCAGGCGAGAGTGATTGCCGTCGCTGAAAAGGTCGTCAGAGTAGAGATCTTCGGTGTGGAATGTTCCATCCTTGCCCGCGACTTATCCTGGGACTGGCTGGGTGATGCCACGGAACACTTCCATGTGGGAGACCAGATCCTTGTCCGCATCTTAAGCGTAAAGATCGCTTCCTTAGAGAACATCTCGGTAAAGGCAGATGTCAAGAGCGTAAACGGCAACACCAGCAAAGACAATCTTCAGAAGTGCAAGATCCAGGGCAAGTATGCCGGTACAGTCACGGACATCCACAAAGGGACCGTATTCGTCCGGCTCCACATCGGTGTCAACGCTATTGCCCACAGCTGCTATGACAGCCGGATGCCCGGAAAGAAAGATGAGGTCAGCTTCGTCATCACCCGGATTGATGAAGACAGGAATGTGGCGGTAGGGCTGATTTCAAGGATTATCAAGCAAAACATCTAAAATAAGAGGCAGATGGCATTTTCCCCTATGCCATCTGCATTTCATTTACTTCCATAACCTTTTCATCTCTAATGCTGTGCCTCAGTCACGTCCCAATTTCTACTCCACTCTGCTAAGAACATCTCCATAAAAAGCATATTCTGATTCCGAAGCAACAGCCCTCATAACCTCGCATCAACTCAAAGGCTTAAAATATCTTCACGCTCTGAAAATTCTCAAAATCTTTTCTCTGCTGTCTACCAGCATATGAAAAACTCTCAATATGTAAACTGTCTGTTCCCTTTCATCAATCAGAAAGTAGATTTTATAATTCTTATAATATGTCTTTCTGATACCATATGCTGCAAGTTCTTCATCCTCATCCAATTCATGGCTTTGTGGAAACAGACTCAGGCTGTTAATAACTTTCCTAAATCCTCTTACCATATTAACCGCTGTTTCCGGAGACTTTAATTCAAAGGCAATATAATCCGTCTGATCTGCAATATCTTCTTCTGCAAGCGGCAGGGTAATCACCTTATACTCTGTCATTATTATATCTTTTCTCCAGTTCTTCAAAGAATTCGTTGCAGTCACGGCCCTTTCCTGCCGCAATGTCCCGGTAGCTTTCCATTACCATCTCCCGTACCTGCTTCTGATTTTCATCTATTTCTCTCCGATAATCCAAAACCTGTTGCGCTGGACTCATACAGCTCACCTCTTTCTTTTCAGTGTATCTTTAGTATACTCAAAAACCGCTCCCAATACAAGAAATTTGATTATAAAATTTTCTCATTTTAATTTTTTCACATTATAATGCCATTGACGTATTTTGGTTTATATTTTCTCTGGCACCACATTGGCACAATACTTTCCCAAACTGGCACAGCTTTGCGATTTACACGGTAAATTCCCTATGTTAAAATGGGTATCGTCAAAAATCATACGCAGGCAAAAGGATACTGTAGACCAGACCTTTTGCCAGAAAACGCAGGTTTTAGGAATACCCCGTCCTATTTCCTGCGTTTTTCATTGTCTGGAGGTGAAACATTGAAGAAAAAACTGCGGCAGCTCCTGCTGTCTGAAGATGGCGACGCATCCTATATCAGCATTTTTGTATATGTCCTGATCGTTGCCATCCTGCTTGCCTTTATCCTCAACGTGTTCCACATCATCTCCTCCAAACAGGAGATGGACCACATGGCTGATCAGCTGGTCAAGCAGATCCAGCTTAGCGGCGGAACGAACAGCGATACTGATTCCCTGTTCACTTTCCTGGCGGGGGAAATAAATGAGGTGGAGGGGCTTTCCTATCAGGTAACCGGGCCAAGCAATACCGGCAGGATCCAGATTGGCACCCCATTCTATGTGACCGTGACCGGGCGCTGCTATCTGGGCGGCTTCTGGAAATTCAACCTGGTTCCCATCAACATCCGCGCCCAGGGTGCTGGTGTCAGCGAACACTACTGGAAATAGGGGGGAGAATGCCATGCTTAAGAAAGCCACACGAAATGAACGCGGGGATATGTCCTTTTTCACGATTTTCGTTATCCTTGCGGTCATCATGCTGATGTCGTTCCTGCTCCTATTTGCATCCATTAAGATCAACTGCATCAACATCCGCAATGCAGCCAAGATGGAACTGAACAACATCAGCGCCCGGATCTATGCGGATACCTTCCATTCCCAGAGGGAAGCGAATCTGAACTCCTACATGGCAGACCTGCACTTAAGTTCCGCTTATCAGGCAGCTCTGCGTGCCGATTTCATAAATGGGATGGAAGAACGGATCCCTCTTTCAACAGACAGCTATACCCTCAGCAATATCAATCTTGCGTTTCATCAGTATTCCGACAGGATTGAATATGAAGTGACCTGTGATGCAGCCTTCCGGATACGGATGTTCGGAGAATTATTTCCTCCGGTCACCCAGCATATCACCCTGACCGGCTCTCATCATACCAAATACTGAAAAACAGCTTGTTGACTTTTGACGCCCTGGCGCGTATATAATGACATAGGCAGAGCCTATGCTGATCATTTGACTGACAGGATGTGTTTTTCCATTCTGTTATCCGCATACGAAAGGAGTTCACTGCCATGAAAAATAAGGAAGACCGTAAAAAAACAATCATCATCTGCAGCATTACCGCCCTGTGCATCGCCGTACTTGTAGGCGCCTACTTTCTGACCAGGGAACCGGAAGCTGTTTTTATCCCTGCTCCTGCAGATACAGCAGACCAGACCGGGACGGATACCTGGGAAGAAAACACAGATGCCGTCATCACACCTGCGGCGACTCCCCAGCCGGCTTCCCAGATCACCGGAAGCCCGACGGACAATACCCAGTCCCTTGTCAGCGAGGACGGAAATGGCTCCACCTCCAGCCTTTCTGACAGCACCACCAAAGAGGAGGCTGCGGAAACCAAACCCTCTGAGAAACCGAAAGCCGATGGCGATACAACCGATCCGGAACAGCCGCCTTCCTATGCTCCGCCCGTTTCCGAGGCGCCGGAACAGGAAACCACTCCTTCCGGGACGCCAGATGCCGATGTTCCCCCTGCAGGTACAGGCTCTGCAGGTGAGCATCCTGGACAGGTATATGATCCGGTCTTTGGCTGGATCGATGCCGGCGCTACCCAGCAGGACAATGTAGACAGTGACGGTGACATCAATAAGCAGATCGGCACCATGGGAGGCAACTGACAACAACTGAATCATATAAGACCCGAAGGCATGGATGGATTCCATGCCTTTTTTCTATCCCAAAAGAGACAAGATTGGACATTTTATCTGCAGGTTCTGCGCTGCGCCAGTACCTGAGCCATTGGCTTCTCCTTTATAACAGCCGCAGCATGGAGGCTAAACATGAGACAACTGAAAAAACAGATCCTTTCGCTGCTGTCCGCACTGGTGCTCCTCTTATCCACCGGTATGACCGTACTTGCTTCCGGCGAAGGCAATATCGACGGCGGAGGCGGCGGGATGGGGCAAGGGACCGCAACAGACGTATGGCACAGCCAGGACGGAGTCCGCATCACGGTCGTTACCGAGAGCGGAGCCATATCCTCTGTCCCTTTTGACCTGAGCAATTTCAGCATCGCAGACAGCACGATCAATTTTGGTCATGTGTGCAAGCTGCAATATACCGCCGGCACCGCACTCTCTCCCAACGCCCATTACAGCTGCTCCAAACCCGGCACCCCGCTTCCGCGCATCATCAGCGGAAGCACGACCCGCGCAAGCATTGAGGCGATCCGGCGGTACTTCTGCTCTGAGTATGCAGCGCAGCTGGTTTCCTCAAAGACCGGCATCCCATTCGATGATCTGGTCTCTGGCTCCTACAAGCTGGTAATCGAGCCGATTGCCTATTTTACCCACGGCGGACGCAATTACGCAATGACCGCAACGGAAGCAGCGCTCTATAACCAGATGTCCGGCGGAAATCTGAGACGGAAAATGACAAGTCTGACACATCAGAACCTTCCGCTGGCGATTTTTTTGGAAACTCCAGACTTAGGCTACCCTGCATGGACCGGGACTACCAGCGGAAAGGTATCGGACGATGAAATTCTTTCTGCCCTGGGCATCGGCATCGTAAGCTACAAGGATGTACCAGAAGAACTGCTGCAGGCTCCGGACTATACCTACCGGGTGGATACGGATGTCATCACCAGCATCACCCTGACCAGCAGCACTGAAGTAAACCCGGATGATCCGGCAAGCGTTACCTTCCATATCAACGGCGGCAGCTACACCGTAAATAACATCGTGATGCCCGCAGGCGGCTCCCAGGTGGTATGGGTGAAATGGCATACCCCTGCAGCCCCCACCACCCTTGCCATACAAATATCTGTAAGCGGCGCAAGCACGGCCAAGACCTCTTTGGTAGCGCAGATCGTTTCTCTTGAGGAGAACCCGCCGCCAGATCCTCTGGCAACGGACACCAATCCCCGCTTTTCCCTGCCTGCCCTGCCCCACAACGCGCAAAAGACCTCTGCGTCCTGGAGTGTCTGGAGCGCCAGATGGCACGCGAACTGGGTATGGGAAAGTGACTGGGACTGGGAATCTGAGGACTGTGACGATGACTGCCCGGAAAACTGTTCCGGCGGCCACGGAAGCTGGGTGGACAATGGCGAGTGGGTGGATCACGGCTGGTATGACTTTACCTCTACCTCCTATTCCGCCTCCTTAAGCGGCTCCATGGAGCTGCATCCGGATGACATCGTTCCAACTGCATCCGGCGACACCATGAAAAGCGGTTACGGCGTCAAGGAATCCGCTGTCTCCTCTTTTGGGTCCAACGCTCCGGCAAGCCATTATGCCCCGGCACAGACGGCTGTTTCCTATTTCCCGGAGTTCGGTTATGAGAACTACTGGCGCCTTCTGTCCTGCAGCGGCGGGAACAATGCGTCCTTCTCCTTTAAACCGAACGAATACTCCACTTACGGCAGGAACGTCCATTTTACGCCGGTCTGGTATCCGGATGGCAGGGAATACAGGGTATACACCTACATCATCGACGCATGGACGCCCGCAGGGATGCTCTCCGTCAATGTAGATGACTCCATACAGATCCAGGGCAGTCTGTATGATGACTGGTACACCAAGCGTGAATGATCTGTCCGCTGCCTACCGCATCCTGACCCTGCTTTTTCTGCTGCTGTTCGCACTGTATGACTACAGGCACCACAAGATCCGAAATACCGCCCTGCTTATCTTCCTGCCGTGGTGCCTGCTGTCTGTGCCGCTTGCAGCCTTTCACATACCGCTGTTTCAGGCCCTGCTTGCCAGTTTTCTTGGATTTATCTCCGGCTTCCTGCTTCTGTTTGCCATCGCCATGGCAACGGGCGGGATCGGCGGCGGGGACATCAAACTGGTGGCACTGCTCGGCATCCCTTTTGGCGCATCCAGTCTGATGGGCGTCCTTACGCTCTCCTGTATGGCCGCCCTGCTCTATTGCGGGTGCCTGAAGCTGTGCGGAAAGAACAGACCGGATCATTTGCCCTTTGCGCCCTGCCTTTTTGCAGGAAGTATGCTATTTACTATCTTGACCTTTTGCCGCTTTTAGGAAAGGAGACCTTATGAAACTTCTATTGGCTGCATCTGCCGGATGCCTGCTCCTTTTGATCGCAGCAGTCACCGGAACTGCCCTCTTTCGGGCAGCTTACATATTTATGGATCAAAACAGATAAGGAGGCTTTCTATCATGAAAATGAACAACCGCTTCATATACGGCATCTTCAGTATCCTTCTGGCTGCCGTCATCGCATTTATCGCTATCCCTGCTGTTACCAGCAAGACCAGCAGCACCGTACAGATCGTCCGTATGACCAACGCCGTCCCCCGCGGAACGCAGATCACAAACGCTGACATCGAGCTTGCCGAAGTCGGCGGCTTCAATCTGCCTGACACCCTCGCAAGGAACTTAGAGGATGTGGCAGGGACTTATGCTGCAGCAGACCTGTTTCCCGGCGATTACATCCTTCCGGAAAAAGTCAGCAGCGTCCCTCTATCTTCTGACCTTACCTTAAACAGCATCCCCGACGGCATGGTGGCGATCTCCATCACCACCCAGACACTTGCCACTGCCCTGTCTGACAAACTGCAGAGCGGGGACATCATCCGGCTCTACCACTATGATGATGAGAACGTGCTGGAACCGGTCGCGGATATCCCGGAACTGCGTTTCGTAAAAGTCCTTTCCGTTTCTGATGAAAAGGGCCTGGATGTGGATTATACCACTCCCCCGGAGGAAGATGAGGAACGCCAGCAGACTGCCACCATCACCGTCCTTGCCACGCCCGAACAGGCCATGCTGCTTACGCGCTATGAGAACGAGGGCATCCTGCACGTTGCCCTGATCAGCCGCGGCAATGAAAAACTCGCCGGGGAGCTTCTGGAGCGCCAGAGCGAGATCCTGCTTACCCTTTACGGTGACGGGACGGATCCGGAAACGGAAGAACTGACGTCTTCACTGGATGCGTCCTCCGATGAGATCCAGGATACATCTACACCTGCTGCATCCGATGACACGGAAACGAAACAGGATGATGCGGAAACGGCACAGGATGCTTCCGTATCGCCCAGGGATTAAAGGAGGTGCGTACCGATGTCAAAGATCATTACCGTATGGGGAAATCCCGGCTGCGGGAAATCCATGTTCTGCTGCAATCTGGCAAAGACCCTGACAGCAGGAAAAGAAAAGGCGATCATCATCAACGCGGATTCCAGCACGCCCATGCTCCCGGTCTGGATGCCGGAACGGATCCTTGAAACAAACGCTTCCATCGGGAACGTGCTTTCCGGCCTGGAGATCAATAGCGCACTGGTCGCCGAACGTGTGACCATCTTAAAGGAATATCCGTTCATTGGCGTGATGGGCTATGCTGCAGGTGAAAATCCCTTCAGCTACCCGGATCTGAAGTATGAGAAGATCAAACTGTTCATCACGGAAGCGTCCCGGCTCGTAGACTACATCATCCTGGACTGCAGCTCCAATATGCTGAACTTCTTTACGCCCACTGCAATCGAGTCCGCTGATCTGGTGGTACGCATCATCACTCCGGACCTGCGGGGGCTTAACTACCTGCGGGCGCACAAGGCGCTGCTTACGGATGAGAAGTTCCATTATGAGGAGCATCTGACCTTCGCCGGTCTTGCCCGCCCGTTCCACGGAATTGATGAGATGGACCACCTGATCGGCGGCTTTGACGGACTGCTCCCCTATGCCAAGGAGATTGAACGCTGCGGTACCAGCGGACAGATGTTCAAAGCGCTTGCCTACTGTAACCAGCGCTATATCAACGCATTAAAGCTTGTCCGGGAACGCCTGGAACAGACGGGAATACCGGAAGGAGCCTGCGGAACGACCCTGGAGGATGAGTATTTTGAAGATCCCCTTAACGAAGAATTTCCAAAAGCCGGGGACAGCTGTGAGGAATATACAGAAAGCGAAGAAATAACGAAAGGCGCCCCCGGATCTGAGCGAAGGCAGGATATCCCTGCCGGAAAGGAGAATAAGCACAATGGGCATGGAATCCTTAAATGATATGTTCTTTACCTCTGCAAGCCGCGAGAACTTGACCTATGACCAGATCCTTGAGGATGTGCAGAAATACTGTACCTCGAACCATGCGGACAAGCTCTCCACGGAGGGCAATCAGGAGGAGGCAAGGAAGCTGCTGCGGGAATTTATCGGTCAGTATGTCCTAAGCCGCTCCTACCATATTGAGGGTATGACCACGGAGGAGCTGTGTGACACCCTGTATGAAGACATGGCTGGGATCTCTTTCTTAAAAAAGTGGATCTACAAGCCCGGCATCGAGGAGGTCAACATCAATGCCTATGACGACATCGAAGTGATCGAAAGCGGGGGCCGCTCCATCAAGATACCGGACAGGTTCCAGTCACCCCAGCACGCCATAGATGTGACAAGGCGCTTACTGAACACCTGCGGCATGGTAATTGACGACACCATGCCCTCCGTCATCGGCTTTCTTGACAAAAACATCCGGATCTCCGTGGACAAGACTCCCATCGTAGATGCGGACGTCGGCATCAACGCATCCATACGGATCGTCAACCAGCAGTCCGTCTCAAGGGAAAAGCTGGTAGCTGCCGGTTCTGCCACGGATGAGATGCTGGATCTTTTGACCTGCTGTGTCCGTTACGGCGTATCCGTCTGTATCGCTGGCAGCACCGGCTCCGGCAAAACTACCGTGATGAGCTGGCTCCTCTCCATGGTGCCGGATAACCGCCGCCTCATCACCATCGAGGAAGGCAGCCGGGAGTTTGACCTCATCAAACGCGACGCGGAGGGCCATGCGCTAAACAGTGTGGTCCATCTGCTCACCAGGCCCCATGAAAACCCGTCCCTTGACATCGACCAGGATCTTTTGCTGGAACGTGTCCTGCGTAAACATCCGGACGTGATCGGCGTGGGGGAGATGCGTTCCGCCAAGGAAGCGCTGTCCGTTGCGGAAAGCTCCAGGACCGGCCACACCGTAGTCACCACCATCCACTCCAACTCCTCCGAGTCCACCTACCGCAGGATGATGACCCTGGCCAAGCGAAAATACAACATGGCCGACGATATCCTGATGCAGATCATGGTGGAAGCCTACCCGATCGTGGTCTTTACCAAGCAGTTAGAGGATGGGAGCCGCAAGATCATGCAGATCATTGAGGGCGAGGACTACCAGAACGGGAAACTCTGCTACCGTCCCCTGTACCAGTATGACGTGGCAGACAACCGCAGGGATGAGAATGGGAAGATCGTTGTCATCGGCAGCCACAAGAAACTGGGCGGCATCTCGGAGACCTTAAAAAAGCGGATGCTGGATAACGGCATCCCTGCAAAGAAGCTGATCCCATTCCTGCAGGAAGCAGCGCCCAGAAAACAAACGAAAGGAGGCAGTTCTCATGCAATGGATACAGATCATAGTATTCCTGCTGATCATTAACGGCCTGTTCGCCCTGTTTTCCGTCCGGTTCAATGACTTTGTTCATGTTCTGGCGCGGCGCCAGAAAAGTACCCTGCAGGATGACCTGGATGTGCTGCTCGGCAAACCGGCAAGGGGATTTTTCAACCGAGAGACCCTGGAGGTGGAGCAGCTGTTAAAAGCAACGGGCAGGGAAGGCCGTTTTGTGATGGTAAAGCGGATATCCCTTATCCTGTTCGCCCTTGGCGCAGTCCTTGCCCTTCTTTTAAACAACCCCTTCCTGATACCGATCCTGGGAGCCGGTTTCGCCTTTGCCCCGGTATGGTATCTGCGTTCCACTGCAGGCGCCTACAAAAAACACCTGAATGAGGAGCTGGAGACGGCGATCTCCGTCATCACCACTTCCTACTTAAGGAGCGGCGATCTGTTAAAGGCAGTAAAGGAGAACATCCCTTACTTAAATCCGCCCGTGAAGGCGCACTTTGAGGCATTTATCGCGGAATCTGAGATGCTGAACGCCAACATGATCTCCACGATCAACACCCTGAAGATGAAGATCCCCAACCAGATCTTTCATGAATGGTGCAACACCCTGATCCAGTGCCAGAGCGACCGGAGCATGAAGAATACCCTGACCTTTACGGTACAGAAATTCTCAGATATGCGGATCATCCAGTCCGAACTGGAAGCGATCATCAACGAGCCTAAAAAAGAGGCGATCACCATGATGTTCCTGGTAATGGGCAATATCCCGCTTTTATATGTACTGAACCACTCCTGGTTTGAAACGCTGATGTATTCCACGCCCGGCAAAATAACCCTTGCCATCTGCGCTGCCATCGTCCTGTTCTCTTTCACACGGATCATGCAGCTGTCAAAACCTATCGAATACAGGGCTTGACCGAATGGAAGAACCGGGAGCGGTGCCTGCACTGCGGTACTGCTCCCCTTTTAACTGATATGCAGTGCGGAAATGAGGTGACGATATGACCGGATTACTGATTCTCTTAGCTTCCATTTTTACGGGGATCGCCTGCTATAACCTGTCCTGCGCCTTTGTAGATGTGCCAACGGCAAAGACATCCAAAATGATGCTGCTTGCAAAAAAACAGACCGGAACCAGAGACGAAAAGCTGCTTGACGTATACCTTACCAAGGTCGCAGACAAATGTGCGCCCCTTTTACGGCTGGATCCCATCAAAAGGAACCGCCTTGCACTGACGCTTTCCATTGCAGAGATACCCCTGACGCCGGAAGCCTATACCATGAAAGCTTTCTTAAGTGCGCTCTTTACCGGCCTTTTGGGAATCCCGTTCTTCCTGTTCATGCCTTTCATGGGCTTTCTGCTCTTTGGCCTTGCCGTGATGATGTGGTTTTCCACTTATATGAAAGCCTTTGACATCGTAAAGAAACGCAAAAAGCTCATTGAGGCAGAGCTGCCAAGATTCGCAGTCAGCATCCAGCAGGGGCTTGCCACTGACAGGGACGTGCTGAAACTGCTGACATCCTACCGCAGGATCGCCGGTCCCCATCTTGGACTGGAGCTGGATACTACCATTGCCGACATGAAGACCGGCAACTATGAAAATGCGCTCCTGCATTTCCAGAACCGCATTGGCAGCACCATGCTCTCGGATATAGTCCGCGGGCTTATAGGAACGCTGCGCGGCGATGACCAGCAGATGTATTTTAAGATGCTGGTATTCGATATGCGCCAGATCGAACAGAACAATCTAAAGAAAGAAGCCCAGAAGCGCCCCAAGCAGATGCAGAAATATTCCATGATGATGCTGTTCTGCATCCTGCTGATCTATGTCGTGGTTCTTTCTGTGGAAGTAGTCGGCTCCCTGGGGGCTTTCTTTTGACCAGACGCTTAAGACCTGCGCTGTAAAGGGGGTGATGCCTATCAGAATTTGACCTGTAACCCGTAGACCCATACATAAGGAGATCATTTTGAAAAAGTCATTTTTAGTACCTGTGCTGCTCTGTGCGGCAGCCGTAACCTATGTAACCATCAAAACAAAAAGGAGTAACAGAAACTATGCGTAAGATTCGTAACTTTGTAACGGCGAAAGCCGCAACTGCGTTAAACCGCTCCAGGGCGGTGCTTTTAAGCGAGGATGGAGATTTTTATATCTCCGACGGCGTGAAGATCATCATTGCCGTAGTGCTGGGTGCGCTTCTTCTGGCAGCCCTGACCGGAATCTTCAACGACACCGTCATCCCCCGCATCACACAGGAGATCCAGGGGTTATTCAGCTAAGGCGCCTGGCCGGTCTGGAGAGGAGGTGAGAGGTATGCCAGATCCGGTCTTAAGCGTCAGTTACGGGACAGTTGCCGCCTTTTTCGAGGCTTCGGAAGGGAACTACCGGAACGCATTTTATGTCTCCTGCAGCTGCAGCTATACCAAATCCGGATGCGGCGACTTTTTGTTCATCCCCGGCCATGACTGCCGCCCTATCCTGCTTCCTGTTATGGACGCGGAAAACTTTATCGGCACTGTCATCGACAGGACAGAGTGCGCCGGCACAATAAACAGCAGCTGCTTCATACGGCTCTACCACAAGTGGATCGAGCTTACAGTTTCCTCCGCCTCAGACTGCCCCATCCAGCAGCTCCTGCACCTGATGAATGCCAGGAACTGGAAATAAATTCCAGAATACCCGCAGATGACTTAGGTTTCAGCTCTGCATCCATAGGCACCACCCCGCTTTTTTTCTACAATTATCCTACAAGGAATACTTAAACTGTACGCAAACCGTACATAGAAGGGAGATGAGAGCCTTGAAAAAAAAGAAAGACCACCAGCGCATCAAATGCCCTTACTGCGGACGGACGGCGGTGCTTCGGAAAGCATCCTATGTCTATAAGGAACGGGCACTGGATGAGTACCTGTATGTGTGCAGCGGCTATCCGGATTGCGATGCTTATGTAGGCGTCCATGCCGGAACGGTCATACCCAAAGGTTCTCTGGCAAACGGCGACCTGCGGCACAAGCGCATCCTGGCACACCGGATGTTCGACTCCATCTGGAGGAATGGGATCTTCAGCAGACGTGACGCCTACAGGTGGATGCAGGATACCTTTTCCCTTTCTGATGCACAGGCCCACATTGGACAGTTCTCGGATTACCGCTGCGAATGCCTCATACAGGAATGCCAAAAGGTACTGAAGAACAACCATATCCGGATTGCCAGTTAAATGAACAGCAATGCCAAAGAGAAAAGAAAGCGGGGTGATGGTATGGCACTGCTCAACGAGGACAGAAAAAGAATGGTGGAAGACCACCTCTATCTGGTAAAACCGGTCGTACTGGGCACCATTGACTTGAACGAATCGGTCCAGGGCCTGGGATTTGATGACCTGTATCAGACGGGCTGCGAGGCGCTCTGCCATGCGGCCCTCCAGTACGATCCTGACCGTGGAGCGTCTTTTGCAACCTTTGCGAAGGTCGTCGTCCACAACCAGCTGATCTCCCACTGCAGGAAGGCCGTAAGCCACCAGTGGGAAACAGAGTATCTGGATGCCCCCATAAAAGACGGGGATGGTCTTACCTATGCGGATACCCTGACGGATCTATGTGACCATGCTTTTTCGGATGTGGACATCTTATCCGTGCTGGTCGATGCGGAGGGCAGATATTCCGGCATCTGTAAAAAAGGGATCCATGCCCTGATCCTGAAATGCCAGGGCCATACCGGGACGGAGATCGCCGCGGATTACGGGGTAAAACCCAAGTACGTTGCATCCTGGATCTCCAGGGCCAAGAACAGACTGCGGGCGGATGGCTCCCTTGCCTGCTTTATGTGAAGGAGGAATCGCTATGATCAAGTTCTACACTGCTATCGGCAGCTATCAGATCTCCAAAGACGGCTATCCCGTGATCCTCGCAGATGGCAGGGAATGTGCCCTGAGCGCCCAGGAACTGCTCTTATGGTCCGCTCTTGCCTTCCGGATCCGGACTTATCAGGAGCTTGAGGCAGAATTTTATCGGAAAGAGCGGGAGCTGCATATCTTAGGCGAGCTGGATTTTGAACACTATCTCAACCGCCTCATAACCCGCAGGCTCATTGTATCCGGAAAGGATGATACCAGTGTGGATGCCCTCTATGATCTGCTGGGACATCTATATATCCAGACCATCCCTGACAGTTTTCCTGTCAAGGCGCTGACCTTTATCAAGCTGCTCCTCTGCCAGCGGATGCGCTTCCGGGAAGCCGCCCTGGTATTCCATTCTGAAAGGCTTACACCGGCAGAAAAGCAGGTCATGGCACTTCTAAAGCGCCAGATGCTCTCCACTGCAGAGGTGATACAGTGTACGGCAAAGGAAAAGCGGCGCCTCCGGAGCAATCAGGAACTGATGGAATGCCTGTATGCAGACGGAAACACCGACTGCGAAAGCATTGTCATCGACAGCCGCACCACAGATGCCCGTATCCCTGTACTGTCCGCTGTTGCCAACCTGTACCTGAAGCAGCGCATCACATTCCAGATCTTATAAGGAGGAACTATGGAACCTATCCCCAAACCATTATTGCGGCGGCTGATACTGACCTTTCTGGCCGGTATCGGCTGCTTTGCTGTTGGGCTTGCCCTGTATTTTTACATTCAGGATAAGCCTTTTTTGCTGTTAAGCGCACTTCTCTTTTTATGCTCCTGCCTCAAAACCGTCTTCCTGTACCGCCTGATCCAATCCAGATCCTATACCGTGCTGGAAGGCATCTGCACGGATAACCGCGCCCGGCCATTTGGAAAATTCCGGGAGATCCTGCTTACGGACAGTGCCGGAGACAGACATCTGATCCTTGCCGGAAAGGACTGCCGTGTGTTGACCGGCTGCCGTTATCGTTTTTATTTTAAAAATGCCCCCTGTCTTCCTGCAGGTCAGAATCCGCTGCTAAAAAAGGCCCTGATGACAGATAACCTGCTCGGTATGGAATGTTTGCCGGACACAGAAGCTCCTGCCTGAAAGACATCTGTATAAAAAATCGCTTTTCATACATAATATATTTGAAAGAATATGAAAGAATTTTATGTATATTTATTGCAATTTTCCATCTATTTCATTATACTGTTAGCAGGAGGTGATGACTATGACAACTGTAAGCCTGCGTCTTGACGACGAAATGAAGAAACAGCTGGACGAAATGTGTGACGAAATGGGAATGAACCTTACCACCTTTTTTACGATCTATGCGAAAAAAGCCCTGCGGGACCGCAGGATCCCTTTTGAAATCGCTGCTCCCATCGAACCGTTCTACTCCACATCCAATATGGAGCAGCTGCAAAAAGCAGACCAGCAGATAAAGAATGGCCAGACTGTTACCAAAACAATGGAGGAACTGGAGGCATTGGCTGGTGAGTAAGATTACGTTTGCGGAAGATGCCTGGGAAGAATACCTGTACTGGCAATCCATGGTCAGCGCCCTGACCAGGATAAACAGACCCTAAGAAAGATCAATGCCCTGTTAAAAGCGATCCAGCGGGAACCTTTTGCCGGAGAGGGCAAGCCGGAACCCCTGCGCGGCAATATGAGCGGCAAATGGAGCCGAAGGATCAACGACAAGGATCGCCTTGTGTATGAGATCCAAAAGGATTCCATTACCATACTCCAGTGCCGCGGTCACTATGATGATAAGTAGCAGCATATTTATACACAATATATTGTATTTCTGCATTTGACAAACACCATATTTTGTGTTAAAATGCCTATGTAATTGATTTTTGTGCTTCCCTATGGGATATGCAGACGCATAGATGCACACGTTGTTTATGATTGAACGAAGTGTCAGAAGAACCATGTACCCACATGGCAGTCTTTTGGCACTTTTTTCATACAAAAAAATATTTCACCAAGAAAGGAGAAAAGAATCATGTTTACAGCAGTATCACTTGTCGGCAGAGTCACCAAGGATGTGGAACTCCAGACCAGCACGGGAGGGATAAAGTATGTCCTGTTCGGTCTTGCGGTCAACAAAGGCTATGGAGAACAGCAGCATCCCAACTTCTACCAGTGTTCCCTGTTCGGGGAAGCAGCGGAGAGGATCGTAAAAGCCAAGGTCAAGAAAGGCAGCCTCCTCAACGTGATCGGAGATCTGGACGTTACGGATTATGAGAACCAGAATACAGGACAGATCACCACTACCCTCAAGGTCAGGGTCTACGACTGGGATTACATCCCCGTGGGCAAAAAGAACACAGATGGCGGTGCAGACGCAGCCCCTTCCGAAGCAGAAAGCGATAACGGCTTTTCTTCCGTAGAGGACTGCGGGCAGGATGGATTACCGTTCAACTGATGCCAGATGGCACAGCGGCGGCATAAGAGGAATTGCAGACCGGGAAACCCGGATGTGATTCCTCTTTTTTTATTGTTTAAAGAAAGGACAGATGACCATGAAGAACACGATTTTCACAAGAGGAATCCAGATCCTGATCGTTACCCTGCTGATCCTTGCGGTCCTGAAGGGAAAATACACCCAGCAGCTCATGCTCGGCGCCATCCTTGTGTGGCTTATGGTGACAGCAGGCGCCTTCATCATCCGGCGCTTTCAGGAGAGAGGAAAAAACAGGCGCCCCATTCTTTCAACCATACGGCAGCGCTTATCTGCCTTTTGGGAGAAATGCGGAAACCCTGAACCGGCACCGGAGCAGGAGACACCCGAAAGAAAGGAACCGCCACAGGAAGCCATGACCGAACAGGAACTGGAGACCATGCTGCACCATATTTCACTGCGCATCTCAGATAAGATAAAGTCAGCTTATCCCCAGGCAGTATGGCGCTTTACGGATCCCCCTTCCCTGCGCGGCCTCCTTGCCGGAAAGACCGTAAGGATCGAGGTGGAGGACATGGAGCAGTATACCCACGCGGATATCTCTTTTGACCGCATCGGGCGCATCCATGTGGAGCCTATGGTAATCGGTGTATTTGGGGAAGCCACGGAAAGCCCTGCCGGACCGGATGAGCCGGAAGGCAAAACGCCTCCCGGACCCTCTGTGGTAGATGTGCAGGTGTGGTACGACCTGATCGGACAGAAAGCACTGGAGTCCCTCATCACTGAGCTTCACGCTAACGGCCACTCCAAACTGACTATCAAAGCAAACGGCGATGTTGTCATCAACCGCCAGAAAAAGGAAGTGCTGCAGGCTACCCTGGAAGCCTTCCCCGCAAAGAATTACTGGGAGGAGCTTATCTCCATCCTGGAGGAAAACGAACTCAATGGGAAGATCGCGGGCGACAGCCTGCAGATCTCATGGATTTCATGAATGAAAGAAAGGAAGAATGAAAAATGGCACAGATACCCTTATTTGCAAACTGGACATGGAAACTCTCACTCCCGGAGCCTTTTGATAAGGCAAACGCAGTAAGCACAGACCACTACTCTGTTTACTGCAGCGGCAGTGCAAAAAAAGCTACACTGCACTCCTCCGTATTAAGCGCGATCCTTGCTTATATGGACATGGACACTACCCTGACACCTGCAGGAGCTTCTGAAAGCGCTATCGGCAGCCAGGGAAGCGACAAGTTCGTGGCAGAGTATGCGAGCCGTACCGGTGAGATCCATGCCGTACAATTCAACAGAAAGAACGGGAAATTCAGTGTAGGCAGGTTTGAGGATGTTACCTCGACCCCCAAAATATACACACTCAAAAGCGGCGGGCAGACGGGAACGGCACTTCTCTTTGCCCTGATGCCTATTGCCCTGGAAGATAATGAATTTCGGGAAAATTATGACCTTTTGGGCAGGTGCAGGAACGATGGCTATTCCGATATGGATGAAGCGGAAAAAGCTGCATTTATCCTGTGCGATAATTTTTACCGCAGGGTTCAGAGTGCGGATACCCTGGCAACTGCCGGGATCAAGCTCTCTATCCCCTTGACCGGGAACCTCCAGCAGCTTACCCAGCTGAACCTGGAACGTAACGCCTACTCTCCCACCAGCGTCCTGTACGGAAATTTCCGTATTTTTACAGGCTCTGCGGCGAGCGGACCTGCCATTACCATCGATAAGAATGACTTTGAAAGGAAATATTCACTTTCAGACCGGAACTATACTCCACAGGAAGAATTGATGATCCCCAGAATACCGGACTGGTATGTGATCCCTCCTGAAGTCGTGTCCATCTGCAAGCACGCGCTTATGACATCAAGCGGCATACAGCCCATGCGTAACTTTATGATGCGCGGACCGGCAGGGACCGGCAAGACCGAGGGTGCAAAGGCGATTGCCGCAGGGCTTGGTATCCCTTATATGTACTACACCTGCTCTGCCAACACGGAGATCTATGATTTTCTCGGCCAGATGCTCCCGGAAACGGACGGAAACGGCCCGGTCCTCACAAATTATCCTACATTGATGGATGTCCAGATGGATCCGCCCTCCGCCTACAAGAAGCTGACCGGCATCTATGATGAAAGCGTTACGGATGCTCAGGTCTACGACAAGCTGATCGAGGTCATGGAGCGGGATGCAAGGGCGCTTGCCGCAGAAACTTCAACCGGGCAGCGTTTCCGCTATGTAGAAACGCCCCTGATCACTGCGATCCGGAACGGCTATCTGATCGAGATCCAGGAGCCTACCGTTATTGCCAACCCCGGCGTACTGGTGGGATTAAATGCGCTCTTAGACCGCTGTGCAAGCATCACGCTTACCACCGGTGAAGTCATCACGCGCCACCCGGATACCGTGGTCGTCGTCACTACCAACAACAATTATGCCGGCTGCCGTGATATGAACCAGTCGGTCATCTCCAGAATGAACCTCATCATGGATATGGATGAGCCGGATGCGGCTACTTTAGCGGAACGCGCCATGAAAGTCACCGGATGTACGGACAAGTCCGTGGTCGAGGAAATGGCCCAGACGGTGCAGGAGATCAGCGAGCGCTGCAGGGAGACCATGATCAATGACGGAAGCTGCGGCGTGCGTGAACTGATCAGCTGGGTGCAGTCCTATATGGTCTGCGGGAACATTATGGAAGCTGCCAGATACACGGTACTCTCCTCTGTTTCCAGCGATCCGGAAAACCGCGCTGACATCCTTACGTCCTGCCTGGAGCAGAAATTTGCTGCATAAGGGGGGATTTTATGGCATTAAGGAATGAAGAAACATTAAAAGCAAATCTGGCACGGAATATGCGCTTTCTCAGGTTACAGAGGAAACCGCTCCTGTCCCAGAAGATGCTTGCAAAAAAACTGGGAGTCACCCAGAAAAGCATCTCCCGTTACGAAACTGCAAGATGCCTGCCTCCGGCCCATGTTCTTTTAGCCATGGCAGATATCTTCGGCTTCACTGCGGATGAGCTGTTCGGGGAAAATCTTCCAGATCGGAAAGGAAGGGAAAACAACGAATGAGGACATCACACATAGCGATCCGCAAAAAGATCGCTGACACCAAGAGCAAGCTGACGGATGAACAGATCTTTGCATCAGCGCAGTATGCCGCATACCTTACGGACATTGCGGAAGGCACCACCAGGCGGTATAAGCGGAGCAGCCGGGTCATCACCTACTGGGATGACTCACCGCACGCTGGCATCGCCAATACGGACAACCGCGTCATCCGCCTCAATGCCGGCAACGACCTGACCAGGAGCTTCCCCACAAGGAAGTTAAAGGCAATGAGTCTTTTAGGCATTGTGGGGCACGAATGCGGGCACATCCTTTACTCGGATTTCACGATGCTGAATACCTACCACCAGGCGCTTGCCGGTGGCAGGTTCTACCCGCAGGAGCCGGAGGATCTGTCCTTTAAACAGGAACGCAGCTTACAAGAGATCCTGCAGGCCATGGAGGATCAGGATGAAGCAGTCATCAAAGCGGTCACTGACATAGCACATTCCATGGTCAATGTCATGGAAGATACTTACATTGAAGCGCGTATGTGCGATACATTTCCGGGCAGCTTAAAGACCGGCATCCAGTTAAACAACCTCCAGTTCGCAGAAGAAATGGAGAGCGTAACTAAGGAGATCGCCATGCACCACCATGAAGTGTTCATTGTGGCCAACCTGCTGATCCAGTACGCCAAAACCGGAACGATCAACAACCTGGACGGCTACAAGGGACCGTACCTCGATACCTTATATGAGTGTACGCCCTATGTGGATGATGCGGCCTACGATGACGATGCGAAAGCACGTTTTGATGCAGCCAACCATATACTGCTCCTTTTATGGCCCTACATGAAAAGCTATATCGAACAGGTGCGGGAGGACATCAGGAATGGCACTGCCAAGGCTGAGGAAGCATTGGGCGAACAGCTGTCAGGCGGAATCCCCATGCCTTCAGGGACCGGAAAACCGGTACGGAAGGCCGGAAAATTAAGCCATGATCCCGCCTCCGGGGAGGAGGAAATGGAAACCCTTCAGAAAGTCATTGACGAGGAGGGCGGACGGATCGAGCTGGAAAAGACAGATGAGATCGGAGAAGACGGCGATGGCGGGATTACCCGCATCAATGACTATGCCGGTGCCGGATACCTTTCCCAGGCGCTTGCCGATATGGAACGGGTCATGTCCATACTGGCAGAGGATACAGCCTATGCCGAATACGAGCAGGAGCTGTCTGAGGAACTGCAGGACGAAGCTGACAGGATCCGCTATGGGAACGCGCACCGCGGCGTCCATGTCAATGTGAACCGGATGTGCTATGTGCATCCCGGCTACATGGAAGCCTACCAGAAAGCAGCTCCTCCCCTGCTTTTGATCTCCAAAAGACTGCAGAAACAGATCATGCAGATCCTAAAGGATTTCAGGGAAGGGGGAAAATTAGACAACCTGCCCATGGGAAAAAGGCTGACCATCAGAAACGCTTACCGTAATGACGGGCGCATTTTTTACAAGTTAAAGCTCCCTAATGACCGGGTCGATATTGCCGTAGCCGTCCTTAACGATGAAAGCGGCTCCATGAGCTGCAGCAACCGGATCACCTATGCCAGGAGCGCATCCATTATCCTGCATGATTTCTGCAGGGGGCTTGGGATCCCGGTCGCCATCTACGGACACACAGAGATACATGACGTGGAGCTGTACGCCTACGCGGAATTTGACTCCATCGACAACAAAGACCAGTACCGCCTGATGGATATGAGCGCCCGGAGCGGCAACCGTGACGGCGCCGCACTGCGCTATGTGGCAGAACGCCTGATGACCAGGCCGGAAGCAATCAAGCTGCTCATCATCATCTCAGACGGGCAGCCCGCTGCGGAAGACTACTACGGCACGGAGGCGGAAGCTGACCTGCGGGGCATCAAGAAGGAATACTCCGCTAAGGGGATCCGGATCTTTGCCGCAGCCATCGGGGATGACAAACCAAACATCCAGAGGATCTACGGGGATGGTTTTTTAGACATCTCCAACCTGGAAAAGCTCCCCGTCAATCTCGGAAAGCTCATCATCCAGCAGATAAAGGACAAATTAGCCGCATAAAAGAAAGAAGGGATATTATGAGAGAAGAATTTATTTCCAACCAGATCGCTGTCTATAAGAACAGCAAGACATTGATTGAATTTCAGGACAAGCTGAAGGTGGCTTCCATCCCGTCCTATGCCCATATCCATGCAGACGGCGAGCCGGACGGGGATGGCAGGAAGAAGCACTCCTTAATCGGCATCCTGATGAAAGACTATTCCAAAGGCACCGGCGACAAGGCTGTGACCGTTACCGCCAACATCTCGCCGGAGGAGACAAAGTTCATTTTAAGCCGCCTGTCCATCGGACTGCAGGAGTTTACCTACCAGCAGGATAAGATCTTCGGCGCCAGGGATGAAACAGGGTACTCCAGAGTCTCCAAAGTGCGGATCATCCGCGCCACAAAGGATACCAAGGGAAATGTGCGTAAGCTCCCCTGGTATGTGGAGGTGGAGAACGGAAAAGGGATCCCGCAGAAAAATGCAAACGGCGGAACCTATATGCAGGCAAACTCTTTTGTCAGCACGGGAAAGGTCTTTGCGAATTTGAGCGACCTTGACCTGTTCAGGCTCTTAAGCCGAGTATCCTCCTATATTGACGCATGGGAAGCAGCCATTGCCCCTGCACTGATCAAACAGGCGAAGAACACCATCGCCGCACGCCAGGCAGGACAGCAGCGCGCAGCATAGAATGGAGGGTGCAATGAAACGTATATTGGCATTTCTTTACTGGCACACACTCCGGCGTCCGATCCGGATGCTCGCCAGGTGGCAGGAACACACGGAACATGATTATTTCTGCTACTGCCGGAGGGGCTGTGAGAACTGTTACGCATGGAGATGCAGGGTCCGTGATATGGGAAAGACGCCATTTCAAAAATTTAGAAGATAACAAGGATAAGAAGGGGATGCCATCCGGTATTCCCTTCTTTTTGAAAGGAGGCAGTTTTATTTATGAATGAAAAAAAGAGACTCTCCTGCATCCGCCGACTCGATGACCAGGGACGGCTCGTGATCCCCGGAGAGATCCGCAGGATGCTCCGCTACCGCGAAGGCGACTGCCTGGAGATCAGCACGGAAGGCAGGGATATCACCATCAGCCACTGCCAGCCGCTCTCCTACATGGACAGCCTTTGTGCGCAGTGCCTTACGGCATTTGGTAAAAACAGCAGCGCTGCCTGTATCATCTGCAGCTCGGAAAATGTCGTTGCTGCCAGAGGCATCTCCATCTCGCAGGAGATACTCCTGCCGGAACCCGTCCGGGAACGGATCCGCGAACGGAGCGCATATGAATATCCGGGATTGGCTCCCCTTGACCTTTTAGGCGACGGGAAACATCCCATAGATGCACTGTACCCGGTTGGCAATGCCGGAAAGGCAGCCTATGGCGCTGTGCTTCTGCTCCACTACCGCCCTGTCACAGACAGGGAACGGGCCTGTGCCAGAATGATGGCAGACATACTGACAGAACTGTTGCCGTGAGACCGCACAAAATACATGAGGAACGGAGGAAAGACCATGAAACGCAATCCATTTAAAAGCAGACAAAGAATCCACATCACCGGCACACTTGCTTCCAGACTGACGCTGGGGCATCCTGCCGTGTACCTGTATCACGGGGAGCTGATCCGGACTTCCGCTGTGAAGGCTATCTTCAAAGCCACTCCGGACTATGTGCGCTTTGCGACCTCTGATATTGTCTATACGATCTCCCAGGATACCCTTCCGGGAGCCGGAGCAAACCAAGCCGCATCATAAACCACAATCATTCGGGGCTGCCAGCTATGGCAGTCCCATCAGGAAAGGGGGGGACTCCTCTATGACCCAGACAAAAGACAGCCAACTGCTCCGGGAAGAATTGAAACAGCTATTGCTTAAATTAAAGCGCAACCGGGACAAGGTTCCGCGGGAAGTGCTGAAGACAAAGTATAAAGCCGGGTATCAGGCACTCTGCAGAAGCATTAGCCAGAACGCATCCGATTACTTGAAACAGATAACTCTTTCCGGCTTCCGCGTGCGAAAAGAGTATGCGGATGAAGTCATTGCCGCGGTCAATCAGGCCATTGCCGACTCCGGCATCTTACGGCAGCTTTCCAAAGCCGCCTTTGCAGAGCAGGACATCACCAAATTCGATGCTCTTGCCGGACAACTGAAGGAGCTGATCGGGAAAAGCATGGAAGCACTCTATACAAAGCATCTTGCGCTCTATATCACGCCGGAATGCCTGCAGAGTATGACCGGCACATCTGCGGATCAGCCTGCGGCCCTGCCCTATATCTATTGCCTTGTAAATGACTGCATCCTGGAGGGCGAGAACTGGGTGCCGGTTGAGTCCTTCAAGGCTGAAAGAACAAAAACCACGGAAACTGCTGTTTCTGAAAAATCCGCTTAAGGAACAAATCAGATCTAAAGGAGACAATCGCTATGACAAATGAATTACAAATTACCAGAACGATCAATGGGCAGACCTACTCATTTGCCCTTACGGAAAGGGAACTGGAAGATGCTTACAGGCTCAAAGAGCGCCGGTATCGGGAAGACGATTTTGTAAATGCGTTTGCTGACGCAGCGCAGGAACCGGATATGCGTTTCCACTATGGGCATCTGGCAGAGTTCCCAGAGCTGCTTGACTGGCTCTGCCGTCTTTATGATGATATCTTTGACGCCAATACAAGCCACAATGACCTGATGGAGCTTGCCTTAAACCGCCTGCGGGATGAGTCCCTGACGCCCGGCTTTTTTACAAGCCTTGCCCTGCTTGCTCCCCCAGTCTGTGAAGAACCGGAGGAAGCTCCGCCAGAATACGAGGAGTGCGGCAGGCATCACTGCGGCCAAAACATCACGGAAGCGGATGAACGCAGAAAACGCTGGGAAATGCTGGCTTCACTGCTGACCAGGCACAAGGAGGCAGACTGCACCTGCCATGGCAAAAACGGAACCCACGCTCCATGCGCTGCCGCAAAATACTTAAACGGAGAATGGGATATCAGTGAATTTTTCTTTCTACAGGATCGAAAAGACGTATAGACTCTGCAGAGACTACTGATCTTGCAGTCGTCAGGGGGAAACCAGGCTCATACCGGTTTCCCTCTTTCTTTCTATCTACCATCCTTTATCTATCACGCTCAATATATTGTACGTTTCTGTTTGACATATACTATATATTGTGCTACAATAACTTTGTTATTTGATTTGTGCCATTCCGTAAAAGGAAACACACGTTGTTTAAGTTTGTACGAAGTCAGAATGTATAAGGTGCAGGGCACTTTATGCCTCCTGGCTTTTTTATTTGCAGTTGGCTGCACGTTAGCAGGAATTACCGGGGAATCAATGCCCAGTAGCTCCTGCTTTTTTTATGCAACGGGAAAGGAGGGAAGCATCCGGAGCCCGCACAAGGATAATAACAAAATTAAAAAAGAAAAGAGGTAACGTACATGGAAATGGAAAAAGGGCGTATTCAGGAACTGGTGGAAGAACTCAACCATGCCAGGCATGAATACTACAATGAGAACAGCCCCAGCCTGTCCGACGCGGCTTATGACCGCCTATACGATGAGCTGGCGCAGCTTGAGAGAGAAACCGGCATCATCCTTGCCAACTCTCCCACGCAGACCGTAGGGTATAAGGCTGTCAGCAGTCTGGAAAAAGTGAGGCATCCTGTCCCGCTTCTTTCCCTGGATAAGACAAAACAGATCAGCGATCTGGTAAGGTTCTCAAAAGGCCACGATGCACTGCTGATGCTGAAGCTGGATGGGCTGACCATCAAACTGACCTATGAAGACGGGCATCTGGTAGAAGGCTCCACACGGGGAGACGGGGATGAGGGCGAGATCATTACCCACAACATCTCCGCATTTCAGAACGTGCCGGCGCAGATCCCTTACAAGGAAAAACTGGTCGTGACCGGCGAGGGCTATATCCATAAAGATGACTTTGAACGTCTGAGCCAGACTCTGACCGGAAGCGATGGAAAACCCTACCGCAACGCAAGAAACCTTGCTGCAGGATCTATCCGCTGTCTGGATCCATCCGTCTGTTCAGAACGCAGGATCTATTTCCGGGCTTTCAACATCCTGACCGGACTGGATGAGTTTTCGGATATGCAGGACAGCCGGGGACGCAAGCTGCTTTCGCTGATGGAATACGGATTCCAGATCTGTCCATTCGTGACTGTTTTGGCAGATGCAGCTGCGGAAGATATTCAGTCGAAAATCGCTTCATTAAAGAGCCTGGCAGAAATGTCAAACATCCCGATTGACGGCATGGTACTGCGGTATGACAGCTTTGCCTACTCAGCAACGCTTGGCCGGACCGGACACCACTATAATGACGGTATCGCTTTCAAATTTGAGGATGACACCTATGATACCACTTTCCGCGGCATTGAGTGGCAGACAAGCCGCAGCGGAGAGATCGCGCCGGTGGCTTTGTTCGATACGATTGAGATCGACGGCTGTGATGTCTCCAGGGCATCCCTGCACAACCTGTCCTTTATCAAGGATCTGGAACTGTATCCCGGATGCCGCATCCTGGTATCCAAGCGGAATATGATCATTCCCCATGTAGAGGACAACCTGGATCGTGGCCATTATCAGGACATGACGCCAGATGTCTGCCCCTGCTGTGGAGAAAAGACCCGTATCTATTCCAGAGAAGCTGGCAAAGGACGTATTGTGGAAACCCTTCACTGCGACAACCCTGACTGTGGCAGCCGGATCTTACAGAAATTTGTCCACTTTGCAGAGAAAAAGGCCATGAACATCACCGGCCTCTCTGAAGCAACCCTGGAGAAGTTCATTGATCTGGGATACCTGAAAACTTATCAGGATCTCTACCATCTGGACCGCTACCGTGATGAGATCATCGCACTGGAAGGCTTTGGCGAAAAATCCTATGAACGGCTGCAGGCAGCGATCACAGCAAGCCGAAGCACCACGTTCGTGCGGTATGTTGTCGCTATGGACATCCCTATGATCGGCAGGACTGCCAGCAGGGAGCTGGAGCGTCATTTTAAAGGCAGCCTTCGGGAACTGGAACTGGCCGCCACCTCACGCTTTGATTTTACCTGCTTAAATGACTTTGGCGAAACCATGAGCCGTAACCTGCAGGAATGGTTCCGCAACTCGGACCACCTCATCCTGTGGCGCACACTGCAGAAAGAACTTACCTTTAAAACAACCAACCATCATACAGATCAGGAGGAAAATACCATGACAGAGAACAAGAACAACCCCTTTACAGGATGCACTATCGTAGCGACAGGCAAGCTGGAGCATTTTACCCGCGACGGGATCAACAGCAGGATCATAAGCCTCGGCGCCACCGCCGGCAGCTCCGTCACCAAAAAGACGGATTATCTTATCTGCGGTGAAAAGGCCGGAAGCAAGCTGGCAAAAGCAAAGGAGCTTGGCGTCAAAGTCCTGACCGAACAGGAATTTATGGACATGATCCCTGCCTGAGCGCGATCATTCAGAAAGGAGACGGGAACCTGGTGCGCCAGGTTCCCCTTTTCATATATGCAAAAAGCAAAATTACTTGATGAATACTGCCACAAATGCGGCAGCCAGATGAACAGCTGGGACAAGCGCCTCACAAATACCTTTAAGGTGGTAAACACCTGTGAGCGCTGTTTCTGCGAGATATATGACATGGATGCAGACTCTTTCCGCAAGCAGATGGAAAATTTCTTCGGTATGCGTCCATGCCAGGGATTATAGGAGGTAAGCTGCATGGAAATGGAATACAATAAACTGACCGTGGATCTGCTGACGCAGGGCTTTACTGCGGACCGTCATCCGGACTATGTGGATCTGCCACATTATATACCCGACAAGGAGAATCCACTGCAAAACTATGATGGAGGTTTCGTATACCGCCACTTTTACACCAATGAAATCACCTATAAGACCGGCTGCGGGAAACTGGTAAAGGGCAGGAATGTCTTAGACAATATGGGCTATATGGGGATAAAATGGTGCCATGAGAATGATAACCCGGTCCTGCGCTGCCCTTACGATAAGCCTGAGTGCGACAAGAATGACCCCCTGCTGCATGGAACCCACGGCGGCGGGCTGTCCATCCAGTGCTGGTGCGTGTGCCACAAGACACCGGATGCCTATGACTACGATAACAGCATCGAACTGGCCAATGCAGAACGTGAGGCAGAACGCGAGCGGAAATACCAGGAATATTCCGATGCCCATAATGGCCGGGTATGCCGGAACCATATGTATTATGATGAGCGTACTCGTACATGGATACAGCGTTATGAGCCATATCAATGTTCCCACTGGTGCTATTCTCAATTCTGTCCAATACGGAACCGGGCACTGAGCAAAAAGCGTGGGAATGTCTATTATGACTTAAAGACCACCCGCATCCGGCAGGACGGAACATTGTTCGATGGGGAGGAAATTGTAACGATCACCCGCGGTATACGCTACTTTGAACGCCCTGTCAGCATGGACATCTGCGAGGATTTCGTGAAACTGCAGAACGGCAGGATCTATGAGGAGTATATGCTGAACCACCATCACATCTGGTTCATGGACAAGACTTTTAAAGCAGAGATCCTGAATGTCCGTGCAGAATCCAAACCAAGCCGGGATCTGATGCAGGACCTGCAGGACATCCAGAATGGTATAGAGATCCGCTACGATGCAGACCTGCGGAAAGCAGACAAGGAGCAGAAAAGCCAAAAACGTGCAGAGGCCAAGGTAAAGAAGATCCAGACCCTTGAGCGGAAGCTGCTGGAGGTCGGCTATGAGAACCTGGCGCCATACTCCCTGGATAAGGTTCATGCAGACAAGTGGCTTGAACCGGAGCGGATACAGGAGCTGACGCAACTGCGCGAAAAGCGCATAGAGGAGGAGAAAAACAAGCCGATACAGATGAGCCTGCCTTTGGAGGCTCTCCTTCCATAAAATTTTTCAAGTTTTTCACTTTCCCGTGTTCCTTACTGTTTGAAAACTGTTTTTCACTGAAAATTAGATAGGAATTTAGATTATCTCTTTAGAAGTTCTTAAATGTCGGTATAGCCCGTGTTTTCGGGCTTTCCCG
>CANQNF010000025.1 GCA_947625125.1 uncultured Clostridia bacterium
GTTTCTTACTTCCTTTCGAATGATGTTACGGTTACTTCATTCTACCAGAAGTGCGGGGACATGTCTATATTTTTGTCTCTTTTTCTTTTTGCGAAAGATATTGTACCTTATCGTCTTTTTTGCCTACTTATTCTTGCTACCCGTAAACGGGTCAGTAAACTCTTTGAACGTGATCTGATCCATCGTGTAATCTTCCTCTAACTGATTTTTTATGTACTCCTTTATCGCTTTTTCATTCCTGCCTACCGTATCCACAAAATATCCTCTGCACCAAAAATGCCGGCTTCCGTACTTGTATTTCAGATTCGCGTGCCTGTCGAATATCATTAGTGTACTTTTCCCCTTGAGATATCCCATGAATTGTGCTATACTGAGATACGGCGGTATGCTCACAAGCATATGTATATGATCCGGCATTGCGTTTGCCTCTATTATTTCTACTTTCTTTTCATCACACAGCTTTCTCAGTATCTCTCCTATATCCTTTTTCAGTTTCCCATATATCTCTTTCCTTCGATACTTTGGTGCAAACACTATATGATACTCACACCTGTACGTTGAATGTGACAACGTCTTTATTTCATTTTTCATGCTAATAACCTCCTGATGTTTTTGATAGTTTTGCGGTCGCCATACCTTTCCTATCTTACCACATTCGGAGGTTATTTTCATCTCTTGCTGAAGCTTTTTTATTCACCCCCGGTAGAACCGGGGGTTTTGTTACGCTAAAGCGGACAAAATAAATATCCCCCGGCGTAAAGTGGGGTGTCATAAGGAAGCTAAAACTTTTTTCTGAAACGGCGTGATTACGGTCACGCCGTTTCTCTTTGCTTTTCCGCTTGCAAAAGCTCGTTTATGGGTATGAAATCCACAAGGTCATACTGAATCCTAATCTTCTGCTTCTTTTTACCACTTGATTTGTCGGGTTTCTCAACGTAAATCGCCTTGACAAGTTCCCGCAGGGCATAAGGCGTAAGCTCGTTAAGTCCCTCATATTTTTGAGCCCTTTTAATAAACAGCTCCAGATTTTCAGCTTGCCGCTCTTGCTCAGCAATTTCAGCTTGCAAGGAAATAATCTCGGATTTGAGCATTGCCTGCTCGTCCTCGTACTGTTCACTCATCATCGCAAACCGCTCGTCGCTTAGCTTTGCCGCCACGTTATCCTCGTAAATCTTTATGAATAGGCGGTCAAGTTCTGCAAGCCGTTTTTCTTTTTGGGCAAGTTTCCTTTTGGCTGACTTCACGATTTCAGCACTTTTGAGCGACATTTTCTCAGTCATAACCTGCCGAAAATAATTTTCGTGAGCCGTAACGTATGAGATTACAACCTGCATATTCGTCAAGACAAGCTGCTCAAGAACGACCGCTCGGATAAAGTGGGCAGTGCAATTTCCTGTATTGCTGCGATATTTGCCACAAACGAAATGGTCCTGCCTTTTCTCAAAATATTTTGTGGTGCAGTACCTCATCTTCGCCCCGCAATCCTCGCAATACACCAGTCCCGAGAACATACTGCTCTTTCCCGTTCGCGTTCTTCGATGCCGCTGTTTACGGATTTCTTGAACTTTTTTAAACACATCAGGTTTAATAATTTCTGGGTGTGTGTTCTCGAAAATCGCCCAATTTTCCTCGGGGTTGTCACGTTGCTTTTTATCCCAAATTGAGTTTGTATAAGTTTTGAAGTTGACCGTGCAACCTGTGTATTCTCGCCGTTCGAGAATATGAACAACCGTGTTCACGTTCCAATGGTATGGATCAGCGTCAAAGTGACGTGTAGTTAATCCACGGGAATTTTTATATGCCGTGGGATTTAAGATTTTCGCAGCAGTCAGCGCCTTTGCTATCTGCAATGGTCCTCGCCCCTCCATGCACATCTGGAAAATCTGCTTAACGACTTCCGCAGATTCCTCATCAACCTCCCACTTTCCGCTTTCGCCCTTTTTGTAACCGTATGGAATGTTCGTCGTCAATGGTATACCACGCCCGCCTTTAGCTTTATTAACGGCACGGATTTTGCGACTGGTGTCCTTAGCGAAAAACTCGTTGAACCAATTCTTTATACCTGCCATGTCATTGTCCGTGCTGTTGGGGTCGATGGTGTCAAAGCGGTCGTTTATAGCGATATACCTGACGCCGTATTTCGGGAAAGTGAAGTTGATGTAAAGTCCTGTCAATGCCGAGTTTCTCCCCAACCTCGAGAGGTCTTTAGTGATGCAAGTTGATACATTTCCCGCCTCAATTTCCGCAAGCATTTCTTGAAAACCGGGGCGGTCGTAGCTCGTACCGCTATACCCATCATCGACGAAAAACCGCGGGTTGGGAAATCTTTTTTCTCTTGCGTATGCCTCAAGGACCATTTTTTGATTGGCTATTGACCCGCTCTCACCCTCCAAGGCATCCTCCTGCGATAGCCTGCAATACAGTGCCGTAATTTTGTTGGTTGCCATAATTTCCTCCTTTTCTTCGGCAACCGTCAGCGTTGAATTTAGCATTTCTATCATAGCACATCTCCTCTCAAAATTCAATACTTTAAAGTGATAATTTTGAATCATTCTCGAATATTCTTTCGAGCTTTTTGTGCAAAGGCTCGTCGCCGACAAATTCCGCGACAACGGTATATTCCGTCCCGCCAATCGTCTGCTTGGTTGTGATGTTTGGAAGCCAGTATGCGGACGGATTTTGCACAATAATGTGACCGTTTTCGTCGAACCGAATATTACGCTTGCTCTTGATTTCGGGCTTTTCGCCGTTTTTGTTAAATTTCATATTCATTTCTCCTTTTTGATTTTTCATTTTCCTTAGTTTGATTGTTGGCCTGTTCAACCTTATATTTGATTTGCCATAATCTTTTAACGCCCTCGCGCACCTCCGAAAACTGCTTTTGTATTTCCTCAAAATCTTTTTGAAGCTGTACTTTCTCATTTCTCCACTCGCCAGTCGGTAGCTTACCATTTTTGAAATACGGCTTTAACTTCCGTTCTGCCAAATGGTAAAGCCTAAGTGAGTTCTCATTTTCTGCTTTGAATTTCTCGTGCTTCGACTTCCACTTGATTTTTGAGAGTTCTTCAGCTACGGGCTTGTTCTCGGCATAGTGCTGCGTCCAAATAAGCAAATTATCTATCTCTTTCAGCCGTGCAGATTTTTCGTTCGACTGTGCTTTGAAACCGTCGATTTTGTCGTTGAGTTCATCAAGTTTCACCTGCAAATCCTCGAAAGTTTCAATTCCATTCGCTTTCAAAAAGTTGATGTCAGCGGTTAGCTCTTTCAAGTTTTTGACTTTAGCGGTCTGACTATAAGCACTTGCGTTCTGCATGGAGTTATAGGCATTGAGCGACCGAACAATGCTCGACTGGCGGTTCTCACTGACCCAATTTTTCATAGCCGATACCTTTTTCTCAGCAGCAAGAATCATCTTATTGGTTGACTTAATCCACCTGTTCAAACTGCCTTTTTCAGTTTGGATTCCGCGTTTCTCCATAGCTCTGACGGTCGAACCCTCGTGGACGGTAGGCAAGAGTTCAACGCCCTGCCTCTCATAACTTCGGTGGTCGATACGCTCGTCAAAACCCTTTTCGGCAAACTTGGCGTTACATAAATCGCACCACGCTTTTCGCCAATGCTCCAAAGTTTCGGGACTGCTCCAGTCGGTAGTCGGAACAGCCTCAAACAGTGGCTGACCGTCTTTGCTCAAAACCTGATTTCCGTTTTCGTCCAAGCGATATACTCTCCGTTGTTTCGCTCCCCACTGCCCGTTTTCATCAAGCGGTCGCATTGGACAAAGCACATGAAAATGCGGATTTTGTATGCCGTCTTTGCGGTCGGGCAAATGAACGGCAAAGTCGCAAATCATGCCTTTACTTACAAATTCGTCGAACAAAAATTGCCTTGCAAGCGCGATATTTTCCTCCATGGAAAACTCGTTCTGCAAGGCGATGTCAAAGCTATATGCAAGCTGTGCTTTAGGGTGCAGCTCGGCTTTTTCAACGGAGTTCCAAAGTGTCTGGCGGTCGGAATATTCAGGCGGAACGTGGGCAGGTAAAAGTATCTCGGAGTGAATAATTCCCTGTTTGCGGGTATAATCACTGACCTCGCCGTAATAGTCGGAATATAACTTTTCTCCCGACCTATATGCCGCGCAAGCGACTGCGGATTGACCTTTACTGCGCTTGATTTGGGTGACGTGAAAGTGATAATCTGCCATCAGTTCACCTACCTTGTAATCAGATTTTGCACTTCGGGGAGTGCGAAGATTTTCTCGGCAAGCTCGTAAAACTCGACCTCGCTCATCTCCTTGACCGACGGTGCAATGTTTTCAACAGCTGCTCCACGGGTGATAAGGCGATGAGCGCGTTTCTGCCGTTCACCATGTTCATAGTAGGTTTTGCGGTTTTTGAGCCGAGCAAGGTTGTGATATTCTTGCTCAAGCTCCTGTTCGGTTTGCTTGATTTGTTCTTCAATTCTGGTCATATTTCCTCCTTTGTGACATAAAAATACCGCCCACGGCGTGGACGGTTTTAAACTATTGGGATAGCTGCGGGGCAGCGCAAGGCGTCTCGGCTGTCGCCTCGGTCGGTGCTTCTGCCTGCGGCAGAGGTCGCCACCGGCGACCCGCACCGCAGAGCGCACATACCCCCACGGGGGGGTATAGAAGTGCGCCATTCGGTTTTCCAGATTCTCAAAAGCGATTTATAATGACACCATTGTCAAGACACCACTTTCTCGCAAAAGCATCTCCGTTTTGACCTCTTTGACATAGTTCATATTTAATAACTGCTCCGACGATTTTAAGATCAGGATTATCATGCCCCAATAGAGTGTTGTCTGCAAAGCGTATGCGGAAATTGTGAAATTCGCTTTTGGCAACGAATGTATCGTACCTGCCGCTATAATCAACAGACATCGGTTGTTTTTCTGCACCCTGTATTGTCATTTCCTGTTGCGTAGAGCCACTCACAACATATCTCCTCCCTATCTTCAGATACTTCATGTTTGTCAGAGCGGAGACATCCAGTCCTCAACTCTGAAACTATCATCGGTGAAAAGCGCTGTTCGAAACAAGGCCAATCATAAATTGCTCAGCGTTGTCCTAATAGGGAAAGTCCACACCGCAAATTGCTGGTATGTCGCTTGCGCCTAATACTCGATTCCATTCTTCTGAGCTACCCTCGTAGTAAACTATGGCATTGCATTTCGTGAAAGTTCCGTAGCTTGAGTGGATTGACTTTGGAAGATAGATGGATTCGAGCGACTTGCAGTCTCTGAACACTTGCGCTGTCATACGCATGATGTTTTCCGACATCTGCACTTCCGACAGCGACGTGCAGTAATTAAAGGCCGAGTTTGCTATTATAATCAGCGAATCCGGCAGAGATATTTTTGCAAGATAGGTACAATTTTCAAATGCGTGGCCGGCAATGCCAATCACGCCATCCGGTATCTCAATTTCGGTTCCGTCGGGCATGTCGCCCTTGTACTTATATACAACTTTTCCCGCATACACGATACCGTCCGGCTGATTCTTATACCATGTGGATTCGTCAAACACTCCGGATGCAATAAAGTAAAGAGTATCCGGGAAGGAGATGTTCACTATATCCGTTTTGCTCGCGTAATTTGAGGACAGCGTAGCGGAGATTTCCGTAACGGGATAACCTTCTATCGTTTCCGGCACCGTCACATCGGAAGAGGACCCGATATAATCTTGTATCGACACATAGCTTTTTAGAGGATCATCTGTATAAAGATATATCCAATATGACCAGTTATCGTCCTGCCCCTCGACCAGTTCATATCCTCCATGACCAACCTTGGATTCGATTAGCGCGAGGTCATATCCCTTTGCAGGATCGGAAGCATTATTCGAGTCTGCGGAAGGGGCCTTTTCAGAATCATCTTTTTCGTCATCATTCTTTTCCGAACCTTCTCCAGTCTGCGAAACATTTTCCGAGGGAGTTCCGCCCTGTTCCGTGCTATCGCTTCTGCCGGAATCATTATTTCCGCATCCCACAATTAGGCTAACTATAAGTGATAAAATCACCGCCAACGTAAGTACCTTAGATAATCTTTTCTGTTGCATAAAAATTCCTCCAATTTTCTAATGGTTGAAATGTGTACATTTTTGCCAAGGAAATTTTGTGAGAATCTTTCGGCAAATTTATCAATTTTAAGTTCGAAAATACTTGATTTTTGTTCAGATATGTAGTATAATAAATGCAGTAAATTTTAAATTGAGATTTGCGAAAAGGTACACATTGTTGTAAAAACGGTCTGCTGAAAAATAGCAGACTTTTTGTATATTTCTGCTTTGTAGCGAAATGATGAAAGGGGTATATTGCAGAATTTGGCGGCGGGTGTGCCTGTGATTTTACCCGCCCGCCATCGTTGATAGCTGCTGTAAAAGTTCTCGGGCAGCGGCTCATAATATTCATTTTACCTTCAAATTTTGTATTTGCCTGACTGCATATGATGTTCGCACCTAAGCAAACGCGCATAACTGTCATGCATATTTTTCTTCTTTTGTTTATCTTTTCAGTTTTCCTTGATGCGTATACCTGTTCAAACTTGGCATGGTTGATTTCGCGGTTTAATGTGATTCATCGCTATTACGCGAAATGTCACACTGTATAACAAATGCTGTACACTGTTCAGCATCACGCTGTTTGATATGGTTATCCATACTGCGCAGATAACAAATTCGCCATTTCGCGATTGCTCTGTTTTTGCCGTTTCAATGAAAGCCGTTCCTGCCATGCTTTTGCTGCTATGACGTTCTCGCCCGCCTTGGTTCGCTTAGGTACGAAAACCTTCGTCGCAAACTTCACCAACGGGCATATCACTTTCTCACGGTCTGCGGCGTAGCAGGGCTCCATATCCCTCGCCCCTCCGCACGCGTCGGGTCTCGCTCATTCCGCACACATGCGATTATTTCTCCGCAAGACAACCGAGGCAATCGTTGCCGTCGAGGGCAGTCGAGCGGAAAGAAATAACGCTTGTGATTCCGCCTTTCCCCCACAAAGTCTTACGACTGTGCGGGAACCCCTGAATTTATTTTACAACATTTTCGTGCTCACGTTGAGTGGCGAAGTTATTATGTATGCAAAGCTTACAATTCCCGAAAGGTTAAAAGATTTAAGAGTAATGTAAAAGCACTTGACTTTGGAAGAATTAGCAGAACAAACTGGGCTATCCAAATCTGTCCTTGGTAAATACGAAACTGATGTTTACAAAGACATCAGTCCATATGCAATAGTGACTTTGGCAGAGTTCTACGGTGTGTCTACCGACTACCTGCTCAGGCTGACAGAAACAAAAAATCACCCAAACACAACTCTTGACGAGTTGCATTTGAGTGATGAAGCGATAGATATTTTGAAGAGTGAAAAACTAAATAATAGGCTAATTTGTGAAATCCTTTGTCATGAAAACTTTAGGCGGCTGCTCGTTGATTCGGAGGTTTTCGTTGATAGAATCGCGGAAATGCACACCGAGGAATTTACTTCAATCATGAATGTCGGCAGGCTTAAAGTCTTGGCAAAGTCGGGTGACGATAATGCCTTGGACGCACGGACTTTGGAAATCGCGGAAGATGTAGACAAGCATTATATTGAGGGCGTTTTGATACAAGATTTGCTCTCAATACTTAACGACATCAGAGAAAAACATTTTGCGGACAGTACGACAGCTGACGCTCCGTACACGGCAGACGAAGCGCAGAAAAAGATTGACGAGGTTATGAATTTTAAGGGGAGCGAGCGGGAGAAGCAGCTGTTTTTGGTCTGCAATCAGCTGCAAATCCCATATAATACTTTGAAACCTGACGAGAAAGCTGCGCTTTTAAGTGCAATATCAAAGTCAAAAATTTTGGGCAAGTTGGGAAAGCATGGCAGAGGTAAAAGAAAGCATAAAAAATAGGGCAAGGATAATCCTTGCCCTATTTTCGCCCTAAATTCCGCTTGATGGGTGCCGTAACTTAAATTTTTTGATTGAAAACTTCTTTATGGACACCTGCCCGAACCGGGGGTTTTGTTACGCTAAAGCAGGCAATAATGAAAAAGCCATCTCAAAGACTAAAGCTTTGAGAGGGCTTTTTACTGAGGCTCCTACGTCGCACAAGCTAAAAAGGGATTCGCTGCGCGAATGCCATTTTGAGTCACCTCCCCCCGACCCCCTCCTCGAGGAGGGGGAACGGGCGAACGAACCTTGGCGATAAATCCGTATCATTTCCTTGCGGAAATTGATACGGATTTTAATATACTCTCCTGCCATGACCCACCAGCAAAAGGTATTCGCTTCGCTCATACTATCTAAAGCGCCCTACCCCCTGACCCCCTCCCATGGGGGGAGGGGGCGGCGCTATACCCGAGGTTTCTGCAAGCCCAGTCGGGGGGAGGGGGATTTTTAATAGCATGAGCGAGCGACGGGCATGCCGAGGTCTGCGCAAACTTGTGCGCGAGCGAATACCTTATCCCGGTTTGGGCGGCGCAGGAGTGAGCGGAAAATCCCCACCGGAATTTGCAAAAATTCTGATGGGGGGTTCAACCAAGGTTTGGGCGGGCGTTCCCCTCCTTGAGGAGGGGGGTCAGGGGGAGGTGACTCAAATAGTATGAGCGTAGCGAATACCTTTTAATAGGGTCGTGGCGGGATGGCATATTAAAATCCGTATCAATTTCCGCAAGGAAATAATACGGATTTTTCCGGTAAAGTTTGTGCGGCAATTCCCCCTCCTTGAGGAGGGGTCGGGGAGGGGGTGCTTAAAATAGCATTCGCCACGCAGTGGCAAATCCCTTTTAGCAAGGCAACAGCGGGTTCTTTTTATTGCTCATCGTTACAAACGCCCCCCTTTTATTCGTGAGCACTGACGGCCACAGCCCCTCTTCCCCCTACCCGTTGTTTTCCCTTGGCGTCTCCCTCACGCTGACCTCGCCCGAGAACAGCTTCCGGATTTCCCCCTGTGCCTCCACGACGAGCCGAAAATCGTCGTCCACGCCTAAAACCTGCGCATGAAATGCCTCCCCGCCGGTCGGCAGTACCTCTACCCGCTTGCCGTCGAGAATCGATCGCGCCCGGTAACGCTGCGAAAGATCGGCCCGCAGCGGTATTTCATGCCTTAAATTTTCGAGAATTTTTTTCGCCAGACTAAGCCTAAGGCCCTCGCTTTGCTGCCCAAAAACAGCACCGGCACGGTTTTTTATTTCATCGGGAAAGCCGCCGGCAGGCTCGAAAAGGTTGACGCCGACCCCCACGATCGCCGCGCCCGGGGCCGCACCGACAGTCTCGGCAAGGATGCCGCAGACCTTTCGGCCGCCGATGTAAACGTCGTTGACCCACTTTATACCGGCCGGGTCCGAGCCGCACGCTTCGAGCGCTTCTGCCACAGCGACCGCCGCCGCCGGGGTTATATATCTGTAAAAATCTTCCGGCAGGTCGTGCAGCAGCGCCGACATATAGAGCCCGCCGTCGGGGCTGTAGAAGCTCCTGCCGAGGCGCCCGCGGCCGCCGGTCTGGGCGCGCGCAATGGCGCAGAGGTCGCCCGCGCACCCCTCTGCCCGGCGTTTCAGGTAGCTGTTAGTCGAGTCGAGCAGGTCGTGCTCCTCGACGGTAAAGCCGGCGAAGCTGTAAATCTTTGGCATAAATCCTCCAATTTTCGATTACAAATAGTAATATTTTATATTTTTATGACATTTTGGGCAGCAGCCTGCGCCGCCTCAAACTTGTTTTTCTATTTTTTGGCAGATAGATCCGCGCTCGGCATTAGTTCAAAAAGGGGAGCGCAAAACCCGCGCTTCGGGCTTGCACTCCTGCCCCCAAAAACTGCGCATGCCCGCCTGCCGAAAAATCGGTATTCGCTCCGCTCATGCTGTTAAAGTCCCCCTCCCCAACCCCTCCCCCAAGGGAGGGGCTACTGCGGGGACTTTCTCTTTGCGGCCCGCCGACCCTCGCTCGCGACCGCTGCTGCGTTCGCTCGCTCGGGCGTGAGCGATGACCGGCAGCTCAGTGCCTCTACCTATCGGGGGACACCCTGACGGTTTCCCCCGATACCCCTTTCCGATTCCCCCACCCCCGTACCCCCTCCCCCTGATGGGGGAGGGGACTGTGCTATCCCGAGGTTTCTGCAAGCTCAGTCGGGGGGAATTTAAGATAGCATGAGCCACGCAGTGGCGAATACCTTTTCTCAAGGGCTGTGGTGGGTCGGGATTTTTTACTCCGATAGTGCCGCTTTCCCGTTTATGTGGACAACTCACTATAATATGTGAATTCGCCGCTTTAAAGTGCTAAACCCGCCACAACCCACACGGTCTCTTTTAATACAAAAGCATTTGCTCTCGCCGTTCCCCCTCCTTGAGGAGGGGGTCAGGGGGAGGTGACTTAAAATAGCATGAGCGAAGCGAATACCTTGTCCCCTCGGGTCGAGGCAGGCAAGGTATATAATCCGTATCAACTTCCGCAAGGAATTGATACGGATTATAGACAAGGTTTGGTCGGAGCATTCCCCTCCCCTTAGGGGAGGGGCCGGGGGAGGGGGATTTTTAGATAGCATGAGCGAAGCGAATACCTTTTCTTCAAGCTATAGCAGATCGGGATTCTTTTTGTTTTACGTCACGGGCGAATGGTGGGCGCCCACGGGCGGGATTTTTTACTCCGATAGTGCCGCTTTCCCGTCCTCATGATTGAACCATTATTATATATGTGTTCACCACTTTAAAGCGCTAAAGCCGCCTCTATATCATCATTCGTTTATCAAACAAAAGCTCTTGTTCCCGCCGTTCCCCCTCCTTGAGGAGGGGGTCAGGGGGTGGTGACTCAAAATAGTATGAGCGCGTAGCGCGAATACCTTTTGGCAGGGCTACGGCAGGATGTTCCGGGGAGGAACTTCAAGATAGTATGAGCGAAGCGAATCCCTTTTTCTCGGGAGGTTCAGGCGTGAATAACCCCCCTCCCCCAACCGTCTTTCACCCCGCCTCTACCCTCGGGACCCTCGGGCTTATCCCGCAGACTATCTCGTACCCTATCGTCCCGATGAGGTCGGCGAGGTCGTCCGCGGTTATTTCGTCATTTCCGTCGCGGCCGAACAACGTTACCGTGTCGCCCTCGCAAACGTCCGGCACGCCGCTTACGTCTATCATCATCTGGTCCATGCATATCCTGCCGATGACGGGCGCGCGCATGCCCCGGACGAGGACTTCGGATTTTCCCGACAAAAGCCTCGGATAGCCGTCGGCGTAGCCTATCGTAACGGTCGCGATCTTGGTCTCGCGCTCGGTCTTGTAGGTCCTGCCGTAGCTGACGTAAACGCCCGGCTCGACGGTCTTGACCTGGGCTATGCATGCCTTAAGCTCCATGACCGGCTCTAAATCGACCGGCAGCGCCAGACTGTAATTCGGCTTTAACCCGTAGAGCATTATCCCGAAGCGGGCGAAGTCCGACCGGGCGTCTTTGTGATAAACGCAGCCCGCCGAGTTAAGAAAATGCACCGCTCCGACGTTCAAGCCCCGTTTTTTCAGGCGTGCCGCAAGGCCGCAAATCTCTTCGATTTGATTATTTGTGTATTTTTTATCATCGTCTTCCTCCGAATCGGCGCAGGCAAGGTGCGTGAAAATTCCCTCGACCGAAAGCCCGGGCAGGCCGTAAATCGTCTCGGCTTCCTCTTCGCAGGTCTCGCCCCGAAGCCCTATTCGGGTCATACCTGTGTCCACGGCAATGTGGGCTCTCAGTTTCACCGGGTCCTTTTCCATAGCTTTGCTGAGTTTTTTTGCATACTCAAGATCGGTCACGGTCTGGATAAGGTCGTGGGCGATTATTGCGGGGGCGTTTTCGGCGGGAGTGTAGCCGAGAATTAAAATATCGTCCCGGATGCCGGATTTTCTCAGATCCACCGCTTCGACGATATTCGACACCGCATAGTGCTTCACGCCGCAGCAGTCCCTCAAATACGGCAGGATATGCTCGACGCCGTGGCCGTAGCAGTTCGCCTTTACCACGCACATGAGCTCGTTTTCGGGCGATAAAAGCGACCGGCACTTTTCTACGTTTCTTCCGAGGCGGTCAAGGTGAATCTCCGCCCAAGCGCGCCTTAAGTAGTTTTGCATGATTTTCCTCCGATCAAATTATTACAATATGGCAAATTAGGCTTGAAAAACCCGTGAAGTTGTGGTATATTTATTTATGGACGGGCAAAACCCTGTTCCTCGGCGAATTTGTTCAGGTCTATGACATGCACTTCTCGGCCGAGCTTTCGGGCGTATCTCACGGTACTATAGGTGCCGCTTTTATAGTCGGACAGCGCGGCTATCACATAGCCCGAGCGGTCGACCATATATTCGTTTCGCCGATTGAAGCAGTATTTGTTATATTCCTTGCCGAGCGTTATAAACTCGTCGCAGCTGTCCCGGAGCATGATATAATCCTCTAAATCGGTTCCCCGACGCCTCTTTATTTCATTCTCAAACGGAGAAACGCAGATGAGTTTGATTTTTAAGTCGGGAAAGATCTCTCGCTGTTCAAGCACCATCTTTCCCGCCCATATATCCATGCCGACCTGCATGCCGCAATAGAACGCGTTGATATTTTTAAAAAGTATCGCCTCAAATATGAGCGTGTAGACCCGATTTAAAAACGCTTTAAGATATTCTTCGTTTTTAGTGTCAAACGGAAATTTTGACGGTCTGTGTCCCGTAAAGCAGGCCGTGCGCTCGGGATATGTAACAATATTTTCGATAGCTGTTCCCTCTGATGATATAAAATATGCCGTTGCCGGCTTATTCTATTCTACACCTTAATTAAAGAAATTGCAACGGTTTCGCAGAAAAATTTTCTAAAAAAGGAGAGGTTATATTGTCACAGAAAAGACCGAGCCAAACCCCGGTGCTGATAGTTTACGTCATGGCGATGCTTGTTTCGCTTGTGGTATTCGGGTTTGCGGCTTTAGTTTTGCTCGACAGATTCGTCACACAGCCCAAGCTCGCAAGACAGGCTGCCGCCGAGGCCGAAAACGAAGAAACGCCCGCGGAAGTCACGGCAAAGGACTATTCCCAAAGCCGCGAGACCATCATGTTTATCGGCGCAAACGGCGAAACGATAAACGGCATGGCGCTTGTAAGAATTCTTCCCGACGAGCTTTCGGTGAGGATAATCCCCGTCTCGCCGATGGTGTATTCCTCCGTCGACGGCACCGAGGGAACGCTTTCGTCGCTTTATTCGACGGGCGGGCTCAACTATCTCGTTTCGGGGGTAGAGAATGCCATAGGCGTGAACGCCGACCGATACATAAGAATAACCGACGACGGCTGGAAAAGTCTTGTTGAGTATCTCGGAGGCGCCACGGGCTATAACTTCCCGGAGGACATGTACTATAAAAACGAGGAGACAGGGGAGATAACGAGCTTCAGTCAGGGCGCTTCGACCCGCACTCTCTGGGGCGACGACATCCGCAGGATAATCACATACCCGCTATACACAGGCGGAAACGCGGCAAGGGCTCAGGCCACGGGAGAGCTTGCGGCCGCTCTGATAAACTCGGCGTGCTCCTATAACTCGGGAAGCGTTGTAAGCAACATGCAGAGCATTTTCAACGTCATCTACAACAATTCCGACACCGACATCACTTCCCAGACGTTTTCTGCCGCAAGAGACGCGTACGAATATCTCGTGCAGAATTCCTTAAGCCCCGCCACCTACAGAATGCCGGGCGGAGAATGGGACTCCAACGGCTATTTCAGAGTGAGCGACGGGTTCAAGTCCGAAGCCAAGGAGTATTTTGAGATCGAGGAGCCGATGGAATAAAAACAAAACCGGGTACCCGAGCCGCATGCAAAAACAAAACAAAGCTCGGATACCCGGTAAATTTTTTTCGGGGAGCAAATGCTGCAAAAAATTCAAAAAGTTTTGAAAAAGGGCTTGACAAAAGCCCGATTTTCGGGTATAATAATCAAGCTGTCTAATATGGCTGTATAGCTCAGTTGGCTAGAGCATCCGGTTCATACCCGGAATGTCACCGGTTCAAATCCAGTTACAGCCACCACCGGCCCGTTGGTCAAGCGGCTAAGACACCGCCCTTTCACGGCGGAGACATGAGTTCGATTCTCGTACGGGTCACCACGGCGTCGCAAGCTACATATCGCTTGCGGCGCTTTCTTCATGCTACGCATTTGAAATCGCCGCTTCACTCATTCCGCTGCTCCGCCTTTACCCCACAAACGCAAGCGTTTGCGGGGGCTCCTGTGATTGCAGACTCCGTATCGTTCGCGGCGGCATTTTTATAAGTTGTTAATGCCGCCTCTCGCTCACTCCGTCGCTCCGGCTTTTACCCCACAAACGCAAGCGTTTGCGGGAACCCTATTTGAACCGCTCCGGCGGTTTTTTGTGGTGACTGTAGATGCGATTATTTCTCCGTGAGACGACCGAGGCAATAATTGCCGCCGAGGGAAGTCGAACGGGAAGAAATAACGCTTCTATTGTCACCACGGCGTCGCAAGCTACATATCGCTTGCGGCGCTTTCTTCATGCTGCGCATTTGAAAGCACCTCAAGCTCATTCCGCTGCTCCGCCTTTACCCCACAAACGCAGGCGTTTGCGGGGGCCCCTATATAAACAGCAAGCCCTTTTGGCTTGCCGCGATTTTCTTTATAAAATTATGGAAAATCGCGGCTTCGCTTTACGGGCGGCCGCTCCTTTTCCGCGAAAAGTCACGCTCCCGCGCAAAAAATCGCCGGGGCTATTTTTATGCGCTCCGCTTTGACTTTTCGCGGGCGCGAGAACTTAACCTCCTGCTGTTTTAAAAAATGGCGGGAGCTTTTACTTTTGCGGGATTTAGATTTTGGAATTTTATGTTATATATGGAGTCTTTCACTTCCTGCGTAACCACCCCTCGCTCGCGATTCCTGCCGGATTCGCTCGCTCGGGCTTTGCAAAAATCCAAGGCTTTGTGCTCCTGCCCGAGGTCAAAGGACAAATAATATCGCCAAAATTTAGATTCCCGCCCACTTTGCCCATAGGTAAAAGGTATTCGCCACGTCAGTGGCGAATACCTTTTTCCCGGTGTCGTGGCAGGATTTTTCTTCACTACGCTCGGTTACTCGCGCTCCCCTCCCTCGGGGGAGGGGACGGGGTGGGGGACTTTTCAATAGTATGAGCGAAGCGAATCCCTTTTTAACTTAGGCAGCGCAGGAGTGTACACACAGAATCCCCATCCGATTTCGTAAGGAATTTGATGGGGATTCTCACTAATGGTTGGCGAATACCTTTTTCAATGCCGTGGCGCGCTGCCCCTTTTTTCTCCTCCCCCCGCAATCTGCCCAATTCCGACCCCGATAATTTTTATATTATGCTCTCTTGAAATAATGCTCGGTCTGTAGTATAATTATCTTGTATTATTATATTCCGAAAGGAGAAAGAATAATGAAAGAACTTGAACTTTACAGGCTGTGGCTGGAAAACGCCACCGAGGACCCCGACCTTATCGCCGAGCTTAAATCCATCGAGGGCGACGAAGAGGCCATCAAAGACCGCTTCTACCGCGACCTCGAATTCGGCACGGGAGGACTTCGGGGCGTCATCGGCGCGGGCTCCTACCGCCTGAATATCTACACCATCAGAAGAGCTACCCAGGGTCTTGCCGACTATGTCAACGGCGCGTTTAAGGGCGAGGACAAGGCCGTGGCCATCGCTTACGACTCGCGGATCAAGTCCGACGTTTTCGCAAAAGAAGCCGCAAGGGTTTTGGCAGGCAACGGCATCAAAGCTTATATCTACCCCGAACTTATGCCGACGCCTATGCTCTCATGGGCTGTCAGACATTTAAAATGCAAGGCCGGTATCGTCTGCACGGCCTCCCACAACCCCTCGAAATATAACGGTTATAAGGCATACGGCGCGGACGGCTGCCAGATGACCATAGAAGCCGCCGATATAGTTTTGGCGGCAATCGAAAAGGTCCCGATGTTCGGCGGCGCAAAGCTCGTCGGATTCGACGAGGGCTTAAAGTCCGGCATGATAGAATTTATCGGTCAGGAGACTATCGACAGCTATCTCGATAAGGTCGCAGAGCAGCAAATCCACCCCGAGATAACCCCCAAGAGCGGCCTAAAGGTCGTCTACACGCCTTTAAACGGCACCGGCAACAAGCCCGTGCGCGCAATACTCAAAAGAGTCGGCGTCAAGGAAGTCACCGTCGTTCCCGAGCAGGAAATGCCCGACGGAAACTTCCCGACATGCCCGTTCCCGAACCCCGAGATAAAAGAGGCTCTGGCAAAGGGCTTGGAACTCTGCAAGACCGTGCAGCCCGATCTTTTGCTGGCGACCGACCCCGACTGCGACCGCGTGGGTATCGCCGTTCCCGACGGCAAGGGCGACTATGTTCTGTTCTCGGGAAATGAAGTCGGCGCGCTTCTTTTGGAGTATATCTGCCGCGAAAGGATAGCCCTCGGAACGATGCCGAAAAACCCCGTCGCGGTAAAATCCATAGTCTCGACGGCCATCGCCTCGGCAATCGCCAAGGAATACGGCGTGGAACTGAGAGACGTCCTCACCGGCTTCAAATTCATCGGCGAGCAGATAGGCTATCTTGAAGCCGCAGGCGAAGAAAACCGCTACATATTCGGCTTTGAAGAGAGCTACGGCTACCTTGCCGGGTCGTATGTCAGAGACAAGGACGCGGTCGTCGGTTCTATGATGATCTGCGAAATGGCGGCGTTCTACCGTTCCAAGGGCATTTCGCTTTTGGACGCGAGAGAAGCCATGTATAAAAAATACGGAAATTATTACCACGGCATTGCCAACTTCGTCTGCGAGGGCGCGGCCGGCATGGCGGAAATGGCGGCCCTCATGCAAAGGCTCCATGCCGAACCGTTCAAGGAAATCGCGGGCTACAAGGTCGTCGGCCTTGCGGACTACATGAAAAAGACCGATACGGATATTCTGACCGGCGAAGTCAGGGCGATAGATCTGCCGAAGTCGGACGTCATCCAGTTCAGGCTTGAAAACGGCGCTTCGGTCATCATCCGCCCCTCCGGCACCGAGCCCAAGGTCAAGGCGTACTACACGACCATCGCCCCCACCCACGACGAAGCGAAAGCGCTCAGCGACGTCATCGCCGCGGACTTCAAGGAAAAATTGGGGTTCTGAAAATTTAGGAGCATATGACCGCCGGCCGAAAGACCGGCATTAGCCCGAATAATTTGATTAAAAGCCGCCGGCATTTGTGCTGGTGGCTTTTGCATTGAAAATTGCAACCCCCAGTTTTACTGGGGGCAAAAAGCTTTAGCTTAAAGCATCGAGCATAGCGAGATGCAAAAAACAGAACAAAAAATAGAATGACAAATGGGCAAAAATACTGACCCGTTTACGGGTGGCGGAGCAAACAATGCGGTTGGCGGACCGTTCAGTGGGACTTCAGTCGCCCGCCAGTATCAAGCCCTTTTAGGGCTTGTGCAAACCACCCGTTTCACGGGTGGTTTTGATTTGTAAGGAGCTAAGGGCGGCGATTTAAAACGGGAAGGCGCGCCGGCAGTTGTTGCGGAAACGGTTTGATTTGTTGCCGGGATAAGGTGTTCGCGGATAAAAGTAAGAAAAATAGCTTGTCTGCATCCACCCTCCTTGGCAGAGAAAAGGTGTTCGCGCGTGACGTAAAATAAAAAATAAGCCCGGCCCGCCGCAGCCCACCGCAAAAAGGTATTCGCCACGGAGTGGCGAATGCTATCTAAAGTCACCTCCCCCTGACCCCCCTCCTCAAGGAGGGGGAACGCTCGCCCGTACCTTGCCGGAAAATCCGAATCATTTCCTTGCGGAAATTGATACGGATTTTCCGTACCCTCCGGCTCGACCCACGGGGACAAGGTATTCGCTTCGCTCATACTATCTTAAATCCCCGTTTAACAAACTTAAAGACGTGCGTCTGTGTTTTAATCAATTTTACCTACGAATCGGTAAAATATTTCAATTTCTTGAGTCCTGGTGCTGTCAGGGTCCTTTGTTGCTTCGTGTACGATAATCTTTTCGATGAGCGTATGGTCGCTTGGGTCTTTTTTGTAGCCAAACGGAGCATATGTGCAAAAGCTCACGCCCTCTTGAAATTTCGTCCGTAAAGCTGCTTTGATTTTCTTTGAGGTATCCTTGGCATACCACTCGTTAATGATATTCAAAAACGGAGTGAAGTCGTTATCCTGCTGTGTTGCACTGTCAATGCCGTTGTTGATTGCGATGAATCTTACGTCATTTGCGGGAAAATACATTGCGGTGTATTTACTGACTTCCAGAAAATTCCTGCCGAGGCGGGACATATCCTTTATGATCACACAGTTTACCTTGCCTGCTTCAATATCCGACATCATTCTTTGGAAAGCGGGTCTTTCAAAGTTCGTACCGCTCCAACCGTCGTCAACATATTCATCATAAACGATTAAACCGTTTTCCTGCGCGAATTTCTGTAAGACTATTCGTTGAGACGTGATTTGTCAAGGGTATTTTCTCCATAAAATTTATTTTCCGTTACATTTAGTACACAAAATAAAACTTTCAATTTTTTCGTGATTTTCCTTTATATTCATCATAAAATCTCCCGCTTCTCTTGAAATATCGTCATATTTGCGCTATAATAAAATAATCACCACGATTAAGGAATGATATATATGGCGCTTTACAACATCGGAAACTTCATAAAACAGCGGAGGGAGGAGCTTGGGATCACGCAGAACGAGCTTGCGGAGGGGCTGTGCTCGCTGCCGACCCTTTCGCGAATCGAAAGCGGCAGTCATGTTCCTCATGGAAATACTCTGAGATCGCTACTACAGCGGCTCGGATATTCCGACGCGCTGATGCTTCTGCCCGCAAGCCGAGAGGAGTTTGAGATTACTCGGTTGCAGGTGAAAATCCGGCAACTTTACAACACCCGCGACCGCGAGGACGCAAGGGAGCTGTTTGCAAAGCTCGGCGAATATAAAGATTTTTTCTCGGTCAGCGACCGGCAGTTTTACGAAGTTATGCACACTGTTTTTTATAAAAAAGATTTTACGAGCGAAGAAATTCTTGACAAGCTCGAAAGCGCTATGCGTTTGACTCACCCCGACTATGGCGCCAGCAATCTGCCGAGAATTATTACATACGAAGAAGCGACGGCTCTTAACAATATCGCCATCATTTATTCCGAAATGGGAAAGACCGATTACACGATAAAAGTCCTTTATCACCTAAAGGACTTTTACGAGCACGACGTATTAGACATCAGCGAATCCATGCGCGCGCTTCCTACCATAATGTACAATCTTTCAAAATTCCTTGGGCTTTCCGGAAGATATGACGAGTGCATTGATGTTTGCAAACAATGTATCAACATAATGAAAACTTATCATCGAACAGACCAATTGTCTCTTACCTATTATAATTTAGCATGGGCATCAGTAAGGCGAAATTGCGACGGCGACTCCGAGAATGCTAAGCAGGCTGTAAAAAGGGCATATTATCTTTCCGCGATACTTGAAAACTCTCACGCCAAAATGGCGCTGTTTTCTTGTAAAGCCTTTATTATAGGACTTTCGCGCGGATTTTGATTTCGTAAAATTTAATATTTCTCTCCTATTTTTCTCTCCTTTTTCCGAGATGAAAAATTCGGAGAATTTCACGGAGGGGTACCGAAGCGGTCATAACGGGGCGGTCTTGAAAACCGTTAGAGGGCAACCTCACATGGGTTCAAATCCCATCCCCTCCGCCACGGCGTCGCAAGCTTCATATCGCTTGCGGCGCTTTCTTCATGCTCCGCATTTGAAATCGTCGCTTCGCTCATTACGCTGCTCCGCCTTTACCCCCCCACAAACGCAGGCGTTTGTGGGGGACCCCTTTCGCGCGCCGCACATCTCCTTACAGCGATTTAATGCCCAAACCGCTCATGAGTGCGCCCGCAGAATCAAGCTTAGAGGAATAGTCCAGATGAGCATAAATGTTTGCCGTTGTACTGAAATCACTGTGCCCGAGCCATTCTTGGATTTGCTTCATCGGGACGCCGTTTGCCAAAAGAAGCGACGCGCAGGTGTGGCGAAGATCGTGGAACCTTATTCTCCTAAGTCCATTCTCCTCCAACAGCTTCGGGAAAAACTCCGTCACATAGTTTGGTTTGATCAAATCGCCGACTTCGTTCACGCAGATGTACTCGGAATATTCCTTATTATAACTTCGACCGCACAGGCGGCGATTTTCCTTTTGCTCCTGCTTGAGAGCGAGCAGCCTTTCCCGAACAGGTTTGACAAGCGGCAGCGTTCGCATACTCGACTTGGTTTTTGTCGTGTCCGATTCGACCAGTATATGCTTGCCGTCGATGTTGCATGAGGTGACGGTGTGCTTGATTGTGAGAGCGTTCTGCTCAAAGTCGATCGCGCTCCACTTCAGTCCGATAACCTCGCTTCTCCGAAGTCCGTAGAAAGCGCCGAACATAACAGGGATTTCGAGCTTTGTACCCTTGACTGCGCTGAGTAGGCTGTTGACTTCATCTGCATCGTAGAATCCTGCCTCGAAATGTTCCCGCTTCGGACGCTCAACCTTGTCGGCGGGATTGACGTCTATGAGGTCAATCTTAACCGCATACTTGAGCGCCTTGTGGATCAGCGCGTGGTAGTGAATGACCGTAGACGGACTGACTGTTTTAAGCTCATGAAGGTAGTAGCCTTGAATATCTTTAGCTGTGATGTCCTTGAGGTAAATACCTTTCCGCTTAAAGTACGGAGCCGTGCTTCTCTTGACGATCGAAACGTAAGAAGCATAGGTCGAAACTGCTAACGAGCTTTTGATTATCTCGAGCCAGCTGTCGAGATACTCCGAAAACAGCATTTCACCGTCGGGAGCATTTGGGCCTTCCGGAGCTTTGAAGTTGCGGCGAATGTCAATCAACGCTTCTTCGGCCCTTTTTTGTTGCCCTTTATGGGCAAGCCTGTTGAAATCCACTTTGTTTTTCTCTTTCCGAGTGTGTCAACATAGTTGAGTACGGCATAAAATGTGCCGTTCTTTTCCTGCAAGTGACCTGATACCATTTTGACCTCCTTTTTTAAATCAGATAACACTTACCATGCTGTAATGTTATTATAACATGGACGGCTCAAAAATGTCAGTGATTTTATTGCTTTAAAGTGCCGATTTTTCGTGTCATCTTTTGTGCATTTTATATGTTTTCGCCAATGCCGAGGTAGGTCATAAGATGTATCTTCGGAATCCTGTACGACCGACCGACTTTGAGATTCTGAACTTTTCCGTCTTTAAGAAGCTGATAGCCTGTCTTTGTGCTTATACCCAAAATGCCGCACATTTCTTCGATGTTCAGAACGTCGGGATAATCTTTGAACATTATCCTGTATGCGTCACGCTGGGAAATAAGAATAATGCTGTTCACATATATCCCCTTTCTTTATTTATCTTGCTTGTCAGACGGCTGTGGACTTTCCTTTCAGAAAGTTTTTCGGCTCAGCTCCACGGGACTTTCACCCCTGCTCATTTAAGGCAGACCTACTCAATGCGTGCGACGCTATCGTCACCCCACAAAATCTACGATTTTGCGGGGACCCCGACCCACGCTCAAGCTATGACTATAGGTGCGTATCATTATACCTTTTGCACATCGTCGCCCACAAGGTTGCCCGCCCTGTTTCATGTCGCGGCTCTATCGCTCGGCTGTTCTAAAACAGCGTCATGGCGCGTCGGTCAAACGGCTCGTTGCAAAAGGAACGTATCTGATTTGCCATATGATGCACCGCCGTTATCTTGCGGGCATATTTGTCAAGCTGCATTATCTGTCCGATTTTGCGCAAAAGGGGAAAGCGCAAAATTTCATTCAGATCTTAAATTCCAAAACTGCATAGATGAGTTTTGCTTTCAACCGTTCGTATAGCTCGCTATTAACTTCCCAACGGAATCTTCCGTCTTTGCCGTGCGTCTCTCTCAGAGACAAATAGGCTATGTATCTGCTGTAATGTTTAACGGTTGCTTTGATTGCTTCGGAGTTACCGCTTATCGCGGCACAAATGACTGAATAAGGCAGTAAGCCTTGTTCTCTGCTACCATTCATCGGCACGTTCCTCCAAAAAACGTTTTAGCCTCTCAAAAGAGCTTGTCCGTCTGTATTGAACCGTGCTGCGAGAAACATTGATGAGCTTTGCAATCTCCGAGTCCGACATATTATAAAAATAATGCAGGACTACGACCTGAAGTTTTTTCTTCGGCAATATTTGCAACGCCTTATTTAAAAGTTCATTGCTGATTTTTAATCCTTGGATATAAAAAGCGTCATCTTTTTCTTCGTCAAAATATCTGTCAACGGTAAAGAGCTGCTTTTCTTCTTTTGGTGTCAAATCTTCAAATGAAACTTCGTGTCTGCGCTGCTTCTTGTACTCGCGTACCGAACTTATCAACTCGTTGCGAAGTATTTTCTTGCAGTAAGCATTGAATCTGCATCGCGCTTCAAATTCAGACTTTTCTTTGTCCATTTTTACACCCCCTTTCTCCTCGGGGGCGGGCAATTTTCCCCTTTCAGTAACCTTCAACGCTGAAAGTTTGAAATTGCCAAACTTTTTAGAAAAAATTTTTTATAAAATTTTTGCCCGTCTGCTTTTACAGATGGGCAAAAACATAATAATGCTTTGCTCAAATTCGCAAAAGTGCGAATTGTTTTTGGAATAAAAAATGACGAAAGTCACTTTTTATTTTCCATGTACAATTATTTGAGCAATAAACTCTTGCCACACGTCATCGGGTGTATCATACTTTTGCGCTGTCCTTAATGCCCTGCGCACCATGTCGTTAGACATGACATATTCGGTAACATCAAGACTGACGGTATTGTACGATTTTGCAGCAAGATCATACATCTCATAGCGTTCTTCTTCGGAAAGCAACAGCAGTTCGGAAAGTCTTTTTAGCATCTCATCCGACATACGCCGCCGCCCTTTTTCAATATCACACATATATACTTGTGATATGCCGAGCGCTTCGGCCAACCATTTAGCAGAGATGTCGCTTTTTAAGCGTCTTTGTACAAGGAACTCTCCGAAATTTGTATGCATTTCATTTCATTCCTTGCTTTAAATTGCTTGGTCTCTATTGTTTCTTCTCAATAAAACAGCATGGCACCTGCAAAGCTCCTGATAAAATAATGCCGAAGCTGATTGGTATTGCAATGCGGAATATGTGATAATAGGCCAAAATGAGAACAATTATCAGAAAAATTATCACCATAACTCGTGCAATTCTTCCGAAAACAACTGTTTCGCGTTCGCTCAGCTTTCTTTCTTCTGTATCAATTGGACTCTTAATAAAAAGCAACACGCCAAACGGCATCATACCGATTAAAGGTACAGAATAAAGTTCATACTGTAGTACGAGTTTTATACCCAAGATAAACACCGCAATAATTCCGATTGAAACAAAGAGACATACGTTGGGGGACTTCAAATGAAATCCCCCGCTGTACTTGCGGATCAGGACAAATGGTGTGATAAACAAAATGCTCTCAAACAGCACATTCAATATCATTCCGACTATGACAGAAAGAATAATAGGGATTAAAGTGATCATAACGCAAAACATAGCATAGCTATATAGCGCTGAATCTTCCGAATTGATTGCATTCTTTTTCACAAGCCAATTCGCCACTGCGTCTGCAATTCTCTGCATCACTTCAGCTTGCTGAACTTCTTAAGCCCTTCGGGAGCTTTGGGCTGATGAACAAGTCCCGTTGAGGCAGTATTGGCGCAGACAACGAGAGTCATTCCAAGAAGGCTTGCACATGACGATGCAAGTTTTGACACTGATGTTTTGTTCTTTTTCATAAAGGCATACCTCCTTAAAAGTATGTCTATATTTTATCATTGACCATGGATATCTGCAAGTATTATGGGAGCTTTGGTCAAAAAATGCTTTTAAATGGCGTTTTTATGGATGTATTCTGATATTTTTCAATTTATTAAAGAAAATTTCTGTTTAAAATATATTTTCACTATTACAACTAATGTAGAATAATTCTATAATTGTTTGTTAACAAGAAACATCTTTAATGGTACTATATCCATGGTGATATATATGAAAATCAACACAAAAGAATTGGGAACGCGCATTGCCAAAAGAAGAAAATCTCAAAAAATCAAACAGGAAGAACTTGCTAATATACTTGACATTTCAAACAACCATTTATCAAGCATTGAACGCGGCCGCGCTGTGCCAAGTATGGCACTATTTTGCGGAATTTGTGACGCCCTGAGCGTGACGCCTGATTATTTGCTTTTAGGCGATATGCATTCCAACAATGTTCCGCAGGATATAATGGATTTGCTTCGGCTGTGCACGGACGAGCAAATATCATTTGTGCAGAAATTTGTGCAGCTTATGTTGGAAAGCCGGTTTGAAGAAAAAACAGATGACAAATAAAAATAAATGTGATATAATAAAGACATTAGGTTCAGTCATCAAATGGCTGTCTATTGTTTCGCAGTATTGGTATATTAAAAGGTCTTTTTTCGTCAAAATTCGCACTTTTGCATATTTTTTGACCATTCATGCGCGATTTTCGACCACTCGTGTAAAATGCATTGACATTGAAATTGCAAAAAGATATACTGAGTATAATCTAAAGGCGTGATATTAGTCCACATTAACAAATGTCTGTTTATTGTTTTATAATGTGGTGCATTAAAATGTGATTTTTTCGTCAAAAAATTTGCTACTTTGTATATTTTTTTACCATTCATGCGCGATTTTCGACCATTCGTGTAAAATGTATTGACTAAGTGTCGAGGAAATAATATTTTTATATTAGAAACATTGCAATGGATATGTTTTTAATTACAAATGTTATGGTGATAAAAGTATGCAAGGTGGCGGGCACTTAGGGAAATCCGTCGAAGAAGTCACAGAAAAAGCAAGGACTTGACAGATACTGTGCATAGCGTGAGCATAACTATTTATATTTTCCAGCAAGGAGGATGTATGTGAAAAGATTCTTTTCAACGGTTATTTGTTTTGCTGTAATTTTGTCACTAAGTTCGTGTGGCAATACTGAAACTCAAAACACTTTTGACTATTCAGATGAAAATAGTACTTCAGAGGAGATTCAACTGTTGCCCGAGTCACATGACGATGAAGTCGTTGATTTTGAAACAATTCAAGCATTATACCCTGATAAAACCATATTGATTTGGACATATGAGCAATCAATATACCAACCACCGAGAGCGAATGAAGTAAATGAATATCTTGACAGTATCGGTTGCGATTATGCTGTTTGTTTTTTGCCAATTGAAAACTATATACGTGGTTCTGGTTACTCAGTTGGCGTTAGGGAAAGAATTAGTAACGGAGAACAAGTGGATATTATTTTCTCCGATATTGATTATGTTTGGGAACACGGAGTTTTCTCTTATTACAGAGATTATTTTGATGGACTGTATATATGTCTTGATGATTATCTTTTCAACACTGAACTTGGGCAGCAATTATATTATGCTTTTCCCGAAAAGCATTGGGACACGCTAAAAATTAATGACAGCATATACGCCATAGATGGATCGCTCAGGTCGATATCTTTGAATTACGGATATTTGTACAACCAAGAACTTGTAGAAAAGTATGATTATGACATAGCTACGCCACCATCTCAGCAGATAGATAAGCTCTTACAAATTTCGAAGAGTGAAAGAATAGTTCCGTTTTATTTGTATAATAATCTTGCAACAACCGCTGAATATACAAATTCAAAATGGTTAGCTCATGGCGTAGTTTTTGATGAACCCCAAAAATGTGCAATAAGCATTTTGGAAGATAGCGAATATCTAAATAATATAAGAGAAGTATATACTCTTTTGCAAAATGATTTAGCAAGTAGCGATTACAGAAATAACTTTTTTGCCGTAAGAGAATATAGTTATGTGAACCTTGAAAATGGATTGCCTATAGAATGCACATATGCCGGAAAAATGTTAAGTTTGCTACCACAAATGAAAAATGAGCCGGTAATGCAATGCCCAAACTTTGTTACTGGCATAAGCGTGAGTTCTGAACATCCTGACGAAGCATTCCAGCTTTTGTGTCTTTGTTTCACAGACGCATATTTGAGCGATTTGCTTACATATGGTGCGGAGGGAAGAGATTATAACATCGTAGATGGATATGCTGATCATAGCAGAAATGCCATATCTATACCTGCATATGTTAATAGGCTATTGTCAACACCTAATAGCTTTGAAAACGGTACAAAGACGAGTAGGGAGCAGTATAAAGAAACCTTGAAATCTGCTACTGTTCGAAACGACCAGGGGTTTGCGTTTGACGCATCTGATTTCGACGCCGAAAACTGCGCAGTATATTTTGTCCTCGAAGATATGTCACATGACGCATTCTCCAAGCCTGATCTCAGCTTTGATGAATTTGTAGAAAAATATAAGCGGTTACTTGCCGAGGCGGGAATACAGAATGTTATAGATGAAGCAAATAGACAGTATGAATTGTTCAATAGCAAATAAAAAATCAAAGGAGATGTTACAATGAAAAAATCAGTCGCAAAAATTTTAGCTTGTTTACTCACTGTTACAGTTATTGTGATGGGATTAACGGTTTCTGCGTTCGCAGGTGCAACAACGGGAACCTATAAAGGACAGATTCCAATTGGCGTTTACAATGTCTATTGCACTCTTACCATTGACTCTAGCAGTGCTACAGCAACTGCTGAACTTCCCGAATTTGGATTTGTCACACTTGGAGTTTCCATAAAAGGACAATATAGAAGCTCTACTACCGGCAGTGTCTTGACTGCCACTGACGGAAATAGCAACGAGTGGTATAATGTTTCTGCTAGCATTGGCAACAATGGAGGAACATGGACAGATGTATCGGCTACTTATTCTGCAAATGGCGGAGGCTATAGTGGCAGTACGGTTCTGCCGTAATACCATAATCACTTGAACAATTCATACTTCTAAGCGTTAGCCGCACCCCCAAGGGAAGCGGTTAATGCCATTTAGCACAATGAGGGTGTTAATATGATTAAAAAAGTCCTTTTCTCCTGCATATCTGTTTTGCTATTGCTATTCGTCTCCTGTGGCGAGATCGATTACGATAAAACAATGTATTTCGGATACATTAGCCCTGATCAAATAACTTTTGAGAACGGATTGATATTTATTGACTATGGTAATTCTCAAATTGTGAAATTTGCAGACTTTGATTCTTTGATCACCGTCCCCATTTGCCCAAAGCCTAATTGTCCTCATACAGATGAAAATGAATGCTCAGCGCTAGGAATTAATGGTACAATTTTTGTCTACAACAATTCTTTGTGTTGGCTCGCTAATGAAATGAGATATGATGATGTTGGAAATCTAACGGATAATACCACATTATATATGTCAAATACGGATGGTACAAACCGCAGACAAGTTGCAGAACTTGAAGGATATCGTGTCAGCGGTGGAGCCTTTGTCTACGATAAGAAAGTTTATTTCTGCGCGACTGATGTGGAATATGAAAGCGAGATGTCAGCTGACTATGCGCTAGAGTACCTATATTCTTATGACTTTAGCGAAAAAAAGTTTGCGCAAATTGAATTCCTTGCTGAGGGATACAACTCAGGAGCATATATTCGTGGCAGCTTTGGTAATGCGCTATTTATGATATATCAGGGAACACCGGAATTAGGTATGCGGGAGAATTATGACGAACACAGAAAATATGCCCTGTATAACCTTGAAAACAATGAACTTGACATTCTAGACAAAAATACGGTCAGCGCATCGGAAGACTGCCTTATATGTTTTAATGATGACGGCACAGTGTTTGTCAGAAGGCTCAATGGAGAAGAAATATGTATTAGTTCAGATAGAATAATAGCTCAAACTGCGAACGATTATAAAATCATTAATGATATACTCATCAGTTCATTTTATGGCGTAGCTTACGACCTCAAAACTGGCACAGAATATAATCTGAATAATTCGGGGGTTGTAATAGCGTACTACAACAGGAAATACATACTAAAGAATAACAGCACGGGTGAGATATTTGCGGTTGGTGAGAGAGAACTTTTAACTTCGACTTCATAATGCAAATATTATTGCGGTATAAATTGATGATGTAATAACGAATAAAGGAGATGTTTAAATGAAAAAGATATTGGCTATTGTCTTAGCGCTTATTGTTGCGATGGCTTTAACAGTAACTGTGTTTGCAGGTGCCTCGTCTGGGTATTACACCGGCACTTTGAATGTGGGGTTAGCTTCGCTTCCCTGTACACTAAATATAGGTTCTAGCGTGGCAACTGCAACTATTACACAAGACTCCACATATAATGATTTTACTATAGGCGTGACCATCAATGGAACTTATAAAAGTTCAACCAGTGGCAGCGTTCTTACCACATCAAATGGAAATAACGGAACAGGGAACAGTGTTTCAACTTCGATATCAAATGGTGGCGGCACATGGTGGGATGTATATGCCTCATATTCTGCATATAGATCAGATTCATATAATGGGAGCATAAGCTTGCCGTAGAATCTATTATTAACATCAGTTTATATCACATAATATAGTCAATAGCCGCAATTATACTATTGCGGTTATTGGCGCATAAGAAATAGTTAGGAGTGATGAAAATGAGAAAAATATGGCGAGCAATTATTTTCTTATTATCTGTGAGTATTTTATTCCTTTTTTCTTCCTGCGAGAGCACAGATAACGATGAGACGCTTTATTATGTAAGTCCGCGGGATTATACCGCCTATAAAAACGGAATATTTCTAAATGCTGACGGCAACGGCGCAGTCGAGTTTTTGGACTTTGACTCAATGGTAACGGTGCCGATATGCCCGAAGCCTAACTGCTCGCATACCGACCCTGACACCTGCTCTGCCCTTGGGATAAGTAGCGAAAAATTCATTTATGATGACAAATTGTGTTGGTTTGACAGTGAATTCGTATATGGCGAAAACGGTGAGATCACCGAAGTATCAACGCTGTATTCTGCGGATGTTGACGGCACAAACAGAAGAAAAATTGCAGTTCTTGACGGACTATTTCCGTCAGCAGGCATTTATGTCAAAAACGGAAAGGCGTATTTTGGAGCAAGGGATTTCGGTTGTAAAAACGGTATTACGACGGATTATGACAAGGTCTATCTATACAGTTACGATTTTGAAAGCCAAGAGTTCAGCGAAATCTTATCCTTAAAAGAGGGGTACAATGCAGAAATAAGCATATTCGGCAGATATGAAAACTCGTTGGCGTTTCGGTTTTCCGATGGCGTTGAGAATAAAGCTGAACCGAGCACCTATCATTATATGTTCTATGATTTTGACAGCGGCGAGTTTACAGAGTGCGACAAGGTGATACACTGCGCGCAAAAGGATTGGCTTATAACGATTGAGGACGACGGAACGATCGTTATCAACCGTGCATACAGCGGCGATGAATATAGAATCACAGATGAGCGTTTTACGCAGGCAGAGTGGGGAGGCTATTGCATCTTTGACGAAATGCTTATGTGTACCGGCGACGGATATGCATATGAGCTTAAAACCGGAAAGATTCACACCACGCAGATATGCACCATCAGAGCTTATTACAAGGGAAAGTACATAGTAAGCTTTATGAGCAACGCTGAGCTTGTCGCCGTTAAGGAAAAGGAACTGTTATTAGATTAGGAGGAAACAAGGTGTCTGTTTTAAAGCTTGAAAATGTCAATAAGCACTACGGCAATAAGCACGCTCTTATCGACTTCGACTACGAGTTTCACGATGGTATCTACGGGCTTTTAGGACCTAATGGAGCCGGAAAGTCCACCATGATGAATATCATCACTCAGAATATATTCTCAGATAAGGGCTCGCAGATACTTTGGAACGGTGAGAGCATATACAAACTCGATTCGAAATACCGATCTCAAATAGGTTTTATGCCCCAACAGCAGGAGCTGTATGCAAGCTTTACGGCGGCGAGATTTGTGGGTTACCTTGCAACATTAAAAGGTATTGACGGCAAAAAAATAAAATCCGAGGTCGAGCGTGTTTTGTCGCTCGTCGAATTATCTGATGTTTCAAACAAAAAGCTCGGCGGATTCTCGGGCGGTATGAAACAGAGAGTTTTGATCGCACAAGCGCTTTTGGGCGACCCGAAGCTGCTTATCTTAGACGAACCGACGGCGGGGCTTGATCCTAAACAGAGGGTAATCACGCGAAATCTTATTTCAAACCTTGCCGAAGATAAGATCGTAATCATTTCAACGCATATAGTTTCCGATATAGAAACCATTGCTGATGAAATACTGCTAATTAAATCGGGTGAACTCATAGATTCAGGGAGCGTATCTGCCCTCATTGAAAAAGTAAGCAGCGACGAGAAAAATCTTGAAACTCTCTATATGCAATATTACGGTGAGCAGTGATGAGAATAATCAAAAATGAACTATACAAACTGTTTCACACGAAAATGTTTGTACTTATCCTCGCCGCGGCTTTGGGGCTTAACCTTTACATAGCGATGTCAACAAACAATGAAGTATTTGGCGGCGAGAACAGGATACAGAAATCCGTATATGAGGAAACAGCAGGAATGACACTCGACGTAGCATACGGCTATACATCGGCGCTTTTGTCGAAAACGGAAGAAAAATACTTTGCATCGACTGATTTCGACGAGGAATTATGGCTGAGGCGAAGTGTTCTGAATAGAGCTGTATCTGAAATCAGGACTCTCTTGGACTATGACAAATATCTTGACAACATAGAGCTTGAGGCGCAGAGGATGACTTCGGTCTCTATCTTTGCGGTTAAAAACAGCTTTTCCTACAGAAACATATTGAAAACGCCCGCCGCTTATGAGCGTGTAAGGGGTACTGTGCCGGTGTTTGCTCCGTCCGACGGTGTACTTCTCGCGACGGATAACATATCCTCCGATCTGCTTACGCTGTTTGTTATTCTTGCGGCGGTGACAGCTATTTTCTATCAGGATCGCGAAAATGGTCTTACTGCGCTTATAAAGCCTTTGAAATACGGAAGGGCAAAGCTCGCACTGTCGAAGATTATAACTATACTTGTTGTTGCGCTCCTTTGTGAAATACTGTTTTACGGAACAGATGTGGCAGTGGGTGCTATGAGATTCGGACTTGGAGATCTGAGACGACCTGTTCAGTCGTTATCAGGATATATCGGCTGCAACCTTACGATAAGCGTATTCAGCTTTATGACACTTACATATGTGGTCAAGCTGTTCTCTTATTTTCTTGTCTCACTGATTCTTGACTCTATGTTTACACGGCTGAAGAATGCCACCGCATATGTCGCCATTATAGCGACCGCTGGAATAGAAACGGCGCTCTATCTTTTGATAGACGCCAACTCCGCATTTTCGCTGCTGAAAAGGATAAACCTTGTTTCGTTCGTCTGCTCATCAAGATTGTTCGTGACATATTCGAATGTCAACCTGTTCGGACTACCCGTAAATCTTCTTTGGGCAGTTGGAATAAGCCTTGTTGCGTTGATACTCGCGGGCGTGTACGCAGTATGCAAACTGTATTCAAATATCAGTGTATCCGAAATAAAAAGGAATGCAGGCAGCGGCAGAGTGCGAATGCTTCCCAAGTGCGCGTATTCATATGCGCAATACAAAGCGTATGTCACGAATAAAGGCCTGCTTATTCTTGTTGCAGTTCTTGCGTTTCAAATCTATTCCTGTGGGAATATCGTCAGGCGGTATAATCTTGATGACAGCTTCTACAGCTATTATTGCGCCTTGATAGCTTCCTATGATACACAAACCGAGGCGGATGAATTTGTAGAGCTGGAGAGGCAGCGTCTTGATGAGCTTATGACATCGGCGGTCACGCAGGAGGACATTAACGAGCTTCAAGGCAGGCGCGGATTTGATCTTGCAAAAGCCCAATATGAGCATTTGAAAACTATCTTTACCGACGGAAGCGCACCGACAAAAATGTTTTATCAGTCGTGCTATAACGAGATGTTCGGCGTGAACGGTTTCAAAAAGGATTACAGCTTGGCACTCGTTGCAATTCTTTCGCTCTGCTTTGCTGTCTCACCTCTGATAGCGTATGACAACAGATGCAAAATGGGCTATCTGCTTTATGCTACAAAAGCCGGGAAGAAGACCTATCTGGAGCATAATATCTTTGTGAGCGTAACCATCGCTGTACTTACATCGTTATTCGTATACATACCGTACTTTTTGCAGATGCTCAAACTTTATGGATATGACGGAATAAGCGAAACGATAAGGTGCATCGAAGCATATAAAGGAATGCTCGATATTCCAATCTGGGGATATATTATTCTGCTTCTTCTTTACAGAATGGCAGTGTTATCGATACTGTCGGGCATTGTTCTTTGGATATCTTCAAAATGCCAAAGCACTACAGCTGCTGCGATCATCAGCATGGCGGCTTTCGCTTTGCCGGTTGTGGTGTATTTGGCAGGAGCGGATTTCATAGAAACAATACTTATTCCGCTCAGCGGAAATAGGGAGGTGTTGAGAATCATATAGTCTTGATGGTTATAGGATCATTCTTTACTATGCTATATGACTTTATAAGATTCATATGAAGGGGGGTGATTATATGAAAGCGAAAGATATTAAAAAACGCATTTATAATGCGTCAGCCTGTCGAAAAAGCCAGCGGTTTGCTGGCTTTTTCGAATAAAGTGTGGTATAATATCCTTGGTGATGAAAAATGTTGAATAAAGAAAAAGAAGAAAGAAATCAGCTTGAATTTGTAAGCTTAGAGGACTTAGTGCCCTCCGACCACATACTGAGAAAAATAGACGCCGCCGTGGACTTTACTCCTATCTACGACTTCGTGGAAGACCTATATTGTCCGGACAACGGCAGACCGAGCATAGATCCTGTGGTGCTGTTCAAAATGGTGTTGATCCATCACATTTTCGGCATACCGTCGCTCCGAAGAACAGCCGAGGAAGTGCGCGCAAACATCTATTATCGCTGGTTTATCGGGTATACCCTCAACGAGGAAACCCCGCACTTTTCAACTTTAAGCTATAACTTCAAGCACAGATATACAAGCGTGGTAATAGAAGAAATATTCTATTGGATATTAGATGAAATAAACAAAGCCGGATATCTTTCACCCGAAGCTGTATTTGTAGACGGAACGCACATTAAAGCGAATGCAAATATAAAGAAGGTCGTAAAGAAAGCCGTTCCTCAGGCCGCAAGGATATACGGAGAACAGCTTATGGAGGAAATAAATCAGGATCGTGAAGAACACGGAAAGAGGCCGTTTGACGGACCTAAGGAGTCTGAAGAAAAGACAGTAAACGAATCGACCACAGATCCTGAGAGCGGAGTATTTCATAAAGGCGAACACAAAAAATGTCTTGCCTACACAGCACTTACCGCCTGCGACAAAAACGTATATATAATGGGAATGACGATGAATCCCGGAAATGTACACGACAGCGCTGCGTTTGACGGATTATATGATCAAGTCACGAAAAAGTTTCTCGAAATACAAGAAGTAGTTATGGACGCCGGATTCAAAACACCGTGGATAAGCAAAAGAGTAATAGACGACGGCAGGATACCTGTTCTTCCGTACACAAGACCAAAGGGAAACAAAGACTTTTTCAAGCCGGGAGATTTTGTATATGATGAATATTACGACTGTGTCATTTGCCCTGAGAATCATGTTTTAAGCTATTCTACAACCAACAGAGACGGATACGAAGAGTTCAAGAGCAAGAGTTACATATGTGAGAATTGTCCCTCAAGAAAACATTGTACAAATAACGCGAAAGGCGAAAAAACAGTCCTAAAGCACATCTGGTCTGATTATCTTGAGATTGCGGAGGATATCCGGCACACTCCGGAGTACAAGGCTCTTTACGATAAGCGAAAAGAAACAATAGAGCGAGTATTTGCAGACGCGAAAGAAAAGCATGCAATGCGAATATACGGCTTTGTCAAGTAAAGTGTGTAATTATTTATGTAAGGCAGACTTTTTCTAAGGATATTTTCGGCAGGAGTGAGGGGCGTAGCCCCGAGCGTATGACGAAAATATTCTGCGGCGAATCGCTGGGGAGTTAGTATTTTTCGTATCTCATGATGCGTTTTTGAAGATTGGCGTCCATGGAAAGCTGATTGCGGACGAGTGCCCAATTTGAAACCGGTCGGTCAGCCCACTTTTTGTACAGTTCTGTCAGACGGAGGTACAATGCTTTCAGAACGGCGTCCTCGTTGGGGAAGGCTCCTTTTTTGGTGACCTTGCGAAAGCTCGAATTCAACGATTCGATCGCGTTCGTCGTATACATGACCTTGCGAACGGCACTGCCGTAATTGAATAGCTGTTCCACATGAGACCAGTTCCTAACCCAGATGTCTACAGCACCGGGATAGCGGCTCCATGCTTGTTTGAACCGTTCAAATTCCGCCTCGGCAGCCTTGAGGCTTGCTGCCCCGTAAACGCGCCGTAACTGGGTCGTATAAGCTTTGTAGTCCTTTGACGGAATATACTTGATCGAGTTGCGGATCAGATGAACAATGCACCGCTGTACGGTCACATCGGCAGGTGAAAAACAACTTTTCGCTTATTTTTGTCCGTTCAGGTCAAAAATTGTCCGTTTGCGTCAAAATCGTTGACATTAGAATTGCAGAAAGCTATATTGATGACAAGCTAAAGGCTTGGTATCAGTCGCAATTTTTTACGGAGAGATGTGCTGATACAAATACATTTCTTTCAAATATTTGATTGGCAAAGTGTAATCGTGATGCGCAACGCGGTTATCCACAAGAAAAACCAAGGAGGTTTTATTATGGTAATAATAAAAAGGAGTAACACTATGAAAAAACGAATATTTTCCATAATACTATCCATTATCGTAATATGCTCTCTTTCTATAAACGCATTTGCTGCGAGTAATATAATAGATGAGGGTATAGATTCTAAGGGCAGACATTATACTGTTTGTTCAGCTAAAGGGACCGGCATAAATCCATCATTCTTAAACACTACGATACCATTTGACAATACCACTATCTCAGCATACGATGTCAAATATTTTTATAATACAAACGGAACCTATTTCAGTTTTCCAATAGGAACAAGTGTAGTATTTAGTTTTTATACTAACATTAAATTAGATACAAACAAGGTAACCGTTGGTATTGTAGATGATGCTGGATTGGAATTCGATCAAGATTTGAAATCCGGAACATACATTGAAGGGTTTGGATATTACTACTACTTTAATTTTACATTGTATAAAAGTTCAAATTGGTGTCCCTTTATCACAAACAACATGGGTAGTTCTATCAGCGTGACCAGTATTACGATGAACTATAATTAACCAATAATAACTTTATGTTGCTACCTTTAATAAACTCCCCCATCACCTTGGGGGGGTATTATATCTGTATGTTTTTAGGTAATCCTTTAAAAAGCGAAAACAGTAAGCGGCATTGTTAATTTAGATGAGTAATGCTATGAAGAATCAGACCATTTAAATTATCTACTATTATGCTCTGCTATCCTTGCGGCGGCTTCTGCCTTGAGTTTATCTCACGATGTGAATTCAACGATATATTATTTTGCAGCAACCCACAGGTTGGGTGATCATTTAAGCGAATATAGTAAACCGGTTGACATTTATTTTTAAAAATGCTATAAAAAATAAAAAGGGGGCTTTGCAATGAATAAAAAAGCTATCATCGGGTATTCGCTGTTTGCTATTGCGGTTGCGGCGGTATGTATATATTTTGCCTCTATCCCGAAGAACACAGCTCCAGGAAAGAAAAACAGCCTTGAGCTGACAATCAGCAAAGACCGAACGTGTTACAGCGTTACAAGCATCGGTACATATGAAGACGCAAATGTTATTATTCCGGCGGAATACAGCGGTCTACCGGTTACGGCGATAGAAAATAACGCTTTTAAAGGCTGTGATTTTATTACCTCGGTAGAGATACCCGACAGCGTGACTAAAATCGGGAAGAACGCTTTTTATGATTGCGTCGGTCTGACCGGAGTCGCTGTTCCTGCAGGCGTTAAGGAGATTGGCGAGAGCGCTTTCAGCGGCTGTTCAAGCCTCAAATCTGTCACTCTTTCTGACGGAATTGAGACTGTCGGCAGCTATGCTTTTTCAAGGTGCGAGTCTCTTGAAAGCATCGAAATTCCCGACAGCGTAACAGACCTCGGCGGTTCCGCGTTTAACGAATGCAGCGCGCTTGTAAAAGCAAAGCTATCAAATAATCTTAAAACTATCGGCTCAAATTTGTTTATGAGATGCTCCTCGCTCAAAGATATAGAGATTCCGGACGGAGTGACGGAAATAGGTCAAGGCGCGTTTTCCTACTGCGGCATCACGGATATTGTAATTCCTGACAGTGTAACGGTTATAGGTCAGGAGGCGTTTTCTTACAGCGAAGAGCTTACGAACATACGGCTCCCGAAAAACCTTGAAACCATTAACATGGAAACATTTATTTCCTGTACATCACTTGAATCCGTTGACATTCCCGACGGTGTTACGCAAATAGGCTGGCACGCGTTTCACAGCTGCTATTCGCTGTCAAGTGTGACAATACCGGACAGCGTTACAGAGATATGCGACTCCGCTTTCGGAGTCTGTAACGCTCTGAAAAGCGTTATCATTCCGAACGGTGTTAAAATTATCGGAAACGCTGCATTCAACCAATGCATGATAGAGGAACTGATTATTCCCGAAAGCGTTGAGAGCATCGGCTTTGAAGCTTTTATGACGGGAACGTTTTCAAGCGTGGTGATACCGAAAAACGTCAGGGAGATAAACGGAAGTCCGTTCGCTTATTGCAGGAACCTTGTCGATCTTCGGGTTGACGAAGAAAACACGGTGTATTACAGCGTCTCAAACTGTATTATCGAAAAAGAGAGCGGAACGCTTGTCGCTGCCTGCCCCGCAAGCGTTATTCCGAACGACGGAAGCATTAAGGCGATAGGCATGGGGTCGCTCTGCGGAGATTATGAAACTCTGACAATACCCGACGGCGTTACGGAAATTCAGGACAGCGCCGCCGTAAATTGCGGCAAATTAAAAGAGATAACGCTGACGAAAAGTCTTAAGACGATAGGCGCGACAGCGCTTCAAGGCGCGAACCTCGAACGGATAATTTATATGGGCACCGAGGAAGAATGGAGCCTGATAGAAAAGCCCGACCAATGGCTTAGCGGCTCCGCCGACTTTGAACTTGTGTTTGAGGGGTAATGGAGCATTTTTACTGTTGAAAATGAGATGGAAGGAGTTACGGGGAGTTGGGCAAGTTGTCGCAGAGTAAAGCTGCGTTGCATATCTACGGTAGTTTGCTATAGGCGATCGCGGTTATATTTGCACCGAAAATTGACACTTTTCCTTACACAAACTCGTTTCAGAAGCGGCGGTGTAGTAACATTACCACACATATCAAAACGCCATACAGAGAACATTTTGGGCAAAAAAGCGACACTTTTCGAGACAGTAAATCTAATATTCAGAAACAAACAAAAAAACGCCTGTATCGCCGACAAAAATATGTCGATGATACAAGCGTTAATGGTTAATATTATGCTGTAAAATAAAGTGAATGTCAATTAAAACTTCACATCAAAGGCCGACCTATATATAAATGTGTCGATTTCGCCACTTTTTGTAACTCAAACACGGTTTGGGCGTGATAGTATAGAGTTTCACTACCAGCCCCCCTCAGAACGCCATACAGAACAAGTTTTTAGCGAAAATCGACACTTATCACGACAGTAAAATCACCCCTGTCTGCGTTTAGAGATGTAACTCGGACATTCGACCACAATCGCCTTGTAGCTTTGCTTACAATCTTTTGCGCACTTTTTGCACAGCGGGTTGTACTTCCTGCGGCCGTCTGAGCCGAGAAACATATCCCACTCGGATTTCCAATGCTTGCTTCTGCTCATAGGCTTCTCACCGCCCTTTCGGGTTCTGCCTTGGGCGGTTCCGACTTCGCGGATTTGAGCTTTTCGAGAATCGACGGCTTTTCATGCGGCTTCGGCTCGTCCTTTTTGCCGTTGTTGATGATGCCGTCAATCATGCCGTAGTCGTCCTCGGCGGACATCTCGGCGAATTTCAGATAATTCTCGCGCTCAAGCTGCTGCACCCACTCGACCTTTTCGACGCCGAAAATACCGCCTTTCGCGGCGTGTGCGGCTATCTCGGATTTGTCCGTCGCCATGCTCTCGGTGTTGTCGGAATAGAGCAGATAAACATTGCAATTCTGCATTATTTCAAGCGCGGCGGCTTCGCCCATCGGCAACATACCTCCCCAAGAATAGCCGTAATCTTTCATTTCATCGACCGAAATGTTTTCGTCGGGCAGCTTTGGAACGGTCATGACATCCTGCCGCAAAAGCTCAACGGTATGCTTATCAAAACCGTCATAAACATTATCCAAAACGAGCCGACCGTTACCGTCAACGACGATATTTGCCATATCTTCATATGTATCATTCTTCATTAGAAAGAAATCCCTGCCGCCGACAGTTGAGAGGTCTGCGGTGTGCCAAGTGCCGAGAAAGCCCTTGACTGAAAGGTTTTCGGTCTGCATATTGACTTCAAAATCCCGCTGTTCTTTGGAGGACTGCTTGCGCTGTTCCTCCGAAATGATCGGGATAGTTTTCTGCAAGTTTGTCACAATATCCGCTCCTTTCAGATGTCAAGACCCTTGTCGGGGACTTTTGTTTTCTGCTTTTTCGGCTCAAGCTCTTTGGCAATCGTTTTGAGCTGCTCCCGAATAGACGGCTTCTCGGCAATCTTTTCAGCTTCGCGGAGATGTCTGCGAACCATATCCGTCAAACCGTCCACAAGGCAGGGGTGACTTGTTACGCGGTCATATGCGTTGTCCGAAAGAGCCGGAAATGTATTCGCCCACGCTTTATTATCCCGCGAATATCTTCCGTCCCAATCCGCTTGCTGAATAGTATTCGCAAGGACTGTCTGAACCCTATCCGCGCCGAATTTGTCGATTACATCTTTTATGCCGCTGTCATCAAGAATGTTATCGCGGTAATTATTCCTAATATAATCGCCAATGGCATGAGCGCATTCCCGATTCAACTTTGCGGATTCTCTGTAAGCGTCAAGCTCTCCGTGTTCCCTTGCATATGCGCCGGTTTCGACATAAACAGGAGGGATAGTCGGCGGTTCTTGCTCCAGTTCATCAAGATTCTTGCCGCCGTTTTCAACCTCCTGCACCTTTTGCAAAAGCTCCTCTCGGTCGGCTATCATGATGTTTGAAAGTCCGTTGTCGAGCCAAACCTTTTCAGCCGCTTCGTATGCGGAAATGCGGCTGTTTTCCATGATGCCGTTATCCACAGCCTTGAAATTGATGTCATAGATAGTAAAGTTGATGCCCTCATCGGTCCGATGAGCTTCCACAAAGCCGAGCGGGGTCCTTAAAGCCGCTTCGTCGCGGTATTTCTCCTCGATCAGATCGTTCGCCCTCGTTTCGATGCATCCTCGGATTATATCCATATGGTCGCCCTCAATTTGAGAAAAATCATTGTAAATCTCATCGAGAGGAGCATTTGAGGATAGGAGAGCCTGCACCTTGTCTGCGGGCAGGGACATATCCTCTACCGCCATTAAAATATCTTCGCGCACCGAGTATTCATAGGCATGATTTAAGATTTCCTCGGGCGGCTGAGATGTCAGCCAATCGCGGTATTTGTCTTGGTCGGCAGACATCTTTTCATAAAGATGCTGATTCAATTTTTCATTTTCGGGCATATTATAACGTTTCCTCCTTATCTTTCCTGCGGCTTTTGTCCGCAGTATCCTTATTCTGCTCGTTTACCGTTGCTTTCGCCGCGTTGAGCCTGTCTTTAAGGCTCGGTTTCATGGGAACGGCGAAGATTCTGTCGTTAATGCGGATAAAGGTTTCGGGCGTTTTAAATACCGAAGCAAATTTCTTTGCCTCGGTATCGTTAAGAGAGGCGAAGTTCTCCTCGCCAAGTCCCACCACCATAAACGTACCCGCGATTATATCCGCTATCTCTCCGTCCTCGTCGCGCAAGGCTCGGTTGGGCGGACTTCCTTTCAGCTTCGCTTCTTCGTCGCAGATTATCCCGACAGGGTCGTCCCAAGGATATACCGCCTGTATGTATCCTCCGACCTCTTTCTGCAAGGATTCAAGAGTGTCGGGGATAGTTTTCATATACGGCTCTTTTTGCGGTTCGACTACTAAAACGTCAATGTTATTTGCCATTATCTTTCCTCCAGATAAGGTACAATATCTTTCGCAAAAAGAAAAAAGGTGCAAAAAATAGACATGTCCCCGCACTTCTGGTAGAATGA
>CANQNF010000026.1 GCA_947625125.1 uncultured Clostridia bacterium
CCCTCCCCAACAGTCCCCTTTTTTGGACTCATTCCCGTGCTTTCATATCAAAAGTCCGTACTTTTGGACTCATAATGCCGTAAAATATACTTAAAGAAGCAAACCGGCACTATCCCAAAAGGAGGATTTTTATGAAAGGCTACGACACTCAGAACGGCTATATGGGCTACGTCGACGGAAAATATATGCTCTTTGCGAGCGAGGAGGAGTACCGCGAGTACGTCCTTGAGCGGGCGGAGCAATAAAAAAGGCCCGTCTTTTATGACGAGCCTTGATTTTATGCGTTTATTCTTATGCTGTCCTCGGGGCTTTCGTTCATCATGACCACCTTGCCTTTGCGGGAGCAGTACGCTTCGCCCTCGCCGGTCCTCATGTCGAAATCGAAAACGTTTCCGTCGAGGGTCACGTCGCCCTCGCCGTACATATCGCCGACGCCGCAGACCGAACCGCCCTCGCTGTAGAATTTGAGGCGGTTTTCCTTGAGGTGGACGTTGCACTTACCCTCGCGGGTGCCGATGAGATTGACGTTGCGGCCCTTGATGAGCGCGTCTACGGTGTTTTTCATCATGATTATCTTGCCGCTTCCGTTTTCGATGGAGCCTATTCCGGCAATATTTATTCCGGCAAGTTCCATGCTTACTTCGGAATTCTTCAGCTCAATATCCGTAAGCTCTTTTATCGAGCCGACGGCGATTGCCTGGGGAGCGGTGGCCGTGACCTTGAGCTTTGAATCGTGGACGTCGATAATGGCGTTTCCGTCGCGGGTCCCCACGCCTACGCAGGACCCTCCCGAAATATGGATATCCACAAGGCCGCTTAAGATCTGTATCGGCCGGGATTCCTCATTCTTGCCGCCGCCTATTCCGACGGCCTTGTCGCCGTTGGCGGTGACGTAAAGCGCGCCATTTTCGCCCATGTCGATAACTATCTGCCCGTGGGAGTTGTCCTCGGGACAGCCTATCGCGTAGCAGTCCTCGGAATTCGAGATGACCGTCAGCCCGCAGGACGACCCGTCGTCGGCGCCCTTAATAGTGAGCGACGATTTTCTCGGCACGAATACCCCGTGGCCGTCGAGCGTGTTCTCGCAATAGCACTTAAGAGTCACGTTAGCGTCGTCCCGGACCTCGATGAGCTGGCCCTCGGCCTCGCTCCTTAAGCGGACGTTTTCTATATTTATCACTACGTCGGCGTCCTGCTCTATTTTGACGTTCATCTCATACACCTTATCCGGGCGGCCGACAACTTTGACCTCGCGGACGGATTTTTCGATGAACAGCGCCTTATAGTTCTCCTTGCTGAGCGTTTCAAGCTCGACCCTTTCGCCCTCCTTGGGATGGTAGAACGAAAGCGTTGAATCGGAAATATCGATGGAGCTTATATGAGCCTTGACCTCGTCGGAGACGTGCTCCAAGAATATCGGCTTCGGTCTTGCGGTATAGTAGCCCTGAATGAGGTCGGAGCCGAGCTGTATCATCGTCTTGAGTTCCTCAAAGGTCTCGACGCCCTCGGCAAGGGCCTGATAGCCGTTTTCATGGATAAACTGTATCATCCCGGCGACAAGCTTTCTTAGGGACGGCTTTGTATGTATGCCGGTGATGAGAGAGCGGTCGATTTTTACGACGTTAGGGGCATATCTTATAAGGTTCGAGGTGTTCGAGTAGCCTGTGCCGTAGTCGTCGATGGCAATTTTGATGTTAGACGCTCCGAGTCTTCGTTTGAAGCGTTCAAAATCAGCGTCCCCGAGTTCGGTCTGCTCGGTGAATTCGATGACCATTCTCTCCATCAGTTCGCCGTAACGGTCTACAAGAGACTGCCAGTCTATATCGCTCAGCATGTGCGAAGTGATGGCGTTGACAAAGAGCTTTTTCTCTTTAAAGAGCGCCTGGTTTTTCGAGATTATGCTCAAAGCGTTCGAGATGGTCGCCTTTTCGATGTCGTAAAGCCTGTCGGTCTTTTCCGCGCAGTCCAAAATATCGAGCGGGAACATCCCTATCTCCTCGGTCGAGCGCATCAGCATCTCGTAAGCGATTATCTCGCCGTCCTTGGCCGAGACTATCGGCTGGAAATGATATATAAACAAATTTTCTCTTATAAGCTTGTAGAATTTGGCAAGCTTCTCGTACTCTTCCTTATTATAACGGAAGCTTTCCTCGGAATAGTCCTTTATAACGCCGTCGCCGTTCATTTTGCTGCCGGCCATAAGCGCCTCGTATAAAGCGTACTCCGCGCTCGCCATTCTGTCGGCTGCGCGCCCCGTGGACAGGCCTATTCCGGCGTGGATGGTGACATATCTCTGCTCGCTGCCGCCCAAAACGGCGCCGTGGCCGCTTTCCCGGACGTTTTTGCGGAATTTATACAAAAGTTCCTCGGCGGTCTCCTTGCAATCCGGGACGTATACCCAGTAGCACATCGGATAGCTCGCCGCGACGTATATATCCTCGGCGACCGATTCGTTTAAGACCGCAAGCACGCCGAAGACCTGGGCTTCCTTTAAAGCCTTGCTTCGGTCGCTCATGACGAATTCGACGAGCGCCAAAACGCCCTTGTCGGGGTCCTTGTTCATCATCGACTCTATCTGCTGAATCTCGTATATCGGCACCTTGTCCTTGGCCTGTGCGCCCGAGAAGTCGTAGTGCCAGCGAAGAATGCCGGCTATAAATCTATCGTCCTCCGAACAGGCGACCGGCGCGAGCATCGCAAATTTCTTGGTCTCGCTGTTTAAGATGTCGAGATAGCTTATCATCGAGTCATAGTCCGGCAGCTCGTCTATTTCGGCAAGCTTCATGGCGTTTTGGTCAAGCCGGACCTGCCTGGTCTTTTTATCGATGAGGAATCCGCCGAGCTCGGGGCTTTCGCGCAATACGCCGTCCCACATGGTCCCGAAAAGCTCGTTCCACTTCTTTTCAAATATTTCAAGGCTCTCCTCGGGCAGTTCTACGCTCGGCATGTCATTCATCTCTTTTCTTAAGGGCGATATATCAAAAACGTTAAAATAGTTAAAGAACATATTCCGCCACTTGCGCTTATAATAAATATACAATATTTTGAGGAAAAAGTCAACACTTTTTATTGACTTTGAAAATAGCGGATTTTTAACATATAATGGCACGGCAAAGTCCCGCAAAAGCCCTATAATAAAGGCTTTGCGGGATTTTTTGAAGCGGTTTCGGGGCAATTTTTCCTAAATCCGCATATTCAACAGACTTTTTATAGCAGTTTTTTGCATTTTGAACAAATTACCTATAATTCGACGTTTTCCGAGATATTTTCCGTTAAAAAGTCAGAAATTTCATATACGTCTGATTTTGGATAATACGCCGTCTGTCGGAAGTATCCGGTCCGCGCTCATTATTCTCTTTTTTAAAAACTGTCGCCGCAGGCGAGCCTTGTAGTTCTGACATCTGACATCTGACTTCTGTAGGGAGTGTCCAAACCGACCACATTATAATAATTCATAATAATTCATGGTTAGATGATTAAAGGTTCGCAGCTCCTGTCGGAGCTGCGTATCATAAGGGGACGCCCTCACTTGCAGGGCGTCCCCTCTTGAAAAAACAACCCACCGGGCTGTTTTTTCAATTCACCCCTTGCGGAGCGCCTTCGAGTAAAGAATTTCGCAGCCTGCGGGCTGCGACAAGGTGCTGACTTGCGATTAAAACTCTTTGAAAGGCTTCAGCGAAGCCTTGAAAAGCAAGTTTTAACGCAATCGTCATTTGCCCTTGACCCTGCAAGCCCTTTGAAAAGGGCTTGATCCTAAATTTTTATATTATGTGGTCGAAATGGCCACTTCCTGTCGAAATTTCAATGTTGATTTTCCCAAAAAAATGTGCTATACTTTTCTAAATACTGTTTTCGGAGGGGTTCTGATGTTTGACGGAAGAAAAATCATTCTCGCTTCGCAGTCGGCAAGACGGCGGGAGCTGATGAAATATTTGTTTGACGATTTCGAGGTCAGGCCCTCCGACGCCGACGAGACTGCCCCCGTGGGCGTTTCCGCCGAGGAAATACCCGAAATACTCTCGGTGAGAAAGGCTCTGGCAGTCGCAAAGGACTGTCCCGAGGCGCTTGTCATAGGCTGCGACACCGTCGTCGTCTTGGACGGCGTGATCTTCGGCAAGCCCGAGGACGAGGCCGAGGCGTTTTTGATGCTGAAAACCCTCTCCGGCAGGACTCACCGGGTCGTGAGCGGGGTCTGCATGAGCTGCGAGGGAAAGACCATGTCCTTTTCGCAAGTCACCGAAGTCAGCTTCTACAGCCTTTCGGACGGGGATATTTTAAAGTACATCGCCGACTGCCCGCCGCTTGACAAGGCCGGCTCATACGGCATCCAGGACAAGGGCGGGCTGTTCGTCAGAGAGATAAGAGGGGACCACTACAACGTCATCGGCTTCCCGGTGGCGAGGCTCAAGGTCGAGCTTGAGCGCTTTGAGAAGATACTGAAAAGTTAGTGCCGCAGGCCTTTTATGCGCCTGCGTTCGGCGCCCCCGCAGGCTCCTGCTGAGCGAAGCCCTCGTCAGCTTCGCTGACTCGCTCCGTCCCCCCTTGGGGGAGACGGAGCCGCCGCCGGAGGCGGCGGAGGGCTTCGCCCGCCCGCGAGGTATGGGGGCGCCGAACTTTGAACGGCGGGCCGGGCAGTTGTCGGCGGGACCGCGGCAGTTTTTGCATATTCATAAGCGTCCGGCTGCGCGGCAGTTAAAAAAGCGTGCGGCAACCGAAAGGAGAAAATCATGAGAACCGAGCCCGTGGAGCTTACTAATCTTTGCCTTGTGCATAGGGGCGACGAGTATCTTTTGCAAAACCGAGTCGACAAAAGCTGGCAGGGCTATGCGCTTCCCGGCGGGCATGTAGAGCCGGGGGAATCGGTAGTGCTGTCGGTAATTCGGGAGATGAAAGAGGAAACGGGGCTTGATATAAAAAGCCCTCGGCTTTGCGGCATAAAGCAGTTTCAGTCGGACGGCGGCCGCTACATCGTGTTTTTGTTTGAGACTGAGGAATTTTCGGGAGAGCTTGTTTCGTCCGACGAGGGGGAAATGAAGTGGGTGAAGCGGGATGAACTGAAAAATCTGCCGACCGTGTCCGACCTTGAGACGCTCATAGATATGATGCTCGACAAAAATCTGAGCGAATTTATGTATGTAAGAGAGGACGACTGGCGGATAGAGCTGAGATAGGAGGGCGCATGGGACTGTTTAAGAAAAAGGACAAATATCAGCCGACAAAAAAGGAGCTTGAGCGCTTTAACGGCAAGGCCATACAGTATGCGGCCGAACGGGTAAACGGCGTTGAACAGGTCCTCGGCAAGGACGGCGGCATTATCGTTTTGGACAACGTCATTGTGGTCATGTGCGAGGCGCACGAGGTCTTTCGCTGCCGCATAAAGGGCGCTACCGTGGCAGAGCTTTTAAGCGGCAACGGCGTGGAAATTTCCGGCATAGACGACGAGACCGGGGAGAAAAGATATATTGTCGCACACTATTCATACTACAGGAAAGTGTAATTAGAAAACAGATAACAGAAATCAGAAATCAGAATTTCAATGTGTCATCTTCGATGACATATTAAATCGTGCACGGGAGGATAATTGGGGAATGCCCCGGCAGAAAAACAGATTATATCGCAAAATTTGCAGGAGGGTTTATGACAAATCAACATATGACCGAAAAGATAACCGTCCGGGAGATGAGGGCAGAGGACGTTGAAATTTTCGTGCGCGGGGAAACGGCGCAGGGCTGGGACGCAACGCCCGATAAGCTCGAAATGAGGCTTCGGGACAGGACCGAAAAGGGCGCCGTGCCCATCGTCGCGGAATATGACGGCGAGCCTGCGGGGTACTTAACGGTCTATCCGAACAGCATTTGGGGCGCTTTGGGCGGCAGGGGTCTGCCCGAGATCGTCGATTTTAACGTGCTTGAAAAATTCCGCCGTCACGGGGTCGGGTCACGGCTCATGGATGAGGCGGAAAAAATAGCCGGGGAATATGCCGACCGGGTATATCTCGGCGTGGGGCTGATGTCATCCTACGGGTCGGCTCAGAGGCTCTATGTCAAGCGGGGATATGTCCCCGACGGCTCGGGAATTTGGCACGGCAACGAGCCCTGCCCGGAATATGCCGAAACGGTCAACGACGACGATCTGGCCTTGTACTTATATAAAGATTTGAGGAAGTAAACATGAATTTTTCGACTGTAACGGCCTGCGGCGAGGACTGCACGGGCTGCAAAAAGAAAGCGGACGGCCTTTGTCCCGGCTGCATTGAAGCCGACGGCTATGTTCCGGAATGGGCAGAGTCGGGCAGGTGCAGGATACACGCCTGCGCAAAAGAACACGGCGCACGGTTCTGCGGCGTCTGTCCGGAATTTCCCTGCCAAGACCTGCCGCAGTTCATACATTGGGAGCCGAGCATTGCGGAAAAGATGGCGGGACTGCGGGACCGATACCTTTTGTGGCTCGCGGCCCCCACAGGGCTTTGAGCGAGCCGGGGGTGCCCGGGGCGAAGCCCCCGCCGGCTTCGCCGGCGGGGCCGCGCGAAGCGCGGCCGGCGCGCCCGAAGGGCGCGCTAATGGCTTCGCCCGGGCGAGCGCACTCCCCCTTTTTACGCACACGCCAAGCCGCACTGAATTTTACATACCAAGGAGCGAATTATGGACAAATTCCGAATCGAACACGACTCTATGGGCGAGGTAAAAGTCCCCGCCGAACACCTCTGGGGCGCTCAGACCCAGCGCAGTTTTGAAAATTTCCGGATAGGCGTCGAGAAGATGCCGGAGGGCATAATCCGGGCGTTCGCGGTCCTGAAAAAAGCCTGCGCGGAGGCTAACCGCGAGCTTCTGCCCGAAAAAATGACCGAGGAAAAGTTAAAAGCGATCTGCGCCGCCTGCGACGAGATCTTGGCGGGACAGCTCCCCGGCGAGTTTCCGCTTTCGGTCTGGCAGACCGGCTCCGGCACCCAGTCGAACATGAATTTAAACGAGGTCGTCGCGAACCGCGGCAACCAAATCGCCGGGAAAAAGCTGCTCCATCCGAACGACGACGTCAACATGTCCCAGTCCTCGAACGACACGTTCCCCGCCGCCATCCACATCGCCGCAGTCTGCGAGATAAAAAGCCGACTGCTGCCGGCGCTTTCGGGGCTTATCGACGAATTTGACCGCCTCGAAAAGGAAAACGAGGGCGTGCTGAAGTGCGGCAGAACGCATTTGCAGGACGCCGTTCCGATTCGTTTTTCCCAGGAAATAAGCGGCTGGAAAGCGCTTTTGGAGCGCTCGCGCGAGCAGATAATCTCGTCGCTGTCCTCCCTTTCAAATCTTTCTTTGGGCGGCACAGCCGTCGGCACCGGGCTAAATGCTCCCGAGCGTTTTGACATTTTGGCGGCAGAAAAAATCTCGGCGGCGACGGGGCATGCCTTTAAAACCGACCCGAACAAATTCCACAGCTTAAGCTCACAGGATGAGGCGGTTTTCGGGCATGGCGCGCTCAAGGCCTTGGCGGCGGACCTGATGAAGATATCAAACGACGTGCGATGGCTCGCCTCGGGCCCGAGGACGGGTCTCGGGGAAATCACCATTCCCGCAAACGAGCCGGGCAGTTCAATCATGCCGGGAAAAGTAAACCCGACCCAGTGCGAGGCGGTCACGATGGTCGCGGTCCAGGTCATGGGCAACGACACGGCCATAGGTTTTGCGGCCTCTCAGGGCAATTTCCAGCTGAATGTGTTCCTGCCGGTCATCGCCTACAACTACCTGCAATCGGTGCGGCTTTTGGCGGACGCGATGGAAAGCTTCCGCAAAAACTGCGTGTCGGGGATAAAGCCGAACGTTGAAAAGATGACCGAAAACGTCAACAAGTCGCTGATGCTGGCGGCGGCGCTCAACCCCTCCATCGGCTACGAGAATGCCGCAAAGGCCGTAAAACTGGCGTTTGAGAAAAACATCACCTTAAAAGAGGCGGTGGTCGAGCTGGGGCTCCTCAGTTCGGATGAGTTTGACCGGGTATTTCGGCCGGAGGACATGACCTGACAGGGGATAGAGGGCAGATGAATAGAGGGCAGAGGATGGAAGCTGCTGCGCAGCCGCCGCCTGCGGGCAAAGCCCCGGGCCCGGCCCGCAGGGCCGGGCCGGCCTCACGGCCCCCAAAGGGGGCCGTGAGGCGCCTCCCCCGTCGGGGGAGGCTGGGCTTTGCCCAAGCCGGCGGCGGCGAGCACAGCGGTCGATATACGCACAAGGGTCGGGCACGGCTTTCCGGCAAGCCCGTGGAGAAATAAAAATGAAGAAAAGGAAGATACTGTATGACAATCAGCGAAGAATCGCTACAGAAGCACTACGATTGGCAGGGAAAAATAGAAGTCGTCCCGCGCTGTAAAATCGAGGATAAGCACGATCTCTCGGTCGCCTATACCCCCGGGGTCGCTCAGCCCTGCCTTGAGATACAAAAGGACTACTCGAAGTCGTTCGAGCTGACCCGACGGGGCAATCTCATAGCGGTCGTCACCGACGGGACCGCCGTTTTGGGTCTCGGGGACATCGGGCCCGAGGCGGGCATGCCGGTGATGGAGGGGAAATGCGCGCTCTTCAAGACGTTCGCCGACGTCGACGCGTTCCCCATCTGCGTGCGCTCGAAAGACGTGGACGAAATAGTAAGGACCGTCTATCTTATTTCGGGCAGCTTCGGCGGCATAAATTTAGAGGACATCTCGGCGCCGAGATGCTTCGAGATCGAAAGAAGATTAAAGGAAATTTGCGACATTCCCGTATTTCACGACGACCAGCACGGCACCGCGATAGTGGTTGCGGCGGCGCTGATAAACGCGCTAAAGGTCGTCGGCAAGGACATGGCGGCGGCTAAGGTTACGATTTGCGGCGCAGGTTCGGCGGGATGCTCTATTGCCAAACATCTTTTAAACATCGGCTTTAAAAACGTCACGCTCGTAGATAAGTTTGGCATTGTCTGCAAGGGCGAGAGCTGGCTCAACAGCGAGACCGAGAAAATGGCGGAGATCACGAATCTGTCCCGTCTTCGCGGCAGTCTCGCCGACGCAATGAGAGGCGCCGACATCTTCATCGGCGTATCCGCCCCCGGCATAGTTTCGGAGGAGATGATAGCCTCGATGGCGCCGAGAGCAATAGCGTTTCCGATGGCGAACCCGGTGCCCGAGATAATGCCGGACCTTGCGCTCAAAGCGGGCGCCGAGGTCGTCGGCACCGGCCGCTCGGACTTCATGAACCAAATAAACAACGTCCTTGCTTTCCCGGGCATCTTCCGGGGAGCGCTCGACTGCCGGGCCTCGCAGATAAACGACGAGATGAAAGTTGCGGCTTCGTATGCTCTTGCCTCGCTTGTATCGGAAGATGAACTTCGTGCGGACTACATCATCCCTCCCGCGACGGATAAGCGGGTTGCCGAAGCTGTAGCCGCCGCCACCGTGGAAGCCGCCAGAAAAACCGGGGTCGCGAGGCTCTGACCCCGCGCCCGAACACCTACTGCCCCGGCGGAGCCCCCACCGGCTCCGCCGGCGGGCCCGCGCTTTGCGCGGGCTGCGCGCCCCCAAAGGGGCGCGCAGGGGGCTCCGCCCGCAAGCTCACGGCGCCCGCCATGCCCGCTGCCCGAAAAGCACTTCAGGCGCGGGGTCTATGGGCGCAGAAAGGAGAGGCCATGCCGTCAATTCTCTTTGTTTATAACCCCCGCTCGGGCATGCAGACCGTCTCGCGAAAACTGAGCGAGATAGTCTCGATATGGACTGCCGCGGGCTGGGACGTGACCGTCCACCCGACGCAGGCCCAAGGCGACTGCCGAAACACCGTCGCGCGCCTTGCAAACGGGTTTGACCGGGTCGTCGCGGCAGGCGGCGACGGCACCCATAACGAAGCCGTGAACGGGCTGCTGGACGCGGGATATGCCCGCCCCTACGGCTATATCCCCTGCGGGTCGACGAACGATTTTTCACATTCCATCGGCATTCCCGTGCAGATCTTGGCCGCTGCAAGAAACTGTCTTGAGGGCGAGCCGTTTGCATATGACATCGGGAAGATGAACGGCCGTGCGTTTACCTATGTGGCAGGTTTCGGCGCATTCACCGAGATAACCTACTCTACCCCTCAGCAGCAAAAAAACACCCTCGGATATGCCGCCTACGTCATAGCGGCGCTGTCATCCATACAAAATATCGTGCCCTATAAGGTGGGATTTTCCTCTAAGGAGCGCTCCGGCTCGGGCGAGTACGTCCTCGGGCTTGTGACGAACACTTTGCAGGTCGGAGGCATGAAAAATCTTTTGCCCCAAAACATCGCCCTTAACGACGGCTTTTTCGAGGTGCTTCTTGTAAAAAATCCCAAAAACCCGCTTGATCTGAATAAAATAATAATGTCGGCCATGAAGCACGATTTCACCGCCGACTGCTTTGAATATTTCAGGACCGAGGAGATAAACTTCACAAGCGAAACGCCCCTCGCCTGGACCCTCGACGGCGAAAACGGCGGGAGCCGCACGGAGACGAACATTTTCTGCATGAAAGAAGCTCTGAGCATAATACGCAAAAAAAGAGGATAGACGAATAGAGGTTAGAGGATAGATGAATAGATGATTAGAAGATAGAACTCTAACTTCTAATCATCTTTTTTCGCACTATTTTCAATTCGGAGCAAAAGCCCTCTCCCCAAATTCTATCTTCTATTCATCTAACTTCTAATCATCTAAAACGCCCCGCGCTTTGCAGACAGCCCGGGGCATTTTAATATAGTTAAGTTTTTAAGCCGATGATCAGTTGTGGCCGCTGTAGGCCGACTGTATGAGGTTCGCGGTGCCGCTCAGGCTCAGGCCGTCCTTGGTGGCTGCGCAGTAAACTCTGCCCTCGGAGAGGATATAGAGATACCCGCCGTTTAAATACGCCTTGCCGAACTCGAACGCCTCGTCGACCTCGTGAATCTCGATCTCACCCGCCGGTTCAAAGCCGTTGCTGCCGGCCCTGTAAAGCGCGTAACGGAAGGTGTAATCGAGCCCGTCGAAGAACCCGTAGGGCACTCCCACGACCGAGCCGCTGACAAAGAGAAGCCCGTTATTTTCAAGCGCTTTCGAGCGCCCGCCGCTCTCGCATAATACCGTCGAATAATTTAACATCAGCGAGCCGCCCGGGTCTTTTGAGAGCTTTGAAAGAATAAGCTCGCCGCCGTCGTCAAGCGTCAGGGTCACATACCCGCCGTCGAACTCTACAAGCCCCTCGGCAGGGTCGTTTACCGGCGCAGTCCCGTCCATTCGCATGGGATGCTCCGGGTCGGACAGATCTATCGCGTAGTTTTCGCCCTGGCCGCTGAAGTAAAGGCTGTCGCCGACTCTTTTGACGGTCGTGAGCGCGACTCCCTGGAAGTATGCCCAGGATACCTTTTCGAGAGTGCTGTCGTATATAGTCAGCGTGGTGACGTATCCGCTGCCGTCGGGCGAATCGGACACGCTCGTCACGGCTATGGCATTGCCGAAGAGGGAGATCCCGTCGCCCGAGAGGGCCACGCCGTCGATGTCCTTATAGCCGGCATATACCACCTGTCCGTCGACAAGCCAGAACACCTTTGCCGACGTCACGTCGCCGGCGGGGGTGGAATCATATCCGAAGAGATAGACCGCTCCGTTTGTCAGGACCACTCTGCCCTCATAGCCGAGGACCGCCTGCACAGAGACAGCGCCATCGGAGGTTACTCCCGAAATGACGGTGTAGTCGGTGGTGGAGATGTAGTCGGGTATCATGATGTTCTGAGGCTCGATATAGTTTCTCACGCCGTTTACCGTGTAGCCCGGAACGTAGCTTTGCAGATCCTCAACGCCGACTATGGGGGCGTTTCGGTAGTCGTTATAGGCGGTCACGGTGTAGAGATTTCCGTTTGAATATGTCATGTCGACAAGGCTGCCGTCCTGTGTGAAGTCGTTTTCGAGCATGGGCCGCCCGCCGAACACGTTATATACGCACACCTCGACAGAGTAGCCGCTCGCGCTCGGCTGTACGCCGTACAAAGAATCGAGCATGCCGTTGACCGTCGGGTCGTAGGGGTAATTTGAAGAAGTTGCCACGGAATAAACGACCGTAAGCTTTGAACCCGACGCATAGAATCCCGCCAGAGTCTTTTCAGCGCCCGGAACTATCGCCGGGATGATGCTCTCGGTGAGCTCAACGTTTCCGCCGCCGGTGGAGTAAATTCTTAAAACGCCGTCGTTTTGCTCGGCCATGAACCCGTCGCCGAATACGACCTCGCCGTCAATGCTCTTGGCCTTGGTCTCGGGGAGCTTTATCTCCTCTCTTGCCGGGTCGGAGGCGCCAAGGTCCGGGGTCTCTATCTCCTCGACCTCGGGGGTCGGGTCCTCGGCGGGAGCGGGCGCGACGTGCTCGGGTATGCCGGCCTCGGCGGGTTCGGTGACGCTTTGGGCGGGAGCTTCCTTTTCGGGCTCCGGCTTAGAGGTCACGGCCGCGGAATCGGGTCCGGTCTCGTTTTCGTTTTCGTTGTCGTTATAGGAATGCTCTATATCGGCAATAGCGGAATCAAGGGTCTTCTTGTCCTCGCTGCCGACGTAGTATTCCTCGAAAGTCTTATGCAGATCGTCGTAATTTTCGGCATACTGCGCTCCGACCTTGGGAGGCTCGGAGGGGAGCTCTTTGTCGAATACTCCCATATACCCCGCCACCCCGAAGGCAAGCGCCGCACATGCGGCAAAGCTTGCGATCGTACGGAAGGCGGTAGATGTCAAACGTTTATTGGAGGTTACGGTGATATTTCTTGAGATCTTTTCGTCCGACGTCTTAACGACCTCGGCGGGAGCCTTTCCCGAGGAGACGGCCGCGGTCTTTTCCGCAAGCATGGCGGCAATGTTCTCGGGCTCTAAGCGCTCGGGAATTTTCAGATTCTCAAACAGCTCAACATAGATGTTGTCGACGTTTCTTGCCACCTTGTACTCCTCCTTTTTTAAAAATTTTTATATCGTTTAACCGTCTTCCAAAAGCTTTCGCAGCTTGTTCTTACCTCGTGCGAGGTGAGTTCGGACGGTTGCGGAATTTATCCCGGTGATTTTTGAGATCTCGTCGCTCGTGTAGCCGTAGATGGCGTTGAGCGAGAAGCAGAGCTTTTCGTTGGCGCTCAGGCTTTCGATATGCTCCAAAAGCTCTATGCCCTCATATTTTGATTCATTATAAGGTATCTCGACGGCGCGGTTGTCGTCCTCGTCCGAGCCGAAGCTCGAATCGAGGTATCGGAGGTTATCGCGGTCCTGAATGTACTCCATCTGTTTCCGCTTTATCTTGGCGGTCAGGATTTTCAGGAGCCAGCCCTTGAAAGCCTCTTCGTTCTTGAGGGTCTTTATCCCCACGAACGCGTCCAAAACGGCGTCCTGAACGGCGTCGGCGGCGTCGTCGGGGGAGTTGAGGTTAGTCAGAGCATAGTAGTAGAGCTCCTTATATACGGCGGAATAGAGCTCGGCAAAAGCGGAGCTGTCGCCCTTTGACGCTTTTTTAACGAGCTCGGAAAATCCATCCGGCATAACCTCATCACCTCAATTCAGCTACACAGAGCCGCGCACTGAGGTCTCTGTATAGATAGTGTCAAAAATCCGCGTTTTTGTTGCACCGCAAAAAAATTTTTTTCGCAAAATTTCCGCCACGGCATAAAACCCGGGGCTTTTGCGGCTGCCGCCGAAAAAATAAAGGCGAAAGCGGCGCGAACGAGCCGAAAATCAAGGGAATTTTTTCCAAAGGCTCGTTGCCGCATACTGCGATACAATAAACTATTATACACTATTGTTCGGGGGATTACAAGACTTTCGGGCAAAAAACTTGCTTTAAATTATTAAAATTTGATTACATTTTACATAATATGGGAGAAAAACAGCTTTAGTAAGAGGGGAGTTTTGGGCAGGAAAAGAGGGGACTCGGGCCGATAAATCAACTTCGTCACAAAATCTTTATCGAAAAAACATGCGATAAAAATCCTCTACGTATCCTCGTATTCCCCGTCGCCGAATCCCTCAGTTTTCAGTCTTTCCACGAATCTGTTGAGAATTTTTTGCCAGAATGCTCCGAACCACTTCGCCCTGCCGAACAGCTTTACCAAAGTAGGGCTCGTCGCATAATAAAGCCTAATAAAAGCCCTCCCAAAGGCGGTCGAGCTGAGCTTTTGGTCGCGATATCTGCGCAGCACTCTCACCTCCGGGCAATCGTATGAGCCGTACACCGCCGTAGCGATATAGCAGCCTTTCTTTGGCTTTTCGGACACGGGAACGTTCTCGGCCCGGACTTCGGAGGCAGGAGATTCTTTTGACGGATTAAAGTGATGAATTCTTTTTACAGGGAGGACTGCGATCTGCTCGGAAATCCTCTTTTGAATATAGTCGGACTGAACGCCATAGCTCGTCCAAAGCCTTATTACAGGGATCCCCGCTTCCTCGCAAATTTTTGAGACCTTTTCGTCTCGCTCGCGCCGGTCATGCTCCAAATGCGTCTGGTCGTTGATTTCGACGACGATTTTTGGAGCAAATTCGCTGTCGGTTATAAGAAAATCTACATTGCGAAAAAGCTCGTTTCGGTATCTGAAATTGTCCGTGCGGTCAATAAAGGACGCGAGATTTACCTGCGGAAAAACCCTGAAACCCTCGGGAACGGCGGGCTGTATCGCTTCAAAAAACTGCCTTTCGGTCTTTGAAATCAGCCTGTCCCGCAGGGCATAGAGATATTCTTCATTGTTGATATCCGAAAGCGTTTTGCAAGGAGCGTCCTTATAATGCCATTGACCGCAGAGGTCGCATTTTATGACATCCCCCGTTTCGCGCTTTTGATTGCAAACGCGGCAAGCCAAAAGGGCTCGCCATTTATATGGGGTCCCGCAAACGCTTGCGTTTGTGGGGTAAAGGCGGAGCAGCGGCGTGAGCGGCGATGCCCGAATTTCAAGTATAAAAAGGGCATCGCAAGCGATATGGAGCTTGTAAAAGGGACCCCCGAAAATGCTTGCATTTTTGGGGTAAAAGCCGGAACGACGGAGTGAGCGAGAGGCGGCATTAACATATTATAAAAAAGCCGCCGCGAACGATACGGAGTCCGCGACGGCGTGCGACGCCGTGGCGGCTGATATTGCGTTATTTCTTGCCGTTCGCTCTCGCTTTCGCGGAGCTCACGGAGAAATAATCTTATATAGTTCCGCCAAAAACAAAAAAGCCGCTTGCGCGGATTAAATAGGGGTCCCCGCAAACGCTTGCGTTTGTGGGGTAAAGGCGGAGCAGCGGCGTGAGCAGCGATGCCCGAATTTCAAGTATAAAAAGGGCATCGCAAGCGATACAAAGCTTGCGACGCCGTGGCGGAGAGGATGGGATTCGAACCCATGTGGCTTTTGACCAAACGGTTTTCAAGACCGCCTCGTTATGACCGCTTCGATACCTCTCCGTGTTCGGGCCCGCGTGGGGCCCGCAGTATCAATGATTATAGCACATGGGCCCGGAATTGTCAAGACCCGCGCCCATCAGAAATCAGAGGCCAGAAGTCAGAGGTCAGAATTTTAAAGCACCGCCTGCAACGATACGCACCCCCCGCCGCAAAACTGCACTCGGCGGGACCCGGGGCCGGCCGGGACGGCCGGCTCGAAACGACGGCGAAGCCGGCGGTTCGGCCCTGCGAAGCAGGGACGGGGGCCGACGGTGTAGTTTTCACGGCGGGGAGGGTAGGAGCAGAGAGGGGCGGCTACGTCGTTCGCGGTTCGCAGGAGGTTCTGCATGCGACGTGGGCAGGGCTTGGCTCGCCGGGATAAAAATAAGGCGGCGGGCATGCAGCCAAAATCCTGCCGAAGCCGCCGGCCGCAATGCCGATCGCAATTATTTAATGTTATTAACATTTGCCATGCTCAGACTTTAGGCAAACATTGCCCCGTAAAATCCGCAGATTTAATGCACAAATGCCGAAAAACGGCGGCAGAGTAGGATCTTGCGGGTTTTTTATTTTAGGCCATTTTCACGCTTTCTCAAGCTTTTCGTCACAAACGCCCTCGGACTTTCTGAATTCCCGCAAAAGATATGCATACCTCTTTAACAGCGACGAGCGCTCATATATCTCCGCCTCAATGAGATCGCCGTCCGAGACCTCGTTGAAGATCTGCTCGGAAATTTCGATTTTGCCGGCAAGCTCGCGAAGCTCCTCTTCAACGCTCGCAAGCTTTCGGGCGCGCTGCCGATGCTCAAAAAATTTTAACATTTAAAATCCCCCTTTTTTACAGTTTATGCCGCAGATCCGGGCTTAAGAATCGCCGGGACAATTTTTATAATAGGTGCCCGCCGGCATATAATAAGAAAAAGGAGGAGATCGATTTGATTGTAAGAACACCGTCGCCGAGTGTGCGCTATTGCACGCAGCTTTTAAAGAATGTTGTCATTCAGCAGCCTGCGGGAGGATTTATATGTCTCAACAGCCACGAGTGCGGCTTTGCCGACTGCGGCTGCCGAAATCTTCTGATATGTCCTGAGCAGAGGGACAAAAGGGAAGCGACCGATACGGCGTGAAAAAAGTGAAGCCGACCCCGGCATGCCCGAAAAGTCAGGGGAAAAATCCACGAGAGCAATGAGGGGGGCAGTGTAGGCACAGGGGGGATGAAAGGAGAGGGACTGTCAGAGGGCAGGGGGCAGATGGGCAGAAGTCAGAAGAACGTTGCAATGAGATTGTGCGGAAAATCCCCATCTAATTTTCTGCAAAATTGGATGGGGATTTTCTATGCTCCCTGCGGTACTCGACCCACCGGGGATAAGGTATTTGCCTGTGACGTAAAAATAAAAAAGCCCGACCCTCCGCTGCCCTGATAAAAGGTATTCGCCACTTCGTGACTCATGCTATTTTAAGTCACCTCCCCCTGACCCCCTCCTCGAGGAGGGGGGACGTCCTGACCAAACTTTGGTTAAAATCCCCACCAGAATTTTTTGCAAATTCTGATGGGGATTCGTGCAAGGCTTGGTCGAAGCACTCCCCTCCCTTGGGGGAGGGGAGTGGGGGTAGAGGAACAAGTCAGAGGACAGATGACAGATAGTCAGAAGTCAAAAAAGCACGGCAAAAAGTTTGTGCGGAAAATCCCCATCAAATCCTTGCGGATTTTGATGGGGATTTTCTATAACCCTCCTGCGCTGCCTAAGTTAAAAAGGTATTCGCTTCGCGAATGCTATTTGAAGTACCCCCTCCCCCGACTGGGCTTGCAGAAACCCCGGGTATAGCGCCGCCCCCTCCCCAAGGGGAGGGGTGTTCCCCACACTTAAAGACCTGCCACTATTCCCGCGCTTACATTACATCAAAAATCGGCTCTTGCCCCTAAAAACTGGTAAGAGTCAATTCACTGTCACAATATATGTCTAAAATCAGCGCATAAATACCCCCGGCGAAGACATGAAGTCTTCGCCGGGGTTTAAACAATAATTTGTAGTGCAGAAATAAGCCCGTATTTTACAAAGTTTTAATCCCATTCTCATTTTCCGTTCTGCATTCCTACGCGTTAGTGCTTATTAAAAACCTCTTATCCGCCCTTGTTACGTCGTAGAAGAACGGATTATCCTCTGCCCGCTGCGGGTCGGCATCCGCCTTTTCCTTCCAGCGGTTATAGGTCTCGACGAAGCCCGCGGAAGCCGTTTGTGTTGTTCTTGAAGTTCATCTGAGCACGGATCAGACTCTCGACACAGGTGTTGTCGATTTGATGCAGGTGGGTATGTAACAGTGCGCCGTTTTCTCTTGTCAGACAGCCGCAGCTATGTATGTTCCCATTCAGAAGGCCGTAGGAGGCGGCGTCGACCTCCTGCCCGCGGTGAGCCGGTTTGTCGGAACGAGTATCTCGTTTCCGCAGCCGCACCGGCAGCGCCGGAGAATATATCCGTTCTTCCTCTGGCCCGAATCGGCAATAACTTCCGGTTTTCCCACTCTCATACCAATAAGATTCTTACTGTTCATCTGTTATACTTTCAGCAGTCCTTGAAGTTTAAACTTCCTTTTTTAGTTCACCCTTTTGGCTGCCACGACATATCTGTCGACGCTGTCCTTGCCGCAGGTAGAGAGTGTGATTAACTGGTCTCCGAACTCAGCTGTAACTCCTGTGTCATAGAGCTTTTCATCGTTCAGCCCGGCGATGTATTCGTTGAATACTTCTTCGTCGGTCAGGTCGGTGTAGTTGTACCAGCGAAAGACTCCTGTGTCGGTGGTCTTGTAGACACGGGTGTGAAGCACCGCAATAACTTCGTAAACCCCGTGGTCTTCTACGGTGTCGAAGATGATGGTTTTATGCTCCTGCCAGAACTCCTCTTTGCGGTATTGAGTCAGCGCTGCAAACATCGTTCCGTTGCGCATGTGGTGGCCGTAGAGAAGATAGTTCCCGCAGCCCTCATAGCAGTCGGAATCCATGAAAGGCACTCCGCTTGAGGAATATTTCTTTTCAAAGGAGCGGTGGAGGTAGTATTCCGGATCGTTTGGGGTATACATTACCGGATAGTCTATCTTTGTTCCCTCAATTGTTACCCAGCCGAAGAGATCGGGATTCTCTGCATACAGCTCGTCATATCTTCCGTTGGTGCTGCGGCTGTTTAAGGATTCTCCGTCAGCGCTTCCGAATATGCTCTCGGGGGCGATGTATTCGGTCCATTCACTGTCTTCATCGCCGTAGCTCTCTTCTTCGCTTTGTTCCTCTTTCGGTCTTTCTTCAAGCCTTCCCTTGAGGTCGCTGAAAGCTTGGTTTTCTCTTGTTTTCCTTACGGTCTGAACAACGGTTACCGTTCCGGATATACAGAACACTGCGCAGAGTATTACAAGAGAAGTTATCATTATCGGCTTTCTGATGCTCTTTTTCATCTCCGCCTCCGTTATCCTATCAGCCGCTTCATCTGTTCCGCGTTCACCGCATATCCCATTGCGGTGCTCTTGTCTATCAGATTCTGGCGGTAGAGGTTAAGTACCGACTGATCCATCGTTATCATTCCGGAGGAGCCGCCTGTTGAGATCGCGTTGTCTATCTGGTGGCTCTTGCTGTCTCTTATCAGGCTTCTTATCCCCGCGGTCATATGCATTATCTCGTATGCCGGAACCATTCCGCCGTCCTTAGCCGGGACAAGCTGCTGAGATACGACGGTATGAAGAACAGAACTTAACTGTATCCTTATCTGCGCCTGTTGTGCGGGAGGGAAGGAGTCTATTATTCTGTCTATCGTGTTTACAGCACCGCTTGTGTGAAGCGTAGCTATTACTAAGTGGCCGGTCTCTGCCGCGGTCATAGCGGTTCTTATCGTCTCGTGGTCTCTCATCTCTCCGAGAAGGATCACATCGGGCGCCTGTCTTAAACAGGCCCTTAATGCTGTCAGATAGTTTTCGGTGTCTATCGCTATTTCTCTCTGGCTGACTATGCTCTTCTGGTCCCGGTGGAGATATTCTATCGGGTCCTCGAGGGTTATTATGTGGCAGCTTCGGGTGCGATTTATCCTGTCGATGATGCAGGCCTGGGTGGTGGACTTTCCGCTTCCCGCAGTTCCGGTGACGAGTATCATTCCCCTGTCTATCTTTGCAAGGCTTATCACCTGTTCGGGAATATGCAGCTCCTTGTAGTCGGGAATATTGAATGCAACCACTCTGACCACTGCGGCCATAGAGCCGCGCTGGCGGTAGGCGTTTACTCTGAACCTCGCGAGCCCTACGATTGCGAACGAGAAGTCGTCGTCTCCGGTTTCAAGATAGCGGCTTATGCCCCTCCCGGCTTCGATATACAGGTTTCGTATAAGCCTCTCTGTCTCTGCCGGAAATACCTTTTCCTCGCTTATCGCTGCAATTCTTCCCTTTATCTTGCAGCTCACCATTCCGCCCGCAATCACAAACAGGTCGGAAGCTCCGCTTTCAACCGCTATGCGAAGGTAATCTGTTATTTCCATTCTCAGCTCTCCTTTCCGGTCCAGACATTTAAGCTGTCGTCCGGAACCCAGTCTGCGGAATATACCGCCTGCCAACGGGTTACTTTGTAATCCTTTCCGTCGAGAATGACTTCAACTTCGAGATTCTGCGTGTCGGATATTTTGCAGCGGTATGCTGCGGTGTTATTCAGTATCTCCACTCCGTCGGGGACATAGCCCTCTCTTAGCTGCGAGAGTATTCTCTCCGCTTCAACATCTGCTTTGTAATAATCGGTTATCGCTTCACAAGATGCGCTCCTGAGCCGGTCCTCGGCCTGAACAGTGGACATTGAGAGCATCGCGAATACAGTCAGACACAAAACCGCGAAGATAACCAGCAGCGAGCTTCCTCCTACTGCCGGAGGCGAAAGGCGGCGCTTTTCTTCGTTCATCTCCCCGCCCCCTTCTGCCAGCCAACGCTGAGTTCAAACAGTATTTTCCCGTCTGACTCCTTTACCTGTATATCCGCAAGACCTAAAAGCTCCTCGCCGGAGTCTTTTTTGGCTGCGGTCAATATGTATCTCGGGTTGTCCTTCGTTCTTTCCCAGTCACCGTCATAATTAACCGTAATTATGCCGTCCTCGTATTCCCCGCCGAGAAGGTCTGCGGATTCCTGATCCGGTCCTCCCTCGTGTTTTAATATCTCCGCTGCGGACTGAGCTGCTTCCGCCGCTCTGTCCCTTGCCGCTCCGTTTTTTGAATCGATATCTGACCAAACGAATACCCGTAAACACAGTACAGCCGCGAGGGCGAACACCAGAACCATTACCGCCTGTTCCATCAGGGCGAGAGGGGCTTTGCTTCTCATACGTTCTCCCCCTCTCCTCTGAGAGACAGAACAAGACTTCCCGCGTTTCCTTCGCCGTCAGTCAGTTCTATCCTCAGAAGTCCGTCTTCGAGGGACATATTCAGCTCTTCGGCTCCGAGTATTCTCTCACCGTCTTCGGGCTTGCAGTCCATTGATGAAGACGCGAATATCTCTCTCAGCCAGCCGTCATAGCAATATACCCTTGTTACGAACTCCCTCTCTCCTATCTTTTCGGAGATGCAGAGCGCGTCGGTTCCTCCGAAGTCCGAAACGCTTATCTCTCCGCCGGACTTCGCCTGTCTGACCTTTGTCGCGACATACTGAAGGCAGGTTCTTTCCCCGAACGCTTCGCGGTCTCTTTCGGTCAGCCGGCGGTAGGCGTCGGCTCCGGTCAAAAGTACCGAAAGTATGCAGGCGGCGAATACTCCGAACAGAACCGGCGCGATCAGTCCGTCGATCCGGTGCTTCCGGCTTTTCAGAACCATCTTCTTACCGCCTTTCCGCCTCTTGCCTCTCGAGAACCGTGAAGTCCGGCATCAGATTAGAGGCAAAGGCCTTGTAATCTACATAGTATCGGCTTTCATCTATCTGAAGGCCGTATTTTTCTTTCATGTATTCCACCGTTGGGGGATATATCCCCTCAGACGCGTAGCACGCAGCCGCAGTTCTTCTTATTGACTCTTCGAGCTGTTTTTTGTCCTCGTCTCCGCTCCCGTTCCGGATATTTGAAATGCCGGTAAAGAAGCAAATGAGGACCGCAACGGCAATAAGCGGCGTCATTATCGCGCCGAGCTCGCCGGCTATGCGGCTTTTAGGCTTTCTTATCATTCTCTCACCCGATCGCAGTCATTATGTTCATCAGAGGAAGCATTACGGCCAAAAGTATTATCCCGACCAGAACGGATGTTACCATTACCAGCGCGGGCTCTACTCTTGCGACCGATTCCTCAAGCGCGGCGTCGCTTTCCTCGGAAAGTCTTCTCGCGATCTGTTCCATCGCGGTGTCTCCTGTCCCGCTTCTCAGACCTATCTCAAGTATTCTGCACTCGGCATTAGGAAGCGTGCCGGATTCCTTCATCGCCGCCGAAAGGGATTCGCCGTCTTCGAGCCTTTTTCGGCAGTCGTCGCATCTCGCCTTTGCCGCCGGTACGCCGTCTAAAAGCGACCCTGCAAGCTCCAGCGCTTCATCAACAGGCAGGCCGCTGCTCAGACCCATCGAGAGCGACTGAGCGAAGCAGGCGGTGTTTATCTTTCCCGAAACTCCCCTGTCGCCCATATATCTGCGCCAAATGCCGGTGAGCTTCTCGCGGAACGACGGCACCGCCGCAAACAGGATAAGAAACAGAACGACAAGTCCGAGAAGTACACATAGAAAAGGCATTGCGGTATCAAGAGCTTTTCCGAGCGACAGAAGTCCTCCCGCAATTCCGCTGAGACTTGCGCCGAGATAGGAATACACTTCATTGAACACGGGGAGAACCTTAATAAGCAGAACGCCTATGACTGCGAGCATTATGACCAGAAGAACAGAGGGATACATCAGCGCGGACCTGACCTGGCGGTCCAGCCTTGCCCTGTCCTCGTAATATCTTGAAAGCGCGGTCAGAGCCTCCTCGGTCCTTCCGGACTTCTCTCCGACTTCCAAAAGTCCGCAGACATAGTCGGGGAATCTTCCGCACTCCCTGACCGAATCAGCGAGGTTTATTCCTCTGTCGGCGCTCTCCGAAAGCTGCTTGCAGAGCTCACGCTGCGAAGCGTCGCTCTCCTCTTCGGCGAGAAGCGCAAGCCCGTCGCCGATCCCTACTCCCGAGTGTATCAGCAGCGAAAGCTCCAGGCAGAAGCCGCTTATCTCCCGGTTGTTAAGCTTTTTTTCGTTCATCTTTATTCCTCCGGAATCAAATCTTGCAATCTATGTAAAGCTGTGAATTTTCAAATTTAAAAATTTAATTTAAAAGTTTTCGATACAACCTTTTTAAAAGGTTGGCGAGAGACCGGAGGCGAGAAGCCTCCGGTCGCAGCCCGCAGGCTGCGAAGCCCCTTTCCTAGAACAAAATCAGGAGGGGAGCGAAAACAATCCGGTGAATTGTTTTCGCACGGGGGAACCCTATTAAGGGGTTCCCCGAACAAAACTGCTCGGTTTAACGCCGCTTCTTATCAAATCATTTAGAAACGACCTTACAGGAGGGCAGGTTTTGCCCTCCTGTAAATGAATAATCAGTAGAAGTATTTGGCGACATAGTTCTTTCCGTCGCCTATGTATTCCATTGTCTTGTCGCTCTTATTGCCGGTAGATGCGAACGTCGGGTCCATTCTCTGCCACGACTCTCCGTCGAAGTAGATGACGTCCTGGATCCAGCCGGTTTCGTCTGCCCAGACGTTTATCCATGCGTGGTAAGCGGTTCCGGTGTAGCCTACGACCAGTTTGCAGGGAACGCTCTGGCTCCTCAGCATTCCGGCCATCAGCCCCGCGTAATCTAAGCAGATTCCTGTTCCTTTATCCAGAACATCGTCGAGATCCGGTACATATCCGCTCTTGATGTTTGCGGCCTTGTCATAGTCGTATTCTGTGTTTTCGACGACGTAGTCGTAGATAACTCCGACCTTTTCAAGAGCGTCGTCTATTCCCTTGCAGAGCTCCGCCGCCTTTATTATCGTCTCGGGTGCGCTCTCGAAGTTTACATACTGGTTAGAGCGCAAAAACGGCGCAAACTCGTCGCTTATTCTCGCGTTGAAGCTCGCCGACGCAGACTGGGCGTAGGAGGTTCCTCTGACGTTCTCGTAAACTCCGACCTGGTAGGTTCCGTCTCCCTCCGAAAGCGGAAGCGCGGCCCATTCTCCGGGCTGGATGTCATACTGGTACTGCGTCGTCGGAGCCTGAACCAAAGCCTTTATTCTGTTCGAGGTCGAGGCGGTGAATTTGACCATTACATAGCCGTCGCTTGTGTTCGAATAGTCGATGACCGCGTCGCTTGTGCGGACCTCTGAGGTTCCGGGTGCGCTTGTGGGGGCGTAGGTCGGGATCTCGGGAAGGTCGCCGGACATTGCAACCTTAGCGTCTTCGATCGTTTCGAGCACCTCTTCGGGCTCGGGTTCTTCTTCGCTGCTCTCCGAAACATCGGGCTCCGTTTCGGCTGTTGTTGCGGATTCCGAGGTCAAGACGCTTGTCCGGGTTTCCTCGGTGACTGTAACGCTTCCCTCGGACTCGGGAATCTTGCTCGCCGAATCCTGCTTGACGGTTGCCTGCGAACAGGCAGTCGTCAAGATCAGTACGGAAACCACAGTCAGAGTCAGTACAATTCTAAGTATCTTCTGCACTGATTTCACTCCTTCGGTTGGGGTTTCGTTTGTTTGGTTTTAATTACTCTGCGCTCTCGGAGTTTTCCTTGGACTTTCTTCCCTCGGCGATCAGCATAGCGATCAGGACGATTATTCCGAGGCCGGAGAAGAGCATTACTGCAGCCCAGAGGTAGGTTCTGCTCTCGTCGCCCGTTGCCGGAAATGCGTCGAGCGGGGCGTCGAGATCCGGGATATCCGTAAGAGGTGCTTCAGCGTAGAGAATGTCGGAAAGCGGTGTGTCAAAGTCCGGAATGTCGAATGTGTTATTCGGGAAGTAAGGCACATCGGGATTCTCGGGAGTCGTAGGAGGTGTGTAAGGATTGTCGGGGACATTCGGAATATTCGGTATCTCGGGAGTGGCGGTGTAGTTTGTGATCACAAATCCTGCGTCTGCCGATCCGGATACGCTCGACGTCCAGCCTGCGTAGTAGACCTCCGCTACGGTGTAGACGATCTCGTGCCCGTCCTCAGCGTTTACAAGCAGTCCGGTGAACGCTCCGCTCCAGTTGTTCGCCTCGCTCAGTGTGAGCCGGTCTCCTGTCGCTTCGCCGTCAGCCAGAAGCACTACGGTGATCTGTGCTCCGTAAGGTGCGCTTGTGCGGCTGCCGTTTACATACCATTCCTTGCAGACGTTGATGTCGCGGAGCCCGTCATAGGTGTTGGTGACCGTGAGCTGAACTCCCTCGCCACCTATTACCGTTACCGCTCCTTCGCCGCTTACATTCCATCTGTAACCGCTGATCTCTGCGTTCTGTTCGGTTACGACGTATTCGCCGGGTATGAGGTCGGTGAGCGTTACGCTTCCCGAACCGATGATGTTTACGGTGTTGGAATATCCCTCGGGACCGGTAACTACGAAGGTGTAGATCCTGTTTGCCGCTCCTTCTCCGCCGCCGGCGATCGCCTTGGTCAGCGTCAACGAGCCGAGGAGAAGCTCGTAGTTGTTGGTGATTGTTGTGTCAATGTTCTGATCGGCGATCACGGTTACCGTTCCTTCGCCGTCGACCGTAAGGCTGTATCCTTCAATCTCCGCGTTCTGCTCGGTTACGGTGTATTCGCCGGGGACAAGTCCCTCGAGCGTCGCGCTGTCGTTGCCGGTTACCGTTACGGTTGCCGCATATCCGTCAGGTCCGGTGACCAAGAATGTGTATTCTCTGCTCGCCGCGTCCTCAGGTCCGCCGACGACGCTCTTTGTAATGGTCAGCGAGCCGACGATCAGGTCATAACTGTTGGTGATTGTTACATCGACGTTCTCGTCTGCAGCCACTGTTGCGGTCTCGGTTCCGTCGACTGTGAGTCTGTAACCCTCGATCTCCGCATTCTGCTCGGTTACGGTGTATTCGCCGGGAACAAGTCCCTCGACGGTTACGCTGCCGGAGCCTATTACGGTTACGGTATTAGAGTAATCATTCGGGCCGGTGATCACAAAGGTGTAGATCTTATTCGCTGCTTCGTCTCCGCCGCCTACTACGCTCTTTGTGATTGTCAAAGAACCGACTATCTGCTCGTAGGTGTTGGTGATCGTAACGGCTGCGTTCTCATTGGCTATGACTTCGGTCTCGCCTTCGCCGGCGACTTCAAGGGTGTAGCCCTCGATCGCGGCGTCCTTTTCGCTTACGGTGTAGATTCCGGGTTCAAGGTTGTTGAGCGTTGCGCTGCCGTTGCCGATGACCGTTACCTCTGCGCTGTATCCGTTCGGGCCGGTGACTTCAAACGTGTAGGTCTTCTCAGACGCTTCGCTTCCTCCGCCGACTACTTCCTTACTGATCACGAGCGAACCCTTTGGCGTCTCGGTGTAGGTGTTGGTGACGGTAATCTCGGCGTTTTCGTTTCCTTTGACGGTGACCGTTCCGCTGCCGGTAACTTCAAGGGTACAGCCCTCGATCTCGGCATTCTGCTCGGTGATCGTGTATTCGCCGAGTGTAAGATCGGTGAGGACCGCGCTGCCGTTGCCGGTGACCGTTACGGTGGTGCTGTAACCCTCGGGACCGGTGACGTCGAACGTGTAGGTCTTATTGGCCGCTTCCTCTCCGCCGCCGACTACTTCCTTGTTGATCACGAGCGAGCCCTTGAGGATCTCGGTGTAGTTGTTTACGATCTCTATGCTGATCTCTTCCGCTCCGACGGTGTAATCGCCTTCGCCGGTCACTTCAAGGGTGTAGCCCTCGATCTCGCCGCTCTGCTCGGTAACTGTGTAGGTGCCGGGTTCAAGATCGGCGATCGTTACACTCTCGCCTGCCGCGACGGTTACGGCGTCGGTGTAGCCGTCAGGTCCTGCGATGTCGAAGATGAAGACCTTTCCTTCAGCCGCTTCGGTATCGCCTGTGACCGTCTTGGTGACTGTCAGCGAGCCCTTCGGAATCTCGGTGTAGTTGTTATTGATTGCAGCCTCGACCTCTTCGGTTCCGACGGGGTAATCGCCTTCGCCGGTGACTTCAAGGGTATAGCCCTCGATTTCGCCGCTCCGCTCGGTCACTGTGTAGGTGCCGGGCTTGAGGTCGGAAACGGTGACGCTTCCTCCTGCCGCAACGGTTACGGTGTTGGTGTAGCCCTCAGGTCCTGCGATGTCGAAGATGAAGACCTTTCCTTCAGCCGCTTCGGTATCGCCGGTGACCGTCTTGGTGATTCTGAGTGAGCCCTTCGGGTTCTCGGTGTAGTTGTTGGTTATGTTTACATCGGATGCAGTGCCGTATCCCACTACCGCGGTTCCGCCGTCGGTAACGCTCAGAGTGTAGCCTTCGATCTCGGCCCCTTCTCTTACCTCGGTGACGGTGTAGGTTCCGGGCTCAAGATCGGTAATGGTTACGCTGCCGGTGCCGGTGACCGTTACGGTGTTAGAGTAGCCGTTCGGGCCGGTGACGTTGAAGGTGTAAACCTTGTTCTGGGCCTCTTCGCCGCCGCCGATGACCGTCTTGTTGACCGTAAGCGATCCCTTGGGAAGCTCGGTGTAGCTGTTGGTGACGGTTACCTCTGCGGTTCCGCCGACCGTTACATTGCCTTCGCCGCTTACGCTTACAGACCATGTGTATCCTTCGATGTCCGCATTCCGCTCTGTTACGGTGTAGACTGCGGGTTCAAGATCGGTGAGTACCGCGCTGCCCGCGCCGGTGACCGTTACGGTGTTAGTGTAGCCGTTCGATCCGGTTACATCGAATACGAATGTCTTATTGAGCGCCTTTTCTTCCGCGCCGAAGATCGCCTTGCTGATGATGAGTGTGCCGACCTCGGGAGAAGGAACCGTGTAGTTGTTGGTGATTGTGACCTCAGCGCCGCTGCCGCCGACGACGGTGACATCTCCGCTGCCGGTTGCGCTCCAGGCGAGTCCGGGAACTCCGGCGTCAACTTCGGACACGGTGTAAAGTCCGGGAACAAGCCCTTCAATTGTGATGCTGCCGTTTGCGGGAACGGTGTGAACGACGTCATATCCTCCGGTGTTGTCGTCTGCGCCGGCTACTCTTACGTTGAAGTATGCCGGTACGGCGGGAATGACGGCGTCTGCCGCGATTTCATCGGGAGCGATTGCGGGATCGGGAGTGGGCTCAGTAACGGGCGCGTTGACCACCTTGCGGATCGTCAGGCTGCCGAGCATAGGCTCATAGGTGTTGACTACCGTGACTGTTGCCGTCTTATCGGATTCGACGGTCACTCCGTTATCGCCGCTTACTGCCCATGTGTAGCCTGTGATTCCTGCGTCATTCTCGGTTACGGTATAAGCCCCGGGAACGAGGTTATCAAGTGTTGCGGCGCCGTTTCCGGTGATCGTTACGGTGCCGGAGTAGCCGTTCGGGCCGCTGACGGTGAAGGTGTAAGCCTTGTTTGCGGCTTCTTTTCCGCCGCCGACTACTACCTTAGTGATAGTCAGGCTGCCGAGCTCGGGTTTATAGGTGTTGACTACTGCGACCGCTGCGGTCTTCTCGGCTTCGACGGTTGCGTTTCCTCCGCCGGTGACTTCAAGGCTGTAACCCTCGATCGCCGCGTTCTCTTCGCTTACGGTGTAAACTCCGGGAACGAGATCCTCGAGCGTTGCGGTTCCGCTGCCGGTGACGGTTACGGTGTTAGAGTAGCCGTTCGGGCCGGTTACGGTGAAGGTGTAGGTCTTAGCCTTTGCTTCGTCTCCGCCGCCAACAAGCGACTTGACTACCGTCAGCTTGCCGAGCTTCTGAGTATAGGTGTTGGTGATTGTTATCTCTGCGGTCTTCTCGGCTTCGACGGTTACGTCGTTTTCACCGGTGACAGCGAGGTCATATCCGTTGACTTCGGTTCCGTCTCTTACTTCGGTTACCGTGTAGGTCCCCGGAACGAGATTCTCAAGCGTTGCGCTGCCGTTGCCGGTAATGTTTACGGTTTCTTTGTATCTGTTCGGACCGGCGACCTTGAAGGTGTAGGTCTTAGCGGCAGCTTCCTCTCCGCCGCCGACGACAGTTTTTGTGAGCTTCAGGCCGCCGAGCTTCTGTGTATAGGTATTGGTGACATCTATCTCGGTGACCTTATCCGCGGTGATCTCGGCTTCTCCGCCGCCGGTGACTTCGAGATCGTAGCCCTTGACGTCTCCGCCTTTCTCGGTTACCGTGTATGTGCCGGGTATGAGGCTTGCAAGTGCTGCGGTTCCCGAACCGGTGATCGTTACGTCATGTCCATCGGGATAGCTCGGACCGGTCACTGTGAAGGTAAAGGTCTTGTTCGCTGCCTCAGCTCCGCCGCCTTCGACCGTCTTTTTGATCGTCAGGCTGCCGAGTGCGCTGGTGTAGGTGTTGGTGAAGATTACTTCCGCTTTAGCAGTCTCATCTGCAGATACCTCAACGGTAACTGAAGATCCTTCAACTGCTGCTTCACCTTCGCCGGTGGTGACTTTGAGAGTATAGTTTTCTATGTCGGCGCTTGCTTCGGTAATCGTGTATGTGCCGGGGACAAGTCCCTTGAGTTCCTGTTTGCCGTTGCCGGTGACGGTCACGGTATTCTTGTAGTTCTCGGGGCCGGTTACCTCGAAGCTGTAATCCTGTTTAGCTCCGGCATCTCCGCCGCCGACTACCTTCTTCTCGATGGAAAGCTTTCCTTCGGGTCTGTGGTTCCTGACCTCTACATTTGAAACCTGTTCGGTCTCTATGGTCCCGGCTGCATTCTTTGCTCCGGCAACTCCGTTGTAGCTTGTTACATAGTCTCCGGTGTTGGCTTCGGTCTCAACAACGGTGTAATTAGTTCCGGCGGGAAGATTGCTTGCTGCCTTGCTCTCGCCGTTCTTCAGAGTGAAGGTCGCTACGCCGTTCTTAAATGTCATTTCTCCGCGATCGCCGTTTACAGAGGCGTCGCTCAGGGTTACGGTGAAGTTAAACTCGGCATCGGGATTTCCGCTGCCGGTGACCGTCTTCTTGACAACCAGGGTTCCTGGATTCGGTTCGTAGCTGTTGACGATCTCAACGGCTGCATCTCCGCCGACTCCTACGGTGACGGTTTCGTGTGTCTTACTTTCGACAGAAAGTCTGTATCCGGAAACTGCGGCAGTAGATGTATCTTCCTCAACGGTGTATGTTCCGGTGGGAACTCCGATTGCGGTCTTTTTATCGCCGTTCTTCAGAGTGAAGGTCGCTGCGCCGTCAACGAATGTCATGTCGCCGTAGGTTCCGCTGAGTGCAGAGTTTCCGACTGCGGTAACTTTGATGGAGAAGCTTGCGTCGGTCTCTACGCCCTTGACGGCCTTTGTGACCGAGAAGCTGCCGACAGGAACATACTTGTTCACAAACTCGGCATAAGCGTCGGATGTTGTGCTGCCCTTGGTGTACTTGGCAGCAGCTTCAAGCTCGCCGGTATCTGCATTCCTTGTAACGGTTACGGTCAGCGTCCATTCGCTGCTGTCATACTCGTAGTAATCTACAAGCTGATCATTTTCCGCGTGAGGATCGACTTCGGTGATGGTGTAGACGTAGGCGCCTTCCTTGTCGTACGAAATGCTGCCGAAAGAAACGGTCTGTGAACCGGTCGCTTCAACGGTGTCTATAACCGCTCCGCTTGCGTCCTTAAGCTCGAATTTGAAAACTTTCTTTTCTTCGGGCTCGTTCTCAACAGTCTTCTTTACACCGGGTACATATCTCGTAGACTTGGTGTACTTGTTGACGATCTCTACAGTTGTTTCGCCCCTGTTCACTACTTCCGCTTCAGCAGTGCCGCCCTCGGGAGAAACCTCAAGCTTCCATTCGGCTATGTTTCTTTCTTCCCTGTTCTCGGTGACTTTATATGTGCCGATCGGAAGACCCTTGGCAGTAGCGGTTCCGTTGCCTGTGATTGTGACAGCAGCGCTCCCGTTTTTGAATTCAATGTCGCCATACTTGCCGTCAGGTACATTTACTCCATCAGCTGTAACGGTGAAGGTAAATGTCTTCTTAGCTGCTTCCTCTCCGCCGCCGTCGACTGTCTTCTTGACGGTCAGATCACCGGTCGCTTTGACGTTGGTGACTGTCAGCTTATCCGGCTTCTTGTCGGTGTTATGACTTATAACTCCGGAAATTTTGCCGGATTCACGGTAACCGCTGTTGGAATCCTCGGCAAGGGTGTATCCGGTGCCGCTGGGGATTCCGTCGATCTTAACGGTCTCGCCCTGTTTCAGCGTGAAGCTTGCAACGCCGTTTTCAAACTTAACATCGCCGTACTCGCCGCTGATCTCGCTGTTGTCAAGAGTCAGAGTGAAGCCGAATTCGGTCTTATCCGATTCGTCCTTTTTGCCGTTCAAGGCGACGACCTTCTCGATCTCCAACCCGCCGGTCTTTCTGACGTTGGTGACTGTCAAGGTCTCTATTCTGCCGTCTGCGCAGCAGCGGATAGTTCCGGTCGTCGCAGATGTCTCAAGATAATTCGGGTTGTTGACTTCCGTAAGGGTATATACGGTTCCGTCGGGAAGATCGGAGAAGATAACGCTCTGCCCATGCTTCAGGGTGAATGTTGCTTCGCCGTTTGTAAAGGCTATTTTCTTGTGCTCGGCAGATTCATCATCTGTGTATTCGCCATATTCACCGTTGATCTTTTCGTTGTCAAGCTTCAAAGTGAAGGTGAACTCGGTTTCATCATACGGATCTTCTTCACCGTTCAGGGTGACAACTTTCTCAATCTCTAATCCGCCGGTCTTAAAGGTGTTAGTGACGGTGACCTTAGCGGAATCGTCTTCAGCGATAACGCCGCTGCTCACGCCGGTCAGCGTAACTTCTCTTTCAAAGACCATGCCGGTGCCGTAATCGTCCTTGACAACGGTGGTCAATGTATAGACCGTTACATAGTTGTCCTGATTCTCTTCACTTTCCTTAACGGTGTAGCCGAGACCGGTAGGAAGACCGGCCGCAGTCTTGCTCTCTCCGCTCTTCAGAGTGAAGGCGGCTGCGCCGTTCTCGAACTCCATCTCGCCGTAAGTCCCGTTGACGGTCTTGTTTTCAAGTGTTACGGTGAAGTGGAATTCCTTGTTAAGGTCTCCGCCCTTGCCCTCAACAACCTTGGTGACGGTCAGACCGCCGGTCTTGCGGGTGTTGGTGAAAGCTGCGGTTGCTGTCTTGTCATACTCAATTTCTCCGATCTCATCGGTGAAGGTCGAGCTGTATTCGCCGTCTCTGTCTTCAATGACGGTGTACTTGACTCCGACAGGAAGATCGGTCGCCGTTGCTGTCCCGTTATTATTGGAAAGATACAGATCTGCAACGCCGTTTGTGAAGTGCATATCGCCATAGTCGCCGTTTATTGTTGTATCACTGAGGCTGACGGTGAAGTGGAAGAGCTTTTCTAAGTCGGCTCCGTTGCCGGTTACGGTCTTTGTGACTGTAAGTCCGCCGGTCTTGAAAGTGTTCGTGACAGTGACTACAACAGTTTTGTTTTCTTCAATAGTACCCTCGTGAACATTCTCATCGCCGTCTTCGGTTGTAGTAGAATAAGCGGTGACATACTTATCATAATTCTTCTCGGTGACCTCGTAGGTAATGCCGGTCGGGAGGCCGGATGCTGTCTTGCTCTCGCCGTCCTTCAAAGTGAAAGTAGCAACGCCGTTTTCAAAATGCATCCGGCCATAATCTCCGGTAAGAGCCTTGCCGAGTTTTACGGTGAATTCAAACGATGCATTCTCATCGCGGTTATTGTCTGACGCGGATACGGTCTTGGTGACTGTAAGCCCGCCGGTCTTGCGAGTGTTGGTGAAGGCTGCGGTTGCAGTCTCTTTGTATTCGATCTTTCCGGTTTCGCCGGTGGATGTAACGATGTATTCGCCGGTTACTTCCTCCTCACTGACGGTATACGAGAGCCCGGCAGGGAGATCGGTTGCTGTCTTGATGTCTCCATCCTTCAAAACAAGATCCTTAGAAACACCGCGCTCAAAATAAATGTCGCCATAAGTTCCGGTGATATCTGCAACTTCTTCGTCTTTGAACAGCGTAACTGTGAATTTAAACGACGCTTCAGGATCGCGATTGGCTTCGGAAACTACAACATTCTTAGTGACTCTCAAATCACCGGTTTTATACTTGTTGGTGACAGTGACAACAGAAGTCTTGCCAACGTTGATCATTCCGGTCTTAGAAATAAGCTTCGAGACGTAATCCTTATTGTTCTCGGATATGCTGCTAGTGGTTATCTCATAAGTCGTCTCATAGTTGTCCTTATTGGCCTCTGCTTCGGTAACGGTGTAAGTGATTCCGGCAGGAAGACCGGTAGCAGTTGCGCTCTCGCCGCCCTTAAGGGTGAACTCTGCAACGCCGTTGGTGAAGGTCATCTCGCCGTAAGTACCGTTAAGGGGTTCGTCTAAGGTTACAGTGAAATTGAAACCCTTGGTAGTGTCTGCTCCGACACCGACTACAGTCTTCTTGACTTCGAGATCGCCGCTCTTGCGGGTGTTGGTGACTTCAACCTCAGCAGTATTGTCGGCTTCAATCTTTCCGATTTCGCCGGAATATTTGGCTGAATAATCACTGCCTATTGACTTTTCAAGCACGGAGTATCCAATTCCTTCGGGCAGATCGGTGGCTTTCTTAACCTCTCCGTTTGTAAGCGTAAAGTTTGCAACACCGTTGGTGAAGGTCATCTCGCCGTAAGTACCGTTAAGGGGTTCGTCTAAGGTTACAGTGAAATTGAAGCCCTTGGTAGTATCTGCTCCGACGCCGACTACTGTCTTCTTAACTTCGAGATCGCCGGCGCCGCGGGTGTTGGTGAATGTCGCCTGAGCAGTACCCTCTTCGGGAATTGTGCCGGTCGAACCGGTAGATTCCGTTGTATAGTGACCCTGATTCGCTTCAGTTTCGGTTACGGTGTAGCCAATTCCGGCAGGAAGTCCGAGCGCAGTCTTGCTCTCGCTATGCTTAAGAGTGAACTCCGCAACGCCGTTTTCAAAGGCCATGTCGCCGTATGTGCCGGTGATGGTCTTGTCATCAAGAGTTACAGTGAAGTTAAAGGCCTTATTCTTGTCTCCGCCATCGCCTTTAACAATCTTTTCAACTTTCAGATCGCCGGTCTTTCGGGTGTTGGTGACAGTGACTGTAGAGGAATCATCAATATTGATTATTCCAGAACCGCAGGAATTATCAGATACCGCTGTGCCAAAGGTCTTGTCGCCGACAGGTACTTTGCTGCCATCGTTGGTAGTCGAATAAGAAGTCAGATAGTCAGGATCTTCGGCTTCGGTAACTTTATAACTTACGCCTGCAGGGAGGCCCTTGATTGTATAGTGCTCGCCGTTTTTGAGTATAATACCCTCAATTTTACCGCTTTCCGGAACATTAACCTCAGTGACCGGAGCTTCTTCACCATCAATGAGATATTTATGATTGGTTTCTACTTTGAAAGTCTTGCCCCTGACAAGTTCAACATTCTCGCCGGAGAACTCAACAGCGAATGTGAAGTCCTTTTCTGCGTCTCCGCCATCGCCGGCAACAACTTTTTCAACAGTCAGGCCGCCAAGCGCAGGAGTATTAGTAACTTCAAGCGTCCCGTAAGGGTTAACTACAATGTATTCCTTGCCGATAGTATCATCACGCAATCCGTAATAATACCTGATCGGTTTGTCTAACTTCTCATATCCCCCCGGGGCCTTTGTCTCTACTAAGAAGTACCAGTTGTCTGGGCCTAATTTGTCGCTCTCGAAATACACAGTTCCGTCTTCGCCGGTTGTGTAATCGCCGATGTAGCTAACACTATAACCTTGTATAGGTTTAGATGGGTCTTCCTTAAGCACCGAGCCTTCTTTGCGTTCAATATAGAGCTTAAATGTCGCTCCTGCGAGAGGAGTTTTAGTATCGGCGTCGACCTTTTTAACAGTCATACCAAAGGCGCTGCCGCTGCCCGATTGGTTGATATGATCGACGTTCAGCAAGCTGCTGTACCCGTCATCGGATTGGGCGACTCCCTCAATGCCGGCTGAATTTGAAACCTGTATGCCTACTCCTTTCTTGGGGATTCTGGCCTCATAGGTTATATCCAGCGGAACGCCGTCGGGAACAACTATTGTAAGCTGAAGCTTTTCGCCGCTGCCATCTGCCGCTTTAACCGTTTCGGTTTTAACTGTAACGTCAACCGGCTTCGCTGTCTTCGTATTGGTTACTTTAACAGAACTTTTAACGATTTCAAGATTTTCACTCTTGTCTACTACATTTAAAGTCTCGCTATTGGGATCAAGATCGGCGCCTTCCGGGTTGATAGCCAGGGTGAACTTAAGCAGATCGCTGTTGCCGTCTACTTGTTCCGCCTTCTTAGTCAGCTTGGCAGGGTAGTACTCGATCGTCTTATCCGCAGACCAGTGTGTTGTGGTTTTGTCTTTAATCTCAGCGTGGTTTTTCACCGGGACCGGCTCGTTGGCTGTGGCGTTATTCTTCTTCCAATCATCAGAGGCTTTCAGTTGGTAGTGGAACTCGAGCGACGTCATTTCACTGCCTATGAACCAGTTGTCCAGTTCTTTGTTTCCATTAACACCAATATCGTCTTGGAAAACAGCCAAAGGTACGCAGATAATATTATTTTCTTTATCATACAACCGGCTATCATAGTTGATTTTATGAAATTCCTGCTTATTATTCTGTCCGCATGCGACGGCGTACAGGCTTCCATCTACATACTCCCAACCTTCGGGCAGCTTGTCGTAAAACACCGCCTGCATACTACCGGAAAACATTGTGTCGACGTTCCACCCATTTGGTTCTCCCAGACCATACCACTCTGTCGCCACATCGTGAAAATACGTCTTGACGGTGCTGTCGGTGGTGTTGATGGTGACGGTGTAGTCGATGGTGCCATCGGCCTTGTTCAGCTCGCCGGTCTTGATCATGTCGTCGGCGTTGTTGAAGAACACCGAGTAGCCGGGGAAATAGCCGCCGTAGCGGAGGGCGACGTTGTTGGTGATTCCGGCCCTCAGGACTTCCTCCGGGGTCAGCTGCAGTTCTTCCCTACTGCTCCCATCATCGTTTAAATCGTAAAGCGTCATAGGCTCGGTTGAGGACATATCCAGGTCGTACTCGGTGATGATGAGACGGTCCTTGTCGTAGTCCCAACTGCCCCATTCGCCCCACACTTCGCCTGCTTTGCCGAAGATGATGTACAGACTCTTGTCAGCAAAGTAATAGAGGTAATTATTGCGGCTGGCATTGTTGTATCCGTCCGGAACATTCCAACCATCGTACGAATAGCCGGTCAGCTCTTCCGCGTTTTCTGCAAGCTCACTAAATGACCTGATCTTATCAGGAGCCGGAGTATTGTCGGCCCAATCATCGCCGCCAAACCACTCATTCACGTCCACGGCTTTTACTGTAAGGTTCTTGACCTTGCCGTTAGGCGTAAACTCCTTAAGATACCACTTCTTGCCGTTATACTGCACATACATATCGTCGTAGATTTGGAGGGGGGTCCACTTACCGGCAGGCACCACCGTGTACAGGGTGTAGTGCAGGGTTTTGGTCGCCTCGCTGTAGCTCTGGTCCTTGCAAATCACGCCGTGTCCGTCGGGGGACATAAAGACCTCGCAGCTGTCGGCCGCTTCCTGCGTCACGTGTATGTTTTCCACCTTGCTGGGGTCACCGGGGTCTTCGACCGGCATGTTGCCGGTGAAGGTGGCCTTGTTCTCCATGTTGGCCCAAAGATGGAGGTTGGGGTTGCTCACATTTACATCGTAGGTGTAGGTGAAGCGGAGCTCGTCGCCCTCTTTAAGGGGATAGTAGTCGCTTCCTTCTTTGATCTTCACCTGGAATTCCTTGCCCAGGGGATTCTCAGGGCCGCCTTTCGTCTCTGTCAGTTCGTAGTCATCATCTGTAAGGGTATAGGTATGCTCTTCGGAGCCATCATTCCGCTTGAGCGTAACGGTAACACCGCCAGACGGTCCCTCCAGACTGAACGCGCTGTTCTGAGGAAGGGTGAGAACGTCATTGAGCGTCGCGTCGTTAAGCTCACCGTGCTCCACGGTTACCTTCACGGTGTAGGAAAGGGTGCCGCCCGTTCTTTTGTCCGCGTTCTCCGTATAAACGCCGTCCTTCTCAATCTTGACCCGGGGCTGATCGGTAATCTCGAAGGTAAAGTCCTCGCCGACGCCGCCGAAATCCACCGACCCGCTGCTGCTGCCATGAGTAACATCTGCAGTTGCATCCATGTCAAAGGACAGCTTTACATTTGACGCCGTTTCGAGAGCCGCCTTGCCCTCGGGGCTAAGCGTCAGGGTCAGCAGCCCGTTTTCATCGACAGAATACTGACCTACATTCACTTCATGGGTGACTTGCTTCCCGTCCTCGTTTTCGGTGATGGTTATCACAAGGTCCTTCGGGGAATGGTCAGTGACCTTGAACTGCGTGGGCATCTGATAGGTCAGGGCCCCGTCGGTCGAGAATTGGAGTCCCTGAACGCCGCCCTCGGAAAATTCGAGGTGGATACTGTAGCTGTCGCCGTTGGTAAGCGTCCCGTCGATGGGTTTACCCTCGGCGTCGGTTATCGAGACCGCGCTCAGAAAATCTTTCAGATCTTTGCTTTCGCTTTTGCTGTTATCGGCCGCTTCCGCGATTGCAGACATTCCGGGCATACTGAACATAAACGTCAGCGCCAGAACAACTGCCAAAATCCTGTTAAGCAGTGTCATCTTTTTCATGCTCATTTGCTCCTTACATACTTTAGCGGCTTACGACATTATCAGTATAATGTC
>CANQNF010000027.1 GCA_947625125.1 uncultured Clostridia bacterium
CGCGCATTAGAGGAGCTTTACAAGGACGGGCGAATCCGCGCAATCGGCGTTTGCAACTTCTACCCGCACGTTCTGGCGGATTTCTGCGAGACGGTGGAGGTTCTGCCGATGGTGAATCAGGTGGAGCTTCACCCGTTCTTCCAACAGGAGAATGCGTTAAAAATCATGCGCGATTACGAGGTCACGCCCGAGGCTTGGGGGCCGTTCGCCGAGGGCAAGCACGGCATTTTCAGCCACCCCATTCTCACCGAAATCGGCGCGAAATACGGCAAGACTGCGGCTCAGGTCGCCCTGCGCTGGAACATTCAGCGCGGCGTGGTCGTGATACCGAAATCCACCCACCGCGAGAGAATGGAGCAGAATTTCGACGTCTGGAACTTCGAGCTGACAGATGAGGATATGTCAAAAATCGCGCCGCTCGACATCGGCCGCAGCGAGATCGTCAACCACTTTGACCCGAACTTTGTCAGGGCGCTGCACGGAAGGAAATTATAATGAAAGGAATAGAAAATAAAGTTATCGTTATTACCGGCGCGTCATCCGGTATCGGAGAGGCAACCGCAAAAAAACTCGCGGAGGGCGGTGCGAAGGTCGTACTCTCCGCACGGCGTGAGGACAGGCTGAAAAAGCTGGCCCTTGAGATTGGCGATAACGCGGCGTATTTCAAATCTGACGTATCCAGTGCCGAAGATATGAAGGCTTTGATTGCCATGGCAAAAGAGAAGTTCGGACGAGTGGACGTTCTCTTTGCCAACGCCGGAGTTATGCCGGGCAGCAATATGTCAGAACTCAAGACCCGCGACTGGATGAGCATGGTGAACATCAACATTGTGGGCGTTCTCAATTCCATAGCGGCGGTGCTGCCGGAGTTTACAGCACAAAAAAGCGGACATATCCTTGTCACATCTTCGGTTGCCGGTACGAGATCCGTTCCCGGCAATGCGGTTTATTCCGGCACGAAACACTTTGTCCGGGCTATGCTGGATTCCTTCCGTGCCGAGTCCGTCATGGAGGGAACAAATATCCGCACCACCGTCATTTACCCCGGAGCGATCAAAACGGAGCTTTTGAATACGATTGCACCGTCGGAGACAAAGAAGATGGTGGAAAAATTTTATGAGGAGGTCGGCCTGGAGCCGGATGTGATCGCGAACGCCGTCCTCTATGCGATTTCCCAGCCCGATCATGTGGACGTTTCGGATATCATCGTGCGTCCGAGCCGCGAGAGCTGATTATAGAAGGAGAAATATATGAACGCATTTACCTATTCCTATCCCATAACGGTTCATTTTGGGGAGAAAGCCGCTGCGAAAAATCTCCCCGCCGAGCTTGCAAAAGTCGGCAAAAACGTCCTGCTCGCCTACGGCGGCGGGTCGATAAAGCATAACGGGATTTATAATGAACTTATTGAAATTTTGCAGGCTGCCGGCAAGACCGTCACCGAGTTTTCGGGGATAATGTCGAACCCGACCTACGCCAAGGTTCAGGAGGGCGCGCGGCTTGCAAAGGATAATCACATTGACTTTATTTTGGCGGTCGGCGGCGGCAGCGTCATTGACTGCTGCAAGGTCGTGTCTGCTCAGGCGAAAATCGAGGCTGATTTGTGGGAAATGGAGACCGTCGCGCACAAAAATCCGACCGAATTTATCCCGATGGGCGCGGTCGTCACGGCATTCGGCACGGGCGCAGAGATGAACAACGGCGCAGTCATCACGAACACCGAAAAGCGGGTCAAAGGCGCGCTCTGGGGCGCGTATTACGACTTCGCGATTTTAGACCCCGCGTACACGATGACGATGCCGATGAGCCAGGTTATTTCGGGATCATTTGACGCGCTTTCGCACTGCATGGAGACCTATATGGGCAGCCCGCGAGAGCCCGATATTTCGGACTCTATCAATGAAGCGGTGCAGCGGAGTATCATCAAAAATCTTCGCAAAACGCTTGAAAATCCGCAGGATATTAAGGCCCGCAGCGAGCTTTTATGGGCGGCGGCGATGGGCGAAAACGGCATCTTAAAAATCGGCAAAACGACCGATTTTCAGGCGCATATGTTAGAACATCAGTTAGGCGCGTACACCGACTGCAACCACGGGCAGGGGCTGGCGGTGATCCACCCGCACCTCTACCGCCACATGCTTCCCGAAGCGGCGGCGCAGTTTGCAAGACTTGCTCAAAATGTCTGGGGAATCAATCCCGCCGGCAAGACTGAAAATGAGCTTGCAAACGCCTTTGTCGACGCGCTCGCGGACTTCATCAAGGAGGTCGGACTGCCGACGAATTTCGCCGAAATGGGCATAAAAGAAGCCGACTTCAAGGCGATCGCGGGCAGCACCGTTCTGACCGCAGGCTGCTGCAAAAAATTCACGAAAGAGGAGCTTCGCGAGGTACTCGAGGAGTGCAGATGACCCCGAAGCAGCTTCTCAAAATCGCCGTCGACCTGCTCATGACCGCCATGCTGCTCCTTTTGATGGCGTATTCGCTCGTCGGCGAGGCGGCGCATGAGTGGCTCGGCGTGGGAATTTTCCTGCTTTTTTTGCTGCACCATTTTTTGAATAAAAATTGGTACGAGTCCCTCTTTCGCGGGAAATATCCGCCGATTCGCATACTTCAAACGGTGATTGATTTGCTCGTGCTTCTATGCATGACAGGCTCGATGATTAGCGGGATTTTGCTGTCGCGATATGTGTTTCGGCTGGACATTCACCGCTTCAGCACCGCCCTCCAAACGGTTCATATGCTCTCGGCGTACTGGGGATTTGCGCTCCTGTCGCTGCACCTCGGGCTGCACTGGGGCGGCATAATGGGAATGGCAAAAAGTCTCGCGAAGAAGTCGTCGAAAATTCGGAAACAGGCGCTTCGAGGCGTGGCGTTTTTGATCGCCGCATATGGCGCGTATGCGTTTGTGAAGCGCGATTTCGGGAATTATATGCTGCTGCGGTATCATTTCGTTTTCTTCGGCGACGAGCCGCTCGCCCTGTTCCTGCTCGACTATGCTGCAATCATGGGGCTGTTCGTCTGGGCGGGGTATTATCTTGCCAAGGCAATGCGAAAAAGCAAGGCAAGGCAACCCGAAAATAATTTTAAGAGGTAAAAATACAGCGCACTGCCGAAAAGCGGCGCGCGGTTTTTGTGAAACATCGCCCTGTCCGCTCTTGCAGGTGGGATCATTTTTAACATTTTGGAGTTTCCACGGCTTTGAAAAGCAGCTTCCACACCTCGTCCATTCTCTTTCGCAGCTCCGCAACATCTTCGGAATAAACGCGGTCGGTGGTGTTGATTCGCTTGCAAATCTGATTGATGTTGACCCCAATTTTGTTGACTTCGGCAGCAAGTTTCCGCTGCTCCGAGTAGTCAACTTTTATGATATAACCGTCAATCAGCATCTTCCTTACATACGCTCCGAAGTTGCGAGTTCCGAGGATTTTCATCTTCTATTCTATGAGGTTTTTCTTATTTTCATCGACCCATAGCTTAAGCTGAATTGCTCTTTTTCTCTCTGCCATTCTGTTTTCCTTTTTCAAATTTAGAGGGTTTGGGATTCGTCACAACAAGCAAAAATTCGCAAGTGGGTACTCACTTGCTGTGCTTGCTCCGAAACATTAAACTCAGTTTTTTGAAATTACAGAATTTTACTTTTGAAATTCTGTAAAATTCAGAAAGCTGATTTTTTTATTTTTCGGGAAATCTTCATCTTCAATTTTACAACATTATCTGTCCAAGTGTACGGACTTGAAAATGAAATTTTCGTTTTTGGCTTGAAGCAGGTTTTCTGCATTTCTTCTCATTGAAAAATTCACAGAAACTTTACAAATGGGGTGTCACCATTCTGCGAAAAAATGTACGTTGTATTCTGAAGAAGCATAAAAATCATGCGGTCAAAGCGAATCTTCACAGAAGATTTAAATCTACTGTGTCACTGTCTGTCGAAAAATATTTTTGAGCAGATACCTGCTTTTTGGCAAAAAAATGTACGTTGTAATATGAGAGGCATATTTTCATTCACAAAAAGTTTACAAAACTGCATATGGTCATTCGATGAAAATTTGTCCGTTTATGGTGAGGGGGATCCAAAACTTGGACGTTGCGATTTATCCGGCAGTGAGATTTTACAGAAAATTTACATTTGCTACCCCGAAATTTACGAAAAAAATGTACGTTGTATTGTGAAAGGGAAAAATTCGCGATGAAAATTCACAAAAAATTTACATCTGATACCCCATATTTTTTCAAGAAACTGTCCGTTGTAAGGTGAGAGGAATCATCAAAGCTTTGATTGACTTTTCAGAGAATGAAAAATTAACAAAAAGTTTACATTCGCATACCCGATCATTAGCCAAAATTTTGTCCGTTTAGGGTGAGGGGAATACAAAACTTGGACTTTGCGATTTACCCGAAGGTGAGAATTTACAGAAAATTTACATTTGCCACCCAGAAATTTACGAAAAAAATGTACGTTGTATTGTGAGAGGGAAAAATAGAAAAATTCATAGAAAATTTACATCTGATACCCCATATTTTCTCAGAAAAATGTCCGTTTAGAGTGAAAGAAACCTCTCGGGAGTTAGTAGACAGCTCTCCCGAGACGTCCGAAATAAATCAGAGGGAATCGCCCTCACTGTAGCTTGACAACTGAATATCGATGCTGTGAAACTTTCCGTTTTTGTCGGAGCGACCTGTTTTCTGCCGCCAAGACCTCAAACATTTTTGAGCGAGCGATCAACAGAGAAACTTAAAAAGCGCGTGGTGCGCTTTATTGCCAAGATGATAAAAACTATATAATGATACTTCCGCACGCGGCCCCCGGAGTACCCTCAAGGGGTGAGATTCCCATGAAACTGTTACCGGCAGTTATTCACGGCATGATAACGGATATGTTATAACAAAAACTTTAGCGCAGGCTAATAAAATAAACAGATTGGAGGAAACAAATTGAAAGAAGACAAGAGAACATCAAAAGTAAAAATTTACGGCGATGAGTTCTTCGCCGAGAACGGCAAGGATATCAAGGAAATTTTGAAAGACTTGATCAAAAGAGAAGCGCAGAATGTCAGAATATCTAAGCCTGCGGCTTGACTGAGTGCTGCACCTATGTTATAATATCAACAAAATAGCGGTGGAGTGCTTATAATAAGCGCTTCACCGCTATTTTTGTTACTAATTTGTTATCAGTTCAATGTTCAATCTTAATTCTTCTATTGTTTTATGAGTATATACCCGTTCGCCCGTTCCGGCTGATTTATGCCCCATAAGCCTATCAATACAAACCTTATTCGCCCCGGCTGAATCAAGCCGTGATCTGAACGTGTGGCGGCATTCGTGCGGGGTATGGTGCATATTTAATTTCTTCATGAGGTCAGCCCAAATTATTCTGTATTGAGCTTGGGAAAGCTTCTTTCCTTGATACTCAAACAAATATCCATTTTTTGATTTTTCAAACCGCCTTTGAACAATTTCAAAAATCTTTGAGTGTATCGGAACTATTCGATTTTTTCCCGCCGCTGTTTTTGTACCGCCCGTTATTGTCTTTGCGTTCAAATCCACATCGGATATTTTCAAATCAAGCATTTCAGAAATTCTGAATCCGGTATACAAGAAGAACAAAAGAGAATCAGCCCATTCTAATTTTTGATTTTCCCAAATAAGCCTTATTTCTTCATCGGTAAAAACTTCTTTGGTCGTTTCCGGTATTGGATCGGACGTTAGCAGCGTCGAACATTGTTTTGAAATTATATCCAATTCAAGGGCGAAACGGTCAAGATGCCCCCATAAATTTTTAATCGCCCCTTGCGTGGAATATCCGCATCCGCAGCTATCAATACAATCTTGCATTTGATAAGGCTTAATTTGATTGTATTTGACAGAAGATAGATGTTTACAATGACGATAAGCAGCTTTCAAAGAAGAACGGTTCGACTTTCCCAATTTTGAAGCGCGTTTTTCTTCCCAAAGATCGAATAATTCTTGTAGTGTTATTTTGTCCGTTTCAATATCCCACGGCTTTTTGTTGTATTGTGCAAGAAGAATAAGCCCTTCTTCTTTAGTCGCGGTATATCCTATAGGCTTTTGCCGCCCGGAAAGCCCTTCTTTGACGATCCACGGTCTACGCCTTTTGCCGGATAGTTTTGTAACAGTACCGTATTTATTTGGATTTCTCATGTAACACCGCCTTGCATTTTACGAATAAAGGTGGTATAATCAAATTAACCGCTGATATTCGTTCATCCTTAATTAGTGGTTGTTTTCCCCGTTGACGTTGCCGCGTCGCGGGGATTTTCTTTTTATAAATTGATTTTGGATTGTGGAAGAAAAGAATTCACATAATCTAAAAATTTCTTTTGTGTAGAATATAGTTCGCCGGAGCAATCCAATACAATTTGATTTCCGGGGTAGTCAATAAGTAAAATTTGCTTTAATTCTTTCCGTTCTTTTGTCTGAATCCTTCCCCCGATCATCGCGCCAATAACACCGAAAGCAGCCGCGCCGATTATCATTCCGGGAACAGATTGTTCTATTGTGGATTTGATTTCTTGTTCGTTCAGAATCCGAACAGAAGTTATTTTTTCAACTGGAAGATTAAATTCTTGCTTTTGAGCGCCAACAATGGCAGCTATCGACAAATTTTCCGGTGAAGCGTTGATCTGAATAAAAGAATTTTCTGAAATCGGCAATCCGGAAATCAGTGATCCCCCAATGCCTATTGATTTTTTCTTGCCAAACATAATATACACCCTTTCTAATTTTGAAATTACTTTTCAATGCGGTTCAAGTAGTACAAGTTCAAGATGCGATTTTTACTCTTATTTATTTCTTTCTAATACACTTTTTCACGATATGAATTAGAACAACTATTCAAAACTTCATTTTAACTTGAACCATCTTGAACCGTTCCCAATAATACGGGGTTTGAAGTTGAACCGCGATCTTGAACCATCTTGTACTAACTTGAACTAACGATTAGTTGTCCCGATACTTTTCTGATTTTAACATTTGCTTCATTTCGCCGCGAATCTCGCACAAATCTGATTCGTCAAGAGATAGAAGCATTGTAACGGTATCGGTAAGAGATTTGCCAAAACTCGCTTGAAATACTTCAAGCGCAGAAACTTTTGATTGAATTGATTCGGTATCAAGCTTCTGATCGAATTCTTCCCATCCCATAAGCCTTCCGACTGGCACACAAAGAGCGTCGGCAAGCGCTGAAATTTTTGAAGCAGGAAGATCGCTTTTACCCGCTTCGATTTTGTTAATCGAAGAACGGGCATATTCAGACGTATAACCAACAAGGTTGGCTAATTCTTCTTGCGACATTCCCCTTTCGGTTCTGTATTGCCTTACTCTTGCGCCCAATTCCTTCAAAAAGTCTGTTTTGTTGGCTGAACTCATACAAGTTCACCCCCTTTCAAGAGCTATTATAACACACGGTGGAAAGAAAATCAACTTTTTTGTAAAATTTTTTTCAAAAAAGTGTTGACTTTTATTCCACAGTGTGATATAATCTTGAATGTGGAAAGGAAATCCACAAAACAACGCTACGGCAATAGCGATTTTGAAAGGATGAAGCGACATGGAAAACAAGGGTTACACGGTAGAATGTTTCAGTCACAATTACATCACACTTGAGTGGAACGGTGAATTTATTTTTTGCTTGGATAATTGCACAATGTACGCGGAAGAAATAATACACCGTATCGAAGCAAGAACACACATGAAATTCCGGGATATTCCGATTAAAGGGCGCAAGGACGATTTCAGCGGATTAACCTTCTTTACAGGTGGTTGGAAGCGTGACTTCTGGAATGAATTCCCCGATGAAGAAGAAATCAAAAGCTATATGAACTTGAAGAAGGGGATAGTAAAATGAATGAACAAAGCTTAAAACCCGTGATTGAACAGCTTGAAAAATTATTTTCAACATTCAATAGCAAGTTCTTCAACGATGAACTTCAAAAGCCGGTTATCACAGTAAGCCCGGACACTACAAAAGGCGCTTATGGGTGGTGTACTGCATGGCGTAGTTGGAGTAACCACGAACCAAAAGATTTCGTCAATATGACACCGGAAGAAGTTGAAGCGGCGAAGAATGAAGGATTCTACGAAATAAATCTTTGCGCTGAACATCTTGCAAGACCTTTTAACGAAATATGCGAAACGTTGATTCACGAAATGGTTCATCTTCTGAACATTCAGAACGGGGTACAAGATACAAGCCGATCCGGAAGCTATCACAATAAGAAATACAAAGAGATCGCCGAACAACATGGTTTGATTGCAGAGAAAACCCCGAAATACGGATATAGCAAGACAACATTAAACGAAGCGGCTAAAATCTTCGTTGAAAGCTTACAGGAAAAGAAATATGAGCTTTACAGGCGCAAGGAATTCAAGGGCGTTGGAAGTAAAAAGTCAAGTTCTTCAAGCCGAAAATACGTTTGCCCGATGTGCGGTTGCATTATCCGGGCAACCAAAGAAGTTCACGTCATTTGTGGCGATTGTGAAGTTGAATTTGAAGAAGAAAAGTAAATAAGCGGCTGACCTATCGGCGCGACGGGGAGAAAAGAGGAAATACAATGAAAATTTGTGAAATCATGAATAAAGACATTACGATGACTTGGAGCATGGAAAGCGTTCGGGCGGCGTGTATCTTTTATGATCTGTATACTTCGGGGGATTGTGAAGAATATGACAGAATGCTGACATACGTCGGCGAACACGAATTCCCGACAACAAAAGATATTGAATGGGTTTGTAATGACATTTATTTTCATTCTAACAAATCCGTTGTTGAATCGGTTGAATCGGTGCTTTGGTGCATTTTAAGACGTGGAATAACATTACAACCCAAAGATTAAATAAAGCGGCTGTCCTATCGGCAAGACGGGGAGAAAGTGAGAAATGATATGACGTTCGCAGAATTCAAAAGAACACACGATGGGGGTATACACGGGGTTGCAACAGAGAACATACACGGCTTTTGTAAAAAAGGTGATAGAATATGGAAAAACTGCGATAACTTTATAGTTGTTGAAGTTTTATATCAGCCGTTGAATGGAATTTACACTGTATTTTTGAAAGCACACTGAATATAAAGGAGATTGACCACAATGATTAAGTTTTACAAGACCATCAACCCGCACACCGAACAGGTTGCAGACCCCGAAGATATTGTCAGCGTTCGGAATGTAGAAACCAAAGAAACACTTGGCTTTGTCACCTTTTCCGAATTCGCGATTGCAAACAACCTTGTCACCGTCGAAGGCAACAGAAGCGGCGTTCCGTGTGGGTGCTATCTGGTTATCGAAAAATCGGGCGATTGCAAATCTTTCCCCGATAGGGAAACCGCAAAACAGTATTGCGAAAAGAGGTGGGCGAAATGCTGAATAACGAACAGAATATTCAATTCATGAATGATAAACGACGCATTGGAGCGCAAAATCGTCTTAATACCGCTGTAAAACAAATTCAAGAAAGCGTGAAATCCGATGGAAGCGCCGAATATTATTTAACAGTTCTTCCATGGTATTTGAAAGAATTAGAAAGAGCGTATGAAAATCTTTCTCTTGTAGAAGCAAGAGTTGAAGCTGAAATTTTGGGGAGAATTTAAAAGATGAACAAACTTGAACAAGAAATTGCAAGAACTTATAACGTTTTAGATGTTGAACGGGCAAGCTTGCAGAATCATACAGACATAGAAGCTTGGTACAAAGGCGGATTTATAAACGGCGAAGAAAAGAATCTTTTGCACGTTTACAACATTCGATTATACAGAAAATTCAGCGCTGATCGGGGCGATTGCCCCGCCTTAATGTAGCCGAAGACGGTCACAAGCCCGTTAAATACAGAGTGAGGTAAAAACGAAAGGGGGTCATAAAATGACGAATGTTGAACTGCTTAAGAAGAAAATCGCGGATTCTGGGCTTAAAATCGCCTACATTACCGAAAACCTTGGGATCAGCTATCAGGGATTTTCAAGGAAGGCGAACGGCGAAACTGAGTTCAAGGCATCTGAAATTTCAATTATGCGGCGGTTGTTGAATTTGACAGCCGAAGAAACAGAAGAAATTTTTTTTGCCGGGAATGTGGATTGATATTCCACTTTATGAAAGGAGCTGATATTTTGAAAAAGGTGATCGAAACTTGCATTGATCGTGTGCTTGAATTTGATTCTGGCGATGAAGCAGCCGCGTACATTGAAGGACTTCGGAACAAGAAGAAAAGCTTCAATGTTCTATGGCGAACGAAAGAGGAAAACGGCAAATTTCTTCTTCGTATTCAAGAGCAATACAACACTTCGCCGATGATCTCAAACAGGGGGTGAATTATTGAATTGTCCGTTTTGCGGATTCAATAACACGCGGGTGATTGATTCCCGACACGAACACGGAACAACGCGCCGTCGCCGACAATGCGAAAAATGCGGAAAGAGATTTTCAACCCGCGAAGAAGTCATTGAGGAAAAAAGAAAGGATGAACGAAAATGGATTTTTGTAAAAAATTAGTTGGGTTGATGCAGTCAACAGGAATATCCCAAACAAAGCTACATCAATTAACCGGAATCGGCAAATCTTCAATCAGTCAGTATCTTTCGGGAAAAAACGAACCTTCGGAAGACAGGAAGCGCGAAATTGCGCGGGCGTTGGGTGTGGCAGAAGACTACTTTTCCAAATTCGATCCCGTTCTGACTATTCAGCGCAACAACGTTTTTAATTTACCCGTTCCGGAAGCGGCGAAATTGATGGGGAAATCAAAGGAATTTGTGGCGCAAGGTTTACGCGATGGCGTGTTCCCGTTCGGATATGCCGTTAAAATGACCGAATGGAGCTACTATATTTCATCGGTCAAATTCACCGAATACACCGGGATTCAGATCCCCGGAACGGAAGGAGTGATAGCGAATGGCGCGATATAAAGAATTTGAAGCCCCGGCGTATTTACTTAGTAAGTATGTTGAAAATGTTCAAAAGCCGAAAGAGGATCAAGACGATATACCAACTTTTCTTAAAGATGTGCTTAGAGAATATTACGACATGAGAGTGATTGAAGATGAAGAATGGTTTATCGCTCGTAATGATTACCGCGGGTGTGAGGTCAGAATCAAGAAAAAGAAAGTATAGATAAGGGGGTATATACTTGAACGAACTCGGAACTGCTACATACTTGTTAGAAAAATATATCAAGTTATGTGATTCAGATTCGCCCGATTCCGAAAGCAAAAAAGAGCTTATAAAAGAGATTCTGAAAGAGCGTTTCGGGCTGAACTTCGCGGAATCCGCGACAGAATACCGCATTTTCAATAGCGTAACCGGAATAACCATACCAAAACAGAGGAAGTAAAAAATAAGTGTAGAAAGTGAGTGTATAAAAATGAAAATAACTTTATATGCGGCTGATTTTGACGCAATTATGAAAGCTTGCAAAAATTCTATCATTCAGAACAATTCAAGGGAAATTCTTAAAAGAATTCAGTTTTACAGCGACGGTAAAAGGTGCTGGGCTACAGCATTAAACGGTATGACTTCTATCACGTTGTCCGTTCCGGTCGCGGCGCAGGACGAAGAAGCGACGATCTGCATTCCCGTCATGAAGGTTGTTGGGCGTAAGGCTAAAGTGGTTGTTATTGAAAAGGACGGCGGCAAAATAACGGTAACAGCCGGATTTGAAAGTACCGTTTTCCCGGAAATTTCCGACAGTGACAGAGATTTCCCGGATCATCGCCAGTTCTATCCCCGCGGAAGCGCACAAGCCGAAATGTATTTTAATTCGGATCGGCTTCGTGACATTTTCGCGAATCTTCCGGCGAACATTACGTTAAAGCTTTCATTCCGTGGCGGGAAAATACCGCTTGTAATTGAAAGCAGCCCCGAATCCCAAAACACTTTGAAGGCGTTGATAATGCCGGTAAGACCGAAAAACGAATGGTAAAACTGTATCAGCATCAAAAAACCGCGCTTGAAAAAACCAAAGACCGAAACCGGGTAGCATATTATCTTGATATGGGCTTGGGGAAAACGTTTGTAGGCTCGGAGAAAATCAAAGCACTACACGCAAAAACAAATCTTTTGATTTGCCAAAAGTCGAAAATTCAAGATTGGATTGAACACTTCAATACATACTATCCCGAATATACGATTATAAATTTGCGCGGAAAAGGCGCGGTTGATGCCTTTGTAGATTCGCAAGGTAAGCAGGAAGCGATTGGAATTATCAATTACGATTTGGTGTATATCAGACCGACGCTTCTAAATCTGAAAGATTTCACGCTGATTCTCGATGAATCTTCAATAATTCAAAACGAAACTACAAAACGCGCTAAATTTGTTCTAAAGCTGAATCCGCTGAACGTTATTCTTCTATCCGGTACGCCTACGGCGGGTAAATACGAAAAATTGTGGTCGCAGCTTCATCTTCTGGGGTGGACGATAAGCAAAGATTTGTATTGGAAACAGTATGTAGATGAACAATGGTACGAAGATAAAGAAAGCGGATTCAGAAGATCGTTCGTAGCAGGATATAAAAACGTTGACAGGCTCAAATACAAGCTTGCGGCGCACGGTGCAATATTCATGAAGTCAGAAGAAGCGCTTGACCTTCCCGAACAGAACATAGTCAAGATCAGATCGCCCGTAACCAAAGAATACCGGTCGTTTATGAGAAATTCCATCGTTGAATACAACGGAAAAGAATATATCGGCGATACGGTTCTGGCAAAACGGTTATATGCTCGTATGCTATGCAGCTATCTGAATCCCGACAAAGTGGCAGCATTCCGGGATCTGGTTGAATCCACAGAAGATCGGCTAATTGTGTTCTACAACTTCAACGAAGAACTGAATGTTTTGAAAGATTCGATCTTGGAACTTGAAAGACCGTTGTCTTTCGTGAATGGCAAAGACAAAGATTTGACAGCTTATGAGGAACACGAAGATTCGATAACATTTGTTCAGTATCAAGCAGGTGCGATGGGCTTAAATCTTCAAAAAGCAAACAAAGTAATATACTTTTCGCTTACTGATAAAAGTGAATTGTTTGAACAATCAAAAAAGAGGATTCACAGGATCGGGCAAGAAAAGCCGTGTTTCTATTACTATATGATTTGCCCCGGTTCTATCGAAGAAGCGATCCTTGAAACCTTACAAATGAGAAAGGACTATACCGATGAACTATTCAAAGAATATCAAAAGAACTTCTATGGTTAGAAGAATTTTAATTTCGTGGCTTGCGATCGCGATTCTATTTACCGCTATCGGCTTCGGGTGCGGATTTGGGATCAAGGCGATTCAGGCGAAGAAATCCGTTGAAACGATCGTTCCGGAAGACCCAACGCCGATCCCGGAAGTGGAAACGCCCACGGAAACGCCCACGGAAACGATCATATATGGCAAGCTCGACGGGCGAATTTTTGAAGCGGAATTACCCGAAGAATACGCCGGAAACGTTGCCGAATTTGTTCCGCTCGATCTACCGATTGATTCAGACTTGCAAGAATTTATTTATTATCTTTCCGAAGCTTACGATATTGATTATTCGTTGGTTCTGGCGATTATCCGCAAAGAAAGCAATTTCAAAATCGACGTGATGAGCGATACCGAAGGTTACGGGCTAATGCAGGTAAATGAAATCAATCACGAAAAACTTGCCGAACAGCTTGGGATTACTGATTTTCTTGAACCTTATGACAATATCCGCGCCGGAATGTTTCTTCTTCGGAAGCTGTTTGAAAAGTACAAAACCCCGGATAAGGTTTTAATGGCGTATCACTTGGGCGAAACAGGCGCAAGAAAATTGTGGGATCAGGGCGTTTTTGAAATTAACTATTCAAAATGTATATTTGAATTTCAAGCGGAATATACCGCTGAAATAGAAAGGAGCAAAAATAATGATCAAATGTAAACAAGCAATCGAAGGAACGGAGTGCGGAAGAACTTGTTGCTGTTTGGATTGTGAACAGTTTGACACTTGTAAAATCAAGTGCAGCGATCCGAAAGAAGCTTGCGAATACGCTTTCAGCGAAGAAAACGCGCTTGCGCTCATGCAGTCGGACGCGAAAGAGATTATCAACGCTATATCTGATCTCACAGTCGCGAAAAAGCAAATCGAAGACCGGGAAAAGGAAATGCGAAGTAAACTTGTTGAAGCGATGGAGCATTACGGCGTTAAATCGTTTGAAAACGAAGTCGTAAAGTTTACATACATCGCGCCGACAACCCGAACCACGATTGACAGCGCGAAGTTGAAAAAGGATTTGCCGGACGTTGCCGCGAAGTATTCCAAAACAAGCGCCGTTTCTGCTTCCGTGAAAATCACGGTGAAGTGACAAGGGGGTGCAAATAATGGCAAAAGAACAGGAACGCGCAGCTTATACTAACGAGATTTCAGATGTTATTGTTAATGTGGTTAATAAAGTGATTAGAATTGCGGATAAATACAGTGTTGACCGTGATAGTGCTATGCAATATTTTTCAATGTTATTTTCGGTGATGGTAGAAACTGGAACGTTTGAACATTTCGGAGAAAGTGGGGGGTGAAGTAGTGGCAGAAGAAAAACTTTTTGAAGGACGAATCAAGAAATTCTTTCATTCAGTCGGCATTTATCCGGCAGGATTCCCAAAAGACAAAATGACGGTCGAAGCGGTCGGTTGGTACGTTAAAATCTGGGGCGGTGGTTATCAGAAGTCGGGAATCCCCGATCTGATATGTTGCGTGAACGGATATATGTTGGCGATTGAGGTCAAAGCAACCCACGGCAGACCGTCAGAACTGCAAAAGCTGAATGTCAGCCGAATCAACAAATCAAACGGAATTGGACTATTTCTTTATCCGGAAGGATTTGAACAGTTCAAAAACCTTATGAAAGGGGTGATCGGGTGCAATTCTCACACTCAAGAATTGAAGTCTTTGAAAGATGCAAATTCAAATACAAAATGCGTTATCTGGACGGAATAAGCGCGATCCCGCTTATGGAAGCGGATAATCCGCTGATCGTCGGTCAAGCTTTACACACCGGAATTGAACAAGGGCTTGAAGCCGGAATTCAAGAATATTATTTCAGCTTCCCAATAATCACAGATGAGCATATCAACGAAGCTATGAAATTAGAAACGGTGATTCCAAAAGCGCAAGCGGCGATCCCGCCCGGTGGAGAATTTGAAGTTGAAATTTCGGACAAAGATTTTCACGGATTTATTGATTACCTTGTACCGGTAGAACAAAGAAAAGTTTGGCATGATGCCGGGGGCGTAAATTCTGTAACAGGTGAAAGTTTTGAATATTATACAATGGAAGGAACTAACGAATTTGATCTATACGATTTCAAGTATTCAAACAACATTACCGGCTACAAAGAATCAAAACAGCTTCATCTTTACAAATACTTCTTTGAAAGAAACAACCCCGGAAAACATATAAGAAATATGTATTTCGTTTTCGTTCCGAAAGTCGCAATCCAACAGAAAAAAACCGAAACGCTTCAAGACTTCCGGAATCGCTTGACTTCTGAACTTGACGGATTAGAAGTCAAAACCGTTCAAATACAATTCGACGCCGAAAAGGTGATTGAATTTGTGTTAAAAATCAAGGCGGCAAACGAAGAAACCGAATTTACCGCCGCAAATAATTTTTTATGCAGACGTTGTGAAATGCAAGAGTTCTGCGAGAAAGGAAGAACCTATATGTTAAAACTACCCGAAAACAAAAGACGAAACATCGAACAGGTCAAAAAGCGTGTGATTTGGATTTACGGAGCGCCGTTTTGCGGAAAGACAACTTTCGCCAACAGCTTTCCCGATCCGCTCATGCTGAACACGGACGGCAACATTAAATTTGTCGATGCGCCTTATATCCGCATTCGCGACGAAGTTAAGGTTGAGGGCAGACAGACAAAAAGAACATTCGCTTGGGAAGTGTTCAAAGATGCGGTTGATGAGTTGGAAAAGAAGGAAAACACCTTCAAAACCATTGTGGTTGATCTTCTTGAAGACACCTACGAATATTGCCGCTTGTATATGTATAACAAGCTGAACATTACCCATGAATCAGATGATTCTTTCCGGGCGTGGGATAAGGTACGCGGCGAATTCTTGAACACCTTAAAACGCCTTGTAAATCTGGATTATGAAAACATAATTCTGATTTCACATGAAGATACAACCAAAGACATTACGAAACGCGGCGGCGATAAAATCACGGCTATCAAGCCGAATTTACAGGATAAAGTCGCGGTCAAAGTCGCGGGTATGGTCGATGTTGTTGCCCGTATTGTAGCAGACGGCGATTCCCGTTCCTTCTGCTTCAAAGCCGATGAAGTGACGTTCGGCGGTGGTCGCCTTAAAGTTGTCGCCAAAGATATTCCTTTGGACGTAAACGCATTATTCGCGGTTTACGACGAAGCAAATCAGAGATACGCAAGCGGTGACGTTGCAGCGCCTACAGCTTCAAAGTCAACCCGCCGCAGCGCAAGGCGCGAAGAATCCCCCGCCACAGCTTCATATACGCCGCAGGACAAGCCCGAAGACACCGCCGAAGAAATTATACCCCCCGAAGCGGAAGCCCCGCAGAACGCAGCAGAAAGCGAATCAGAAGCAACCAATCCGCCGCGGCAGGAAGGCATTCCGGAAGACTTCAAAGAAGCTTTGAACAATTCTGAAAAAGCTAACGAAGAACCCGTCGCTGAAAAGTCAGAACAGACCGAAACCCCGCGCCGCAGACGTAAGGCAAGGGAATAATTGAAATAAAGAAAGGAAGTAAATCACTATGGCAAACAACATTTGGGATGAATTCGATAAGAGCTTTGACACCGAAGCACTGGCGCACGACGTTGAGGAAGTCGCGGCTAACGGCGGTACATACAAAGAAGTACCCCATGACACTTATGAAGTCAAGATTGAAAAGCTTGAACTTATTAAGTCAAAGAGTAAAGGCGATCCGATGGTTACTTGTTGGATGAAGATTCTTGAAGGCGAATACAAGGGAAGCAGAATCTTCATGAATCAAGTTATCACGAAAGATTTTCAGATCCATATCGTCAATGAATTTCTTCGTTCTTTGGTCGCCGAAATGGACGAACCCATCGACATTCGCTTCAAGACCTATTCGCAGTACGGCAATCTTTTGATGGACGTTGCAGAAGCTATTGATGATAACTTTGAATACGCCGTCAGATATTACGACAAAAACGGCTATAACGCTTTTGAGGTCGAAGAAGTTTATATTCTCGAATGATACACGGACACCGGGCGGCGAAAACCGCCGCCCGGATTATTCTTTAAGGCGGTGATTAAATGCTGTTCTATGATTTTGAGGTTTTCAAATTTGATTGGTTGGTCGTAATAATAGATATGATAAACCATCAGATTTACGAAATCGTTAATTCGCCGGAAGAACTTGAAAGCGTTTATCAGGCGAACAAAGATAAAATTTGGTGCGGATTCAATAACGTTCATTACGATCAATACATACTGAAAGGTTTGCTTTGCGGTTTTGATCCGAAAAAAATCAACGATTATATTATAGTGAAAGATCAACCGGGGTGGAAATATTCTTCTATGTTCAAATCTATCCCGATGTTTAATTACGATATTATGTTGAAAACCGATAGAGGATTAAAAACCTTTGAGGGCTTCATGGGAAACGATATAAAAGAAACAAGTGTTCCGTTTAATATCAACCGCCCATTAACCGAAAGTGAGATAAAAGAAACATTCAAGTATTGTAGACACGATGTTGAACAATCAATTCAAGTTTTTCTTAGACGAAAAGAAGAATTTGAAACCAAAATGTACTTTATTAAGCACTTCAAATTACCGTTGGACAGTATTTCAAAGACAAAAGCGCAGCTTGCCGCTGATATTTTGGGCGGCAATAGAAGGGGCGCAAGCTTTAATGATGAATTTGATTTTCCGATTCTCGACTGTATCAAGCTGAATAAATATCGGTATATCGCAGATTGGTACAGAAATCCCGATAACCATAACTACAAAAAATCACAAAATAAAGTTATGGTCGCGGGAGTTGAGCACACGTTTTCATGGGGCGGCGGTCACGGGGCAAGACGAAAATTTCATGCTTCCGGCGTTTTCTTGATTATAGATGTCACAGCCTACTACCCTTCTTTACAGAAGCAATATAAATTTGGTTATCGCGTTATGGATCACCCGGAAAACTTTGAATTTATCCATAACAGCAATATCGAATTTAAGCGCAAGGGCGATAAAAAAGCCCGTCAGCCGTTCAAGATCATGGATAACGCGATTTCCGGGCAAATGAAGCAACCGACTTCGGCTTTGTTCGATCCGATGAGTAATAACAGCATTTGCATAAACGGACAGTTGCTTCTGCTTGATCTGGTTGAACACATCGAACCGTATTGTACGCTGATTCAGAATAATACAGACGGTATTATAGTAAAAATCGACGATTACGAAAGAGATTTTGACAAACTCGACGATATTGTTTTTGAGTGGGAAACCCGAACCGGAATGAAAATGGATTTTGATACGTTTATAGGCGATATATACCAAAAAGACGTGAACAATTATCTTCTTATTGACCGGGAAACAGGCGCGGTAAAAGCAAAAGGCGGGTACGTCATGAAGCTGAATGATCTTAGCTATGATTTACCGATTATCAACAAAGCACTTACAAATTATATGATATATGGAATCCCGGTGGAATCAACCATAAATAGCTGTTCCGATTTAAGAGAATTTCAGCTTGTATCTAAAATAAGCAGCAAATACACCCATATTCTTTATGGCGCAAAATCCGTTAAAGAAACTTGTATTCGCGTATTTGCTTCAAAATACACTTCTGATCCGGGAGTGAAAAAAGTAAAAGCGACTACCGGGAAAGCGGAGAAAATAACAAATTCCCCCGAACATTGTTTCATCTGGAATGATGCCGTTAAAGGTGTGCCAATTCCGGACAAGCTCGATCGGCGTTGGTACATTCAGTTTGCACATAAGAGATTGGAAGATTTCGGAGTAAAATAAAATTGAAATTAACTTTTCAAAAATAAGGCGGGTGAACATCTTGTTCTTCAAGGGATATGTTGAAACCAAAAACAAAGAATCGGTCGAAAAGATAAAAGGTCGAACAGACTTCAAAACATTTGAACAAGTTCAATCTTTGCCGGAATACGCCGGAATCTTGGACGCTGAAACCATTTTGATTGACATCGACGATTACGAAAGCTCAGAAATATTATACAAGATTGTTACAGAAAAATTATTAAAATGCCGCGTGTATAAGACCCGTCGCGGAAAACATTTCTTATTCAAAAATAGCGGGGTAACGTCAAATAAAACAGGCTGTTCGCTTGCGGTTGGGTTGAAAGCGGATATAAAGCTTGGTACAAGAAATTCTTATGAAGTTTTGAAGTATGATGGTAAGAACCGTGAAATTTTGTACGACGTTCCCGAAGGTGAAGAAGCTGATCTTCTTCCGCGTTGGCTATATCCCATAAAGTACAACATGGAATTTTTGAATATGGAGATAGGCGACGGAAGAAATCAAGCGCTGTTCAATTATATTCTTACTTTGCAAAGTAATGATTTCAGCGTCGAAGAAGCCCGCGAAACTATAAGGTTGATAAATACTTTTGTACTCAAAACCCCGTTGGAAGATTCAGAAATTGAAACGATTCTTCGCGACGATGCTTTCAAAAAGCCTATATTCTTTTCCGGCGCTTCATTCTTGTTTGATAAATTCGCGGCGTTTCTAAAGAATAACGCACATATCATAAAAATCAACAACCAACTTCATATTTACCGAAACGGAATATACATTTCCGGCGATGAGGAAATAGAAAACGAAATGATTAAGCATATTCCGCAGCTTAACCGCGCAAAACGCGCCGAAGTTATTGCGTATTTGAATGTTTTAATTAGAGATAGCACATCGCCGGAAGACGCGAATCTAATCGCGTTTCAAAATGGGCTGTTCAATATACTTGATAATTCCTTTATGCCCTTTACACCGGAACACATCATCACGAATAAAATCATGTGGGATTATAACCCGTGTGCTTATTCAGAGCTTGCCGACGATGTTCTGAACCGGCTATCTTGCAACGATCCGCAAATCCGCGCTTTACTTGAAGAAGCTATCGGATATTGTTTCTATCGCCGAAACGAATTGGGAAAAGCCTTTATTCTGATAGGCGATAAAAGCAACGGCAAAAGTACGTTTCTATCAATGGTTCAGAATCTACTTGGAGATCAAAATATTTCTTCGCTTGATCTCAAAGAGCTTGGGGAAAGATTCAAAACGGCTGAACTGTTCGGGAAGCTTGCAAATGTGGGTGACGATATAGGCGATGAATTTATTGCCAATGCGTCAATCTTCCGAAAGTTAGTCACGGGCGACAGGGTAACGGCTGAACATAAAGGGTGTAACCCGTTTGAATTCAATAACTACGCGAAATTCCTTTTTTCCGCGAACAACATCCCGCGAATTAAGGACAAAACCGGAGCGGTTCAGCGCCGATTGGTTATTATTCCGTTCAACGCAAATTTTTCAGTTAATACAACCGGATTCGATCCGTACATAAAATATAAGCTGAAAAACAGTGAAGTAATGGAATATCTAATCAAAATCGGCATCGAAGGGCTTCAACGGGTGCTTACTTATCGAAAGTTCACACATTCGGATCGCGTTCAGAAAGAAATGGACGAATACGAAGAAAGCAATAATCCGATCTTGGGCTTCTTCCGGGAATGCGACGCGGAAGAATTTCAGATCGAAAATGAACCGACAAACAAAGTGTATAAACGTTATCTTGAATTTTGTTTGTCCAACAGTCTACAGCCGATGAGTAATATCGAATTTTCAAAACAGGTTAATCGAATTCTGAATTTAACGATTATAGATAAGAAGATAAACGGAAAGAAATATAGAATTTTTGTAAAAGCATAAAGGCGGTGAACATTTTGAATGAGCAGAGAGAGAGAGAAACAAAGATTGGATCGGTAATTCAAAAAGCGTTTACACATCGTTAGGCGCTTCCAATCACAGCGAAAAACAGCGCGATAATCACGATTATTACGCGACTGATCCGAAGGCTATGGAATTATTACTTGCCGAAGAACAATTTGCCCCGGTTGTTTGGGAATGCGCTTGCGGCGAAGGTCATTTATCAAAAGTTCTTGAAGCCCACGGATATGAAGTAATAAGCACTGATATTATATATCGCGGGTATGGAGATTCTGAACCGCTCGACTTCTTGAAAGAAACGCTTGAAGATTTTGAAGGCGATATAATCACGAATCCCCCGTATAAATTTGCGCTTGAATTTGTCCAACAGGCTTTGAACAGCGTTAAGCCGGGTCGCAAAGTGGCGATGTTCCTTAAACTTCAATTTTTGGAAGGGAAAGCCCGAAGAAAATTCTTTGAAGAAAACCCGCCAAAAGTTGTATATGTCAGTTCGTCGCGGCTTAATTGCGCTATGAATGGAGATTTTGAAGCCTATCCCACAAATACAGCAATTTGTTACGCTTGGTTTGTGTGGGAAAAAGGCTATAAGGGCGATCCAATAATTAAATGGATAAACTGAAGGGAAAATACATGGATAGAAATTCATTTTACAATAGTGAAGGCTATCCCGATCCAACGGCTTATTACGGTACGAAAGAGATAATTAAAGAAGAAACCGAAGCAGAGAAAAGAGCCGGTGAGCTGATACGGGTATTAAAATTCATTATTCGTTCATGCGGGTTTGAACTGATTGAACGAATAGCAATCAAAGATAAAAAGACAGGAAGGGAATTCAGATGAAAGATAAATTATACAGTGGAATCATGGGTTTGGTGTGCGGCGACGCGCTCGGTGTACCGTTTGAATTTTCGGAAAGATCGCCGAAAAGCGTATATCCGTTGATTGATATGACGGGGTACGGCGCACACAATCAGCCGCTTGGTACATGGTCGGACGATAGCGCGCTTACTCTTGCGACAATTCAGAGTATCGTTGATAAAGAAAGAATCGACTGTAACGATATTATGAAGAATTTCTTTGAGTGGTTCAGGTTCGGGAGATTCAGCGCCAACGGGGAAGTTTTTGATATTGGCGCTACTACTTTTCGGGCGATAGATAATTATATTCACGGGTGTGATGCGCTTGATTGCGGCGGTACAGACGTAAACGACAACGGGAACGGTTCTTTGATGCGGATTCTTCCGCTTGCTTATGTTGATTGTACCGAACAGGACATAATCAATGTTTCGTCGGTAACTCATGCACACGAAATATCAACAACCGCTTGCCGAATTTATGTGGCTTTTGCGAAAAAACTGTTAAATGACGTTCATCCGAACCGGGCGTTACTGGAAATCAAGAACGAACTTAAATACAATGAAGCGATCTTCAGTCAGCTTTTCAATGTTCCGTATTTCAAACGTGCGGCGATTAAGTCAACCGGTTATGTTGTCGCCACATTGGAAGCGGCGATCTGGTGCTTCATGCGTACATCTTCCTACAGAAAATGCGTTTCGGCGGCGGTACGTCTGGGCGGTGATACTGATACAATAGCCGCAATCGCGGGCGGGCTTGCCGGAATATATTACGGGGTAGACGGTGAAGCCGGAATCCCTTCGGAATGGATTAAGCTTGTTGACCGATATTCAATAGTAGATAAACTTTGTAAACGGTTCAAGTTAAGCCCGTTAGTTCAAGATAAGTTCAAGTTGTAACAGTTAAAACTTGAACCGTTATAAATCGTTTATTTATGCGGATTTGTGAAGTGCGGTTCAAGATGGTTCAAGTTAAAATGAAGTTTTTAAGAAATCATAAAAACAAAATACTGTAAAATTCTTTATTTTTGAAAAATTATATATAGAGAAATTACAAACTTGAACTTGAACCGATGTGATGAAAACCTTTTAAGTAAACGCATTTAGAGCGGTTCAAGTTAAATGAAAGGAAGTTGTACCGGTGAAAGCAAAAGATTATTTGAAACAGTTAGAACTGATAGATTTGAAAATTTCACAAAAAATAAGCGAATTATCAGATTTGCGTTCTAAAGCATATAGCATAAAAAGCGTGAATTTTAGTAGCGACGTTTCGCATTCTTCCGGAGCGAATGAAGCAAGCTTTGTTAAGCCCCTTAGTAATGCGCTGATTCTTGAAAATGAAATCAGTATAGAATTAAATGATTTTATTCAACTAAAACATAAAATAATCAATGAAATTCAAGCGCTGAAAGACACGCGCTATATCAATATTCTATATAAGAGATATGTTCAATTCATGAAGCTTGAAGATATTGCTTCCGCTATGAATTATACATATCAGTACACGATTGAGCTTCACGGTAAAGCTTTACAAGCTTTTCAAATTACCTATAAAAACCTATTGAAAACTTATATAGATTCGTGATAAAATGTTACCATAAAATTTCGGCGCGGAATTCTACGCCGATTTTTTATTTCCTCTTTGCCCCCGGAAAGATGCTCATAGCCGTGTTACTTTCGTCTTAATGCGGTGAACTCCTGCTTTCCGGGGGTGTTAAAAACTATTGAAGGGCGGTGAAGTCATGGGAAGATTGGGAACAGGTAAGTTCAGAAGCGCTAAACAAATGATTGACGCTTGGAATGAATATAAATCCGAATGTGACAATAAGTTTGTTCTTACGCATGAGTTCAGCGCAAAGAACAGTGAATTTGTCAGCAAAGAACTTCGTCGTTCAGTCACATATACCAAAAAAGGATTTGCGCTTTTTTGCGGAATGACCGAACAGAATTTCTATGCGACTTATGGTAATAATCCAAAATTTGAGCCGGTTATCGCGCTCATAGGTGAAGAATGCGAAATTGATGCCCGTGAAAAGTTTGAATTGGGCGTTATTGATCCGAAGCTTGCGGGATTATGGATGTCAAATTACGGGTATACAACAAAAACTGATTCAAATATTTCCGGATCAGTACCCGTTGTAATATCCGGGGGCGATGCCCTTGAAGATTAAATCCGCGAATAATATATATCTTCCCGACTATGTCGGCAAGGGCTACGGGTCGTTTTGGCGTTGGCGCGGAAGATACCGCGTGTGTAAAGGCAGCCGCGCAAGTAAAAAATCCAAAACAACCGCTTTGTGGTATATCGTTAATATAATAAACTACGAAGACGCGAATCTTTTGGTAGTGCGAAAGGTTTTCCGAACACTGAAAGATTCGTGTTTCACCGAACTTAAATGGGCGATCAACCGTCTGGGCGTTGCGGAATTTTGGGAAATCAAAGAATCCCCGCTTGAAATGACATATATTCCGACAGGGCAAAAAATCTATTTTCGCGGGCTTGATGATCCGCTGAAAGTTACTTCAATCACAGTTGAACACGGGTATTTGTGTTGGATGTGGATTGAAGAAGCCTACGAAATAGGCGACGAAAACGATTTTAATATGCTCGATGAATCCATACGCGGCGCGATCCCGCCCGGAACGGGCTTGTTCAAACAAATCACGCTTACATTCAACCCGTGGAATGAACGGCATTGGTTAAAGGCGCGGTTTTTCGATAATCCGGATTCTGAAACGTTGGCTATGACAACCAATTATCTTTGTAATGAATGGTTGGACGAAGCCGATTTGAAGGTTTTTGAAACGATGCGGATAAACAACCCCCGGCGTTATCGCGTCGCCGGTCTGGGCGAATGGGGCGTTGTTGAAGGGCTTATTTTTGAAAATTGGGAAGAAAAAGCGTTTGATATTGAAGCGGTTCGCAAAATGTCAAGCGTCAGATCGGCGTTCGGGCTTGATTTCGGCTATACAAACGATCCTTCCGCTTTCTTTTGCGGCTTAATCGACGTTACCGCAAAAACGCTATGGGTATTTGATGAAATATACAAGCGCGGCATGAGTAACGAAGCGATTGCCGAAGAAATCACAAAAGCCGGCTACGCCAAAGAAAAAATAAGCGCCGATTCATCCGAACCGAAATCCATTGACCGCTTGCGTGATCTGGGATTAAATCGTATTCACCGGGCAAGAAAAGGCAAAGACAGCGTAAACAACGGAATTGATTATATTCAGGGTTATCATATAATCGTTCACCCGCGATGTGTGAACTTCCTTACAGAAATAAGTCAATATTCGTGGGAAAAGGACACTAAAACCGGCAAACCGCTGAATATTCCGGTAGATGATTTTAACCATCTTATGGACGCTATGAGATATGCGTTAGAAGATTTTAGCCGAAGTGCAGCGTTCAGTTTTGACTAAATAATAACACATTAGTAACAAAACGCTTTGAAACGTCAATGTTTTGGGCGTTTTGTGTTTATTAAACAATAGAAAGGGGGCAGAAAAGTTTGAATGTGCTTAACGGATTAGTGAATAAAATTTCTGATCTGATTCTTTACGGGGCAAAAGCCGACATGACTAACAAAGAATTTCTTGAACAGTCAATTCTTCGGTGGAAAGGTTCGCCGGAAAGGCTTATGCAGATAAAAGGTCAGCTTTATTATCAGAGCGAACACGATATTCTTTCCCGTAAGCGGACTATGATCGGCGAAGACGGCAAACTTCAAGTTGTCGAAAACCTTCCAAACAACTTGATTATTGATAATCAGTATACGAAGATGGTAAATCAGAAAACGAATTATCTTCTGGGTCAGCCGTTTGTATTGGAAAGTGAAAACACACAATACGCCGAACTTCTGAAACAAGTATTCGATAAAAGATTTATGAAAATTTTGAAGAATACCGGTAAATCAGCGCTGAATCATGGTATAGCTTGGCTGTTCCCGTATTACGATAATGAAGGCGCTTTCCGCTTCCGATTATTCCCCGGCTATGAAATACTTCCGTTCTGGAGCGATAGCGAACACACCGCGTTGATGGGCGCTATTAGACTTTATCTCGTTGCCGGATATGAAGGAACAAAGCCCGTGATAGTTGAAAAAGTTGAAGTTTTTGACTTGAACGGCGTACACAAATATATTCTTGATGGAAACGTTCTTATTCCCGATCTGACCGGCGAAGAACAAGATAGCCCGTATGTTTACGCGGGCAAACAACCGCTTAATTGGGCGCGGATTCCTCTTATTCCATTCAAATACAACGAACAGGAAATACCGCTTATTAAGCGTGTAAAGCCCTTGCAGGACGGAATCAATGTCATGCTTTCGGACTTTGAAAACAATATGCAGGAAGATGCGCGAAATACCATTCTTGTTTTGAAAAATTATGACGGCGAAAATCTTGGGGAATTCCGCAAAAATCTCGCTACTTTTGGCGCGGTCAAAGTTCGCTATGACGGTGATACAAAAGGCGGCGTTGAAACGCTTGAAATTACCGTAAATTCCGACAATTACAAGGCTATTGTGGAAATCTTCAAAAAGGCGCTCATTGAAAATGCTATGGGATATGACGCTAAAGATGATCGGCTTTCCGGCAATCCAAACCAAATGAATATTCAATCAATGTATTCTGATATTGATTTGGACGCTAACGACATGGAAACGGAATTTCAAGCGGCGTTTGAAGATGTTCTTTGGTTCGTCAATAAACATTTTGCGAATACCGGGCGCGGAAACTTTGAAAATGAAGACGTTACAATCATATTCAACCGCGATATTCTGATTAACGAAAGTGAAGCGATTGAAAATTGTAAAGCTTCCGTCGGCATTTTGTCAGATGAAACGATTATTGGTCAACATCCGTGGGTGGACGATCCGCAAAAAGAGCTTGACCGGGTGCAGAAGCAGCGCGAAAAGGAACAAGAAGCATCTCTTAAAGAATATGATCCGTTTTCTTCAACCCCTCCGAACGGGGGCGCGGGTGAATGAAAAATTCAGAATACTGGATTCAGCGCTTCGGTCAGCTTGAAAACGCACAGCATCAGTTAGGCGCGAAAGCCCAAAAGCAGATTGAAGCGATATACCGCGAAGCCCAAAAGCAGATTGAAGGGAAGATTTCAACGTGGTATACTCGGTTCGCGAAGAATAACAATATTTCGCTTGCAGAAGCGCGTCAATGGCTTACCGGCAAGGATTTGAAGGAATTCAAGTGGGATGTTCAAGAGTATATCAAATATGGCAGCGAACACGCCTTAACCGGTGCTTGGACAAAAGAGCTTGAAAACGCTTCGGCAAAATACCACATTTCAAAGCTTGAAGCGCTGAAAATCCAAACTCAACAAAGCCTTGAAAGTTTATTTTCAAAGCAAGGCGCGATTATGTCAAGCGCGATGGGGCAAATCTATACTTCCGGATATTATCATACCGCGTATGAGCTTCAAAAAGGCTTTAATATCGGGTGGGATATTAGCGGCGTGGATCAGTCGCAGATCGAAAAACTTTTATCGAAGCCGTGGGCGGTCGATGAATATAATTTTTCTGAAAGGATTTGGCGAAACAAAAACAAGCTTATTTCCGAAGTTCATAATGAATTGACGCGGAATGTTATGCTTGGTGCTGATCCGCAAAAGGCTATAGACGCAATTGCCCAAAAGATGGGTACTTCAAAAAGTAACGCCGGGCGGCTCGTTATGACGGAAGAAGCGTATTTTAGTTCTTTATCACAGGGTGATTCATTTAAAGAACTCGGCGTTGAAAAATATGAAATTGTGGCAACTCTTGATTCTCATACTTCCGATATATGCCGAAATCTTGACGGGCAACTGTTTGACATGAAAGATTATCAGCCGGGAACTACCGCGCCGCCCTTCCATGTTCGTTGCAGGTCAACCACTGTTCCCCATTTTGATGATAATTTCGGGCAGATCGGGGAACGTGCGGCAAGAGATGAGGAAACCGGAAAAACGTATTATATCCCGGACGATATGAAATATAAGGAATGGGAAGATACGTTCGTTAAAGGCGGCGACAAATCCGGCTTTACGGTTATTGATGATGGTTCAACGCTTCATTATAAACACGCTGAACAGGCTGAACCGGAAGCTGAACCGCCGAAAAAGGTTTATTTGACCGAAAAGAAGCTAAAATCCTTGATTGCTGATGCAGATGTGCAGCTTGAAGATCTGAACAATCAGTTCGGGGGTATAACGCAAGGGTGGGCGTATGACGAACTTATAAAAAGTTACGGTTCGTTAGATGATGCCTACAGCGGAGCAACCGGAAGCGATTTGGACGATCTGAAAAAGCTAAAAGCCCTTGAAGTTAAGATTCAAGAGATCGGGAAGCAAAAAGATGAATGGCAACAAAAGCTGAATGAAAAGCTTATTGCCAAACAGAAAAAGGAATTTGCCAAAAAGCAGCTTGAACTTGAAGCCCAAAAAGCAACGCTTCAACAACAGCTTGATGATTTTGAAATAAAGACTTATTCCGGAATCTGGTACGGCAAGGACGTGAAAACGTCTGATTGGAGCGGGCTAAACATTGAAGGCAAGCTTAAATATTATGAAGGTAAGTTCATAACTGAAACCGATCCCGACAAATTGAAGGAATTTCAAGAACTTTATCAGAAGGTCAAGGAGCTTGATGCCGAAGGTAAAGCGTACAATGACATTGAAAAAGAAGTCGCTAAAATCGAATCCGAAATTAAGCAGCTTCAAAAAGACTTGCAAAAGCTTGAAAGCGGTGATATAATTGATAGCGCCGAAGAAGCCTTTACGCAAGCCCGTAAAGATGCGGCTATGTGGGCGAAATCCACAAAGGAAGCCGATGATCGCTTGCGGCAAGTATGCGGTGATGTTTGGAAAGCAGCGCCGGGCGCGGAAAAAGACGCGATCTTTAACTATACTTCAAGCTACAGTAAGTTCAATGAACCTTTACGCGGAATTGAATACGGTACAAACGCCTTCAAGGGCGTTGGAAAGATTGATTTTGATACCATAGGCACAAGTTACAGCGGCTTTAAACGCGGGCAAGTGCGAAAGCAAATTAACGCTATGACTGATATTATCGAAAAATCAAGCTATGATTTTGATATGTGGTTACAGCGCGGTTGTGATTATTCCGGCATGGATAAGTTCTTTGAAATCTCTATGTATGATTTACAGAACGCTTCACAAGCTGAATTAGAACAGCTTCTTTTGGGAAAAACCGTTACAGATTACGGCTTTTTCAGTTGCGGTGTTTCAAAGGGAAAAGGCTTTTCGCACAAACCAATTATAATGAACGTGTATGCCCCAAAAGGTACAAAAATGATGTACGCCGAACCGTTTTCCGCTTTTGGTAACGGTTCGGGGCGCTCATGGAATGGCGTTGATTCGCAATCGTCATTTGGCTATGAAGCCGAAATGATCTTACAGCAAGGTACAAGTTTTCGTATAACGAAGGTTGAAAAATCGGGCGGTAAACTGTATCTTGATATAGAAGTTATACTACAGAATACCCCGCAAAGGTAGGCGATGGAGAATGGATAAAAAGTCGTTGGAAGAACGTCTTGAAAAAGATATTCTTACCGATAATACAAAACTTCCGAAGTATGAACAGTGTAAAACTTGCCAATTCCGCAAAATGCAGATCGGCAATTCTTTGATTGACGATTACAGAAGAAGTAGTTGCATGATTTTCCGCTATCCTTCAATGAAGCCTATACAATTCTTCGATGGTTCGGCTCGATGCGAATTTTACGAACAAGAAAAACGCAAGAAATAAGCACTTTTGAAATTAACTTTTCAATGGTGCTTTTTTCATGCTTATTTTTTCTTCCAACTATGGGTTAAATAGTGAAAACTCGTCTTTTTAGCATTGTAGACGGTAAAGAACAAGATTCATTCGTGGTTCGTCACCCACGGAAAACAACGTAATGAAAGGATCGTGAACACTATGACGAAAGAAGATTTAATCAAAATGGGGTTGAGTGAAGAACAGGCTAACAGCGTTATGACTTCTCTTAATGGGGATTTCGTAACCAAAACAAGGTTTAACGAACTCAATGAAGAACTGAAAACCGCCCGGCAATCAGTCAGCGATCGCGATAAGCAGCTTGAAGAACTGAAAAAGTCGGCGGGTGACAATCAGGCGCTTGCCACACAAATTACAACCCTACAACAGCAAAACGCCACGCAGAAAACAGAATTTGAAGCTAAATTGGCGGCGCTGAAACTCGATAACGCCGTTGAACTCGCGCTTACCGGTGCGAAAGCTAAAAATTCAAAGGCTGTAAAAGCTATGCTTGATTTGTCCAAAGTAAAACTTGGTGAAGATGGTAAGCTTTCCGGGCTTGATGAACAGCTTGAAGCCTTGAAGAAATCCGATGGGTATATGTTTGAGGTGCAGGAACAGCAGAAACAACAGTTTACCGGATTTCAGCCGGGCGCTTCCGGCGTTGTTCCTTCTTCTACACAAGCGGGATATGAAGCCCGCCTTGCGGATGCTCGTAAGAACAACAATCAGTTAGAGGTTATCAAGATTAAGCAGGAAGCAGCAACCGAAGGCGTTATTCTTATGTAAGATTTTAAGAAAGGTAAGGTAAAACAATTATGCCACAGGTACAGGGTATAGGTAACACTTGGAATTTACCCAACTATGCGGGTGAACTCTTTACGGCTGACCCCACGCAGACCCCGTTTCTTTCCATGATCGGCGGTTTAACCGGGGGCAGACAGACAAACAATTTTGAATTCCCTACAGCGGTTCTTTATGACTTCCCGCCCGCAGGACAGCCGGAAATTTCCGAAATGGATTCCGCAGTTGCCCCGAAAGCGGCTCATATCGCAAGGGAACAGGAAAAGAACGTTGTTCAGATTCATCAGGAAGTGATTGATCTGACATACGCGAAAATGTCCAACACGGGAAGAATGACCGGGCTGAATACAGCAGGACAGACGGCGAACCCCGGCGATGAAAAGGCTTGGCAGATTCAACAGAAGCTCGTTAAAATCGCCCGCGACGTTGAATATTCCTTCCTTCAGGGCAAGTATCAAATCGCGGATTCTGCTACAAAGGCAAATAAAACCCGCGGTATGATCGAACTTTGCACTTCGCCCGCGGGAAATCACATCGCGGCGGGCGGTGAAGTTCTGGATAAAGATATGCTTAAACAGCTTTTCCGTGATATGGCTGATAACGGCGCATATTTCGGGAAGATGGTTCTGTTTTGCGGCGCGTATCTTAAACAGGCTATTACCGATCTGTATGCCGAACAGTTCAGGGCGCAGATGCAGACTACACAGAACGTCGGTGGTATGAATATTACCGAAATCGAAACCGATTTCTTCAAGATGGGCGTTGCTTGGGATCGCTTCATGCCTTCCGACGCTATTCTGATCGCAGATATGGCGCATATCGCCCCCGTTTTTGAAGCCGTTCCCGGCAAGGGCGTTCTTTTTGAAGAACCGCTTGCAAAGGTCGGCGCATCTGACAGAATTCAGATTTACGGTCAGATCGGTTTAGCGCATGGACCGGCGTTCCTTCACGGTGCAATCACCGGGCTTAAAGCCGAAGGAACAAAACGTATATATGCGCTCGGCGGTATTCCTTCCGGTACAGTTCTTAATAAGCAGCCTTCTGATCTTGTTGAGAATATGAAGATAAATGCCGATTGTGAAGTTACCGGCGAATTCAAAAACATCAAAGAAGCGTGGACACAGTTTGGAAAAACCAACAATACCGGATATTTCTTCCCGCTTACTTTGAAGCAGAAGGGCGAAAAGCTCACAATCAAGACCAACGGCGATATTCCCGAAAAGACCGTTGACTACCCGGACGATCAGAACATCGTTGTCAGACTGACAAAGAAAGCTGATTCCGAAGTAGAAACTTTGGTTGACGGCATTTCGCAGGGCAAATTTACGTTCAGGGGCGCGAAGTTCGCAGAATAAGGCGGTGAAACCATGCTTGAAAGAGTAAAAGAGCGCTTACAATCATTCGGGTATATATTTCAGCCCGGCGACGAAACAATTTTGTCATTTTGCGTTGAAAAGGTTCGGAACACGATCAAGAATGATTGTAACGTTCCCGATATTCCCGATGGCTTGGTATATATCGCGGTGGACATGGCGGTAGCTGAATTTTTGAGGGCTAAAAAGACGTTTGCGCCGGAAGATATTGCAGGGCTTGATCTTACAGCCGCCGTTAAACAGTTGCAGATGGGTGATACTTCAACCACATTCGCAAGCGGCGACGGAAGTTTGACCGACGAACAAAGGCTTGATAATATTATCAATTACCTTTCGACTTACGGGCGCGACGAATTTTCGTGTTATAGGCGGTTAAGATGGTAAACATTATCAATAAAGCTCGACAGGCGGCGCGGAAAGCGTATGAAGCTGTTTATTATGAAGGCTTATGTACGGTTACGGAACACAAAGTTGTAACAGACGATGCGACTAAAATCAGCGGACACAAAGAAGTTGTCGTTTTGGAAAATCAGCCTTGCCGATTGTCCTTTGAAAAGATAACTTCAACCAATCAGACTGATACCGCCGCGATTCAAACGCAAGGCGTTAAATTATTTTTAGCCCCCGAAATTGTGATTCAGCCGGGATCAAAGATAACCGTTACACAAAATTCGGTTACAGCCGATTATACACGAAGCGGAGTACCCGCAATATACCCCACACATCAAGAAATTACACTTGAACTGTTTAAGGGGTGGGCGTAGATATGCCAAAGATGGGGAAATTTTCGGCAAGCGATTTGAAAAAACTTCAAAACAAGTTGAACAAATTGAAAAAAGCTGATGTAGACGCTTTTGTAGAAGCTTGCGCCAAAGAACTTACCGCCCGGCTTTTGGCGAAAGTGATTAAACGAACCCCGGTGGGGCAATATCCCGCTGAATCCGGCAAAATGGGCGGTACTTTACGGCGCGGGTGGACTTCAAAATCACACACCGACGCGGCAAGTGGAAGCAGCGCAAGCGCGACGGCGTATGCTAATTCATTGACAATCAATCATGTTGGCAATATGCTGATTATTGAGGTTGTAAACCCGGTAGAATATGCTTCTTACGTCGAATACGGGCATCGAACCGCCAATCATGACGGTTGGGTGACAGGTCGATTTATGCTTACTATTTCGGAACAGGAAATTCAAGATATTGCCCCCCATGTTCTTGAAGCAAAAATCAAAAAGTTTTTATCAGGGGTGACGTGATGATAGAATTCATAATAAACGCTATCGCCCTTGCTATTAACAAAAAATTCGGCGATAGCTACAAAATTTATAAAGATGAAATTAAGCAGGGATTACAAGAACCTTGCTTTTTCATTTGTTGCTTAAATCCAACGAACGACTTATTCCGCGATAGGCGTTATTTTCGTAAGAATTCCTTTGTGATTCAATATTTCCCGCTCGACAAACTTTCCCCCAAAGCTGAATGTAACGCGGTTGCAGATGCGTTATATCTTTGCTTAGAGTGGATAACGGTAAACGGTGATCTTACAATGGGCACAAAGATGAATTACGAAATCGTTGATGGAATATTAAACTTTTTCATAAATTATGATATGTTCATGATTGTGGAAAATGAAACTGTTCCTATGGAAATTTTATCTATACAAACAACTGAAAAGGAAGTGAAGCAAAATGGCAACCAAAAAGGCATCGAATAACGTTGTAGAGGTAGTAAGCGAAGTCGGCTATGAAAAGTCGCAGTTTGTTGTAAGCTCGCGTTATTCACGTCGAAAAGACTTGCTATCCGCACTTCTTGAAGATGGGAAGAAATACACCCCTTCACAGGTCGATGCGCTTATCAAGGAATTTGACAAAAAAGATTTTACAGAAAGGAAAGGTGAATAAAAAATGGCTCTTGGCGGTGGAACATTTATCACGCAGAATAAAGTTTTACCCGGCACTTATATCAATTTTGTTTCAGTGGCAAAAGCTTCGGCGACGCTTTCGGATCGCGGCGTTGTTACCATGCCGCTTGAACTGGATTGGGGTGCAGACGGAGAAATTTTTGAAGTAACGAACGGCGATTTTGAAAAGAACAGCATGAAATACTTCGGTCACGCCTATACCGATCCCGAAATGAAGGGCTTGCGCGATCTTTTCAAAAATGCAACGCTGTTATATGCTTATAAGCTTAACAGCGGCGGCAAAAAAGCAAGCTGTAACTTCGCAACGGCGAAGTATGCAGGGAAGCGCGGCAACGATTTGAAGATCGTCATTCAGGCGAATCTTGACGATCCCAAACAGTTTGATTGTTATACCTATCTCGGAACAGAAGTGGTTGATATGCAGACCGTATCTTCTGCTTCCGGCTTGGTAGACAATGATTATGTTGACTTCAAGCAGGACACTACGCTTCTTGTAACCGCGTCTACCCCTCTTACCGGGGGTGATAACGGAACGGTTGAGGGAACAGCTTATCAGAAGTATCTCGATAAAGTTGAATCGTATTCCTTCAACGCTATGGGTGTTGTAACTACCGACAACACTATAAAATCACTTTTCGCTTCATTTTGCAAGAGATTACGCGATGAGGTGGGAATGAAATTTCAGCTTGTTCTATACGATTATACAAGCCCCGATTATATGGGCTGTATCAGCCTTAAAAACGCTGTTACTGATCCCGATTGCAGCCCGGCATCCGGTGTATATTGGGTGACTGGCGCACAGGGCGGTTGCGCGGTCAACAAATCGTTGCAGAACAAGAAGTATGATGGTGAATACACCTTCAATCTCGATTACACACAAAGCGATCTAACAAAGGCTATTCAGGCGGGCGAATTCGTCTTCCACAGCGTCAGCGGCGTTCCGCGTGTACTCGACGATATAAACACTATGGTTACAACTACCGACACTTGCGGCGACGTTTTCAAAGACAATCAGACTATCCGCGTTTGCGATCAGATCGCTAACGATGTTGCGGTTGTCTTCGCCACAAAGTATCTCGGTGTTGTTCCCAATGATGAAGCCGGCAGAATTGCGCTTTGGTCGGATATTTGCAAGCTTCATCAGAAATTACAGACTATCCGCGCTATTCAGAAGTTTGAAGACACTGATATTACAGTTGCGGAAGGCGACACAAAGAAATCGGTCGTTGTTGAAGATGCTATCAATGTTGTAAACGCGATGGGCAAGCTTTACATGACTGTTTCTGTATCATAATAAGGGGGTGTAAACAATGCCGGAACCTATGAACAGGGTTGTAATGAAAAGTAAGGACACTATTTCTGCAAGGCTTGCAGAGTGTTTCATTACTATCAATGACCGTCGCTATAATTTCATGAACATCATTGATTTTGAAGCGACGATTGACAAAACAAAGGGCGCTGTTCCCCGCCTTGGTTCTATCATGGTAGGTCACAAATCTTACGCGATGGAAGGCACATTCAGCGGAACAATGCATTATATTCAGTCGGTGATGCGTGAGCTAATGAAGGATTTCAAGGAAACGGGTGTAGATACCTACTTTGAAATTCAGATAACCAACAACGATCCCGCTTCCGACGCAGGAAGACAGACGGTTGTATTTTACGATTGTCTGACCGATGGCGGCGTTCTTTCCAAATTCGACGCGGACGGTGAATATCTCGATGAACCCATTGAAGGAACTTTCGACGATTTCAGCATTCCCGAAGATTTTACCGAACTCGCCGGATTCGGAGCATAATAATTAAGAGTTAAGCGGAAAGCCGTTCATATAGCGAAATATAAGCGTTATATGAACGGCTAACGCGCTCAAAATATGAAATAAAGGAGTAATAACAATGTCTAACTTTTCGCAGTTTATGAAGGCTAACAAGCTTGTCAAGAGTAACGAACAATATGCCGCTACAAAGTCTTTGTGTGACGAAAACGGCGTTCCGCTGAAATGGGAGTTCAGACACCTTTCTTCCAAAGAATACGATGCGGTTCGCGATTCTTGCACTAAAGAAGTACCGATTCCCGGCAAGGCTAATCTTTATCGTCAGAAGGTCAATCCTACTGAATTTTCCCTTAAAGTTGCGGTTGCCGCTACGGTTTACCCCGATCTTTACAATGCCGAACTTCAAGATTCTTACGGCGTAAAAACGCCGGAAGAACTTCTTCTTGCTATGGTCGATGATCCCGGTGAATACAATGAGCTTATAGCATACATTCAGCGCTTGCAGGGATTCAATATTTCCCTTGATGAGAAGGTCGAAGAAGCAAAAAACTAATCGAAGAAGGCGACGGAGAAGCGAATTACGCTTATTACGCCCTTCACAAATTGCATATTCTACCTTCTACTTTTCTTGAAATGGATATTCAAGAAAAGGCTTTTGTTATCGCGGCAATCAAAATGAAGATAGAAAATGATAAAAAAGAAAATAGAAAATTGGAGAATAGCACACATAAGGCAAGAGTTCACAAAAAAAGAAGGTGATTAAACAGTGGGTACAATCAAGTCAACGATTGCGTTATATGATTCATTTTCCGCGCCCCTTATGGGGATAACAAACGCGATGAACGCAAGTATGCCGATAATGGATCAGATGTATGATAAACTTAATCGCCCGATCGCAACAAATACTTATGGAGCGATTCAAGCCCAAATCGACGGTGTGGCAGCGTCGGCGCAAGCGTTGAACAATGAATTGAATTCCGTTTCTTCACCTTCTATATCTTATAATCCGGAAACCGGCTTTTCGGGTATGGACGTTCCCGTTACACCCATTGTAACGGAACAGCCGCAAATCGACGTTCCCGAACAGATAGATATTCCGGTAAATGCGACGGTAACTGAACAACCCACGTTGGACGTTCCGAACGGTGTTGATATTCCCGTTACGCCGATAGTTACAGAACAGCCGCAGATTGATGTTCCGGACGCGCTCGACGTTCCCGTTACACCCATTGTAACGGAACAGCCGCAAATCGACGTTCCCGAACAGATAGATATTCCGGTAAATGC
>CANQNF010000028.1 GCA_947625125.1 uncultured Clostridia bacterium
GAGAACGGCATCGCCATGAATGACTACTTTGTGCGGCACCCGGAGATGATCGTGGGAAAAATGGAGATGGTGTCCGGACCTTATGGCATGGAAAGCACCTGCCAGCCTGATGTCACAAGACCCTTTGCAGAGCAGCTTGCAGAAGCCATAAGCCATATTGAGGGGGAATTTGAGGAAGCGGAGCTTGATGACCTTGCCGATGACCTTGCAGACCAGACCATTCCGGCAGACCCGGACGTGAAGAATTACAGCTATGCAATTGTGGACGATCAGGTGTATTACCGGGAAAACTCCGTCATGAAGCCTGTGGATATGAAAGACTCCATGCTGGAGCGCATAAAAGGAATGGTAGGAATAAGGAACTGCACACAGGAACTGATCAACGTGCAGCTTCAGGAATATCCGGATACCGTCATTAAAGAGAAACAGGCAGAATTAAACTCGCTGTATGATGCTTTCTCTAAAAAGTATGGACTTATTAACTCACAGACCAATAAAAGGGCGTTCAATCAGGATGCAAGCTACTGTCTGCTCTGTTCACTGGAGAAGATGGACGAGGAAGGGAACTTCATCGGCAAGGCGGATATGTTCACAAAGCGCACGATCAAGAAAGCGGAGGTTGTTACAAGCGTTGACACGGCAACGGAAGCCCTTGCAGTGTCGCTGTCGGAAAAGGCAAGGGTTGACCTTGACTATATGGCGGAGCTGTCCGGGAAAGATGCTGACACGATAAAAGAGGAACTGACCGGGGTGATCTTCCAGAACCCCGTGACGGACAGATGGGAAACAGCGGACGAGTATCTGAGCGGCAACGTGAGGGATAAGCTGGAAACAGCGAAAGCCTATGCGGAGAACCACCCGGAATATGCCGTGAACGTGCAGGCGCTCACGCAGGTGCAGCCAAAAGAGCTGGATGCAAGTGAGATTGAAGTCCGCATCGGCGCAACATGGATCGACCAGAAGTATATCGAGGACTTCATGCGTGATACCTTTGAAACGCCGCAGCATTTACTGGACAGGAACATCATGGGCATACAGTTCTCGGACGTGACGGGACAGTGGAATGTGAAAGGCAAAAATGCGGACTATGGCAATACGCTGGTCAACATGACTTACGGCACAAGCCGCAGGAACGCCTACCAGATCCTGGAGGATTCCCTGAACCTGAAAGACAGCCGGGTATATGACACCATTGAGGAAGATGGGAAGGAAAAGCGGGTACTCAATAAAAAGGAAACCACCCTTGCTGCGCAGAAGCAGGACACCATAAGGGAAGCCTTTAAGGACTGGATCTTCCGTGACCCGGACAGGCGGCAGGACTTGGTGGAAAAATACAATAAGCTGTTCAATTCCACCAGACCGAGGGAATATGACGGCTCGCATCTGAAATTCCCCGGAATGACGCCGGACATTGAATTAAAGCCGCACCAGAAAAATGCGGTAGCCCATGTCTTATACGGGGACAATACTCTGCTGGCGCACTGTGTCGGTGCGGGCAAGACCTTTGAGATGACAGCGGCGGCGATGGAGAGCAAGCGGTTAGGCTTATGCCAGAAAAGCCTGTTTGTTGTGCCGAACCACCTGACGGAGCAGTGGGCAAGTGATTTCCTGCGGCTCTATCCCGGCGCAAATATCCTTGCGGCAACGAAAAAGGACTTTGAGCCTGCCAACCGGAAGAAATTCTGTTCAAGGATAGCGACGGGCGATTATGATGCAGTCATCATCGGGCATAGTCAATTCGAGAAGATCCCGCTGTCACAGGAAAGGCAGGCGGCGATCATTGAACGCCAGATAGACGAGATTGAAACAGCAATCGCTATGGCGAAAGCCGACAACGGAGAGAGGTACACCATCAAGCAGATGGAAAAGACGAAAAAATCACTCACGGCAAGGCTTGACAAGCTGAACGACACTTCAAGGAAAGACAACGTGGTGACCTTTGAGCAGTTAGGCGTTGACAGGCTGTTTGTGGACGAGTCGCACAATTACAAGAACCTCTTTTTATACACAAAGATGCGCAATGTGGCGGGCATTGCACAGACGGAGGCGCAGAAGTCCTCAGATATGTTTGCCAAGTGCCAGTACCTTGACGAGATAACGGGCGGCAAAGGGGTCACTTTTGCGACAGGAACGCCGATAAGCAACAGCATGACGGAGCTTTATACCAATATGCGCTACCTCCAGTACGGGACGCTGCAGAAGTTAGGATTAGGGCATTTCGACAGCTGGGCGGCATCCTTTGGGGAAACGCAGACAGCGATAGAATTAGCCCCGGAGGGTACGGGATACCGGGCAAAGACAAGGTTTGCGAAGTTCTTCAACCTGCCGGAGCTGATCGCATTATTCAAGGAGAGCGCCGACATCCAGACGCCGGATATGCTGAAACTGCCCGTGCCGGAAGCGGAGTATGAAAATGTGGTACTGAAACCGAGCGGGTATCAGCAGGATATGGTAGCGTCACTGGCGGAACGTGCGGAAGCTGTCCGTGACAGGAGAGTGGACGCAGCGGTTGATAATATGCTGAAAATCACAAATGATGGAAGAAAACTGGCATTAGACCAGCGGCTCATCAACGATATGCTGCCGGATGATGAAAATTCAAAAGCGAGTACCTGCGTGGAAAAGGCATTTGAGATTTGGGAGCAGACAAAAGGGCAGAAATCGGCACAGTTAATCTTTTGTGATTTGTCCACACCCAAAAATGACGGGACATTCAATGTCTATGAGGACATCAAAAACAAGTTGGTGGAGAAGGGAGTGCCGGAGAATGAGATAGCGTTTATCCATAGTGCGAATACGGACACAAGAAAAGCGGAGCTGTTTGCAAAGGTAAGAAGCGGGCAGGTTCGTTTTTTATTGGGTTCCACGCAGAAAATGGGAGCCGGAACCAACGTGCAGGACAGGCTGATTGCATTACACCACCTTGACGTGCCTTGGCGTCCTTCCGACATCGAACAGCAGGAGGGGCGTATTTTAAGGCAGGGCAACATCAATCCGAAAGTAAAGATCTTCCGGTACGTAACCGAAAATACGTTCGACAGCTACTCATGGCAGGTGATTGAGAACAAGCAGAAATTTATCAGCCAGATCATGACGAGCAAATCCCCTGTGCGGAGCTGCGAGGACGTGGACGAAGCGGCTCTCACTTATGCGGAGGTCAAGGCTCTGGCAACGGGCAATCCCTATATAAAAGAAAAAATGGATCTCGACATCCAGGTATCCAAGTTAAAGCTCATGAAGGCGAACCACACAAGCCAGAAATACCGCCTTGAGGACAATATCGCAAAGCATTACCCACAGCAGATAGCCATCCTGAAGGAGAGGATCAGCGGCATGGAGGCTGACATTCAGACAGCAAAGGCAAACCTCCAGCGGACGGGTACGTCCGTTGCAGACAAGGAGCAGTTCCTTATGAAAGTCGGGGATAAGCCTTATACGGACAAAAAAGAAGCCGGAACCGCACTGGTGGAGATGTGCAGGGAGATGAAAACCGTCAATGTGCCTGCCACGGTCGGGGAATATGCCGGGTTTCAGATGGCGGTGTCCTTTGATTCTTTTAACCACAAATTTGTGATGAACCTAAAAGGGCAGCTTTCCCATAACCTTGAGATCGGATCTGACCCGCTCGGCAACATTGCCCGCATCAACCACGCTTTGGAATCCATGCCGAAACAGCTTGCCGAAGCGCAGACCAAACTGGAAAACGTGGAGCATCAGCTTGAAACCGCAAAAACGGAGGTAAACAAGCCTTTCGCACAGGAAGCGGAGCTTGCACAGAAGCAGGAACGCCTTGCCGCATTAAATGCCCTGCTGAATATGGACGAAAAGGGCGGTGAAGCGCTCGGAATGGACGATGAGCCGGAAAACATTCCTGAACAGCCGGAAAATGCTGCGGATGCGCCGACACCATATCCGGGGGAAAATGCGGGATGGGCGCCTATGGCTGGCGGCAGAAGCCCGCAGGCAATGAGAGCTGCGGCAGGAATGGCTGACAAGCCTGCACCGAGGGCATCGCTCCGGGAAAAACTGGAAGCGTTCAAAACGCAGGCAGCCGGGACGCAGAAACAGGCGGAAACAAAAGAAAAACGGAAAGAGGTGGACATATAAAATTCATAAAAAATTTATTGCAAAAGCAGCGGAAACATCATAAAATATAGTTAGGAAGGTCTGAGTGAACAAACAGTTTTAACTCTTGGAATAACTGTATTTAGAATGAGCCATACTGACAAAGGAGGTGTTTCTTATGGCAACTTCAAGCATCACGAAAAATTTTGTTATATCAGGTCAGAGGCAGGTTGAGATGTTTGCCGATGCAATAGAAGCGTCTGCCAATGATCAGACTCCTCCTATAAAAGTCAATGCAACTTTTTTGACAGACCCAAAGGATATAGCAGAATTTATGGAAAAAAGGAAGAAAACGAATGCAGGAAGTAAGTAAATACATTGTTTTCAACATTCGTGAGTATTTAAATGGACAAAATGACGAACTCGGAGAGGACGATTTACTTCAGGTTCTTTCCGAGTTTTCATGTGAAAAAAATAAGGATGTTGAAAAATTTGCAAAGGAGCGGTCAATCGAGTTTGCCAAAAAACAACAGTCCGTTACCTATCTTGTATTTTCATCGGAAGATGCAGAGCTGGTCGGGTATTTTGCCATTACCATAAAGCCAATAACGGTAAATGCAGAGCCATTCAGCAATACGGCAAAGAGAAAACTTGACAGGGTAAGCGAATTGAATGAGCAGAACCATACATATAATCTGGCGGCGTATCTGATTGCACAGCTTGGTAAAAATTACCATAATGGTGCAAATGAGCGCATTACCGGGGAGGAACTGCTTGGGCTGGCAATCAAACAAATACAGCATCTTCAATATTTAGCCGGGGGAATGGTTGTGTTTTTGGAAACATCGAACGAGGAAAAGCTGTTGTCATTTTACCAAAGCAAAGGTTTTCAGCAGTTTGACAGCAGGCTATCGGAAACAGTGGGGCGTGAGCCTCATGAGCTGATTCAGCTTTTGAAAATTTTAAAGTAACATATTGACAGGTGTATGGACAGTGTTGTTATAGCAATCCATGCACCTTTTTATTTTAGAAAATACCGTCTTGTAAGTATTCAGGGCGGTATTTTTGCGTGGAAAAAGAAAGGAAAATCAAAATATGGCAGACATAAAAACAGAAAAGCAGAAAGTCAAGGAGATCACGGACAGGCTGGAGGATGGCTTAAAAGAGCTTTTTGAAAGCGAGAAATATAAAAGCTATCTTTCCACCATGTCCAAATTCCACAATTACAGCTTTAACAACACGCTCCTGATCGCCATGCAGAAGCCGGAGGCGAGTCTGGTCGCAGGGTTTAGGGCATGGCAGACAAATTTCAACCGCCATGTGAAAAAAGGGGAAAAGGGCATCCGCATCCTTGCCCCTGCCCCGTACAAGGTAAAAGAGGAACGGGAGAAGTTAGACCCCGTGACAGGGGAAGTCATGCTCGATGAGAACGGTATGCCGCAGAAAGAGGAAGTCGAGGTAAAAATCCCCGCTTTCCGTGCGGTGTCCGTCTTTGACATTTTACAGACGGACGGAGAGCCGATCCCGGAACTGGAGGCGGAGGAGCTTCTGTCCACGGTAGAGGGCTATGAGGACTTTATCAGGGCAGTCACCTTTGTTGCCCCTGTCCCAATCGGCTTTGAGGACATTCCCGGCGATTCCAAGGGGTATTTTAACACAGCGGAAAACCGGATTGCGGTGCAGGAGGGCATGAGCGAGAGCCAGACCTTAAAGACAATGGTGCATGAGGTGGCACATTCCATGCTGCACAGTAAGGAAGTCAACAAGGATATTCCTGCCCCGGCAAAGGACAGGAACACCAAAGAGGTGGAAGCCGAGAGCATCGCCTATACGGTGTGCCAGCACTTCGGCATAGACACATCGGACTATTCCTTCGGGTACATTGCCGGGTGGAGCAGCGGGAAAGACATGAAAGAGCTGAAATCTTCCCTCGACACGATCCGCAGGACTGCATCGGAGCTTATCACGGGCATAGAGGGGCAGCTTCAGGAATTGCAGCGTGACCGTGCGCTGATGCAGGAAATGTCCATAAATGGACAGGCAAAGGAGAGCCTTCTGCTGGTACAGAACAGCGACCTGTCAGAGTACAGCCTTTTGAGCGTCAGGGGGATGGATGCGGCGGAGATTATGGAAGCCCTGTCTGCCATGAATGACGATGACAGGCTGAGCATTGCCGCATATCTGGAGAGCAGGGGCGCATGGACTGCGGAGATTGCCAATGAGGAAACAAAGGAATTTGGGGAGTACCGCCTTGATGTCCGGTACAACACCGATACAAACGAGATCACTGACCTAAAGGCAGAAATGGCATGGAACGGGAGGGCAAAAGAGCCTATTGAGGCAGATGATGTGATTCTCAAAATCACACATTCAGACGGTTTTGAGGTAGAGCGCATTACCAACAGGACACCGGAGGAAGTGCAGGAGATCATGGCTGCGCTCACCAAGCTGGAGAATAAGGACAGAAAAAGTATCCGTGACTGTCTGGAAAGCAGCGGTGCTGACTATATCCCTATCATTGTGGAGGGCGGCAGAAATTCCGAAACGCCGCAGTTTAATGACTTTGAGATTGACCTGAATAAAAGAGAGGCAATAATGATGCACCACCTTTCCCCGGCAAAGCAGGCGGAGGGCATCATCAACCGCTTGGAATTTGCCAAGACCGCCTTTTCCGATGATGAGCGCAGCCTGATCATAAATTATGCCTGCAAGCTGAATGACATGGAAAAGACGAGGGAGCTTGCGGAGCATATCTATTATGAGGAAACGGAAGGCAGTCAGGGGGCTGCCCTTGCAGTCATTGACGCACAGGCGGAGATTGATGCGCTTCCGGACCCGATAATCGGCTTGTCGGAAATGGAGGAATACGGATACACATGGAATGGGATGCTGCCATTGACAGAGGAGAAGGCACTGGAGCTTTTTGACCATGACCTGCCCGTGTATCTGCTCTATGAGGACGGTTCGGAAACGACAGCAGAGGACAGGAAGCAGATCATGGAACATGAGGGCATCTTCGGCATAGAAAAAGGCGATTGGGAGAATGAAAGAAATCTGCGGGCTATGCAGGGGGAACTTGAAGAAAGCGGCGCAAACAGGGAAACGCAGCTTTTATATGGAAGCTCTGACAAGTATGGCATCTATCAGCTAAAGGACAATCCGGAACTGGATCAGTTCCGTTTTGAGGGTACGGAAGCCTTAAAGCGTATGGGTATCACAAAATATAATTTTGATGCCATTAAACCGGAGAACTACAACCTGATTTATGTGGGCGGGCTTTCGGAGCTGCAAAGACGTTCACAGGGGGAAACATTAGAGGCGGTTTATGAGAAATTCAACATAGACCACCCGGAGGACTTCAAAGGTCATTCCCTTTCTGTCAGCGATATAGTGGTGCTGCATGAGAACGGGGAGAACAGCGCACACTTTGTAGATTCTTTCGGTTTTACCGGGCTTCCTGATTTTATGCGTGAGCTGGAGGGAGTAAAAGAGCAGGAGGAGGAACTGGACACTTCCGGACATGATGTCAATCATTCAGCGGAGCAGAATGCTTTGAAGTCCGACACAGAGAAGCAAAAAGCACAGGAAGCGCTGCAGGAGTCGGAACAGGCAGGGGCGGAAAAATATCCAGCTGTTTACCGTGAGTCTTTGAATTATGCAATGGAGCATGGGGAAGCGGACAATTACCTTGAAACCCGCAGACTTGACAGGGAATGTAAAGGAGCGATTGAGGAAACAATCCGGCAGAATTTTGACGGTATGCACTTAAATGATGATATTGTGAAGCCTTTGGCGGAGCGGTACGGTTCGGAGCGCATCGCATTTGTCCTTGCCAATACGATCCGGCAGGAATCCTGGGACGGGCGTTTTTCAAGAGATAACAAAGCATGGGCATCAGAATTTTCCATTCCTGAAAATATCGTGCGTGGGATGGACATGAACAGTGACCTGGTCGTGAGTAGCCACCCGGCGGTCTTGGACGGTTTTATTGATATGTTCCGCAGTGAAGTCTTGGAACAGGAAAAAGAATTGTCCACCGGACAGGAAAAAGTGACTTCTGGACACAATGTCAATCAATCTGCAAAGCAGAATGATTTGAAGTCGGAAGCAGAACAGCCAGAAACGGAACAGCCGGAACGGAATGAGCCGGAGAAGCTGTCTGAAACACCGGAATTAGGGGATATGGATGATGAGGAGGAGATCATTGACCTCGGAGATGACAGGGAACAGGTGCTTGCGGATATGAAGAAAACTCTGGAGAGCGGGCAGGAAACGGAGCTTGCCTTTTCCATTGCTGACCGTTTCATCAGCATACAGGAGGTTGAGGGCGGCTATGATTATTCCATTATGGGAGCTGGCTATAAGGAGATAGACGGAGGGGTGTATGACAATCCGGATGTGAATATCAGGGAAGCGTTAAAGGACATAGTGGATGATCTGAAATCAGAGCCAGACCATAACGGGGCAAAAGGCAATATCGGAGAAGATGATGAGCTGATACCGATTGATTATGATGAGCTGATGGAAAAGGTTGAAAGTGCCAGCCGCATCGAACCGCCGAGCAGCGTGGTAGCCGATTTTAAGGCAAAGACCGATGAATTATTCCATGGCATAAGCGAGATGAACCCGGCAGAGATTGAAGAAACCGTAAAATGCCATGTGCAGGCGATATTGGACGAAACCGGGATTGATGCCGTTATCGTGGATGCTGCCGTGGCGGGGAGCAGGTGCAGAGGATTGGAACGGGACGGATCAGACCTCGATGTGGTGGTGGAGCTGTCCACGAATGAGCGTGAGGATGTGCTTTTTGATACATTCAATGAGGACGGGCTGCATATCGGTGGCGTAAAGGTTGACATCAATCCGATCACTGCCCAGCGCACAGGCACTCTTGAAAGCTATCTGCCACAGGTGGAGGATTACCTTGCAGGTGTCAGGGAAGCAAGGGAAAAAGAACCGATAAGCATTTTTAATATCCGTATGAATGATGAAGAACGGTGGTTCAAGAACACCAGCGGGCTTGATGCGGAGGGGCTGTGCAAAGCTTATGCGGAATGTGACAAGCCATTTGTGGAAATGGGGAAATACGGGGAACGGATAGAAGCGGCAGACCATGCCTATATCGAGCAGGGGGAAAGGCTGGACTTCTCCATAGAGTTCAATGATGAAACTGACCAGATTACAATATTTGACGGTGAAAACTTTGAACATAAAGGGCTGCAAACATCCTTATTCCCGGAACAGGCTGAAACGGAAGTGACGCTGACTGTGGCAGAGTGCGGCGAATTTCACAATCTCGGTGAGTTTTATGAGAATATCCCAACGGTGGAGGAGGCAATCGCAATCTGGAAGCAGATACCGCCGGAGCGCATGAACGGCATCCCCGCCATCGGCATCAATGTCCACAGACCGGGTGAAGAAAGTTATATGGATGATGAAATTGACCTGTTATACGGAAGCCGCATTGACTTGGAGATACTGGAGCATTGTCCGGGCATTACCAGTGAGCCGAAAGCAATGGAAGCCATTGCGGAGCTTGTGGCTAAGGCTCTGCCTTTGATGCCGGAGATGGAGATAGACGGCAATATGAGTGAGGAAATGGAAGCAAAGGTATGGGAGAAGCGTATGCCCGATCTGACGCCTGCAGAACAGCTTGCAGTGGAAATTGACCGCTTTGCATATGATTATGATACCGCCCTTTACCATGACAGCAACCAGAACATGACAGAGAATGTATCAGAGATTGCGGAAGCCTTAAAGCAGAGGGATACCCACGACATCGCAATGTGGCTTGCCGATGTGGTTACAGAGGGGACGGAACCGGAAGAAGAAAAGAGGGCTAAGGAGCTGCTTGAAAAGCTGGCAGAGTACAAGCCCCTTGCCAAGATTGAGGAAAATGCCATAAATGGCATGGAAGAACAGAATTACAATATGGTCGATAATGTGCAAGGAACTGGCTACAGTTCCTTTAATAACGGTACAGGGGTAAAGGTTCAGAAGAAAGAAAACAAAAAAGAGCAGGAGCGTCCTGCAGCAAGGATTTCCTTAAAAGCCCGCCTTGCAGAGAAAAAGGTGCTTGTTTCCGATCAGGGCAAAGACCGAAAAGCACAGGGAAATAATAAAAATAACCAGAGGGAGATGTAAAAGCATGGATACAATGTTTACAGTGGAAGAAAGCAATTTAATCTGCATTTATGCAGGAGAGAGTCGGAGCGAGGTCATAGAGGACATCGAAAAAGCCTTACCGTATCTTGATGATACGGATATGGAGGAACTGTCCAACAGAATAATCAGAAAGCAGCAGAATATGATTGATGAGAAATTTGAACAGCTTGAATTTGTGGTGATAGAATAAGGACTATTATATGGCAGGGCATAGTGGTGTCTATGTCCTGTTTTTTACATTTACTGTACAGTGAGAGAGAATAGTAAAAAGGTGAGGGTAGCAAGGCATGGGTAATTGTCGTGTATTTTCTTATTAAATATGTAAATTTGTATTCATGTAAAGAAAAAATTACATGGATAATCGAAAAAATTACATGCAAAAGGCAAATAAGGAAATATATGATAATGTCTTATTTATAAGAATTAATAATAAAATTAATGATAGGTTGTAAAAATGTATCAATTTATAGATGACAAAAATTATAAACATTTGATAGCCATTATTGTTGGTGGCTCAGAAAACGAAAAAAATATACATGGACTAGCTCATGTAGGAGAGCATATGCTTTTACTTCCTTGTTTTGAGGAAGATGACAAAGATGAAAGTTATAGTACATTTGGATACACGTGTATAGACCATATATTTTTGTATTTTACAGCTAAAAAGGAGAGTACCCTTGAAATTGTTAAAAATAAAATAGAAGATAAAAGCATAATAAGAGCAGACAGGCTTGAAATAGCTAAGCATCAGGTTATATGTGAATGTGAAAAGCTAAAAGACAAAATTGCATCCAATGAAGAAAAAGTAAGATTTATTACTAATAATAGAATAACAAATTTTGCTGCAGGGAATGTGGAAGATATCAAAACAATTACAGAACAGAATATAGGTGAGTGGTTGGATGGCATCATAAATGAAAAAAGGATGTTCTTTTTCTCGCTGGAAGAGTATTCTTATGCCGCTTTGCAAAATGTATGTGTAAAGCGCAACCTTAACCAATGTATATCCAAGCAACAGGAAACGGTTCAATCGTTATATATGAATAGGCAAAAGAAGAATAGCTATAAAGTCGAGATTTACGTTCCTTTATCTTTGATTTGTGAAAAGGAGAAATATTTTTGGCAGCTTTTAGATGAATATTATATCAAAAATTATTTAAGTAAATTTACGGAACAGATAGATGTGTCGGAAAAGTTTTTTTCGTATACGGAAAGATATCTGTTGATTAGCATAGAAAATGCTTTGCCAGATCTGATTCCGAAAATTGTCAGAGAATTAAGAAATAGCGCAGATTGGAGAAAAGATATATCCTATGAAAATGAGAAGGAGAAATTTTATTATCAGTTGATGAGGATACAAGATGATAGAGAGAGCAGTAATATGGACATTATTAATGCTGTTATCAAAGAATTGATCTTTAATATTCCTTTTATAGATATTGATAAAGATATTGATTTGTTGAAATCTGTAGGGAATTATTTGTCTGTGGAGATTCAGGAAAGTTTGAAGAAAAGTATTAAAGTTGTAATATCATAAGCGGAGAAAAAGGATTGAGTAAGAAAGAGATAAATATAAGAGATTATGTCAAGCTATTCTTTTATGGAAATGGTCTTATGCTTAAAACTTCAAAAAGCAAGTATTTTGCTTTGTATATACTTAGCGTTTTGGGAGGCGTTGTTTCTCCGGTTAATGCCATTTTTTGGGAGAAATTACTAAATTGGTTTGTGGAAGCATTTGTAAATAGAAAAAATATTGGAAATATTGGATGGTATTATTTAATAATGCTGTCTGTCCTGCCTTTTTTAGGTTATATTTTCGATTTGCTTCTTGATTACATAAAACAGACTTTTAGCGATCAAATGAACCTTTTCATTACTGAACGGGTATTGACTAAAGCATTTAAATTATCAATGGAAAGATTTGATGAATCTTCCACATACAACGATTTGCAAATTGCAACGACACGCACGACGCAGAATTGCATGGGGTTATTGGATGCTATTACGGAAATGATTTTTTATACGGTGCAAATCATTAGTTTTATTCTTATATTGGCGAATTTTAACTGGAAGATTATCGTTTTAGCCATAATAGGCGCTGTACCATCTTTATATGTGGCATTAAGGGTTAATAAGTATTGGTTTGATACATTGAATAATAGAATTGGAAAATTTAGGCATATCGATTATTTAAAGAGTTTGATTGTAAAAAATGAATATGTGAAAGAAACAAAGCTATATAATATGGGAAATAAAATACTGGGACATATTAAGGAATCTTTTAACAAATTTATTTCCGAGGATAAAAAAGCGCGTAAGAGGATATTGGCAAGAAGGACATTCGCACGTGTTTTTGATGAAATATTGACGTTGATTATAAAAGTATGGATACTTTTGGAGTCCCTGAAAGATAAAAGTGCGGTCGGAGAAGTTGTTTTATTTTTTAATGCTAACGAAAGTTTGAAAGGTTCTTTAATAGTGCTTTTAAATGAGCTTGCTAAGTTGCATGAAAACGTTTTGTATTTACAAATATTGAAACGAGTAGATGATATGGAAGTTGAAGGCGATTCACACAAGGAGAAGGTAAATTCATCGTTTCAGAGAATTGAGTTTAGAAATGTATCATTCTCGTATCCGGGACAAAACATGCAGGCACTTAAAAATATATCCTTTGTGTTTGAAAGAGGGAAAACATATTCGATTGTAGGATTTAATGGAGCTGGCAAAACCACATTGCTGAAATTGCTGCTTGGGTTATATGAACCGGAAAAGGGAGAAATATTAATAGATAGTGTGAATTTAAATCAGCTTAATATTGCGGAATATTATTCGCAAATTGGCGCTGTATTTCAAGATTTTATAAAATATCCGTTTTCAATAGAGGAAAACATTTCCACTGAGTTAGATGGATTAAATGCGGGGGACGTTTTTGAAGCTATCAAATTCGCACATTTGGAAGATATGGTTAAGAAAATGCCTAATGGAATAAAAACAGTTCTGATGCGGGAGTGGAATAATGGAATGGACATTTCACAGGGGCAGTGGCAAAAAATAGCTATAGCAAGGTGCTATTACAGAAAACCAACCATTATGATTTTGGATGAGCCGTTTTCTTCGGTAGATGTTGAATCTGAAAATAGTATTGTTGGCAATATAAAGCAGAAAAGTGATAAACAGCTAAACATATTTATAACTCATCATTTCTCAAGCATATCGATGGCAGATGAAGTTATTGTCATGGATGATGGGAGGATAATAGAACAGGGAACACATAATAAATTAATTGAAAAAAAAGGACGATACTTTCAGTTATATTCCGAACAATTACAAAATCTTAATAAAATGAATAAATATACAGGAGGGTGATGAAATGAAACAGAGAACATGGGAAAATATTTTGAAACTAAAGGAAACAGGGGAAATTGTGAGAATGGGAATACCTTTTTCAACATCCTGTAAAAATTATTTTTATGATGCTGGAACAGGCAAAGTGGTGGAATTGAACGTTGATGAAAAAGAAATTATTGATTCTCTTTTTGATGCGACTATAAGTATTGAACGGGCTAGTGAAATAATCAGTAAATTGGATTATAGCAAACAGTTTCTAAAGAGTATTATTTCTGAAAATTTATTTGCAAGTCCTATTTTAAAAAAATTTATTCCACTTGAATATAAATATCAAGAGGAAAATATGGAAATACAACAATTAATTATTGAACTAACAGGCAGATGTAATTTGCGTTGTAAATATTGTATCTATAATGATTACTATGAAGGTAATAGAAACTTTAATACGGAAGACATAACATTTGAAACAGCGAAAAAAGCTATTGATTATGTATATCAACATAGAAGTCCAGAACGGTTGGCAATAACTTTTTATGGCGGAGAACCATTATTGAATTTTGATGTAATGAAACAATGTATTGATTATTCGTTGGAAAATCTCAAGAATTGTAATGATTTGAGTTTTTCATTTACTACAAATTTAACACTTATGACGGAAGAGATTGCAGACTATTTAGGAAAAATACCAAACTTAAGTATTGTGCTTAGTTTAGATGGACCGGCGGAAATACAAAATAGTGCAAGAGTATATAGTAATAATAAGTCTACATTTGATGATGCATATAGAGGATTGAAATATATTTCGGAAGCGGCAAAAAAGTATGGAAAACTTCAATTTATTTTCAACTCTGTTTTAATGCCCCCATATTCAGAAGAAAAATATAATCAAATCAATGAATTTTTCTCTGGATTAGATTTTTTGCCTGAAAATACAAGTGTTAGAACATCTTATCCATGTAAGGGATCACTCCCCCAAAGTTATTATACGCAGGATGATCCAATAACAATTTTCGAATGGGCAACTAGCAAATATTTGAAACCGGGGTTTTCAAATAATAAGCAAAATATATATTCTGTATTAATGGAAACGGCTTTAGTTAAAATACATAATAGGCAGATATATGATGAGCCTATAAATTGCAGCTTTTATAATGGATGTTGTGTTCCGGGGCAAAGGAGACTATATGTGTGTACAAATGGTTTATATAAAGTTTGTGAACGCGTGGGGAATACTCCATATATCGGACATGTTGACCAAGGAATAAATATAGAAACATTAAAAGAGTATTATTTAAAGCAATATGAACAGAAATCAATTAAATACTGCTCAAACTGTTGGGCTTTTCGCTTATGCGATTTATGTTATGCAGATTGTTATGATGAGAATGGGCTAAACATAGAAACAAAATTAACATATTGTGATGGTATAAAAGATAGATATAAAAAATGGTTGATACTATATCATTCAGCTTTAGAAAATGAGCCAAAGATAATAGAAGAGATTGATAAACTAGAGATAACTTAAATATAAGTAAGCAACCACATTATATGAAAGGAGGAACTCATATGAAAGTTGTAAATCCCTTAAACAAGACACCATTAACATATGAAACAATGGTAAATAGCTGCCATTGCGTTTGTACAAGTCTCAGCGGTGTATCGCATGTGGGCGGCACTGTACCGATTGGCGGAAATTGTGGGTGCAGTTGTGGAAATGGTTCTGTTAACCAGAACGGAAATAACAATCAGGCCTCCGACGCATGATGATCGTAGCTTAAAATCATCCTGAGTTATTCAATTTTGTGGTGCGTATAACACTCAAAATATGTGCTGTGGTAATTAAAAATTCATTTGGTTGCTTATTTATATACATGCCTAAATAGCATGATATGTTTTGCAATTTGCTATGTAGGACAAAATGCCAGAGTGAGAGCATATATAATTCTTGCTCTGGTGTTTTTTTATTTTAAGAGTTTTGTAACTGTAGAGAAAAATTTAATTATGTAATAAAATTTAATTTATATAATCATTTTATCTTTGTGATTCGTTATATATATATAGTTACTGCTTTTAAGAAAGTGTGAGCATACATGGATGATGATGAATTAATAGAACAGATAAAACAGGGGAATGAAAAAGCGGCAGAAGAATTAATCTTGCGGTATTATCCGGCTATTTTGCGCTTCTGTAAATGGAATTGCAAAAATCCGCAGAAAGCGGAAGATATAACGCAGGAAACATTTTTTAAGTTTATTAAAAATCTGCCTGTGTATCGCTCTAAAAAGAAATTTCGAACATATTTGTACACGATTGCAAAACATTTATGTATTGATGAGAATAGAAAGCCCATCTGCTGTTCTTTGGAAAATGACAAAAGTCTACCTGATGCGTGCAATGATATGCGTCAGATCGAGGATCGGGAAGATGTCAAGGCGCTATTACAATTGTTATCTGAAAAACAACGAGAAGCTGTTATATTGCGGTTTGGTGAACAGTTAAGCTATCGGGAAATGGAAATAATAACAGGCTGCAATATGAGGACATTGCAAAGCAGAGTGAAAAAGGCATTGGAAATTATGAGAAAGGAGAGCCGTTATGAAAGGTAAAAAGTTCCAGAAATACTTGACTCAGGTGTTGAGCCAAACAGAAGAAGCAGAGAAACTGGAGGAAACAATAAAGACATTTAAATTAATTATGAAAATGCAGACATATCATGTTGAAACAAGAACGGGTTTTTTTACATTCCTGTCTGAAATCCTGCATTTTGAGGGCTTAAAGATATTCGGACTGCAAACATTGGTACTGCTTTTTACCTGTCTTGGAATTTTAAGCGTTTCAGACATGTCTGAATATATACCGGCCTTTATGCCGCTGTTTGCATTAGCCGTTATTCCGGCATTATTTCAGAATAAGACATATATGATGGAAGAGATAGAAGCCGTCACGAGGTCTTCAACCGCACAGATCATCTTAGCAAAGTTGATACTTTTGAGTGCAGCCAATCTGGTTTCGTTTACGATATTGGCAGTATTAGAAAAATATTCAGGAAATTCTTCTGTAAGTATGATCGTTTTTATCCTATATGCGGCGGTTCCTTTTTTATCATGTATGGTCATGATGTTACGCTGTATACGCCTGCAAAAAAAAGACATGGCATTGCCGTGTATGTTTATGTCCCTGTTTTTCTGTCTCTGCTGGGGCGCTTCTGCGTTTGCTTTTCCGTGGCTGTACAGGATGTCAGCAACCGGAATCTGGATTATTGCATTTATTGTTTTTGGAAGTTTTTATGTAAAAGAAATCTATTACATTATAAAAGCAGCAAAGGAAGGGAGAAACTATGGAATTATTAATTGACCGATTGACAAAACAGTATGGAAGCAAAATCGCAGTAGACTGCGTGAATGCAAAATTTACTCCGGGAGTTTATGGGCTGTTGGGAGCAAACGGTGCTGGAAAGACGACATTGATGCGGATGCTCTGTGCTATTTTGGAGGCAACTTCTGGAGAAGTTATGCTGGATGGGAACAATATCATAGAGATGGGGGGTGACTATCGAAATCTGCTGGGATATCTGCCGCAAAATTTTGGGTATTATCCCAATTATACAACAAGAGAATTTTTGCTGTATATTGCAACACTAAAAGGGATTCCCAAAAAGATTGCCAGACAGCGGACTGAAGAAATGCTTGAAAATGTCGGATTGAGCGATGTGGCTTCAAAAAAAATTCGGACATTCTCAGGGGGGATGAAACAGCGGATTGGAATTGCGCAAGCCATGCTTAATCACCCCCAGATCTTAATACTGGATGAACCGACAGCAGGACTGGATCCTAAGGAGCGGGTACGTTTGCGCAATATTCTGTCTGAATATGCAAATGATAAAATCATTATCCTTTCCACGCATATTGTATCGGATATCGAAGCAATTGCGGATCAGGTTTTGATTATGAAAAATGGAAATTTTATACAATGCGGCACCGTTTCGGAACTGACAGACAAAGCAAAGGGAAAGGTCTGGGAACTTCGCGTATCGCAAAGTGATGCAGGAAGATGGCTGGCAACAGCCAATGTTGCCAGCTATCGGCATGAGAAAGCTGATATTATACTGCGTATCGTTTCAGAAAACAAACCATCAGAAGCTGCTGTTTTGTGTGAGGCTTCTTTAGAAGATATTTACTTATACTATTTTCCAACAAAGGAAGGAGAGGAATAAACAATGGAATTATTTCTTGCAGAACATAAAAAAATGTGGAAAAAAAGAAGTACCAGGATCTGCGCCTTATTGTGCTTTGCGTATATCTTTATTGCAGTCAACATTCTTTCTTTTCAGTGGATCTCTTTTGGCAGCTATAAAGATGGATTCGGGAATCATTTTGACGGTTACTCTCAGATTAGAAACAAGCAGGCATATGGAGAAAAATGGAAAGGGGAATTGACAGATCAAGTATTACAGCAAATGATAAAAGATTATCAGCGGATGTTAAAAAATGAGGAAATGGATAGTGTATGGGCTGCAGATTGGAGTAATATAAATAACTGGCTCAGGACACTGTACCCCGAATTGATGGCGAAAAATTCTTACGAACTAATGATAGATTACATCGATCCATATCAGATTACAGGGTTTTATGAGAGACGGCAGGAGAAAATTGGGGAATTTTTAGATAATAATGGACAAACCGGAGATGAGAAGGCATTTTTGCTGCAAATGAACAGCAAGGTAAAGATACCCTTTTCTTATGAATGGTCAGAAGGATGGAATTTCATTCTTTGTGCGGTAATCCCTAATACAGAGACTGTAATAGAGATTTTCATAGCAATTGTATTATCAACCATATTTGCAGGAGAATGGCATGACAATACAAGCACGTTTATCTTAACGACTAAAAAGGGATGGCGTGAATTGGCATACGCAAAAATATGGACGGGGATCTCGTTTGTTTTTGAAATGTTTCTGGTGCTTCTTTTAGGAAATATAGTGACACAGATATTCTTTTTGGGAACGCATGGATGGAATATGCCGGTACAGTTTATTAAAATGCTGGCAGTTGCACCTCTTAATATGCTGCAAACAGAAGTTTATCAGTATATTTATATTTTATTTGGTGCGATCGGATTTGCAGGGGAAATTATGTTGGTATCCTCCATAGTGAAAAACAATTTTATTTCAGTGCTTATTGGGATAGCATTGCTTTATTTGCCGTCTGTGATATCTGGCTATCTGCCAATGTGGGCGCAAAAAGGATTGGATCTATTACCTTTAGCAGGAGATTCACTGGATATTTTCAGGACAAATACCTTTCATATTTTTGGAAAATATGTGTGGTCGCCGTACTTGCTGATTGCTGTTCCAGTTCTGATCGGTGTCTTGTGTATGCCGTTTACAGTAAAGTGTTGGTCAAGGCGGTTGAGGGATTGATGGGAAATGGAAAGAAAGAGAGACTCAGGGAAAAAGACTAGAAAAAAACACTGGAAAGTGATTCCGATTCTAATTTTAATATATTTTATATTTGGCAGTCTAAAAAACAGCGACTCTATATTTCCTTTCCTTTTAGAGCGAAACGGAGTCAATGATGATTCACATATCATTCCTGTTTCGGAAGAATGGAATTTGATTGTTGTGAATCATTGGAACGAAATACCGGAAGACTATAGCGTAACATTAACGGAATTATCAAACGGACAAAAAGTTGACAGCCGAATATATCCGTATCTGCAGGAGATGTTTGATGCAATGAGGTCAGACGGAATATATCCGATTGTCCGTGAAGGGTATAGAACAGAGGAAGAACAGAAAGAAACATTTTACGAAAAAGTACAAGCTTATATGAGTGAGGGTTATTTCAGAACAAGTGCTGAAAGGATAGCAAAAGAGTGGGTAGCGTTGCCGGGAACAAGCGAGCATCAGCTCGGTATAGCGGTTGATATTAACGCTGACAAGACACAATCCGCTAATGAGGAAGTATATGCGTGGCTTGCCGAAAATGCATACAAATATGGTTTTATATTGCGTTATCCGCAAGGTAAGGAGGATATTACAGGAACAAGTTATGAACCGTGGCATTTTAGATATGTTGGTATAGAACATGCACAAGTAATATATGAAAATCGTTTTTGTTTAGAAGAATACTTGGAAAATGACTAAAGGAGTATCGTCATAACAAGTAGTCAGAATGCACATAATACTTAGTGGATAACGTATTTAAGAGGTTGGTACTTCTTATAATGCGGCAAAAGCAGCGCAGTATTTGATTAATAAGTTTGAATCCATTTCATATAGATGGCGCATTTGGTGCCGGCGCTGAAACAGCAACGAAAACATTTCAGCAGAAGATGTGGATTGGCGTTACCGGTGTAGTAAATTCTCTTACATGGCAGTATTTGTTCGGATATGATGCATATCCTGGTGGTGGTAGTGTTGTTACAGGCAATGAATCAGATGGATATCCCAAAGCAATGCACAGAGATATGGATTTGCATAATAATGAAGTTGGGAGGTGCATAGGAGTCGATAACAAGCAAGTATCAGAAGATGATATAGCGGATATTATTTACAATGAAATTAGTTATTCATCAACATAATTCATATGGCTACATGAGTAGATGAAGAATGGAGGGTGTCCCAAAACTATAATTGATTAAAGTCATAGAGAGGGGCATCCTCTCCTTATGCTTTCTAAAATACGCTTTTTCATCAAAAATAGCGCTGGATACTTATTCTTCCAGCGCCATTTTGCTGATGTTATGGGCAATCGCCAACAGTCCCCATTTGTTTCCGCCAGCGCTCCACATGAAGTTGATATTTCCCTGGATAGCTTTTGCTATCTGACGGGAAGAGTATGTTTTTTGGGAGAATGAATAGATCATTACCTTCAGCATCATCCTTGGGTAATACGCAGGGCAGCCGCCTTTTTTGTATCTGTCGTAGAGTGGCTTCAGCTCCAGACTGTCCACAACTGTATTTACGACCCGTACCAGATGATTTTCAGGAATGAAATCTTCAAAAGACAGTGGTAATTGTAGCTGATTCATAGTATAATCTTTAAATGTGGGCATACCTTATTATACCATATGATAAGGTAGAAATAGAGAGCGGTGTGGTAACCGTTCTCTTTTTTTCGCAAAAGATAAGAGGGCAGTCCCTCAAGTCATTTCATGACTTTTGGGATACCCTCCATTTTTATTCGAAAATTGAGTAATTGATTACTTCTATTGATAGTATCACGACAATCAAATCAGGGTAATATAAATGTATGTTATGTTTATGAGGTAATCAATTATGAAAAGTCGTATCAAGGAATTACGTGAAAACAGAAGGTTAATACAAGAGATTCTTGCATCAGAACTAAACATTACGCAGCAGTCGCTTAGTAAATATGAGAGAGATATCACCACAATTAAAATTGATATTCTTAAAAGGATAGCGAAGTATTTACAACGGATTATCTGTTAGGCGTATCGGATGTAAAAAGAGATTTACAAGGACAGATGAAAATGAATAAAGATATAGATGAATATTATGATTTGATAGAAGTCTATAAAGGATTGGATAAATATGATAAGGAAATTGTCTGGTCAATTTTGCAAACGATTAAGAAGACGCATGAAAAACGTAAAAATGATATAAAGAAAAGAGATGATTGAAATGCTGAACGTAGCAATTTGTGATGATGATATTCGGACTACAGGGGAACTGGAGATGCTGATACAGAAAATTGCAAAGCATAACTTTGTTGATGTAGAAATAGAAGTGTTCTGGGATGGGAAAAGTTTGGTAGAGGAAATTAGTAAAGGGTTTTGTTTTGATATTATTTATTTAGATATAGAAATGGACAATGAAGATGGTATTTCTGCGGCAAGAAAAATTCGGATATATGATAAAAATGTCCTGATAATATATGTTACAGGCCATGAAAACCATATGAGAGAATCCTTTTCTGTACGCCCATTTCAATTCTTAGTAAAGCCAGTAAATGAACAGGAGATGGAGAACTGTTTCAAGGATGCTTATGAGGATGTGGGTGACAGGAATTTCTATTTCCAATATAGTTATCAGAGAGTAAATTATAAAGTGCCAATTCAGGACATTTTATATTTTCAAAGCAGTAAGCGTAAGATTTTGATTGTAACAGAAAGGGAAAATCTCATTTTATATGGAAAATTGAATACTATAGAAGAAAGCCTAAAGATATGTAAAGTATCATTTTTGCGGGTTCATCAGTCATATCTTGTAAATTACAGACATATTGAGGGACAAACATATGATTTTGTTGTGATGGACAATGGAAAAAGAATTTCTATCAGTGAGGACAGAAGAAAAATGATCAGTGAACAGTACTGTTCAATGGAGGATACTATCCGTGCTGATAGATAAAGTATTTTCAGTTGGGATAAATATATTGCTTATAGGATTCGCAATCTATTTGTTCCTGTCATATTTCTCAATATTTTTTGTGAGAAGGGGAAAGAAAATAGCGTTTGTGGTTGGGATTTCTATATTTGCCGTAACAGATATTTTCCTCTCACTGCCGCCATATTTAAATGTCGGACTTACAATTTTGGATACACTGGCTGCTGTCATATTGATATATGAAGGAAAGTTCTGGAAAAAATGTGTGTTTGTGATTGCATTTAGCGCAATCTGGATGATGATAGAAACTTTCAGTGGATATGTATTTTTGATTTATTTTGGGCAATTTGAGGCACTTCAAACCTTAGCAGGATTAGGTTCCTTTGTTTCCAAATGCTTATTTCTATGTGTTATCATGGCATTAAAAAGAGTATTTACAGATGATGAAATCAGGGATTTGCCTGCCAGTTACAGTATAATGCTGGTTTTGATTCCAATGGGCAGTATTTATATCATGAATAACATTTTCATGCTTTGCCATAGCGTGAACAGTAGACAGGCTAATTTCAGCTCGGCAGTTGTCGCAATCATTTTACTGGGAATAAACATATTGATATTTTACATATATATCAGGCTGGCGGATGAACTGCAGCTAAAACGTATGACTTCCATCTATAAACAGCAGTTGGAATTGTGTGAGAGGCATCAGCAGGAGCGTGAAATGTCCATATTACAGATACGAGATGTAAAACATAATATGAAGAATAATCTTGTATCAATTCTTGCTTATGCAGAAAAAGGTGAGAATGATCGAATTATTGGATTTGTCAATGAAATAATGGACGATGGAGGACTGCGGATATCCGCAGTCACAAACAGCGGCAATATTGTTATTGATTCATTGATTGGATATTGGTATGCAAGGGCGCAGCAGCTGGGAATAGAATTTTCCGCAGATATCCGCATTCCGATGAAGATACCATTTAAGGGAGCGGACATGTGCCTGATACTTGGAAATCTTTTGGAGAATGCGGTGGAGGCATCACAAAATGCAGGTGACAGGAAGTACATAAGCATCAGAATGAAATATGACAGGAATAATCTTCTGATATTTGTAGAAAACAGTTATGGAGGTTGTTTGAAAAAAACAAGAAATAAGGGATTAAGCACTACAAAAGCTGATACACAAAATCATGGTGTCGGTTTGCCATCAGTTTATCGGGCTGTGGCAAAATATCATGGGACGGTGAGCATTGAGGACACCATGCTAGGTAAGTTTTTGATTAGGATCGTGTTATATGGAGAACAGGAATAATTACATGAATGCTCGATATTATAACATAAGAAATGATTTGTATGGGAAATATGATAAAATGAAAAGATAAGTTTTTACAGTAAGGTATTTGGGTGGCAATAAATGAATAGGATATTATTGATTAGTGATAATGAAGATGTATTTCGTATTACGCAGGATGTAACACAGGAAAAACACAAGCTTATTTGGTGTAAATATAATTATGAGGAAAACAAGCAATATCCAGATGCGGACATTGTTATTATGTATTTTGATACAAATATGCTGCAGCAGGAAACCTCCGAAGTAGTTATCAAGGCGAAAGCAAGAATGAGGCATTCCATGCCAATTCTTGCACTTGTAGAGAAAGGAACGCCGCAGGATATATTTCTGATATTGGAAGCAGGGGCATATGATTATATGAAAATAACTGATAATAAACAGAACTATGAGAAAAAAATAGAGGAACTTATCTTGTGGGACTGGTACTTAAAAAAATATATATCCAAATAGTAACTGTGATGATATCATTTCACCATTGTTTTTTGCAAGCAAAGAAAAAGTTACATGAACACTCGATTTTATTACATAAAGAAAAAAATGATAGATTGTTGTAGTAATATGGAAAGAAAAGAAAGGAGTTTTAAGTTATGAATGCTGAAAAAGTAAGAAAACAGGCAGCAAAAGGTTTGGCGGACATATCTCTGAAACTGGGTAGAATATCCGCTGATAGTGTCTGCTGCTACATTTTTCATCAGCCCAAAATGCCGGAAGAACTGAAAAAAATGAAAAGGGGTAAATGATGAAGCAGTTGTCGGAAAAACTAACGCAATTTGTTATTGATTCCGGTGTAATCTCTAAGGAATCATATGCGGTATACCAATATGGATTTCAGATTGGGCTTGAAATGTTGAGCTGTTTAATGGCCTGTTCAGTCATAGCAGTATATTTGCGTATGATTCCTGAATTTATTGCACTAACAGTTTTTTTTATGCTGTTACGGAGCTTTGCTGGCGGTGTGCATTTAAACAGTTTTTGGAAATGCTTTATATGTTCGGTTACAGTGCAGACTTTGGTGTTGGTTCTTAATGATTTGCATAGGTTTTCCATAAGGAATGCATGGGGAATTATCATATTAAGCAGCATATTGATTTTCAAGTTGGCGCCAGTACAAAGTATAAACAGGGAACTTGATAATGATGAAAAGGAACATGGTAAAAGTGCTGTTATGAGAATCCTGAGCGTACTCCTGCTTTTTTCAGGATGCTGTACACTCATTAGTAACAATAAAATGGTTTCGTTGATGGCTTTTATTGTTCTGACAATTTTAATTTCTCAATGTGTAGGGGTAGTAAAGTACAAGATTGAGAAGGATATAAGTGGGCGGAAATGATAGATGGTATTATTTCCGTCTTTATTTGTTGAAATGACATTTAGTGTAAGAAAAAATACATGGGTAAGAGAGAATGAATATGTAAATTAAACGGAGTGCATGATGATAAAAAGATATAGTAATTTGCGAAAGCATAAAAACAGTATTAGAGAATTGCTACATAGTAAAAGGTGTATCGTGGTGAGAATGATAACTTCTAAGCGATACACCTTTTTTATGTCGATTTTAGAGAGAGTTTGAAGTATTCTCTATTTTTTTGTCAGAGTTTTTTACTTGAGGAGAACGCCCAAGGTACTGGTTTAAGTTGTCCAGCTTCCGGCTGAAGGCTTTAATTTCCTTCTCCGCAGATTTGTATGTGCCCTGCAGGGTTTCTTTTTTGGAATACAGCGCATCGTAGTCGCTGCGGAGCTTGTCAAGGTCAAGATTTTTCAGGTCAATGCCCATGCGCCTTAACATATTTTCTGCACCATCGTGGAGCAGAAGCTCCGTTTCGTGGCGGCGCAGGTAAGCGTCACGGTCTTTGGACTTCTGGTAACGGACATGAAAAATACGGTTTGCCTTGTACTGTTCGGCATACTTTATAATCTCGCCTAAATCCTTTAGTTGATGCTCGGTTTCCACAAGGCTGCTCCGTGCGGTTTTTGCAGCGGAGGACTTTACGGCAATCTGCTGTTCAAGCTCTGCAATGGAGCCAGCCTGACTATAGCCTGCAGCGGCAATCTTCAGATTTTCAATGTCTGCCCAATGCTTCAGACCGGAGCTGTTTTGGAACTTTTCTTCCGAGGTGTCGATGAGCGACCGGGCAGAATAATCCTTTATGACAGGTTTTCTTCGTTTTGGGAACGGAGTGCGTTTTGCGGGCTGCTCAAGAACTCTGTTTTCAATCCGTTCCCTGATGTGTTCTTTGGTATATTCAGTGCCGAGGGACTTGGTGCTGCCACGCACAAAGCGTTCCCTGTTCGGCGGACGGAAGGAGATGTATTTTAACGATCCTTCTCCGAAGGCTTCGCCCTTGATTTCGTAGCCTTTTGCCCGAATCAGCTCAAGGAAAACCTCAAAGGAACCAGCGGCTTTGACGGCATCGTCGATGTCGGCTTTGAGCCTGCTTTTCCAAGACGAACTATTTTTGTCGGCTGACCATTCCTTGTATTTCCTGCCACGCTGTCCGGATGGGGAAATGACGGAAAGATTATGCTCCCTGCACAGCTCGTCATTCAGCCTGCGGATATGGTAATAGCTCTTTCTGCAGTCATGGTATTTCTCATAGCTGATGTTGTCCGCAGCGCAGAAAATGATGTGGTTGTGGACGTGCCCACGGTCAATGTGCGTGGACACAATGTAGGAGTATTTTCCTTCCAGAAGCCTGTCAGCCAGTTCTGTGCCGATTCGGTGGGCTTCTTTATAAGAAACCTCGCCGGGGAGAAAAGACTGTATTAGGTGATAGGCTTTGTTTGGATCGGACTGGCTCGTTTTTGACAGCGCAAACTTGAAGTCATAAGCGGCAGTTTCGGGGCTGCACCCATAGGAAGAAATCAGTATTCCCTCGTCGGTTTTGTCAGGGCTGCAGATGTAGTCTACTGCTTTATTGACGGTTGCCGTGATAGCATGGATTTTTGTGTATGCCATACCTTCTGCATCAGCTCCTTTACTTCTTTTACGTCGGCTTGATATACGTTGCCTGTGGCATTCATGCGCTTTGCGATCTGGTTTAAGTTGTTCCCGATTTTGGCAAGCGCAGCGTTATATTCCCGCAGCTCTGAATAGTCAATGTCATAGACATAACCGTAAATGATCAGATGCCGCAGGAAAGAGGATTTGTCTTTCATATTGGAGGCTTTGAATTTCTGCTCCAGTATGTAAAGCTCATCATCGCTCAGACGTAATGTTAAGCGGTTTTGGCGTTCTCTGTTCTCCATTGTTTGGAATCTCCTTTCATTAAAAATGGTCTGTTTTTTTGGATATGCCGTATCCGGCGGGAGGGTTTTTCAAGCGTAAAAATCCAGAAATTCCATAGAGATAATTTCTGAATTTTGGAGTGCAAAGGGGGTCAGGGGGATATGCCCTCTGCAAGCCAATTTTCTCAAGTTTCTACCTGGAGAAACTTGGGGAAATTGAAGCCTACGGACGTCCGTAGGCAGTGCTTGCTATTCTTGTGCAAACTGCCCGTAGGGAGTTTGCGTGTTGTACGAGCTTAGGCGAGTGTCTTACAACACATAAGGGCGTTACCGCCCAATCTTCTGTAAAGCCTTTCAGGTATTGGGCTGTAAGGGGATTGCTCTGGCAAATAAAAAACTGCCACAACCGGAACAGGGCAGAATTTTACCCCGATCCGGCTCATAGCAGTTTGAGAGTCTTTTTATGAAGTTGTGATTTTATCCACTAAAGATTTTAACAAGCGGCAGGAGGAAAGTCAACAGAAGAAAGCAGGAAGAAATGCAGAAAAAATGGTGTATAAGAGCTATCAAAAAATTTTTTCAAAATTTTTTACGAATATGAACGATACGTTCGGGTACGTTTTTTACAATGTCTTTGGAGGATTAGCAGAAGGGAGGTGAAGCATGAATACAGCAGACCGCAGAATGGAAATCATTAACATTCTGATTATTCGGCGGCGGACAACAGCGAGGGAGTTGTCAGAAGAACTTGGCGTTACCACTCGCACGATACAAAAAGATATTCAGGCTTTATCTCCCAGATTTCCAATTTATACAAAGCAGGGTGGGGATGGTGGAATTTTCATAGGCGAGAATTATAAGCCGTACATAAACACCCTTTCATTTGACGAGCTGAAAACTTTGTGCGAACTGTATGGACAGGCGGAGGGAAAGCAAAAGAAAATCCTGTTGCAGATTTTGAATAAATACGGACCCGATAAACTGGAGTTATAAACTTGCCATTCCGCTAAAGCACATAATTTTTACAGAACCGTTCATAGCAGACGGAGAGTGCTTATGTGCTTTTTGGGCTGACAAGTCCAGAAATGATTTTATCCAAAACAGGCAGAGCGATTTCTGCCGGGCAGCGCAGGCTGCCAAGTGTACCTTGATAATTGAATATGCAGATACATATGGGACGTGTGGGATATGCGGAGCCGCTATGTGGACACGCCAAGAGCCGCCTGCTTCTATAACAGAAGTGTATGCGAGGGAATATTGTTTTTTGATATTGAAGCTAAGGTGGGGAGCGATGAATGTCTGGCAAAAAGTGTAGCAGATACATGAGGCTGTGAGGCATATCTTTGATAATGATACTTCCGATTGCGGAGAAGTCTGTGATCGGTCAATTTGGAATGACGGTGCAAGACCGATGTGGGCGGTGTACTGAGCCGCCACCCATATGTGTTTTTTGAAAGAAATGGGGAAGATTTTGTCTGCTGATGAAAGAACAGAAAAATTTTCTGTTTTGTCACCAGCGGATAAACTGGACTATAAATTTTAGAAGGAGGACACAGCGTTATGGGCAAATATATGGAGAAGCTGAATCTGGATAATCAGACTGGATGGGCAAAGCGTTTTGTGCGTTACAAGACGGGCGCATGGCTCTTTGAAATGAGCCAGAAAGAATTTGAACGGATGGCGAAAGAATGCCATACCACTTATAAAGAATTACTTTACAAACCGAGTAAAATTGTTTTGGTTGATGCCAAAATTTTTGAAGAGTATATTGAACTGTTTCCCGTCAGGTAGCCAGATGATATGAATCCGTATATTTTTTGTTTTACAAAAACACTTGACTATTTGTTAAACAACAATTATAATGGTCTTAGGTTGTGGAGGAGGTGTATAAAGTGGCAAAGATTGGCAGACCAAAAGAAGTCAATCCCAGAGATAAGACGATTGGCGTCAGGCTTACCGATGAGGAACACAAAAAACTCCTTGCTTATACTGAAAATCACAACCAGACCATAACACAGACTGTTGTTGACGGATTGAATTATCTTTATGAAAAGAAAGCTGTTGACAAATAGTAGTACGGATTCTCTTTCCTTGTCAGAAAGGAGTAGAGATGAAGAAAAATTCAAGAAAAGACAGCAAAGGCAGAGTTTTACAGAAAGGAGAGTACCAAAGAAAGTGTGACGGTATCTACGTCTACAAATACAAGGATTTCAATGAGAACTGGCAGGCGGTTTATGCGGGCGATTTGGTTGAGCTTCGATTGAAGGAAAGGCAGTTGCTAAAGGATCAGTTAGACGGGCTTGATGTATATGCAGCAGGCAACGCAACGCTTAATTTCACATTTGAAAGGTATATGTCAACCAAGTATAACCTGCGGGAAACTACGAAAGCAAACTATACATATATGTATAACCAGTTTGTGCGGGACGATTTTGGAAAGAGGAAGATTGCGGATATTAAATACTCGGATGTGAAATTTTTCTATTATCATCTCCTGAATGACAGAAATTTGCAGATTAACACGTTGGATACCATACATACGGTTTTGCATCCAACCTTTTCGATGGCTGTGCGTGACGATATTATCAGAAAAAATCCCTCTGACGGGGTTATGGCTGAGATTAAGAAAAGCGGCTGGAAAAACAAAGGTGTGCGCCATGCTCTGACAGTAGAGCAGCAGAAAGCGTTTATGAATTACACGGCACTCAGCCCAGAGTATCACCACTGGCTGCCATTGTTTACTGTTTTGCTGGGGACAGGCTGTCGTGTTGGCGAGGTTGTCGGTCTTAGGTGGCAGGATGTAGATTTTAAGAACCGTTCTATCAGTGTCAATCATAGCATTTCATATTATACGAGGGCAAACGGAAAGACGGCATTTGGGGTATCGCTTCCAAAGACAGAGGCAGGAATCCGTATCATTCCAATGATGGATGCGGTTTATGATATTCTGAAGGAAGAATACAAAAGACAGCAGTTGGAAGGGTTTTGCACTTATGAATTGGAAGGCATGAGTGGTTTTATATTTTCTAACCGCTATGGCACTGTGCATAATACCCATTGTATCAATTCGGCTATTAACCGGATTAGCGAGAATTACAATGCAAAGGAAATTCTGGATGCAAAGAAAGAGCATAGGGAGCCAGTGATCATTCCGCATTTTTCGTGTCATCATTTGCGGCATACCTTTTGCTCAAGGCTTTGTGAGAATGAAACCAATGTAAAAGTGATTCAAGAGGTCATGGGTCATGCTAATATTGAAACTACTCTGGATATATATGCAGAGGTAAATTATGCGAAGAAAAAAGAGGCATTAGAAAATCTATCGCAGAAGATTGATATTTTTTAACGGAAAGAGTCCCTTGTGGACTCGGAAATAGTAACATAAAAAAGCTGTTATTAACACAGAAGTAACACAAATTTGCTGGTGGGTGCTACCCGGGAATACCTATATGGTGGTTGTGGTAACATACGGAAAAAGCGTAATTTTCGGGTAATACCCGATAATACCCAACTACCTAACAGTATTCCCGACCATGCGGACGGTGGAGTGACGGAAGCCGCTGTTTATCGGACATTTACGGGTATTTTCTGTACCAATTTTTGGGTTTTGTACCATTCAGAAGAAGCAAAAAAGACAGGACAGTCCTCATTTGCCCTGTATATATTCTAATATCGGGGTTTTTATAAGGAGGAAAAGATAGAGAGTGATACCCTGGCGTTATCTACAGACAATCGTATTTTAATGAATGCTGTACGCTTGGAAATTGATCGAATTACATTTGAAATCCCTGTACCATTACCGGTGCAGGGATTTTTTTTGTAATGCAGTCTTTTCATAAACCGTGCTATATAGGCGAACAGCCGCTTTAGCTTATAGAAAAATCCCAATGCCGGTAACAGACCTTTATTGGGCCAGAACAAGCCACGTGCTAAGCTGCTGATATTTAACCTGATATTTGGAATAAACAAAGGAGAAAGGCCACGCATAGCATACAAAATTTAAAAAAAACAAAAAAAGTATGAAATTATAGTTGACAAAGGACAAATGCCGAAATATAATCAGATTATCAAATACATCATGCAACATGTTGCATTACATATTTGAAAAAATAAAAATAAAAGGAGAGAGAACCATGAAGAAGGAAAATGGGGCAATCATTGGGGCTATGTTTGGAGGAACCGCTGCGGCTACTTTATATGTGGTCGCCGGACCGGTCGGGATGTTCATTCTGGGGGCAGCCGCACAAATAGTCGAATCTGCTTCAAGAATTGGCGAGTATATTGCGGACACGACAGAAGAACGGTTGCCTGAATTCAACATCAACGTAAAAATAAACTGAAAAGGAGGATGTGATTATGATTAATCTGAAGAAAATCAGAGAAAGAAAAGGTCTTTCGCAGGGGGAGCTTGCGGAAGCCCTGAATCGGAAATGGGCGGTGATGTATCCGGAAGAACCGGAACATTTTACGGTAAATATGGTATTACGGATGGAAAATGAACCGGGGAGAATACCAACAGATGCATTGATCGCAATCAGTCAGGTGTTTGGTATGAACGTTGAACAGATTTTGCAAATTGAGGCCCCGAGGCTGAATACTCCGCGGGTCGAAAATAAAAGAGAGAATATCGAAAAATTAAAAGATGAGCTCGCGCAATATATTCAGCAGCATTCGCAGGATGGTTTCGCCGAAAAGCATATAGAAATACAGAAGGGACTGGATAATCTCAGGAAACTGATGTCAAAAAAACCAAGAATCGCCTGTGTGGGACGCCCGGATGCAGGGAAGAGCACGATAATAGATATGTTGTTGGGGGAGGATATTCTGCCCAGGAACTGGACGCCGACAACCTCAACGATCATTTATCTAAAGCATATTTCAGACAGGCCGGAATATTTTGGAAATGATCTTGTCTGGGCATTTCAGGAAAAAACAAAAGTGTGCGACGGAGCCTTTGTGACGGCGGATGAATATTGGAATCCGGATCGGATTGACGATGAGGAATATTGCCGGGAATGGAAGCTGACTGCGGGTGATTATGATCTGATTGCGCAATATGGGATACACTTCGGCAAAGAAGGAAATGAGGTAGGGGCCATTGTGGCTTTTGTTGACAGTCCGATACTCTATAACTGCGATCTGATCGATCTTCCAGGCTTTAATCCGGAGGCTATCCTAAATAAAGGTACGGACGCAAAAGTAGAGGATGTTTATGATTCCCTGGATACCATGATGTGCGACCGAATTGTCAAAATCGCGGATGGCTGTATATATTTAAGCATTGCAAACAGCTTTTTATATGGAGAAGAGCTGGCGATGGTGGAGACGATTATCCGGAATCTTCCCAGGATTGAGAAAAAGGGAGAGAACCAGATCCCACCGTTAGGTAATCTATTTATTGTAGCCTCTCAGGCGCTGACGGTGAATCATGGGGATCGGGAGGCACTGGACAGAATCCGCAGGACTGCTGCAGCACGGATATGGAAGATGATCTGTGATCATCCAGCGATCAGTACTCGTGAGGAACAAACCGGATGGAAATATAGTGAAGATACGGTTTACAGCAGAATATTTACATCTGAGATTGACTCAGAGGAATTGACAGCGGATTTTTTCTCTGAACTGGCTGAATTTGTAGAAATGCTTCCGAGGGAGCAGGAGAAGGATATATGGAAAAAACTGCAATTTTTTCTTGATGAGAGTATAGTGAATTTGAAAGGCATTATCAGACAGAATGACAGGATTATACAGAATCATAAAGAGGCGGTTGAAGAACTGAAGCTGATGGAGGCCAATGAATCAAGACGGATACAGGAGTTAAAAAATAATGAACGCGGGGTTACGAAGCAAATAGAAAGCATGAGAATGGATTCGGTAAAAGAATTTTCACGCGTATATGATGAGGTGATTTGCGAAGATAACGTAAAACGCACGATTGAAGAGAATAAATTGAGGAAAAACAAGAAGGATATGCAGCAACTGACCTCTCTGTTAAATGCACAGCTTGAGAACGGAACTGTCTCTGTGCTGACAAAACAGTCCAAGCAGTTACAGCAGGTACTCGACAAGTATCTGCAGGATTGTAAAATTAGCTTTGAAAGCAGCTTTTCCGTCAGGCCGGATATTGAAGAAATGCCGTTTACTTTCAATATAGGCCGTTCATTTGTCGGTGGTCTGACCGGACTTGCAACATATGGTGCGCTGTCCGCATGGGCGGCTGCTTACGGCAATTTAGGCGGCTATATTCTTGTGGCAAAGGCGGTGAGTGTGTTCGCGTCCATGGGGATTCATATAGGCGGGACGGCAGCGGTAATATCATCGGTATCCGCGCTTGGGGGTCCTATTGTGCTGGGGATTGCGATTGCATCGGTGGCAATGGTTTCTGCGATTCTGTTGTTAGGCGGTTCCTGGAAGAAAGTGATCGGGAACAAAGTGGTCAATCAGTATAAGAAGAATAATGTAAAGGACAAATTATTGGACATTTCTGCACAATTTTGGGATGAAACATTGATAGCTTTCCAGAAGGGTGTGGATAATATTGAGGCGGAATGGCAGAAGAAGATGGGAGATTACAAGAGAAAAGTAGAAAATTATAATGAAGAGAGTCTGGAGGCAGAGAAGGGGATTGCGGAAAAAGCGATAGAGTTCCTTCAGGGAGTTTTCGAATACAGGGACAAAACACTGAATATCGCAGCGGAAAAAGAGTGAAGAAAAAGGCAGGGGAAACGCCGTTTGCCATCTGGCATTCAAAGCGTTTCCCCAGAGGGGGATATGAGGCTCCTTTGGGGAATCATTATTTTTACAGTTATTGAAAAAGTATGCTGTCAGGTGAACAATTCAGGAATATTTCCAGATATCATTTTTTATAGAAAGAGGTCATGTCCGATCAAGAGGAGGAGGATAACTTTATAAAATATGTAATTTCTAACGTTCAATTGTAATTTTGCATGAATTGATACACTTACATGAATATGTAATAGAGATGCAGCCGATGTTCTATCATGATGCAGTATTCTGGAAATTATATTGTGATTTGAAAGAGAAAATAAATGATTTGGATGAGGTAATATCCAGGCATGCGAATATTTTGTCCGGGCAGTTGATTTATAATGAAGGAGGTAACCACGATATTCTATTTTTCCTAAAGAGTTTAGATTTGGATATGAAAATGGGATATCGCCTGGGCAATGTCATCAAATTAAGGGGCATATTTTGAACTTTCCCGGTTTTATGCGGCTTAGCCCGTCAACTTAATGATTTTTTCGCCTGAAAAACCCAAAAAAGAGTCCGTCTTTTTATGGAAAAAGCTGACTTGCAATCCGAAATTCCAGTGAAAAAGTAAATTCCACCGCACTTTAAAATTTGGCGTATTTTATATATTCCCTTAAATGAATTTCAAGAAGCTATTTTCGGGATTTTGTGGACGATAGTCTTACAAATTAGCAGAATTAACTTTTGCATAAAAAGTAGAAGTTACTTCTGCAATCGTTTATACTGTTGCTGCGATATCTGCCTGCAGACAGGAGGTTTGGAATGGACTCCAGATATCGTAAGCATCTTACATTACAGGACAGGTATACTATTGAAGAAGGTCTTAACCACGGATACACCTTGACGCGGATTGCTGAAGAGGTGGGGAAAGATAAGACCACTATATCTAAAGAAATCCGTAAGCACCGTATAGGAAATTCACAGCGTATAGGTAAAACGAACGACTGCATGAACCGTTTCCAGTGTCCGATCCAGCATCTGTGTAAGGACTGCCTTATGGACAGGGACTGCTGCAAATGCAGAAAAGAAGACTGTAGAAAAATATGTCCGGAATACCGGTCTGACAGCTGCCGTTATACGCACAGGGCGCCATATGTCTGCAATGGGTGCAGCATGGTCTACGACTGTCACAGACCGCATTTCTACTACAGGGCAACCTCCGCATATTCATCCTATGTGGAACAGCTGAAATCCTCCCGGGAGGGGATCATGCTCAGCAAAGAGCAGCTGTTTGAACTGGATTGTTTACTGACACCTTTGTTAAAACAGGGACAGTCGATCGCACATATCTATGCTATGCACAAACAGGAGATCCCCTGCTCCATGAAGACCCTTTACAACTACATTGATATGGGAATCTTCACTGCCAGAAATATAGATCTCCCCAAAAAGGTAAAATATAAAAAGCGGAAAAACAGGCGTAAAGAACCCGAAACAGATTACGCGTACCGCGAAGGACGTACCTATAAGGATTTCCTGGAGTATATTTCCGCGAATGGTGAAACACCGGTTGTAGAATTGGATACTGTACATGGATCAAAAGCCACGGGGCGTGTTATGATGACAATGTTGTTTCGCAGCAGTACCCTCATGTTGATCTTTTTACTTCCGGATTGTACGCAAAAAAGTGTACGGGCAGTATTTGACCGGTTGACAGATTCGCTGGGACTGGAGGAATTTCGCAAATGCTTTCCGGTCATCTTAACGGATAACGGCTCAGAATTTAAGGACCCGGTTTCACTGGAAAAGACAGAAGGCGGGCAGACCCGGACCAGGATATTCTATTGTGACCCGCTGGCTTCCTGGCAAAAGGCGAGGCTGGAAAAAAATCATGAGTTCATACGTCGGGTGATTCCAAAAGGACAGCCGCTGGATCCATATACACAGGAAGACATGACACTGCTGGCCAACCATATCAACAGCACAGCCAGATCCAGTTTAAACAACCGCACACCCTATGAACTGGCAGAATTCATCAACTCAGAGAAACTACTTAAAACACAGAGTTTGGAGAGGATTGATCCGGACAGGGTGATCTTGACCCCGCAGCTATTCAAACACAGATAAAGTAGAAATAAAACATGCAGGCAGGTATCTTTTTTGTAAAAAAGTAACGTCTGACATGTGGAATTCTCTTTAAGAAGGCTTTTTCCAGATGTCTTGTTGTTGTACAGAAAAAAAGGCGGAATTACTTGATTTACAGACTGTGAGACCATTTATCATGTGGTTTCAAGGAGTTAAAATCCAGTATTATGGCACATAATTGTAGAAAGGCTTCCACGGGACAGAGTAGAATCTCAAAATTCAATCAAGGTGGGGAAAGAATATCTAAAAGTGTTAGGGTACAATAGATAGGTAACAGAAAAATAAAAAACAAGGATTCACCTGTGTATGATATATTGGAGTTGTCGA
>CANQNF010000029.1 GCA_947625125.1 uncultured Clostridia bacterium
TTCCTCCTTAGCTCAGTCGGTAGAGCATGCGGCTGTTAACCGCAGTGTCGTTGGTTCGAGTCCAACAGGGGGAGCGAGCGCGGGAAGAAATTTTGCCATCCGCAGCGGGGCTTCCCGGCAGGGCCGCCCATAAGGCTCCGTGGTCAAGCGGTTAAGACATCGCCCTTTCACGGCGGTAACACGGGTTCGATTCCCGTCGGAGTCATTTCAGAGAAAGAAACCGTTCAAAAGTATGGCGCGATAGCCAAGTGGTAAGGCACGGGTCTGCAACATCTATGTTGCCACCATTTCAGTCAACTAAATAGTCAATAAGGCGCAGTAGCCAAGAGGTAAGGCAATGGTCTGCAACACCAGTACGCACCGGTTCAAATCCGGTCTGCGCCTCTCAAAAAACCTTGAAAATGTTGAGTTTTCAGGGTTTTTTGTTTCCCCAATTTTTTCTCATCACTTAATTACACCTAAGCCTCTGTTCTTTTTTTGATTGTTTTTTCAATAGTTTAATTTTTCACAAGCATCGTTTTAAACCGTTTCAAATCGGATTAAGTTTTTTCATAAGGTGGTAAATAGGTGGTAAGGCATAGGTCTTATAACTGATCCACCAAATCGTGCTTTCCACCCGAATCCGTATGAAGATAGGTCTTTATAACGACCTTGTAATCGTCACCCAGCAGTTCAGCCACGGCCTTGATATCCTGGTGACTGGAAGTTCTGCTTAGTAATCTTGTTGCAAAGGTGTGTCTGAGTGCATGGACCCCATAATGCGGAAGATCACATTTGCGGAGAATCCTGTCAAGCGTTTCCTGTATGTTTCGGCTGGTAGGGAAATTGCCGGTGCTGGTACATACAATAAAATCTTCCCTGACTTGATGCTTTCCATAAGTATCGAGCATAATGTCCAAGCATTTCGTTGCTTCCTGATTTAAAGGAATAATTCTGTTGCTCCTGGGATACTTTGGAGGTGTAACGATCTGCGTGTAGTGTTTGGAGATGCGTTTATCCCTATTCTTGACGTTGCTTACTGTCTCAGTAATATGAATGCTCTTACGTCCTTCGTCATCCTTTAATATCCCATTTTTGGATAAACCCAGCATTTCGCCTTCACGCAAGCCGGTATTCAGCATGAATACAAGAGCAGGACCATAGCGGTAGCTTAATGTCCCATCCGGCTTATATGAGAGAGCGACCTCCTTAATTTTCTCGATAGATTCGTCAGGGATAATTTGAATTTGCTTTGTTTTCACGCCTACAGCTGATTCATCAGGCATTTCAACATTGATAAAAGGGTCATACGTTTTAGGAAAATCTTTTTCCGCCTTTCCGTATTTAATCATCGAGTGCAGAAACAAATACACTTTTCTGATAGTGGAATAACTGTAGTTTGGCTGCAGCTCATCCAAAAGAGCTTGGATATCTGCAGATTTTAAATTGCACATCAGAATCCTGGATATAGGATGAGGTTTGATGTGGATTTCAAAAATAGACTCTGTACGGTCATAGGCGGTCTGTTTTAGTGTCTTTCGTATAACCTGCTGGCTCTTATAGTGTAGAAATTTAGTCGCATACTGGTCAACGGTCAATTTCATATTCACCACTTCTCCAGCCTGTACCAGAAATTTGTATTCATCCAGCTTTGCTTTTGCCTCAGATTTTGTTTTGCCGGAAAATTCTTTTGGCGGCATCCCTTTCCTGTTATATCTTGCAATCCACCTCCCTTTGTTATTCTTAAAAATAGTTCCGTCACCTTTGCTGCGTCGAGTTTTCACTGTTGTTTCATTCGCCATAATCATACGCTCCTTTCAGTAGAAAAGAACTTCACCTTATTGCGAATGGAAGCAGTAAGTCGTATTTGCATTATATTACATGGAAAATGGTTTGACAATGCAAATCGCAAGTTAAAAATAAAGTTCTTTTCCTATGTTTTTTGCTAAAAATTCCTGAATAGCTGTCTTGGAAGTAAAATAGTCCCGTCCGATTTTGGTAACCGGAAGGATTTTGCTCTGAAGCAAATCTCTTGTTTTGGTTTTTCCGACTCCCAGCATCTGAGATATTTCTTCAACAGAGTATTTGCGAAAATCGTCATATTGTGACATTTCAATTCTTGCTTTATTCATAATAGACCTCACAAACGATAATAGATTGAGTTTACGCATACCTTCCATCACCGCTTCCTGCGCCCACTCTGGCCGCGTTGACTGGCTGCACTGTGTGCAATCAATCTGACGGAAGGCAGACTTATCGCAGAGAGCCGTCCATCAGAACCCATATACATGATGGTGTATGTTCTTCAGTTGTCAAAGAACAGCTAACCTATTTCAGAGAAATCAGGTCAATCTAAAAAAGAAGGGAGCAATGGATGTAAATTACTTGAAAATTTTCATACAAAAAGCATTATGGCACTATATATGGAATCAGAAGTTGACAGGATACAAGATGTTGTGTTAAGATAATGCCGTAATTGATTTTTATGCGTACCCGCAGATGGGAACAGGCAGGCATACAAGTTGTATCCTGCGGTCTGTTTACCGGATACCGGGTCCCGGCTGAAGCAATCACACGCCGGGAGCATACGTTGTTTATGATTGAACGAAGTGCCAGAAGAACAATGCCCACGTTTGGCAGTCTTTTGGCACTTTTTTATTGGCTGTGATCAAGTATGGATCCGGACAGTAAAAGTGAATATGTGGGAGACCACACGCAGTAAGGAATGGAACCTTAATGGACCATTCCTTTTTTTGTGCGAGCAAAAACGAGATTGGCCAGAATGTCCGAAAGGACTTTCCCGCATAAGCGGCTGGATAAATCAAACAGCCTCCGTAGAAACGGAGAGAACAAAGAAAGGTGGTAGGAAACCATGAATGAAACAAGAGTGTACGCTGACGATTATCGCGGCGTATTCCGCAGACAGGAGGATTTTCTGGATTGCCTGAAGAACATAGGCAGCCATTCCTCATGGAAGCGGAAGAAGACCAAGAGCCTGCGCCTGGTGGCGATCACAGAGGAAAGTCAGGTCACAAAGGATTTAAAGGAGCAGTACGCAATGGACGGGCTGGATGAGGAGATCATTACAGACACCATTGTGAACACGGGTCTTGTGCTAAAGGTCAAGAATGAGTATTACCCTGTCAGGAGCTGTGCGATCAAAAGCATACTCGACCGTGCGGGCATCAGCGGGAGCGGATTAAAACGTGTGGAGAGGAATGTGTATGCCAGGATCCTGAATGAATGTCTGAAGAAGACGGCAGGAGAAGCCCTGCTGCGTGTTTCCGAGGGCAAAGTGTCTGCGGTATTGGGAGGAGACAGCCATGACTATGCAGTGCTTGATATGGAACAGATCTTCTTGCATTCCGTGGATTATCTTTCCAAGAACTACAAAGGCTGCCAGTATGCCGGAGGATTTTACGAGCATGACATGACATCCGCCCTCTGGATTTTTGAAGGAGAGGATGAACTGCTGGAAGCATACCAGAAAGAGCTGTGCCTGCATGGAAAAGCGGCTAAGGAGATGAAACCAATGGTCCGTATCACAACATCGGATACCGGATCTGCAGGGGCAAATATTTACCCTATGCTGGTCTCCGGTTTCGATCATAAGGTAATCGCCTTGGGAACTCCGCTGCGCCTGAGCCACAGGAACGGATGCGGTATCGGGGAGTTTGACACCCAGCTCAGACAGCTGTATGCGAAGTACCAGCTTGCAGCCGGGAACCTTACAAGGCTTCTGAACGTAGAGATTGTCAATCCGGTAAACTGCATGAAAGGCGTCATGGATAAGCTTGAAATTGCCATGAAGTATAAAGCAGAAGCGGTGGATCTGTTTGTCAGTCAGTATGGGGAGGATCCCTGTCTGGCACATGACATCTATTACGGTATTTCTGAGATCCTGTTCATGCTTGCCTGCGAGGGAGCAGAAGGGAGCCGGATCACCCGTATGGAAGAAGTGATTGCCAGGGCACTGTCCCTGGACTGGAAACAGTATGATGTTCCGGGAACTTATAAATGGTAAAAGAAAGGGGAAAGAAAAGATGAAAGAGTTGAGAGATCATATCATAGCGGAGCTGGAGCTGAAACTTGGCGAGGGATACAGGATAACTCCCTGTAATAAGACCCAAAATAACGGGCTTATTTTACACGGTATCTGCATCCGTAAGGTGAATGAGTCCATGGGTTATGTATTATATACGGAAGGATATGTCCGGAATCGTAGTACGGGAAAGCTGGATCCTGGAGAGATTGCAAATGCCATGCTGCAGGAATGTAGGAAGCATACCATTCCCAGAAACGTGGTGGGCAATGTGCTTGATTTCCATGCAATGAAGGACAGGATCCGGATGAAACTGGTCAACTATGACGCAAATAAGAAGGAACTGGAAAATGTCCCGCACAGGAGGTTCTTGGATCTTGCTGTCACCTATTATCTGGAGATGGATCCGATAGAGGAACAATACGCTTCGGCAGCTGTTACGAATAAGCTGATGAAGATATGGAACATCACAGAGGATGAACTGCACCGCATTGGCATGGACAGGCTTCTTACAAAGGATGGCTGCAATGTCACGGATATGCTCAGCATATTATGCCAGATGGCACAGGCAGAAAAGGATATGGAAACAGACCCTGCCTTTGCCGGGCTGAAACAGGGAAGTCCCGGTCTGGAGATGTTTGTGGCATCCAACCGCGAGAGAAGGTTCGGGGCGGCCAGTCTGCTGAATACATCTCTCCTGCAGGATATTGCAGAAAGATTGGGACACAGCCTGGTCATTTATCCCAGCAGCATCCATGAACTGGTCCTCATTCCACAGAAGCATGGGAATGAGGGTTACTTAGGTACGGAAGACGTCAAGACGATCAATGCCAACGAGGTCGCCAGGGAGGAACGCCTGTCAAACAGCATCTACCGATATGACAGGGAAAGCAGAGAAGTTTCCATCTTTCAGGAAGGAGCGCCGCTTTTCTGCTGAACGGTCTTAAGCAGACTGCAGGCCACAGCTGCCTTGCAGCAGGGAAAATATAACTGAATAAAATTCCGGGCAAAAGAGAGGGAAAAAATCCTTCTCTTTTTCTGTCCGTACAAAGAGCCGTTTCAGCGGCAGAAAGAGAGGAAAATATGAGTCTTAATCTGGCTTATAAACCGATGGTTGTGGTGGACACAGAAAACCTGTCCAGAGAGGAGTGGTTAAAGTACCGGCATCTTGGAATCGGAGGGAGCGATGCGGCTGCAGTGATGGGCCTGTCGCCTTTCTGCACCAAACGTGACCTGTACTATGATAAGACCGGGATACAGCCGGTTATGGATGAAGAAGAAAGCAACTGGGTGGCTAAGGAAGTCGGACACCGGCTGGAAGACCTCGTAGCAGAGATCTTTTCCAGGAAGACAGGGCTGCCGGTCAGACCGGACAGGAAGATGTACCGGCATCCGCTGTATCCGTGGATGATAGCGGATGTGGACTTTATCATCGACTTTCCGGATGGCAGTATAGGGATCTTGGAGTGCAAGACCACTAATTACAACTGCCAGGACAAATGGGCCGGGAATTGTGTTCCTGTCAATTATGAATACCAGTGCCGGCACTATATGGCGGTCCGGAATGTGGACAGAGTATATATCGCGTGCCTGTACGGGAACAACGAGAATGAATTTTTCATCCGGCTGATCGAAAGAGATTTGGACATTGAGGAGGATCTGATCGCGGAGGAGGAGTTCTTCTGGAAAGAAAACGTGGAAAAGCGTGTGGAACCTCCTTATACGGAGAAGCCCGATCTGGTGCTTGAGAGCATCCGGAAGCATTTCGGACCTGCGGATAAGGATGCAAAGGACGTGAGCCTTGGCAAGAAATACCTTGCCGATATCCGGCGCTACCTTGAGTACAGGGAGCAGAAATCGCAGCTTGACAGCGAATCCAAACGCCTGGAGGAAAAGATGAAAGAGGCTTATGCCGGGATCGTGGAGGCGCTGGGAGTCAGCTGTACCGGCACGTTAAAAGACGGCACGACAGAATACACCGTTACCTATAATCCCATATACCGCACCGGTATAGACAAGAAGGGTCTGGAACGGCTGAAAGCCAATCACCCGGATGTCTATGAGGATTATGTCAGCATCACGGAGAGCCGGAGGTTCGCCGTAAAAACGAAAGGAGCAGCGTAAATGGAAAGGAATGATCTTGTATATGTATGTTCTCCGCTCTCAGCGCCAACGAGAGAAGAAATCGCAGAGAACATGAGAAAGGCCCGCAGTTATGCGGAGCTTGTATCGGCTTATTTTCAGTGCAGGGCAATCGCCCCGCACTGCTTCCTGCCGGAGTATCTGGATGATAATATCCCGAAGGAGAGAGAAATTGCCCTGGCATTCGGTCTGAGCGTGCTGCGGATCAGCAAAGCCCTTGTCGTGTGCGGGGAGCGTATCAGCAGCGGGATGAAAGGTGAGATCAGGCTGGCGCGGGAACTGGGGATACCGGTCTATGCGCTGGTCAGTTATGCAGGCAGTACCGGCCTGCTGAGGGTTCAGGGAAAGGAGGAAAGAGATGAAGTGCAGATTTGTAAAAGCTGTCTATCAGAATAAAGAAAGCGGGTATTGTGTTTTCGTGTACCGCACGGATGAACCCGGCGTACCGGAGGAAGCAAGGAATACTTATTACAAAGGGAAGGGGACATATTTTACAGCCATAGGAAGCTATCTTCCGGATTCTGATGCGACGGAGACGGAGCTGAAAGGAAAATGGATCAGGAACAGCAGGTTTGGGATGCAGTTTCAGGTGGAATCCTATGAGGAGTTCCTTCCGCGATCAGAGGAGGGGATCCGCGCCTACTTATCTTCCGGGATGGTCAAAGGGATAGGGCCGAAGACAGCGGAGCTGATCGTTGCCCGTTTCGGCACCAGGACTTTTGAGGTACTGGAGAAGTATCCGGACAGCCTGCTGGAGATAAAAGGCATTACGGAAAAGAAACTGGATGTCATCCGGGAGTCTTATCAGGCCAGCCATGCGCTCCGCGACCTGGCGGTCTATCTTGCCCCATTTCATATCACATCAAAGAAACTCCAAAAGATCTATGAAGAATATGGAAGCGCTTCCCTGAAAGTCGTCAAGACGAACCCCTACACGCTCTGCCGGATCAACGGTTTCGGTTTTCTTACCGTGGATGAGATCGCAAGAGCGAACAGGGCGCCCCTTAATGATCCCCTCCGTATCGAGGGAGGGATCCGGTACTGTATGGAACAGGAGGCCCAGGCGGGCAATCTATATCAGGACAGGGAGATATTTGGGGAAAAGGTGCATGAACAGCTCAACAGCGGGCTGGATCAGGAGGCGGTGACGGACGCAGAGATCTCCAGGGAGATCTACCGTCTGGTCACGGAAAAAGTGCTGTGCTGCGAGGACGGGATGCTGTATCCGGCGGATCACTATAAATACGAGTGCGGGGCAGCGAAAGCCATCGCCCGGCTGCTGGTACAGGCATCAGAGGTGCCTGCAGGAATCGAGTCCCTGATCAGGGATGCCAAGAAAGACCTTGCTATCGTCCTGTCACCAAAGCAGGAGGAGGCTGTGAGAAAAGCATTTTCCCATCTGGTGAGCATTACCACCGGAGGTCCCGGAACCGGAAAGACGACCGTGGAAAAAGTGGAGCTGTATGTCAATGAGAGGCTGGGAGGGAAAAATGTTCTCCTGACTGCGCCTACCGGCATGGCAAGCAGAAGAATGGCGGTAAGTACGGGACAGTCCGCATTTACTATGCACTCTGCCCTTGGACTTACCGGAGATGAAGATGAACGTGCTGCACCGGAGGAAATGCTTGAGGCAGATTTTATCATTGCGGACGAGTTTACCATGTCTGACATGAGGCTGTCCTATATGCTCTTTTCCCGTATCAGGAAAGGGGCACGCCTTGTGATCGTAGGAGATGTGAACCAGCTTCCCAGCGTGGGGCCGGGGAGCGTATTCCGGGAGCTTGTAATGTGCGGGATCATTCCGGTCACGGTACTGGATACTGTGTTCCGCCAGGCAAAAGGCAGCCGGATTCCTGCCAATGCGAAAAAGATACAGGATAATGTCACGTCTCTGGATTATGGGGAAGATTTCCGGTTCCTGCCAGCTGCGGATGCGAAAGAAGCGGCGGACAAGGTAGCGGAACTGTATCAGGACTATGTAGAGAAATACGGACAGGATTATGCACAGGTGCTGACTCCCTACCGAAAACGGGGAGATGCGGGCGTAGATGCCATGAATGAAAGGCTGCGGGAACTGGTCAACCCTAAAGTAAACGGGGCGCTGGAGATCAAGACCGGCAGGAACAGCTTCCGTGTGGGTGACAGAATCATCCACAACAAGAACAAGAATACCATCAGCAACGGCGATATCGGCTATGTCCGGGAGATCTTCAAGGATGAGGACGGATCGGATATGGCGCGTCTGGAGTTTTCGGAAGGGCGCACTGTGGAGTATAACAGTGAGGATCTTGGAATGGTGGAACACGCCTATGCGACGACAGTGCATAAGAGCCAGGGAAGCGAGTACCCGGTGGTGATCCTGCCATGGCTGTCCTCGTTCTACATGATGTTGAGGAGGAATATCCTCTATACGGCCATAACGAGGGCGAAAGAGGCGGTAATCATTGTCGGTGAAAAAAGAGCGGTCATTATGGCTATCCATAACACTGAATTTGACAGACGCAACACACAGCTTGGGCGGCGTATCGCAGCCGAGTATTACCGCCTGAAACAAGAGCGGAAGGCGTCTTAAAGTGTGCGGATACTGCAGAAAAACAGTTTTATTTATCAACCAGAAGGTTGCGAAAGGAGCAGAAATGGATAATACAGAAAAATTAAATACGGAAACAGAGGCAGTAGAGATGAACCAGAAGATGCAGGATAGGGTACATTGGATTGAATCCCAGACCTACTGGTATCTGATGCAGCTTTTGGAGCTGGATACGGATGAGGCGAAAGAAAAGCTTCCCTGGGATATCGAAATGCTCAGGGAGATATTGGATGAAACCGTCTCTATCCTGGAAAAGCGCGGTTATCGGGTATGCGATCCTTACATCGCCATACCGGAGAACGGCAGGCAATACCGCTGTACGCTTTCTGAGTGCGGCTGCGGACACTGCAACTGCCAGAATGAATGGATGGAGAAGGAAAGGCTCATTTCCAATATCGAAGACACCATTGTCGAGAGCGGACTGAAGATCGTGAGCGGTGGAAAGGACAAGCTCATTGCAAGGGCAGACAGCCTGGATACGGATTTTGAGATCCGCATCAGTGAGCTTGCCGGATAAAGAGCCAAAGAATGAGAAAAACGGAAGGAGAAAAAAGATGGGGAACAGAGCGGATATTCAGTATCAGCTGCGCATACTGCAGCGGGACGGCTATCATGCTGCCGCCGGGATGCTGGAAACCCTGGAACACACGATCAGCCGCGAGGCTGAATTGCAGTATTTGAAAGAGTTTGCCAGACAGCAAAGCTTTGACGAAGAACTCAGCAGGGACCAGCTCCGCTGCATGTGGACGGCATATTGTTTCCACCACAGGCTGGATGCAGATACATCAGGATATGATTATGACCTGATGGATGTATGGAACACCGTGGCTGAAACGGAAGCCGAAACAGCTGACTGGAGCAGTTACGACAGTTTTGCCACTTTTATGTGCAGATACCTTGTGTGAGCGGATGCAGCTCAAGCAAGGTTTTGGCCATCAAAAAAATTCAAGCAAACGGGCAGACGGGGGTACTTATTCTATGTACTCCCCGTTTCCCCAACAGGAAGGAGAGAAGACAAATGAGTGAAATGAGCAATAACAGTACGGTTTATGATGTGGAAACAGTAAAGGGTCTGAACCATGTGGAGGGTTTTGAACCGCGAAAGTATATGCGGCAGATCCAGAAAGAGGGAGAGCCGGTCAGGCTGTATCTTGATGTAGCGTACAGGAAGCTGTGGTTCAGACTCTGCCATCCCCAAGGAAAGATTGTCAAGAAGATCTTAAAGCTGACAGATCAGGTGGCTATCGTGGAGGCCAGAGTCTACCTCCATCACGATGACCCGGAGGATAATTTCATCGCCAATGCGCTGGCTCAGAAATATCTGACCCAGGATGAGCAGTTCGGCAGCAAATTTGTGGAACTGGCGGAAACGGCAGCTGTAGGACGCGCCCTGTCAGATGCGGGTTTCGGACTGCAGTTCGCAGACCAGGAAGGGGATCTTGATCCGGAAGTGACCGAGGCGCCCCTGGATCCTAGAATGGGGACAGGAGGGACTCTGCCTGCAGGAACCTTTATAGACGAGACAGTCATGGACGAAGCAGGCGAGGAAATGGCACAGGAAGAAGATGATTCCATTCCCGGCCAGTGCAGCATCGAGCAGTACATTCCTGTACCGGAGGAGGCGGGACAGCCGATTGAAAAGGAACCTCCGGCTGTTCCTGCTGTAAGTCAGAAGACGGCACCTGCTCCGGCATCTAAAAGGGAAACCGTTCCGCGGGCGGCAGACAGTAAGCCTGCAGCCGGGATACGGACGGATATGCCGGTGGAGCAGATCTATGCGCTCCTGACCCGTGATACTGCGGCTGGTGTGGTCATTCCGGTAGGTTTCCATAAAGGCAGGACATTAGGGAAGGTGGCACAGGAAAAGCCAGCAAGCCTGGAATGGTATGTTAATTCTTACGGCGGTCCTAACAACCTGCTCAGGGCGGCTGCAAAATTCCTTATGGACGCAGCGCTCGGAATGGCAGGATGACAAGACCTGAAAAAACAGAAGCGGCTCGGTGCATCGGATACCGGGCCGCAGGAAGGAGCAGATCATGTATCAGGATTTTCCGTTCAGCATACGGGAGGTCGCAGAGCTTCTGCGCCTCCATATCAGGCATAAGAACGCAGTCAGTCTGGATGTGGACTGCCCGTTCTGCGGAGACAGAAAGGGAAAGATGAACCTGAATACGCAGAAGAATGTCTTTAAATGCAACCGCTGCGGGGAAAGCGGCGGGATGCTGGCGCTGTATTCCAAAGTTTACGGAGTGGACAACCAGACTGCTTACCGTGAGATTGAGGAGGCGTTGGGAAAGAACCTGCAGGCACCGGAGTACAGGATCAAACCCAAAGTGGTACTGCCCAAAGAGCCTGAGATCGAAAATGCCCGCCCGGCATCGGATGAAGAAAAGCACAGGACGTATTCCATGCTCCTTTCCCTGCTGGTGCTGGCAGACACTCATAAAAAGAACCTGTTAAAACGAGGGTTTACGGAAACGCAGATAGAGGCGAACGGCTATAAGAGTACGCCGGTCTTTGGATTTAAGAAAATGACGAAGAAGCTTATAGAGGCAGGCTGCACCGTGGAAGGGGTGCCGGGATTCTATCAGGATGCAGACGGGGAATGGACCATCCATTTTTCCCTGAAGTCTTCCGGTTTCCTGATCCCGATACGGAATATCAGAGGATTGATCGTAGGGGCACAGATCCGGCTGGACCATCCTTATGACGGCAGGAAATATATCTGGCTGTCCAGTACCAATTACCAGCAGGGGACGCCGTCTGGCAGTCCGGTACACTTGTCAGGAGAGCCTGGTGCAAAGACTTTGTTCATTACGGAGGGACCGTTAAAAGGCGACCTTGCCCATGCACTGTCCGGACGGACCTTCGGATGTGTGCCGGGAGTGAACCAGTACGCCAACCTGATCCCGTTTTTAAAGACCATGAAAGAGCTGGGGACGGAATTTGTCTATGAGGCTTATGATATGGACAAACGCTTAAAACCGGTATGCCGGGGAGACTACAATGAGAAATGTTCCTTTTGCGAGCAGTACCGGAAGGATTGGAGGACAAAGGAAATCCCCTGTGAAAAAAAGGAGATCAAGTGCAGGAACATCCTGCGTGGCTGTAATAAACTGGCGCAGATCTGCCGGGAACTTTCCCTGGACGCATCTTCCCTTACATGGGATACGGATACGGAAGGCTGGTGGGCAGAGAATGTAAAGGGCGTAGATGATTACCTGGTGGACCTTAAGGATAGAAAAACATGACTATGTAGAGCAGCAGACCGGTGTGATGCCTGAATGGGTATTGCTCCGGTCTTTTTATGCAAAAATATGTAAAATCCTGTTGTGGTTTACTTAATCCGTGCGTATAAGACAGTAAATCATAAGCAAAGGAGCTGATCACATGATGTATCAGAAATTAGTCGTTCCCATTGACCATGGGAACCGGAACATGAAGACGGAGGACGCCATCTTTACCTCCGGACTGGTGGAGAGCGAATGCGAGCCGGCACTGGGGGACAGCCTCTACTATGCCGGACACTATTATTCCCTGTCCGGCCAGCGCATCCCGTATATGAGGGACAAGACTGCTGATGAGCGTTTTTTCATTCTTACCCTGTTTGCGATTGCGATGGAGGCGGACAGAAGACGTATTTCCAATGATGCCGTTTTGCAGGTAGAGCTTCCGGTAGGGCTGCCGCCCAGACACTTCGGAGCGCTGTACCAGAAGTTCGGGGACTATTTCAGGCGTGCGGAGGAGATCCAGTTTTGGTATAAGAAAATACCGTACCGGATCAGAATCGAGGAAGTTGCTGTCTTTCCACAGGATTATGCGGCGGCCATGACTGTCTATACGAAGATCAGCGGTTTTAGCAAGGTACTGACCGTAGATATCGGGGGATTTACCCTGGATTATCTGCTGATCCGTGAAAGCAGACCGGATCTTTCCGTGTGCGAGTCCTTGGAGATGGGCGTGATCACGCTTTATAACCGGATCATTTCCCGCATCAGTTCGGAATACGATGTCTTATTGGAAGAAACGGATATCGACAGCATCATCAGGGAGAAAAGAACGGATTATGAGGAACGGATCAAGAAAACGGTACTGGAAATGACGGATACCTATGTAAATGATGTGCTAGGCGCACTCAGGGAACGCGGGCTTGACTTAAAGACCGGATGCGTGGTCTTTATCGGCGGAGGCGCGTCCTTGCTGAAACGGTTTCTTGAGGCATCTGACAGGATAGGCCGCAGCATCTTTGTGGAGGATATCTATGCCAATGCAAAGGGGTATGGGCTATTGTATCAGATTCAGAAAAGAGGCAGGTAACTGCCATGGAAAAAAAGAACAAATTCGTATCGACCATCGGATTCAACTGCAATGATCCGGACCATGTGAAAGTGGCTGAGCTGTTGAATGGCATGAAGCGGGGGAAGGCACAGTACATCGTGAACGCAGTGCTGGCTTACCAGAATATGCCGGAGGGCCAGAAAATGGCGCCTATGGACGGCAGGGTAGATTATGAAGCCATCCGCACGTTTGTGCTGCAGGTGATCCGGGAACATGAGGCAGGGAACGGCGCATATCCAGTCCTGCCCGCGCAGGAGGCGCCTGCTGATGCTTCACAGGCGGTATCCGGCGGATCGGAAAATCCTCTGGATGGATTTACAGAGGATGCTCTGCAGGAGGTCCTGGCGTCTTTGGAGGCGTTCCGGGGCTGATTGCATGGCCGATGATGCAAGAGACGGCTGTATTGGAAGAAGGGATAGAGAACAGCCGGGAACGGGCATACTAATTACAGACGCATTGCATCAGTAAAGATTAGCGGAAGCAGATACAGGAGGCAGAATCGATGGACGAGGTATGGAAAAGCGCAGCCCAGTTCTTAGGGGCATTGAACGGGGAGAACATAAAGCGTGACAGCTATGTAAGCACGCCGGAGTATCGTGAGGCGCTGGCAGCGTGGGGCAAAAAGGAGCAGGAATGGGAAAAACTCCTTGCTGCTCTGCCGTCAGACACAGCAGAGAGCCTGCAGGAAATAAAGGAATGTCTGGAAGAGTATTCCTCCGAGACGGAGAAAAGAGCCTATGTGCAGGGATATGTGGACTGCGTGCAGGTGCTGCACAGCCTGGGGCTTTTAAAGGGCAACCCCAGGCTGCAGGTGCCGGGGATGTGATGGATAAAGCCAGAAAAGAAGCATAACAAAGCTGATACAGACTGTCACCCATGCTATTCTAAGCAAAGCATATATGATAGAAGTGCTCTGGCGAGGACAAATCGCTGGAGCGACTCTTTGATAATTCAATGATTCAACGCTATGCGGTCATATAAACAAACATTTTATAGAGTATCCCATGATCATAGATAGAGGTGTCCGTATATCGTGAGAAACACCGCTGATCCAGTTTGTGCGTGCTTGGTTTTGCCTGATTAATATATGGGCTGCCTTATTGACGCTGTCTGCTACCCCGACAATTGAAGGCAACGGAGAAGGAATACCTTGCTTATCAGGCAGTCTGCGAAAAATGGGAGAAAGCCTATGGGGATAAAGAAAAGGAGCCGACGAGCATGAAAGAGCGGCTCAGGCAGAAACAGCAGGAGGTAAAGGAACGGGAAGCCGGACGGGAGCATCCAGCAAGTCAGAAAGAGAAAGGGGCGAGGTAGCAGGATTTGCAGGACTTTTCGTAGAGATAGCAGAATAACCGTAAGATGGAAGAAAAGCGGCGGAGCATGGCATGATGTGCTGTGTTCCGCTACTTTTTTGCAATTCAGACGGTAACTATCGGACGATTTGCTAAAAACTTAACCCCTATTTTACAACTTTTTCAATCTATTCACGCTGTCAAATTGACTATTCACGCTATCGGTGTCAATATACTTTTCCGATTTTCCGATATAGCTAACAAGAGCAGAAAGAGGTGGAATATGATAAACATTGCAATTTGTGATGATGAGCCTAATGTGAGAGCCTATCTTTCTTCCCTTGTGAAAAAACAGGATACGGAATGTGAGATTATGGAATATGCGTCTTCGGGGGAGTATCTGTCGGCGGAGCGGAACCATGATCTGCTGTTTTTGGATGTGGAGATGCGGGATCATCTGTCCGGTCAGGACGGCGCAGAGAGAAACGGTATGTGGCTGGCAAGAGAAATCAGGCGGATGGAGAAAGAGAACCAGCCCATCATTATTTTTGTCACCGGTTACAGGGAATATGTTTTTGATGCGTTTGATGTGGATGCTTTTCAATATCTGCTGAAACCAATAGATACGAAAAAGTTTGCGGATGTATTTCAGAGGGCGGTCAGACGGATTCTGGCTGAACAGGAGCAGAAAAAGAAAAAACTGGTCATTCAGTACGGCAGCGCCAATAAAACGATTCCGGTCAGCCATATTTACTATGTGGAGAGCCAGAACCATAAGGCGGTCATTCATGCGGAAGAAGGAGCTTTTGAATATTATGCCAAAATGGAAGAACTGGAAAGAGAGCTGTCAGGAAAGTTTTATCGCATCCATCGGGGATATCTGGTCAATCTGTCTTATGTGGACGGATATAACAAGCAGGAAGCGGTCATGATGAACGGGGATAAGCTGCTGATCTCAAAATATAAATATGATGGTTTTGTGAGAGCGTACCTGGACTACATAGCGGAGGACAGTCTATGAGTGAAGCACAATATCAGATATTTCAAAATGTGATCACAGCGGCGGAAATTCTTGTTTATGCAGGCAGCCTGGCATATTTTTTCTATCCCTTTATGATGTGTGGGAGAGAACGACAACGAAACATCAGGAAGAAAGTTCTTATGGTTTCTGTGGCATACCTTTTGATCTTTCTTGCCGGTATAATCGTCCCGATAGAGGGATGGCTCCGCATGGTTTTGCTGGCGGTTATCCTGACAGCATCGTCCAAATATCTGGATATGAATCCGAAACTGTGTTTCCTGCTGCTGATATTTTTTCTCTGTCTCCAAAATATCAGCCGGCTGATGTCAGAAAGTCTGTACCATGTTTTGATTGAAAGATTTGTATGGAATCAGACGCAGATAACGATTATTTTTCGTAATGCGGCAGTTGCCTACAGTATCTACATCCTGCTGACTCTGCTGATCTTTGCGGTCATGCTGCGCTTATTGAGGATGAAATTATCGGACTGCACCTTGGAACCGGATATGAGGGAGTTATGTTATCTGGGGCTGATTCCCGTGGCGGGTCTGTTGTTTGTCAATGTGATTAGCAGATTGTTTGTTGCCGTACAGGGAAACGAAGTTTTTCAGCTCTATGTGCAGCATCCGGCTTTCCTGTGGATCGTTCCCTTGATCGCCTTCCTGTTCTATGCAGGCATGATCGCTGCCGTGGTATCATACTGCCAGATGGCGGCACTCAGGGAGGAAAGGGAAAAGTATTTTGTAAAAGAGCAGCAGCTTCAAGCCCTGCAGGAACGCATGGAGGAAGTGGAGCAGTTTTATACGGGAATCCGGCGGCTGCGGCATGAAATGAAAGGCCACCTGACGAATATCAGAGGACTGGCGGAAAGCGGGAAATATGCAGAAATGGAGCAATATATCACGAAAATGGATGCCGGGATCGATGCCTTTGAATTGACGGTCAAGACGGGAAACGCAGTTACGGATGTCATCGTAAACGATAAGAAAAAGGCGGCAGAAAAGGCGGGCGTTATGTTCCAAACGGAATTTGCCTATCCGCAGTCGGGAAAATACGATGCCTATGATATTGGGATCATCCTGAATAATCTGCTTGCCAATGCGCTGGAAGCCTGCGAAAAAATCAGCGGAAAGGAAAGATATATTTTATTATCTGGCAGACAGAAGCGGAAATTTTTTCTGATTGAGGTAAAAAATTCTTTTGAGGGAGAAATCGACTTGGACAGGAGAACAAACCTCCCAACTTCTACAAAACAACAGGACATTCCACAGGATCATCGCTCATTACATGGTATTGGATTGTCAAATGTGAAGCGGGAGGTTGAGAAATATATGGGGGATTTGAAAATCAGCACAAAGAAAAATGAGTTTAGGGTAACGGTAATGTTACAGGAAAGGAGCGGTCACAATGAATAGTATGATCAATCAAAATTACACGACAAAGAGCCATAATGCTTTTGCGGCATATCAGTATGAGGGGAAGACGCAAAGAGTATCTGCGCAAGAAACCACTTTTGCCGAAAAGGTAAGTGAAACGGAAAAAACGGGCGGTGTGGCAGAACTATCGGAAGCGGACAGACTGGAAGCCTTTAAGAAAGAAATATGGGATCAAATAAATTCATACCCGTGGAATCCAAGTATAAGCGAAAGCATTCAAATAACTGATGGAGCATTTAAGCGCATGATGGAGGATTCTGACTTTAAGGACAGGATGCTTGATGTCCTTTATAGAGATGCTATAGCGGGAAGACCGCCAATATGTGCGGGCATAACATGGATTGATGAAAGTGGTTATAGAGGGTTTTCCTATAATGATAAGACAGCAGGAGAAATTGCTTTTCAAGCGCATTCCAATCATAAGGACACTTTTTTTGTGCATAAGGCAAAGAACAAAGACGATTTGAATGAGATATGGTTGAAACGGCAACAGAAACGGCAGGAACAACGAGAGTTATTAGATGAAGAATATGAAAGGACTCGTTATTTGAATAGCGTGTATAAGCATAAAGCGGACATTGCGAAGTTGTATGAGGAAAAAACGGTAGTGAATCCGATTATTGAAGTCATGGAACAATGAAAAGCTGTTGGCGAGAGCGTTTAATGCCTATGAAGCAAATGTTCTGACAGAAACAATGACAGACAGCGCTTCTTTGCTTGGCGGACGATAAATGGAATAGAAAAACAGGTAAAACAAGGAGAACAAAATGGAAATTAGTTCAGTTTTAAGTAGCACTTATGTGAAAAATAGCGGCAAAACTACTTCGCATGTTGAAACAGCAACGGAAGTAACGGAATTGTCGGATGCGGAAAAGCTGGAAAATTTCAAAAAAGAAATATGGGATCAAATAAATTCATACCCGTGGAATACAAGTATGAACATATCCATTCAAATAACAGATGGAGCATTTAAACGTATGATGGAAGATTCTGATTTTAAGGATAGGATGCTTAGTGTTATTCAAAAAGAATCTATTGCAGCAAAGCCGCCGGGGAATGTGAGTTTAACATGGATTGATGAAAGTGGATATAAAGGTTTTTCTTATATAGATAACAATGCAGGATTTATAGCCTTTAAAGCACATTCCAATCATAAGGACACTTTTTTTGTGCGTAAGGCAAGGAACAAAGACGATTTGAATGAAATATGGTTGGAACGGGAACAGAAACGGCAGGAACAACGAGAGTTATTAGATGAAAAATATGAAAGGACTCGTTATTTGAATAGCGTGTATAAGCATAAAGCGGACATTGCGAGGTTGTATGAGGAAAAAACGGTAGTGAATCAGATATAATTTATTGTTACAAATAAATCATATAAATCTAATCAAGTAGGAGGACAAAACTATGGCAGTAACAGGAATTGGAAACAATTATAACAATGTGTATGAAGGTGCATACGCCGCACAGAAAAATGATGCGGTCAGGAAACAGGAAACAAAAGATAATGCGGCGCAGGCAGAGAATACAAAAAACTCTGCCGACAGTAAAACGTCGGATTATTATTCGTATTTGCAGAAGAATTATGATTGTATGTCAAAAGGGAATGTAAGCATTTCCAGCCAATACTTAGACAAGTGTGCCGGAAACGCCCAAAAAGCAAAAGAACTGGAGGACTTTCTGAAACGTATTCCGGAACTGGAAAAGCAGGGATATGAGCAGCTTTCGGCGCAGAACAAGGCATTGGGCGGCACAGTGACATACTATCAGCAGACGTGGATGGTAAATGCGGACGGCAGTATTCAGAGTACGGTATATTCTGTTACTGAAACAGGGATGACAAATGCGGAACGGATGAAGAAAAATATGGATGAGCGCCTGGAAAAACAGAAAGAGAAAAAAGAGGAAGAAGAAAAGCAGGCGGAAATAAAGGAAGAAAAGCAGGAACAGGAAGAAAAAGCGTCAGGCGCTGCACAAAAGTTATCATTGCAAAATGAGCTTCCAGAGAATGAAAAGCTTGATATTTCCATTAAATATGTGGAAGCTGAATCAGAAGAAGAAGCGGAGATCATGATGCAGAATGAGAAAATGAAAGGTGCATATTACCCAAGATTCGCAGCAGAAGTTTGATGTGAAACAGGCGTCACTTGTTAAATGTGCATGGGACAGTGAATGTGGGGAGAAAGCTCTCCCCACGGGATTTGCAATACCATTGACGACCTGCTTTCCGACCGCTTCAAAAATTCTTATGGAGTAGAGGGCATGGGGATAACTGGAAAGACTGATTGGAAACGAATTGTAAATTTGGTATGCGCCCCGATAGGTATGGTTGATTTTTTAATTTTCCGAAAAGGGATGGTGGAACAAATCTATTGGAAATGTGATATGTAAATGAGCATGATTATAGTATTATGTTAGTGGAACAAATCGAAATATATAGAGAAATCGAAATGAAGTGTCCATTTTGTGATATAGAAATGTTACAAGGTTATTTGAATTGTGGGTTAGTCATTTGGAGTACCAGAAAACATAAGTTAAGCCTACTCCCAAACGATAAAGAAAAATATGCTTTCCGACTTAAACAGCCAATGGTATCTCCACATCATGTGAGTAGTAGTTACTGCCCTAAATGTAAGCGAATGATTGTTGATTGTGCAGAGTATGAAAGTAACATATAGTAGTAAATTCCAGAATAGATAATAAAACGCTTCGTTTAGATTTTTTAAGGGAGCGATGCGGTTCTGAATGGCAGAGGAACCGATCAGAAACAAACGGAGGTTTATAAAAATGGGTATCAATGGAATATCAGCAGGCTATTATCCGACAGGATATGTCGATAAAAAGAAAACAGCGGAAATGCCAAATGGGGCAGAGAAAACAGCTTATTCAAGAGAGTTATCAGAAGCGGAAGAAATGGCAGTTTTTAAAAAGGAATTTTATGCAGATTTGGAAAAGTTGGGAGTTGATAGAACGATAGCAAATGTAGCTATAAATATATCAGAGCAAGCGTTTCAGAATATGAAAGACGATCCAGAATATCGAGAAAAAGTATTGTCTGTGATTAAGCGTGACCTGAGCGCCTCGGTTGCTCCTGCACCGGATTGTTCTTTGCTGATTACGGTAGGACCTACCCTTAAAGATTATAGGGCGGATGCCTGGTCTGTCAACAATGATTCAGAATTTTTCGCTCGTTCTCAGGACAGTTTTTATAAAAAAACAAATGGGAGCAAAAAAGAGGAACAAAAAGAACTTTTGGAGGAATATTTAGAAAACTGTTCATGGTATGCGGGCGATCTGACAGACGAAGAACGACAGATTGCGTTTAATTATGAAAAACAGATGTTAAACACCGGTTCCATAAAAGGCGTAAAATATAAAGACTCCCTTTTCAGGGGGATTGAAGTGAACGGCGGCGCAGTTGATGCAGCCAGGACGGTTTTTAACAGACAAATGGTAAACGCTCAGATTGGAAATATTTTAAAAGACAGCAACATTGAGTGGGAGGGGGACAGCCGATGCACGTTTTCCGTTGATCCGTATTCCTATTACATATCCGTTGAGGGTGTTGACGGTGATAAAAAACAGAGGATGGAAGCGGCTTTAAATGTCGGGGAGAACGGGAAAAATCTGTATCATCACATTAAAAACTGTGCAACGCAGGATGGAGCGAACAGCAGCCAGATCACAGAGGATGGGACTTTGAAATATCAGGCGTATCAACAGGTTTATGACTTTACCGGGCTGAAACTGAATGAACTGGAAGAAAGGGACGGAAGCTATTATACGGAGGACGGACAGGATGTCTGCGATATTGTGGACAGTGCGATTGATAATGCAGAGCGTGTGCCGGACAGCCATAAACAGCAGATGAAAGACTGGATCAGGGAAATGGTAAGCAGGCTTTCGTTCAAGGGCTGGAATCATATTGCGGATATGTTTCTTGAGATTGATTATGTGGGTGGAGGTCTTATAGATAAACATCAGGATATATTATTTTCATTGGATAACATGGAACTCAGAAATTTTCTAAACAGCGAAAAATATATAACCTTGTGAAATCTCGGAACAAGCGGCATGGAGACAGATATTCGCTTGGATTTTTTAGGGAGAGCGTTGCAAAAATGCTCTCCCCCGAACGAAGCCGTAACATTGGTCGGTCATGCTGTCGGCGGCTTTTGCCCGTTTGCAGTAAATGAGGGAGTTGCCGTATATCTTGACACATCTCTTAAAAGGTTTGAAATAGTGTTCCCTGCCTGCGGGAGCAGTAACAGCGCAATCGAACTGACAATAGATGAGTTTGAAAAGTATTCTGGATTTACCTCATGGATTGATGTTTGCAAAGAGTGGGATTAGATTTTGAGATCGGAGAGATTTATGAAGAAAGCAGAGAATATCACGATCATTGGCCATGCTGACGGTCCGACTTCTATTTTTTTAGCGGGGAAAGTGCATGGCGGTAAAAGAAACCTCAAACAGAAATGGCAAAAATATATCTATGACAGGAAAAAGAAAAGGGTAGAGCGGAAGATCAGGGCAGGCGGACACAGTATGGAGGAAGTGGCGGAGTATCTTAAAGATGTTGTAGGCTGCAAAGAACTGGATCAAACGACAGAAGCGTATCAGGAAGAATACAGGGAAATGAGAGCGTCCTATATCATGCAATATGCGCCGGAGCTATTGGGCGAATATGCAAAATATCCCCAACTGGAAAACCAGGATGCGGAAGGATTCCAAAAATTTCAGGAAGCGGTAGAAATCAGGAGGCAGGAGGCGGAAAAGGTTCCTAAAGAAGTGTTTGACATTGATCTTCGCATTTTAGAAAGGGAAGAAGCTGACCTGACAGTGCGGGTGAGTTTGGAGAGCAGGTATTCATATATCGGAAGGTCCGCCAGCGGCTCGAAAAAGAAAATGAAGAAATTCAAAAAATGGGAAAAGGCTCTTTGGCGGTATTATGGAGTAATGCAGGAGGATATAGACCATAAGACAACAAGATATAATGAGGTCGTTCGGGAACTGGCAAGATAAAAAAGATATTAATGAGATTAAAAAGAAACTTAGGAAAATCTTAATATTATCTCATGCAAATCGTTGAGAACTTGGACATTATATTTGCTATACTTTATTAAATATGGGCTTGAAAGGGGATTAAAATATGTCTGATAGAATTTTGGTTGTAGATGACGAGCAGGATATAGCAAACTTGCTGGAAGTTTACCTGCGTAATGAAAACTACACCGTTTACAAATACTATTGTGCCAAAGACGCCTTGCAATGTATCGAAAACGGCGATATTGATCTTGCTATTTTGGATGTTATGCTCCCGGATATAAACGGTTTTTCTCTGTGCCAGCTTATTCGAGAAAAATATACTTATCCCATTATTATGTTGACAGCTAAGATCGAGGAAACAGATAAAATTACGGGACTAACATTGGGTGCGGACGATTATGTTACAAAACCATTTCGGCCTTTAGAAGTAGTTGCCAGAGTAAAAGCTCAACTACGACGATACAAAAAATATTCCCCCACTGCAAATGCAGAAGAAAGTTCGTCGGAACTTTCATACAGTAAATTGCGGCTGAATATACTGACCCATGAATGTCTACTAGATGGTGAATCTATCACTCTGACACCAACAGAGTTTTCAATTCTCCATGTTCTTTTGGCAAATGCCGGAAATGTTGTAAGCGTTGAGGATTTATTCCATACTGTTTGGAAAGATGAATATTACTCAAAAAACAGCAGCACAATTACCGTACATGTACGACATTTAAGGGAAAAATTGAAGGACACTTCTGATACACCCCAATATATTAAAACAATTTGGGGCATAGGCTATAAAATTTAGTGATAGGAGCAAAATATGGGAAAAAAGTCAACCCGAATTGCGACGGTTTTTTTCTTGATTTATATAGCACTTTTGGTTTGGATAATTCTATTCAAATTGCAATTCTCAATCGCTGATTTAGATACAGTAAGAAGCGTAAACCTTGTGCCGTTTCATTACGACAAAGAAATTGGAGCAGCATTTCACTTAAAAGAAGTGATTGAAAATCTTTTGATTTTTGTGCCGCTGGGTATATATCTGCAAATATTGCTGCCTAAATCTAAGTTTCATATAAAGTTAATCATAATTATAGGAATATGCCTGTTGATGGAAACAGTTCAATACATTTTAGCCATCGGACGGTCTGATATTACCGATCTCATTATGAATACAACGGGTGGGCTATTAGGACTTGCCATATATTGTATTGTGACTCGGTTGCTTAAAGATCGGAAAAAGGCGGATAAACTGTTTTTATTTTTGGCTGTGGTTGTAAGTATTTTTATCATAGGATTGCTGGCATTTCTTTTATTGTTGAATTGACGGAGGTGTTTCTAATGAAAAAGGGAGGAATTATTACAGAAAAACGGATTGTCACGCAACTGTATCTTGCATTATTTCTATATACTGTAGCTGGCATAGCCCTAACAATGCTGGTTCAATTACTATTTCCTAAATTTGACAGCAGGATTTTGGCATGGCTCTATTGGCGGATAGATGTATTTTTAATTCTTTATCTGATAATCGGTTATATATGTATCTTTAACTATTACTGGAAAAAACCGTGGGGATATTTGGACGAAGTTATTTCTGCAACACAAACCATTTATGAACAGAATGATCAAGTAGTATCTTTGCCAGACCCACTCAAAGAATTGGAAAATCAGCTAAACCAGATCAAAATGTCTGTTCTGCTCAGTAAACAGGCAGCAAAACAGGCCGAGGACAAAAAGAATGAAATTATTATGTATCTTGCCCATGATATACGCACGCCGTTGACAACGGTAATCGGTTATTTAAGTTTACTCCATGAAGCTCCGGATATGCCCGAAAAGCAAAAGGAAAAATATGTAAAAGTGGCTTTGGATAAAGCAGATCGCCTTGAGAAGCTTATCAACGAGCTTTTTGAAATCACTAAATATAACGCGCATACCGTTGTGCTAAAAAAGGAAAATGTGGATTTACATTGTCTGCTTGCGCAGGTAATCGACGAAATATACCCGACACTATCCGCAAATGGTAACACGGCAATTTTTTCCGCAGATGATGGCTTATCTGTAAATGGAGATCCCGAAAAATTGGCAAGAGTGTTCAGCAATCTTTTAAGAAATGCGGCTGCATATAGTTATCCTCAAACAGAAATCAGTATATCAGCAAAGCGGACTGATTGTAATATTCAGATTATTTTTGTAAATCATGGAAAGACGATTGCGTCGGAACAGCTTGACAGTATATTTGAAAAGTTTAGCCGTTTGGATGAGGCCAGGCTTTCTGATACAGGCGGTGCCGGGCTGGGTCTTTCGATTGCGGAAGAAATAATACATTTACATGGTGGAACTATTACTGCTTCCAGTGAAAATGAAACTATATCTTTTGTAATTACATTGCCTGTTTCTCCTTAAAACAAAGTAAAAACATAATCTTAGGAATCTCTTAGGAAAATCCGTGCGAAATCTTTGAGATTAGGCTGCCCCTATTCGGTACAATATTACTGAACAAGGGCAGTTTTGCCTATGCGAAAGGAGTAAATGGATGGAACTAAAAATTGAACACATAAGTAAAAGGTTCAAAGATAAGACGGCTGTTGATGATGTTAGCCTTACTTTGACAACCGGCGTATGGGGTTTGTTGGGAGCAAACGGAGCCGGGAAAACCACTCTCATGCGGATGATTGCCGATATTATGACACCCAACAGCGGAACGATTTCCTTTGACGGGAAAGATATTCACAAAATGGGAGCAGAATATCGCAATATCTTTGGTTTTTTACCGCAGGATTTTGGTTATTCCCGCGATTTCACGGTTAAGGATTATCTGGAATATGTAGCCGCATTAAAAGATGTCCCGTATAAAGAAACTATAAAGAAAATCAATCATCTGCTGGATATTCTTACCCTGTCCGATGTGAAAGGAAAAAAGATAGCAAAACTATCCGGCGGCATGAAGCGCCGTGTAGGGATTGCACAGGCCATGCTGAATGACCCGAAAATACTTGTCATGGACGAACCGACGGCTGGACTTGACCCCGGAGAAAGAGTGCGGTTTAGAAACTTCATTTCTGAGTTTTCGCATGATCGCATTGTACTGATTTCCACTCATATAGTTTCTGACATTGAGTATATCGCAACGCGAAACGCAATTATGAAAGAGGGAAAAATCGTTGATGTGGGAACAACCAATGAACTGATAAAACAGATTGAAGGCAAGGTATGGAGCTGCGTGGTTCCCGCGGAAAAAATGATAGAATATGAAATGCGTTTGCATATCATCAATCAAAGAAATGAAGATAACGACAGAATATCTATCCGCTATTTAGCAGAACAATCTGCAATCGACGGTTCGGTTACTGCCACACCTCGCTTGGAAGATTTATATTTGAGGTTGTTCCCGCAAGGTGGAATTGAAAAGGAGGATATTTAATATGCGGCTTTATAGTCTGGAAATAAAACGTGTTTTAAAAGCAAAGCGCACCTTGATATTACTTGCGATTGCTTTGATAATGTCCATTGTTATGGCTTATCTGCCAGTTATGTTTGAATCCATCAACCGTCCCAATGCAGACGGTACGATAACTGAACTAGATGGTATAGAAGCGATTCGATTTAAACGGCTATATTATTCAAAGGTGTACGGTGAGGTCACACCGCAAAAAGTTGCGGACGCCTTGCAAAGCTATCAGAGTATTGTAACGGAATATGGCTCTCTTAATGATGTTCCCTTGGATATTTATATTGAGCATATTCTGGCCATCCGCCCATTAGTCAAAGGTCTAACAGAAGCATTTGGTGATCCTGTTACCGGAATAGCCGCCGATCTTATGGAAATTGACCCGGAAGAAGTAGTACAGTCTTATTATGAGAAATGTGCGGCTCATTTGAATGATGTAATGAAAAATGAGCAAAAAGATTATCCTACGGCATGGCAGCACGCAAACAAAAAATATGCAGAGCTTGAAAAACCGTTTCAGCTATACTATGGGATAAGCAGGGATGCTTTTGATTATGTTGAACTGTATATTCTTGTCTTATCCATTTTGTGTATTGCTGTTGCGGCTCCCGTTTTTGCGGGTGAATATCAAACAGGAAGCGACAGTATTTTACGGTGTACGAAATATGGGCACACCAGATTAGCCATCACCAAAGTAGCTGCTTCCAGCAGTATATTTGTTGTTGTTTTCGTTCTTGGAATGACAATTCATTTATTGATTTCTGATTTGGCTTTTGGTACGGATTGCCTTAAATCCTCTTTCCAGATGTTGTTTTCAATTATCAATTTGCCAAACTTCAATTTAGGGCAATTACAGGTGATTCTGGTACTGGCAGGGCTTCTCTCACTGCTGGCAAGCATAAGTTTCACACTGTTCCTATCCGCTAAATTCAAGGACTCTCTAACAGTATTATTGATTTCTCTTGTTGTTTTGCTTATGCCTACGTTTGTCTATTCCGCTTTTGCTGGCGCTACCTGGGTTTCATCAGTTCTCCCTTCTGCGGGAATTGGTATGCAGAACAATTTCCTGTATCAACTTATCAATTTCAATTATCTGCATATAGGGGAAGTGAGTTTTTGGACACCATATATTATTTTGCTTGCTGCTGCGGTTGAAGTACCTGCTTTTCTGTTTCTTGCCGTTCATTCTTATTGTAAACATCAAGTAGCATAAAAACAAAAGAATGAATCATCTAATCATAGCTGTTAGGAAATTTTGAAAAGCCAACAGATAATAGAACGAAACCGATCTAAAAGAAAATTAGCCTAATCCGCCGCACGACGGCAATCCGAAATATGATTCGTGCAAAGGAGTGGTTGTTATGGGAAAATAGTGATCCTGGAGGTAGGGGATGATGAGGAAGAACTGTTGGATCGTATCCTGGCTGTTGTTCATGGAAATGTAACGGCATTTGAACCCCAAAAGCAGGACTCATATTGCCTTGTGTTTCCCGGATTGTCCATAGACGGGCTGCATCATACAGTCCTATGCGGCGGCAGGGAGATAGAACTTACCCATGTGGAATTTGAGATCCTGTATCTGCTGGCGAAGTATCCGGGGATCGTGTTCAGTAAAGAGCAGATCTATGATGCTGTCAGGGGAGAGGCCGGCGATGGAGACGGCAGCATCATCACGAACCATATCCACAACATCAGGGAGAAGATCGAGCCTGACCCAGCCCGCCCGGTCTATATCCAGACGGTCTGGGGCGTGGGATACCGTTTCAATAGCGGAAAGAAAATTGAATAGAACAGACAAAAAAGAAGTGGCCTGCCATACAGCAGGCTGCTTCTTTTTTGCAAATATGTAGAAAGATGTAGAAAAAATCAAGAGAAAATCCATATTTGCCGTATAAACTAATTTTATAGTAGCACAACAAGATATTAAGACATTAAACCTGAATGAAAAACGGACATTAAAAATTGTGTTTATAAAGGCTCTCTGTCCTGATGCTCGATCAGTGCCAGAGCGGTAGCAGTTAAGACGGCAAGGCTGTTTTCATGCAGCCGGGGCAACAGTCGGAGCAGTTCCTGGTAGGAAGGAGCATCCGGCAGAGCATTGTCGAAGAAAATGAGCTGGTCTGCAGACAGATTGAGAGTCCGGCAGATGTTATAGTAAACGCCCAGAGACGGAACGCTGCGGCTGTGCTCAATATCCTTATAATATGGGAGCGAAAGATCCAGCATTTCTGCAAAGGCTTCCTGCGTCATGTGCTGCTTTTTCCTGGCAGCTTTGAGCGCCTGTCCAAAGATCCGAGCATCGGTTAAGGATAGCATTGACATGGTATCACCTCCTAAAAGGAGTTTATTACCATACTTTTTAGAAGTAAAAATGGCAGAAACATACGAAAAAGTATGCTGATAGACTTCTTTTTGAGATTAGGCGGCAGTTAAGACCACTTTATTAAGCAGTAGAAAGGGGAAGAAAAGGGGATTCGGAAGTAAGGGGAATGACAGGAAGATTATTGATTGACAGAGGGAAAATACCAAAAAAAGCACGTTCTTCTTTTTGAACATTTATGCCTGTCATAGTAGGGAAATAACATATTTTTACAGAGCGCATAGACATACCTTTCATCAGGAGTGTGATCCGGAGTTTTTGACGGACTGCACTCCTTTTTTCTATGCGGGATCACATGAGGACACTGCTGGGCGCCGATGCCGGGCTCCCCCTTCTTTGTCCAGGAAAGAAAACGCAGGACAAAGAAAGGGGTGCGAATGAATGAAAGAACAGTACAATGATTCCATACAGAACCGTTTCACGGCATATCTGGTGGCCGCTGTAGTCCATCGGCGGATACGGTATATGGAGCAGAAAAGAAAACGGATAGACCATGAGAGGATACTGATGGATCTGTTGGAAAAGAATTACCTTGATTTTGACACACAGTTCCATGCTTATGTCAGTGAGAGGGAAAATGCAGTAGTACGGGATTGGGTGCAGTTTCGGGAGATCCTGGACCTTTTGGGCAGCAGAAAGCTGGTCCGCGCTGTGGAACGACTGAAAGAGAGGGAGAAGACGCTCCTTTTTGCCAGAGTGTTTGGAGAACTTTCTTTTACGGAACTGGCAGAAATGCTGGACATAAATCCGAAACAGGCGGAAATGGCGTATTATTATGTGGTACGCAAATTGAGGAAAGAACTGGAGGTGTGGATGAGGCATGGACAGTGACAGGACAAAATTTGAAGCGCTGCTCCTTCATGCAAAGAACGGGGATAAAAATGCGCAGGAGGAAATCTTTCGGATGTACCGTCCGTTACTGATCAAGAACGCTATGGACAAGAACCTGTTCGATGAGGATCTGTACCAGGAACTTTCGGCAACGCTGATCAGTTGCATCCGGACTTTCCAGATATAGCAGCATTGCAGAGGACTGTTGTTTTTCGGCAGTCCTCTGCGTATAAAATAATGCGTCGCAAAAGGTATGCCTTTAGAGACGGCAGCGGAAGCAGGTTTTTTTACCTGTTTCCCTGTCGCAAAAGGCATCAGAACGGGACTGCGACATCGCAAAACGGAAGCAATACCTTTTGCGATACTTTACGAAAGGGGTGTGTCGGAATGGCAGCAAAGAAGTTCGGCTATGTAAGGGTATCCACCCAGGAACAGAATCCGGAGAGGCAGATACGATATCTGCAGGAGGTGGAAGGCATTGATGAGAGGGATATATATGTTGAGAAAAGGTCTGGAAGACAGTTCGAGCGCCCGGTCTACCGGTCCCTGGTGGATAATATCCTTCGGGCAGGGGATCTGCTGGTGGTGACGGAACTGAAGCGTTTTGGAAGAAACTATCAGGAAATCTATCGGGAATGGTATCATATCACAAAAGAGATCGGAGCTGACATCAAAGTAACCTCCATGCCTATTCTGGATACTACCCAGTCAAAAGAACTGGTGGGTCAGCTGGTAACGGACATTGTGCTGGCTATCTTCGCTTATGTTGCGGAGGAAGCCAAGCCCACCGGGGGGGTGGGCTGAGTGAGCGGCATGAGCTGCAGCGCCAGGGGATTGAGGTGGCTAAAAGCAACGGCGTACATCTGGGGAGACCGCGCATCGAGTTCCCGGATGGATGGGCAGAATGTTATGCGGAATGGAAAGACCATCGGATCACGGCACGGGAGGCTATGCAGCGCATGGAATTAAAGAAAGATAGTTTTTATCGGCTGGTAAAGAAATATGAGGGAAATGGGGATACGTCGGAACGTCCTTCCTGTAGAGGAGACTGAAGATCAATGCTGCTGGCAAATGTAGATAAAGCGAGTATATTTATGCTGATATACTAAAAGTTTAAAAAAAGCGCCGATATATATTTAAATTGTATGATCAACAAAATGGCAGAAGCAACTGAGGCTAATGATAAGAGCGTGCAATAGAAACGGATTTCACAAAAACAGGAAAGGCGAGCAGAAAAGAACAGGCAGAGCATACTTTCGTGCAGGCAGACAGCATAGAGGATTTGATAAAGCAGATTAAAAATGAAACAGCGGCTAAGGATTGAGCGGAAGTTGACACTTTCTTGAAATAACACATTATTAAAGCGTATAGAGTAAAATCTATGCGCTTTATGCTATGGCTAAATGTGCGTGATGGTGGTATTATGTTAGTAAACAAATGGTGATTCCATTGGGTTAATTTATATACGTTTTATTATTGTTAGTAATAGAGGAGATGGTAGATAAATGCAAGTCAGAGATATGTGGTCTTTGCTAGATCAATTTTTATCTGAAGGCTTTTCTTTGGAATGTTTGAGTAAGGTAACAAATACCTCTATTGATGTAATTCATCGTTGTTATAACAGGGAGAAGTTAAGTCAAAATGACATCAATGCACTTAATGCGGTTCTCTGGTTTTTAACTCAGTTGTATTGTTGTAATACAGAAAACAAGTTTTATTTACATGATATTGTTTCTACGTTATGTGATTATTTAGAGGTATCAAGAATTGCTATTGCAAAATATTTGGGAATAAGCGAAGACCAACTAAATTGTTTCCTTGACAAACCGGAAAAATATCCAAATGGATACAATATATCCATAAAATTACTTCATTTATATATTACATTTTTGCGGGATAAAAAATATTCTGTTTAGAAAATAACATTAGATACATCTACCAGACAGAGTACGGTGAGACACTTCGACAAATTATTTTTTCTTAAATGCTTTAAGAGATTGTCCCGAACCGTCTCCTTATTTTGTAAGAAATAAATTGTAGCAGGAGGCGTGTTATGAAACAAGGAAAGCTGTATTTTGATGGGACAACGGACAGATTCAATTTCAGTTATAAGGATGCAGGCGGTGATCAGAGAAATGACGGCGGCATTCATTGCGGCGAATGTTTTGAAGTCTGTCTAAACGGAGTATGGGTGCCTACGCGCATGGAGATGGATATAAGCAGGCAGTGGTATCTGGTGGGGCTGCCGGGACTGGAATTGGAAGGACTGGAGGTAAGGCAGAGGTAACAGGGATGTCTCAGTCCGGCTGGATAGGATGAGGTATCTGCGGTATAATATGCTCAGAAAGGCAGGGCTTGGGCAATGTGTGGACGCTATTATATTGATGATGATACCGCAAGGGAGATCGAAAAGCTGGTCCGGGAGGTGGACGAGAAAATGCAGCGGATCGCAGCAGCAGATATCCGCCTGCAGGCAAAGGACATCCATCCGTCCGAGGTGGCTCCGGTCATCACTGCAGACGGCGGGAGCTTGTGCTGCAGATGGCAGAGATGGGGCTTTCCGGGATTTGCAGGGAAGCAGCTGATCTTTAACGCCAGGAGCGAATCGGCGCTTGAGAAAAAGACATTCCGGGAAAGCGTGGAGCGCAGACGAATCGTGGTACCGGCTGCATGGTTTTATGAATGGAACCGGAAAAAGGAAAAGAACATCTTTTACCGCCAGGGCCAGCCGGCCCTGTATATGGCTGGACTCTTTGATCGGTATCAGGCGGAGGAACGGTTCGTGATCCTTACCACGGAAGCCAACGATTCCATGCGTCCGGTCCATGACAGGATGCCTCTTTTGCTGGAGAGGGATGAGATCCGTGGCTGGCTGCAGGAAGCTCCGTTGGTGGAAATGTTTCTTAACAAAGTCCCTCCGCTGCTGGAACGGCGTACTGAGTATGAGCAGATCAGCCTTTTTCCGGAAGAAAATTCCAAGTAATCGGAGGAGGCAGAAATTCCCTGTTGAAAACAGAACGTATGTTTGCTATAATGAAATTCCAACGGAGGCGAACGTATGTTTAGAAATATCATTTTCCATATTGACGTAAATTCAGCCTTCCTGTCCTGGGAGGCTGTTTATCGTCTGGCCCACAAGGGCGGACAGCAGGATCTCAGGGAGATCGCATCTGCCGTGGGCGGCGATATGGCCATGCGCCATGGGATCATCCTGGCAAAGTCCATTCCCGCAAAAAAGTACGGCATCCAGACGGGGGAAACGATTCTGGAGGCACAGCGGAAATGTCCCGGCCTGGTTCTGGTGCCGCCCAATTACAGCCTGTATGAGAAATGCTCTGCAGCATTTATGGATATCCTGCGGGAGTATTCTGATGTTGTGGAACAATACAGCATTGATGAAGCCTTTGTGGACATGACCGCCAGCTGCCACCTGTTTGGCGGACCGGAGGAGGTGGCGGAGCAGATCAAAGACCAGATCAGGGGGCGGCTGGGTTTTACCGTGAACGTAGGAGTTTCCACAAATAAGCTGCTTGCAAAGATGGCCAGTGATTTCAAAAAGCCGGATCTGGTCCATACCCTTTATCCGGAAGAAATACAGGAAAAGATGTGGCCGCTGCCGGTATCGGATTTGTTCTTTGTGGGACGGGCTACAACAAAAAAGCTGTTCTCCATGGGGATCAGGACCATAGGGGAGCTGGCGGCGGCAGATCCCGCATGGTTAAAGAGCATTTTAAAGAAGCAGGGGGAAGTGATATGGGCATTTGCCAATGGGATAGATCTTTCGCCGGTATTGGGACAGCCTCCTGCGAATAAAGGATATGGCAATTCCACTACTACGCCCTATGATGTGACGGACGTGGTAACCGCGGATAAGGTGCTGCTGTCACTGGCGGAAACAGTAGGCAGCCGCCTTCGGGCAGATAACGTGCAGATCACGGTAGTGGCAGTGGGCATCCGGTATGCGGATCTGTCGTATGTATCACATCAGATGGCGCTTAATACGGCAACGAATCTGACTTGGGAGATATATGAGGCTGCCTGTAAGCTGTTTCTGGAATTATGGGATCACAGGCCGATCCGGCACTTGGGGATACATACCGGCAGGGTGCGGCAGGAGGATGGTTTCCGCCAGACTGAGCTGTTTGAGGAAGTCGATTTTGAGAAGCTGAAGAAGATGGATAAGACCGTGGATATCCTGCGGAAGCGGTATGGCATGGATTCCGTGATGCGGGCAGCCTTCTTAAAGCAGCCCATCGATCACATGAGCGGAGGTATTCAGGCGCAAAGAATTTGCGCCGAGAAAAACGGACGGTAGATTATGATAAAGTGACAGTAGAGTGAGAGAAGGTGGGGCGTCATGGCATTTGGGATAGGTACGAACACGCAGAGGGCGGACAGCGGGCCGGTCAGGGGGAAACAGAGGGAAATAGCCTGTCAGTGCTGGTTTACCAGTAAGGGCAGGATCACGCCTCTGATGCTGAAGATCCAGGATGAAGATGGGGAGATCCGCACTGTTAAGCAGATCCAGGTACATTCCCAGGAAGAAAAGATGTATGCGGGGGTAGCGTCCGTTGAGTTCGACTGCACCATAACGATCCTGGAGCAGCAGATAGGGGTACGGCTGATCTACTATAAAGAGGAGAACAGATGGGTGCTGGTGTATCGCTAGATGGTAAATTCTCATTGACCGGAAAATACAAAAGGGGAAAGCGCGGTGCTTTCCCCTGAATCATGGCTGAGATTATACTGTCATTTTTTCGCCCTGAAGGCGGAGAAGTTCCTCCTCTGTAAGACCGGTGGCTTTCATGATTTTAACAATATCCACATTGTCTTCCAGCAAAGTTTTTGCTATTTCTGTTTTTTCCTTTATTGATGCTTCTCTTGCCCTCTGGTTGCCATATTCAATTTTTTCTTTCTCATAAAGCTGTCCTAACTGTGTCATGTTGATGCGCCTCCTTATTTGATCCATGTAATCCCTGTTTATAAATTTATCACTTGCAACTATCACGCCGGATAGGGTAAAGATCCGCTGCCCTTCGTCCGGTATCTGTTCAGCCAGGTCAACGATCCGCTCCAGCATATTCTGTTTCCCTTCCGTGCCGGGAACTGTAAGCGGCAGGATCACCAGCTTCATCAGGTCATCATCGGTCAAAGGGATGCCGGATTGAAGTTTTCCCTGGATTTCCTGAAATGCTGCTTCACCGTTTATGTGGGACAGGAAAGCCTGTTCGGTACGCAGGGTAAAACAATCCGTTTCAAGCGTTGGCTCTGCGTTTTTTACATCGCCGGTGTAGATAACGATCAGGCGCAGGTTGAATGCTTCATTTTCCTTGAAGTATTTTTCCATTACCCGTGCGATATAATTCAGATATTTGATCTTATTTGCTTTTTTGTATTCCGATTCGTAATCTACAATCGCATAAGTGCCATCTTCCAGCAAAAACAGGTTATCAATGCTTTTTTCGTTTGCTGCGATCTTCGGCAGGTCTGTGGGAAGCAGCTCCCGGATCCTCGGCAGGTCAATTCCGTATGCCGAAAAACTTTTTTCTTTATAAGTCTGGCCGAGGATTTTAAATAAAATGTCTTTATTTTGATAAACAATTCCTTCTGACATTATATCCCTCCTCCGCGTCTCTGATCCAAGTCTTTCATAAACAGTATACCTCTCTTTCTTAAATTGTACCATAGTTTTATTGGTTTTGTATGTAGAAAAATATTGATTATCTCAAAAAGCCTTGATTTTACGGGCAGTTTCGCAGGGTAACAAGCCGGATTTACTACTCATTTACTACGTTTGAGGAAAGAGCCTTGATATGCGCCCCACTTCCCGCGAGATAAAAGCCCAAAGACACGGCACATCAGCATAGACCAAATACAAGACAACTGAATATTGACCGCAAAGGCGGCGTTTCTCAATCCCTAACCGGGAGAACAGGAACGCCGCTTTTTTTATGCCCTCTGTTACGCAATAGGGGCGAAAAAAGCATTGATTTATGCGGCTTTGCGGGCGCAAAAACCGAGGGGCAAGGGATTTATACCTTTACCCCCGAAAAGGCCGTCCTATTGCGT
>CANQNF010000030.1 GCA_947625125.1 uncultured Clostridia bacterium
TCATTCTACCAGAAGTGCGGGGACATGTCTATTTTTTGCACCTTTTTTCTTTTTGCGAAAGATATTGTACCTTATCTAAGGAAATTCACCACTGAAGTATTTTCCACTAAAATTATCCTGAATCACTTTCCCATAGCATTTCCAACATTGTGCTGCATTTTCTTCACCGACATTCGATTTTAATACCTGATTTATGCTTGTTGAATCAATAAGACCCGCAAGTAAAACCGCACATACAAAATACTCGTGTTTTAAATACAGTTCAAACGATAAATCAAGTTTTGCTTTTTCTGAATCGGAAAAATGGTTGCTGATTAAAATCGTGAGCGATTCAATATCTCGTTCTTCAAAGCAGTCAGATAATTCATCATCTATTACGCTTATAGGAACATTGTTTTTAAGATCAGCGAGAACATGTCCCGATTTAATATCTTTTTTCTTCCATTTAGGCAGACACCAGCCTATTTTCCCCCCAACATGCCTCTATAAATACAATATGTGCATTTGCTGCTTCCGACATCTCGCTAATTAAATTTACATTTTTTAAGCTAAAATCTTGTACCCATTTATCGGCATTTGTATCTATGAAGCTCTCACTTTCAATAAGGTAGTTGAGAAACAAGCTGTTCATCGGCTTTTTATTCATTACGCTCATCTTATTTCCTGCCATCACCTTTCCTCATCTCCCTATAAACAATCTCCGCCAGTGCGCTCATAATCGCGTTATACTTACCCTTATCCTCAAAAAGCGAGGTATAGGTGTCCTGCGACTCGACATAACTATCCTGTGCAGCATCGCCGAAGGCTTTTGGGAAAATGCTCTCGGTGAAAACCTGCGGGTCGGAGGAACGCGCCATTTTGGCAAGCTTTTTGTCGGACATCAATCTCGCGTGAAGCGCGGACAAAAGCACCTTATCCGCGTCGGTGAAGCTGCCCTTGAACCTCTCGTTAATCTTCTCTATGACCTCATCAAGCGGCGTTTTTTCGTCCTGACCCTTTGCGCCTAACTTTTTCCGGGATTCATAAACAGTAATTCCGTCTTGAAGCTCAATCTCGCCCGCAAAGGTCTTTTGGAGCTTGTAATATTCCAATTTCAGCTTGCCCTCAAGGTCTACCATTCGCACGGTTTCCTCGGGCAGAAGCCCCAGAAAATATGAGCAGAAAATATATTCCTTGTGCAAGGCACGGTCAAACATGCGAACGACCTGCGAGATATATCCGTACCACTTTATCAGGTTGCGGAGAAGCCTGCGGAACTGGTATCTCTCGTCGGGGGTTTTTTGATTATATCTTGTGGCGGCGGGCATTAAAATGCTCGTCATTTTGCTGATGCCCTTGTCGCCTTGACGAGGTTTGCCGAAATACTCATTTGCAAAGGCTTCAATGTCCTCGTCGGTATAAATCGCATAGCCGCGCAGCTCCTTTTGGGTCTTGTAAATCAGGTCGGTATTGACTTCCTCGCCCAACAATGTTTCCTGATAGAACGGCTGGAAAGCGTCAGAAATGTCCTCTTTTTTGTTTACGAAATCAAGTATAAATGTGTCGATTTTTCCCTCGCAGATTCTGTTAAGGCGTGAAAGCGTCTGAACAGCCTTTACGCCTTTCAGCTTTTTATCGACTATCATCGTATGCAAAAGCGGCTCATCGAAGCCTGTCTGATACTTTTCGGCGACGATAAGCACATTGAAATTGTCGTGAAATTCAGCCTTTGTCTGGGCTTCGGAAATGTGGCTGCCGTCGGCTCTTGTATTCAGCTTCGGCTCGGTGTATTCAATATCGCCGTCGGTGACGCTGCCCGAAAAGGCGGTGAGAACTTTTATATCGTCATAGTGCTGCTCATCTATATATCTTCTGACCTCGTGGCAGTATCTGACCGCGGCAAGGCGTGACGAGGTTATTACCATCATCTTGCCCTTGCCGCCGATTTTATGGCGTGTCGTTTCTCTGAATGTTTCGACTATTATCTGCGACTTCTGGGAAATGTTATACGGGTGCAGCTCCTGATACCTGCGTATCACCTTGGCAGCTCTGCTCGACGGAACATCGGGGTTCTCTGAGGTCGTTTTTGCTATTTTGAAACAGGTATCATAAGTCATGTAATTTTGCAGGACGTTGAGGATAAAGCCCTCCTCGATTGCCTGCTTCATGCTGTAAATATGGAACGGGTGGAAAGTGCCGTCGGGATATTCGGTGCCGAAAAGCTCAAGGGTTTTGTCTTTCGGCGTGGCGGTGAATGCAAAGAAGGACAGGTTTTTATGCTTGCCGTGAACTATCATCTCGTTCATAAGCCTGTCGTCGGGGTCAAGCTCTTCCTCGGTCTTGCCCTCGATTTCGGCATATTCCCGCAAAGCGTCCTCGGTGTCGGCAAGGGCGGCTTTCAGCTTTAACGCCGAGCTTCCGGTCTGGGAGGAGTGCGCTTCATCAACTATAATTGCAAAATTGCGACCCGCGGTGCTGTCAACCTCCTGATAGATAACAGGAAATTTCTGCAAGGTCGTGACGATAATTCTTATTCCGCTGTTTATCGCGTCGCGCAAATCCTTTGAATTTTTGTTTTCGCCAATCGTTTCGATAGCACCCTCGACGTGTTCAAATTGCGAGATGGTTTCCTGCAGCTGCGCGTCAAGAACCGTCCTGTCGGTGACTACGATAACGCTTGAAAAGATTGGCTTGTCATGTTCATCAAAAAGCGAAGCAAGGCGATATGCCGTCCACGCGATAGAATTAGACTTGCCGCTGCCCGCGCTGTGCTGAATTAGATAATTATGTCCCGCACCGTTTTCTTTGACGTCGTTTATCAGCTTTCTTACAACGTCAAGCTGATGATAACGCGGGAAAATAAGCGTCTTTTTCTTTATTATCTTCTCGCTGCCGTCGGGCAGGGCTTTCTTTTCCTCTTTGACCTGCAAATGCAAAAACTTTTGCAGTATATCCATCATGCTGTCTTTTTGGAAAACATTTTCCCAGAGATACGCCGTCGGATAGCCGTCGGGGTTAGGGGGATTGCCCGCACCGCCCGAACGTCCCGCGCCGTTTGAGCCTTGGTTGAACGGCAGAAAGCGCGTTTTCTTTCCGTCGAGCTTGGTCGCCATGCATACGTCAAGCTGATCCACGCAGAAAAACGCAAGAACACGGCGGTTGAACTGGAAGCAGATCTCACGAGGGTCGCGGTCGTGCATCCACTGCTCCTTGGCGTCATTGATGTTCTGACCGGTGTACTGATTTTTAAGCTCAAAGGCGAAAACAGGTATGCCGTTGAGGGCAAGTACCATATCAACGCTCTTGTTTGAATCTGCGGAGTAGTGCCACTGGCGGTAACACTCGGCTTTATTATGCGCCCAAAGCGACATCGCGGTCTGGTTGAGGGTGGATTCGGGTTTGAAGTAGCAGACGTGGAAAGTTATCCCGCGATGCTTGAAGCCGTGGCGGAGAACGTGCAAAATGCCGTCGGTTTCGCATGCCGAATCAAACGCCGCGCAGAATTTCCCCACGGGGTCGTACCGGGTCATATTCTCGAACCGCGCCCACTCTTTCGGCTGTGTTCGCATTACAAAATCTATAAAGGTGTTGACGAAAAGTCCGCGCTTAGCGTCGTATGTATCCGCGCCTTTCGTATAGCCTCCCGCGGGAGAAGTAAAGCCCGCCTCGATGTTTTCCTCATAAACTTTTTCTGTTGCGATCATGATTTGACCTCCTTTTTTCCTGTTACATATTCATAGATGAGCGATTTTTTATAGGCTTCCAATTCTTTTATAAACTGTTGTTTTTTGGCTAAAATGTTATCTATCCCCGCGCATTTGCGGTCTAAAAAGTCGGCGATACGGTGCTGCTCGGGGAGAGGGGGAAACGTAATAAACGTATTAAGAATATAATTTGAATTTGCTCGGGGCATTTTTGAGCCATAGGTTGAAGAATTGATATTATCTATAAAGCCATTTTCGAGAAGGCTATATCTCAAATACTTTTTATCCCCATTATAATCAGAAAAAACAAGCAATTCTCCTGTACAAAAGCTGTCAAATGGCGCAATAACGGATTTAGCAAGATATGGTCTTAATTTGGAAAATAAAACATCTCCTTTTTCACATTTGCTTTGTAGGGAATCGGCATATTTAGTTTCAGTTGATACCAATTTTGATGAGTAACTCTCAATATTTTCAAGCCCAATATAATTGTCACTTTTGGAATTAAACATTCCCACTTCATTTCTGACCCTTGTTAAATATTTCAGTTTAATTACTTCCCACTCTCTCGGTATCTCCCCAATCCACTCGATACCGCTGGGCTTCATCGGGCGAGGACCTCGGACGCCTTTTGTCACCGCCTCGGTTATCACCGACTGCTTCAACTTTTTGTATTCCTCGACGGCCGCCTTTGTCTTTTCGATAACCGCGTCGATTTCCGCACATTTGCGGTCTAAAAAGTCGGCGATACGGTGCTGCTCGGGGAGAGGGGGAAGCAAAACGCTTTTTGTTTTTAATTCGGAATAATTTAATATCTTGCGAAGCCCTTTGCCCATATTGTGAAATGCCTTGCAGGTATCATAGGATTTCAGCAAATAACACATATATTCAGGATTAACTGTATCGTTAGGTGTTATCGCAATATACGCTGATGTAATGATGCCGTTTTCTCTTACTATTGCTACCCTTTGAGTAATAAAGTCAAACTCAAGATTCAAGCCGTTAATCATTATTACATTCGGATTAACCACAGTATAATTTGAGTATGTTTCAGCTACTTCATCACGCTCCCATTTAACAGGCTTTCTGATTATTTCACCCATTTTAAATTGAAGTGCGTTGTCGGATTTTCCGTCGTCGTTTTTCTGCTTGACTTCGCTAAAGCAACCTGCAATTTTCGACGTTTCCCACTCCCTCGGTATCTCCCCAATCCACTCGATACCGCTGTCTTTCATTTCACGCATCGTTCTTCCTCCTAAGCCTTTCGAGGGCTACAACTATCACGGCTGTCACCGCAATAATCCCGAGGCAGACGAAAATCAACCAGTTTGCGATTACAAATTTGACTGTCCAAATCACAGCGTATGTAATTGCCCATATCACAAAAAATGAAATTGTGCGGACAGTCCAGTGAATCTCGGAACCCCAAAATCCTCCGCGAGAAGCCTCCCACGCTATCTTAAATGCAATTTTTTCAATGATAAGCAAAATTATCCACTCCAAAAGGGCATTTACCGGAAGCCCTAACGGACTTATCAAAAGTTTATATATAAAGCCGTACATTAGTTTTCCTCCCCAAACAACTGCTCAAGCGACTGCGAGATCTCGCTCTCCAAAATATGCAGCCGCTTCGTTATATCCTCCGACCGCTCGGGCGCCTGATACCTGTAAAAATACCTTGTCATCGGAATCTCATACCCGATTTTCGTCTTGCTCCTGTCTATCCAAGCGTCGGGCGCGTAGGGCAGGACCTCCCGCCTGAAATATTCATCTATATCCTCTTTCAGCGGCACGTTCTCGCTGTCCCTAAGAGCTGCGTCCGCGACAGGCTTGCCCTTTTTCGTGACGATCTCGCCGTTTTCGTCCCGAAGCGGTCTTTCGACGGTGATTTTTTGATACCCAAATTCCTCGGAATCAAAAATTTTGCTCTCGCAGTAAACGCCGTTTTCGTCGCCGTAGACGGCGTTGTTTTTGAATTCGCCGTATGCCGTGACGATGAGATTTCGGCAAAGGTCGGTGATGTCGTTTCTCTTTGTGCCGATTGATTTTCTGCGCTGTTCATAGCAGTGCGACGCGTCGATGAGTTGGACTTTTCCTGCTCGGTATGCGGGCTTGTCCTTTGAAATCACCCAGATATAGGTGGATATGCCTGTGTTCATGAACTGGTCGGTCGAAAGCTGAACGATAGCGTCGAGCCAGTCGTTTTCAAGTATGTATTGCCTGATGTTGCTCGGACCGCTGCCCGCGTCTCCCGAAAACAGCGGCGAGCCGTTCTGAATGATAGCCATTCTGCCGTCGGGCGCGAGCTTTGAAAGACCGTTCAGCACAAAAAGCTGCTGACCGTCGCTGATCTTCGGCAGTCCCGGGGCAAATCTCCCAAGCTCGCCGAGCGCGGCTTCGGCTTCAACAGACTTTTGTTCTCGTTTCCAGTCGATGCCGAACGGCGGGTTGCTTATGCAGTATTTGAACGTGAATCCCTTGAACTGGTCGTCCGAAAGCGTGTCGCCGAATCGCATGTTGTTCGGGTCGCCGTTTCTTATCATCATGTCAGCCTTGGCGATGGCAAATGTCGAGGGGTTGAACTCCTGCCCGAAACAGGTGACGGTGATGTCCTCGTTGAGCTCGTGTATTCGCTCTTCCATGCAGGAAAGCATCTGACTTGTACCCATAGTCATGTCGTAGACGGTGATATTAGAGTCGTCGTCGAGCTTTGCGTCGGTCAAGAGCAGGTCGGTCATGAGATAGATTATATCCCTGCTTGTGAAGTGCGCTCCCGCCTCCTCGCCGAATGATTCCGAGAAGCGGCGGACGAGATCCTCGAAAATATATCCGCAGTCCACCGCGCTGATTTTGTCGGGGCCTAAGTAACCTTTAGGCGAGTTGAACTCCTTGATAACGAGGTAAAGCGTGTTGCTCTCGACCATGCGTTTGATAATGCTGTCGAAGTCGAATTTTGAAAGCACGTCCTGAACATTCCCCGAAAATCCCGCAAGATAGTCGCGGAAATTTATCTCGATGTTGTCGGGGTCGGCGAGAAGAGTATCAAAGGTAAATTTGCTGATGTTGTAAAATTGACAGCCCGAAGCCCGTGTCAGAAATCCTTCAATGACCGCAAGATTTTTGACCTTTTCGTACTGTTCCAGAACTGCGCCGTGAGTCGGCAAAAGACAATCGTGAAACCGCTTCACGACCGTCATGGGAAGTATCACCAGCCCATATTCATGCGGCTTGAACGGTCCGCGCAGCATGTCTGCCACATTCCATATCATCGTCGCCTTTTCCGCAATATTAGTCCCGACCACCGCAATTTTTTCGTTAGACATATTGAGCCTCCCGCAATTTTTTATATATTATAACATACCAACTGTCCAAAAGTACGGACTTTTCCAAATTAAGATATATTGTTATTATACCACATATTCTGCGGGTTGGCAATATGCAAAAGAACAATTAAATGATGTTATCAAAGGAAGCTAATTTTCAAAATGCAGAGTTTAGCTACATGAAGATTTCTTAGAGCAAGATTCTACCGCGGGACCAAATTTGGCTTGAAGCACAAATTTGACTGCGCGGAATCTTGTTGGGGAGTAGCCTTCCCCAAGCCCTGCTTTAAATAAAAATGTTACCAACGTGCCAAATTGATACGTTGGTATTTTTATGCTCAAATTCTGTCTGCACTGGTTGCTTTTTCTCGAATTTAAGTGTTACTGAAGCGAAAACAGTCGTCAAAAAAATTGCACAATAAAGTTGTCATAAATGTCTTGCGCTTTGTGATAAACGGAGAAATTTTAAGTTTTAGGCAAACTTTTTTAGAAAGTACCCTGATTTTTGCGAAAAAAATGTACGTTGTATCGGGGAAGAGAGTGTAACCGTTTGGCAAGATTGAATTTTTCGGTGTGGAAGGAACTGAAGATTTGGCAAAATCAAAAAATTTGCGTTGAGGGTAATGCAGAAGAAATGCAGTTCACAAAAAATTTACAATCGGATACCTGCTTTTCGTTTGAAAAATGTACGTTATAAGATGGGGAGGATAAATCATGTTCATATAAAATTTACATTCAAGGTGTCACCATTCGCGCAAAAAATGTACGTTGTAAAGTGAAAGGAGGCTATATATGCCAAAGATATATAATACGCCCAAACGCAGCATTGTCGTCAAGACCCGCATGACCGATGACGAGTACGCCGACTTCACCGAGCGCACAAGATTTTGCGGAATTAGCCCGTCTGAATTTATCCGTCGAGCGATTGATGATGCAGTTATCAAGCCTATCATCACAATCTCGCCAATCAATGAAAAGTTGCTTTCGGCTGTAGGGACGCTAACCGCGCAACTCAGCAAAATCGGCATGAATATAAACCAAATCGCACTATTCTTGAATGAGCGCGGCACGCCGTATAATTCATTGTCGGGCGATGTTCGAGCCGCCATTGCTGACCTTGCAGATCTGAAGTATGAAATCTTACAAAAGGTAGGTGATGCTATTGGCGACGTTCAAACACTTAAGCTCTAAAAATGCGGATTACGGATCCGCCGAGAAGTATCTGCTTTTTGAGCATGATGAGTTCACTAACAAGCTCGTTCTTGACGAATCGGGTAGACTGATTCCGCGAGATAATTGCAGCTTTGTGACCTTAAATTGCGGCGAAGATGACTTTGCCATTGCCTGTATGAAGTCAAATCTACATTACGGCAAAAACCGCAGTCGGGGCGACGTTAAAAGCCACCATTACATAATCAGCTTTGACCCACGCGACGGCGTTGAGAACGGGCTGACTGTTGACCGCGCCCAAACTCTCGGTGAACAGTTTTGCCGCGAGCATTTCTCAGGGCATCAGGCAATCGTTTGCACTCACGCCGACGGTCACAATCACAGCGGGAACATTCATTGCCACATAGTTATCAATTCCCTGCGAATTGAGGACGTTCCGCTGCTACCGTATATGGACAGACCCGCCGACATAAAAGCTGGCTGCAAGCATCGCTGCACCGAGGCGGCGATGAATTACTTTCGGGCAGAGGTCATGGATATGTGTCAAAGAGAGGGATTATATCAGATTGACCTCTTGGGTGGAAGTAGCGAGCGAGTGACCGAGGGCGAATACTGGACAAAACGCCGCGGACAAGCGGAATTGTCTGAAAGTGGCAAACCGACAAAGTTTGAAACGGACAAGGAAAAGTTGCGGCAGATTATTAAGAAAGCACTTGAAGCTGCAACAAATTTTGATGAGTTTGCAGCGCTTTTATCACGACAGGGCGTGACAGTCAAACAAAGCCGTGGACGGTTGTCATATCTGACTTCCAACCGATCTAAGCCTATAACTGCCCGCCGCTTGGGCGACGACTTCGACCTCACCGCAATAAATGCCGTTTTTGAACAGAAATCACGACAGTTGGAGAGAAACGGAGAGCAAAGCATATCATCTCGACCGAGTATCCTCAAGCGTTTACAAGGGGCAAAAAATGCGAAAATCGACACTTATCACGACAGTATTTCGCGAATGGTCGATGTAACGCCCGAAAAGGGCGCAGGTTACGAGCATTGGGCGAAGGTTTTCAACCTCAAGCAGTCTGCCAAGAGCCTTGCCGAGCTTGAGAGATACGGTTTTAAGTCGCTTGAAGATTTGCAGACCGCGCTTGCTATGGCAAAGATGGGAGACAGCGATTGCCGAGAAAAGCTCAAAGCTGTCGAGATTGAGCTTTATGGCAAAAAGGAGCTTCAGAAACGCGTGCTTGCTTATGAGAACACGAAGCCGATTCGGAACGAGTACCGTTCGTTAAAGTCTGACAGGGCAAAGGCAAAATTCCGAAAGCAGCACGAAAGTTAGTTTATAATTATGGAGTCGGCGCAGAAATATTTCAAAGAGCATGGTGTTACCAAAAGACCGAGCTATAAGACTTTGCAAACCGAAATTAAACGGCTGACCTCGCAGCAGAATGAACTGTATGTAGAGCTTCACGAAAAACGTGAGGAGGTCAAGCGGCTGCAAACGATTGCAGATAATATAAACCGAACTTTGCACGAAGAATCAAACAAAATTAATGACAAAGATTACGAAATTTAAGGAGGATAACAATGAAAGAGTATGAGTCAATCGACCTTTGCGAGTGCTATGAATCGCTTGAATATCTACCAAAGGAGATTCTGCGAGCATGGAAGCGAGAGAGTGAACCAGTACCAAAACCTTATTACGGCACAGAACCCGACGGCGAAATGTACTTTTACATTGGAAATACCCGCATTAAGGTTTCGGAACATTTTGCAAAAGACGGCAAACCGTTAGAGAATTTGCTTGAAGATATAATAAAATATTCTGCAAAATCAGCACTTTAAAGCTTGAAATTGTCCTGTGCTTATGATACAATACTCTTGTATTGTAAGCGTGGGTGATTCACAAAGGAGGTTATAAATGAAATCACCTAACAATGCAAAATATTCAACAGCATTATATATGCGTCTTTCCAGAGATGACGAGAATTTCGGGGATAGCATTTCAATAGAAACGCAACGAATAGTTTTACACAAATTCGCGCAGGAAAACGGTCTGATCGTTTATGACGAGTACGTCGATGACGGTTGGAGCGGCACGAACTTCGAGCGCCCAGCCTTTCAGCGAATGATGTCAGACATATAAGCGGGCAAGGTAAACTGTGTCGTGGCAAAAGACCTTTCACGTTTTGGGTGTGAGCATGTCACTATGGACTATTATCTCGAGTTTGTGTTCCCCGAAAAGCAAATCCGTTACATAGCTGTCACAGAAGGCGAGGATACCGAAAAAGGACTTTCAGATTTTGTCCCGTTTCGTAACCTGTTTAATGACAAATACTCATAAAGCATGACAACATTTAGTGCACACAATCAGAAATCCAAAACCGCCCTTTCCTGTGCTGTGCAGGAATGGGCGGTTATATTACATAATAAATAACAGAAAACCGTCTAAACACTAACAGACAGATCGTCGCACAACGGCTATGTAACTTTGCTGCCCTGAATCATTCAAAATTAAGCCCCATTTTCTCTGAATTTTACTTAATTTCGCCTTGAAATTCAGCTGATTTTTTGGTATAATCATAAAAAACTTTGGAGGTCGCGCCATGAAATATACCAAATCTGTTGAAAAATGGGGATTATTTGAGCTAAGCTGCGAGGGATTTTCGGATAATAATCCTTTCGTGGATTATCGCATTACCGCGACATTTGAGGGCGAGCATGAGAGCAAGACCGTCGCGGGATTTTACGACGGTGGCGGGGTTTATAAAGTGCGGTTCATGCCGTCGCATGAGGGCACTTACCGCTTCACCGTTTCGGGAGATTTCTCGGGCGAGAGCTATTCCGGGGAGTTTTCGGTGACCGCTCCGTCAGCCGGAAACTACGGCCCTGTGCGGGTTTGCAACACCTATCACTTTGCCTACGCCGACGGCACGCCCTACTATCCGATCGGCACGACCTGCTACGTCTGGGAGCTGCAATCCGACGAGCTAATCGCCCAAACGTTTGAAACACTTAAAAACTCGCCGTTCAACAAGATCCGCTTCTGCGTTTTCCCGAAGAGCTACTGCTACAATTCCCGCGAGCCGAGGTCATACCCATACGAGGGAACTCCCGTCGACGGAAGCCTTGTGAACGAGGACAACGTCTGGGGCTTCGGACCCGATTCTGAGGGCAATAATTGGGACTTTTCACGCTTCAATCCCGAGCATTTCCGGCATATTGAAAAATGCATTTTGGAGCTTCAAAGACTTGGCATTGAGGCGGATATAATCCTCTTCCACCCCTACGATCGCTGGGGATTTTCGAATATGACTCCCGAGCAGAACGCCCATTATCTTAGATATGTTGCCGCAAGATTTTCGGCCTACCGAAACGTCTGGTGGTCGTTTGCGAACGAGTACGATTTCATAAAGAGCAAGACCGTTGACGATTGGGAGCGCCTCGCGGAGGTAATTGTTGAAAACGACCCATATAATCACCTCCGTTCGATTCACAACGGCGTTAAGTTTTACGACCACGCCCGCCCGTGGATCACGCATTGCAGCGTCCAGCGCACGCCCGAGGGCACGGCGGACTGGCGCAGGCAGTACGGCAAGCCGGTCGTCCTCGACGAAATGCAGTACGAGGGCAATATTCAGTACGCCTGGGGCAACATCTCGGCGCAGGAGCTTGTCAAACGCCACTGGGAGGCTCTCTGCCGCGGCGGCTACGGCGGGCATGGCGAAACATACGTCGGCGAAAATCTTTGGTGGGCGCACGGCGGAAAGCTTAAGGGCGAAAGCCCCGCAAGAATAGCCTTTATGAGGAAAGTTCTTGAGGACGCCCCCGCAGGAGGCTTGAAGCCGAAAAACATGGAGTGGGACGAGCTTTGTGTTGTGCCGGAGGACGAGAAGCTCGAAAAAGAGAGCGGCTATCACCTCTTTTATTACGGTATCAACCGCCCGTCATTCAGGTGGTACCATATCGACGACGAAAACACATACTCGGCCGAGGTCATCGACACCTGGAACATGACCGTCACAAAGCTCGGCGAATTTAAGGGACGTTTCAGAATAGACCTCCCGGGCAGAGAATACATGGCGGTTAGGGTGAGAAAATACGACTAATTGCCTACTTAATTTAGCTTAACACTCGCTTAAAAATCACTAAATTTCTTATTGCCATTCAGTCCTTCCGATGATATAATCTGTAAAAACAAGGCTTATTTCATCGAGAAAGGACTGTTTTTTATGAAAAGAATTATTGCAATTTTTCTGGCGGCACTGATGATAATCGCGCTTGTCGGCTGCGGAAAGCAGAAGCGAAAAATAATCGAGCTGACCCTTTCTACAGAGGATTCGGCGGCGATTTTGGCGGCAGCGGGGATAAAACTGCCCGACAAGGAGAACACACCTGCGGCAGGCTCGGTCATCAAATACTTCAGCTGGGGCGACTTCGTCCACAACTATTCCGACGACGAGATCATTCAAACCGGCTTCTGGACCTTTAAAAACAAGTACGACTGCGAAGTCGAGTGGGTCGAATGCACATGGGCTGACCGCTTTACATCACTTGCAAACCAAGTGCTTTCGGGCGATTCCCCCGACTTCTACGACGGCTACGCGGAGTCCTTCCCGAAGTATTATCTTTCGGGTGTTTTCCAAGCGGTCGATGATTATGTTGACTACAACGACCCGCTCTGGTCAGGGGTCAAGGACTTTGCCGATAAGTATTTTTCACTCGGCGGCAGGCACTATATGTTCGTCACCGACGCCACTTTTAACAACGTATGCGCATACAACCGCCGCGTTATAAACGAATGGGGATTTGACGACCCGGCAGAGCTTTTCTATAATGACGAATGGACGTGGGAGAAATTCTACGAAATGTGCCTCGATTTCAGCGACTACGATGAGGACAGGTTTGCGATTGACGGTTGGGGCGCAAGCGGAGCGTTTCTGACATCATGCGGTACTATGATGGTGACTTTGGACCCCGAAAGCGCAAAATTTGTTTCAAATATTGACGATCCGAGGCTGGAGCGTGCGGCGGGATATTTATATGATTTAAACAAAAATCAATGCACATATCCGATGTGGGAGCGCAACTGGTCGACAAGAAACGGCGGCGCCGAGGGTGCCGGAATAGCCGAGGGGCTCTGCCTGTTCTGGCTTCGCGGTACATGGACATTTACGGGACCTGTTGATGAAATTTCGCCGGTTTGGGGAGATGTCGCAAACGGCGAGCTGATGTTCTGCCCGATACCGAGAGATGAAAACGGCGACGGAAACTACTATGTTGACACCAAGCCGTCCGGTTTCAGTCTGATCGTCGGCGCGCAAAATCCCGAGGGAGTGGCTCTGTATGCGGCCTGCTGCCGATTCAAAACAATCGACCCGACTGTTATCGACATCGACAGAAAGCAGCTCAAGGAGGTCTATCTCTGGACAGACGAGATGCTTGAAATGTATGACACGATGTATGAGCTGGCAGGGTCGTATAACACCGTTATCGACTATGAATACGGGCTCGGCGACGTTGCGAACGTGATCGGCGACTGCACGCAGATAAGTCTTGCGCAGAATCCGACGACATGGGCGCAGGTAAAGGAGGCGAACAAGGACAGGATCGACGCTTATCTTGACGAACTCAACTCGCAGATACAGGAATTTGTATCAGGCGAGAATTGATCTCCATAAAGAAGAATCCCCTTTTTCGGGGATTTTTCTCATTTTATAACCGATTTTCGTTTAACAAGCTTAGTTGAAACCTCAATTTTTAAGGGACATGCTCCCTTGTCCTCAATTATCTGCGCAAGCCTCTCAACCGCGGTTTTCCCGAGATAATCTTTAGGAACATTAACCGTCGAAAGCGGCGGGTTGAGATAGGTGCAAAACGGCATATCGTCGAAGCCGATTATCGACACGTCCTCGGGAACGCGATAGCCCTTTTCGAGCAGCGCTTTCATCGCACCGGCGGCGATGTTGTCATTGTCCGCAAAGTAGCCTGCGACGGGCTTTTCGCCCTGCTCAAGAAAGTCGAGCATATCGCGGTAAGCACCGTCCAAAGAGGGGGTCAGGCGAATGACAGGCGAGCGTGATGCGCTCAGCCCCGCGGCTCGAACCGCGCTGAAAAATCCGTCGGCGCGCTCATCGAAATTGCCGATCCGGTAGGACGATTTCAGATAACCCGGCTGACCTTTAATGCGCTTTATCAGGTGCTCGGTGGCAGTGAACGCGCCCTGAAAATTGTTGATGATAACGCAGTCGTACGGTAACGCGTGAAAGTATGTGTCAAGAACGACAATCGGTGCTTTGATTCGCTCAAACGGCGTAAAATCAGAGCTTTTCATCTCAGTGCCGAGCAGGATTATGCCGTCGTAAATCGGTAAAGAGTCGATCTGCTTTCCAATCTCGCCATCGTCGTAAAGGTAGCTGATGTGCAGGCGATATTTTAGAGCCTTACATGCGCTCTCGATGCCCTCTGTTAGCTGGTTGAAAAACGGCGTGTCCGCGACTATCGCACCGTGTTTTTTGTAGATTACAAAGGTGATGTTACCGCGGGACGAGCCGCTCGAAGTCTTTTCGGCGATCCGTGAAAAGTCGTATCCATGGGCTTTTGCGGCCTCAATTACCCGATTTTTTGTAGCAGTGCTGACCCCGGGTTTTCCGTTGAGAGCCATCGAAACCGCCGCCTCCGAAATTCCTAAAAGCTTGGCTAATTCCTTGGAAGTTATTGACATATAATCGCCCCTTTCCGAAATTATTATATACCGCGAGGTGAATTAAGTCAAGAATTTTTTGAAAAATACTGAATTATTTGTTGAAATTAAGTTTGACTTTAAGTAAAATTTATTTGGAAAGGGTGATGCGAATGGTAAAAATAGGCTTTGCTCCGACAAGGCGAAGTATTTTCTCTGCTCCCGACGCGCTGAGATACTCGGGGCTTATAAAATCCTGCATGAATGATCTCGGAATTGATTTCGTCGGAATAGACGACATCGCTTCCGACGGGCTTTTGCACGACGATGAGGACAGAAAGCGGATCGCGGAAAAGTTCAAAAATGAAAGGGTTGACGGTCTTTTTGTGCCGCACTGCAACTTCGGCACCGAGTACGAGGTCGCGCGTCTGGCGAAGGATTTAGGTGTTCCGATCCTGCTCTGGGGGCCGCAGGACGAAGCCCCCGACGAAAACGGTGTACGCCTCCGCGATACCCAATGCGGGCTTTTCGCGACGGGAAAGGTGCTGCGGCGGTTTAACCTGCCGTTTACATATCTTCCGAACTGCCGCCTCACGGACCCTGAATTTGAGGTCGGAATGAGGAATTTTCTGCGCGTCTGCTCGGCGGTCAGGACGTTTCGGAACATCAGGATTTTGCAGATCGGCCCACGTCCGTTTGACTTTTGGTCGACGATATGCAACGAGGGCGAGCTGCTTGAAAAATTCAATATCCAGCTTTCGCCGATCCCGCTGCCCGAGCTTATAAAAGAGGTCGAAGCCGCGAAAGCCGAGGGAATCGCCGTCAGAAAAACAATGGAGTTTTGCCGCGAGAATTTTAATATTGCAATCAGCGACAATGAGCTTGAAACCGTCTGCGCACTAAAAGTGGCGATACAAAATTTGGCAGAAAAATACGGCTGCAACGCGGCGGCGATACAGTGTTGGAACGCTCTTCAGAGTGAGCTCGGCATAATGCCCTGCGCGGCAAATGCGCTTTTGAACGACGAGGGCTTCCCGGTCGCATGCGAAACGGACATTCACGGCGCGATCACATCTTTGCTTGTTGAGGCGGCGGACATGGGCGAGCACCGCAGCTTTTTCGCCGACTGGACTATACGCCACCCATCAGACGACAACGCCGAGCTTTTGCAGCACTGCGGGCCGTGGCCGCTGTCGGTCGCATCGGAAAAGCCGACGATAGGCTATCCTCTGGCGTTTGATTTTCCCGGAGCGGTCAGCGCAAAAGCAAAGGATGGCAGTCTGACCATTGCCCGATTCGACGGCGATCACGGAAAATATTCCCTGCTTATAGGGAACGCAGAGACGACCGACGGGCCTTATACAAAGGGCACATATCTTTGGTGCAGGGTCAAAAATTGGGAAAAGCTTGAAAGCAAGCTCGTCGAGGGACCGTATATCCACCACTGTGTCGGAATTCATGCCGACGTGCTGCCGGTGCTTTATGAAGCCTGCAAATATATAGGCGTCGAAGCTGATTTATTTGACGCGAATGAGGACGAAGCAAGGTCGAGATTTTGGGGCAAAGTATGAATTATAATGCGTTTTCGTATGACTTAAGAAAAGACGTCGCGGATATGATATATTCCGGCAAGGGCGGTCATATCGGCGGCGACATGAGCGTTATGGAAATATTAGTAACGCTTTATTTTCGGGTGATGAATATCTCGCCCGATAATTTCGGGTCAACGGATCATGACAGATTTATTCTCAGCAAGGGGCATTGCATAGAGGCTCTTTACGCGGTTTTGGCGGCAAAGGGATTTTTCCCGATCGATGAGGTCAAAAAGAATTATCTCAGATTTGGAACGGAATTTATCGGGCATCCGAACGTAAAAATTCCGGGGATAGAAATTAACGGCGGCTCGCTCGGGCATGGGCTTTCGGTCGCGGTCGGAATGGCTCTTGCCGCGAAGATGAACGGTAGCGGCAGCCGCGTATATGTTGTCATGGGCGACGGAGAGCTTGCAGAGGGTCAGGTCTGGGAGGCTGCTATGGCGGCAAGTCATTATCACCTTGACAATCTCTGCGCAGTGATAGACCGCAACCGCCTGCAAATATCGGGCAGCACCGAGGAGGTAATGCACCAGGAAAATATAGCCCGGCGCTGGTCGTCGTTCGGCTGGAGAGTGATAGATGTTGAAAACGGAAACGATTCCGACAGCCTTTATAGGGCGTTTATGAGAGCGAAGAATAACAGGTTCAGACCGACGGTGATCATCGCCGAAACTGTCAAGGGATATGGTTCAAAAATTATGGAAAACAAAGCCGACTGGCACCACCGCGTCCCGACGGAAAAGGAATACCGCGAGATGATAAGCGAGTTTCAAAAAAGAAAAGAGGCGTGCTGGGAATGAACATGACGGCTGACCGAGCTGTAATATGCAAAACGCTTATAGAGCGCGCCAAAACCGACCGCGATATTGTGGTGCTCTGTTCCGATTCAAGAGGGAGCGCATCTATGTCTGCGTTCGCGGAGAGCTTTCCCGAGCAGTTTATTGAGGTCGGAATTGCCGAGCAGAATCTTGTCGGCATTGCGGCAGGACTTGCAAAATGCGGCAAAAAGCCGTTTGTCTGCTCGCCTGCATGCTTTTTGTCAGCGCGAAGCTATGAGCAGATAAAAATCGACTGCGCCTATTCGGGGACAAACGTCAAGCTTGTCGGCATAAGCGGCGGCGTTAGCTACGGGGCGCTCGGAATGAGCCATCACTCCCTTTCGGACATTGCCGCCATATCCGCGATCCCCGGTATAAAGATATATCTTCCGAGCGATCGCTTTGAAACGGAATTTCTGACAAATTTTCTTTTGGAAGATACGGCTCCCGCATATATCAGGATAGGGAGAAATCCTGTGCCGGATATTTACAGCGCAGGTTATAAATTTGAAAAGGATAAAGCTGTCAAACTGAAGTCTGGCAGCGACATCGCGATAATCGTCTGCGGTGAAACGGTAAAACCGGCTTACGACGCCGCAAATCTTTTGGAGCGGGAGGGAATAAGCGCGGCGGTTTTGGATATGTACTGCTTAAAGCCGCTTGATGAAAAATCGCTCATTGAAACCGCTTCGGGCGTTAAGGCGGTGGTCACGGTCGAGGAGCATTCCCCTTACGGAGGGCTCGGGTCAATGGTTTCGGCGGTGCTGTCAAAAAGCTGCCCGAAAAAGGTATTGAGCTTATCCCTGCCCGATTCGCCTGTAATATCCGGCAGCTCGGCCGAGATTTTCAGATATTACGGTCTTGACGCCGAGGGCATCAAAGCAAGCATTATAAGGCTTTTGGAGGAGCTATGAAAAGCGTTCTGGCAATAGATCAGTCCACTCAGGGCACAAAGGGAATCCTGTTAAACGACCGTGCGGAAATAGTCGCAAAGGCGTATTTGCCGCACCGCCAGATAATCACCCCAAAAGGGTACATTTCCCACGATCCGAACGAGATATATAAAAACGTATTGGGAGTTGCCGCAAAGCTTTTGAGCGAATGCCCGAGCGCCGAAATAGCCGCAGTAGGAATCTCAAATCAGCGGGAAACGACCGCAGCATGGGACGGAGCCACCAATGAACCTGTCACGGACGCCATAGTGTGGCACTGTTCAAGAGCAGGAAAAATCTGCGACAGCCTCACCCAAGACGAAAGAAAGCTCATTTTAAGCTCCACGGGGCTGCCCGCCTCGCCGTTTTTCCCTGCGGCAAAGGCGGCATGGATACTTGAACACGTCCCGAGGGCAAGGGAGCTTGCCGATAAAGACCGCCTTAAATTCGGAACGGTCGATTCATGGCTGATCTATAGGCTTTGCGGCGAGCATCTTTGTGATGTTTCAAACGCTTCGCGAACGCAGCTTATGAACCTATCGTCGCTTAGGTGGGACGAAAATATCCTGAAAATTTTCGGGATAACGCCCGAAATGCTGCCGAAAATCCTCCCCTCGGACGGCAATTTCGGCATGACGGATTTTTGCGGGCTCTTAAAGCATAAAGCGCCGATTTTGGCGGTCATGGGCGATTCTCACTCGGCGCTTTTTGCACACCGATGCGAAAACCCGGGGCAACTGAAAATCACATACGGCACCGGCTCATCGGTGATGATGAACACCGGCAGCAGGATAATCAGGTCAGAAAACGGACTTGCAAGCTCGGTCGCCTGGGGCTTCGGCGGGAAGATTTTCTACGTCTTGGAGGGCAACATCAACTACTCGGGCGAGGTAGTTACATGGCTCAAAGACAGTCTGAAATTGATAAATTCTCCTGCCGAAACCGAGGCTTTGGCAGAAGACGCGAACATTTCGGACAGGACTTGTCTTGTTCCCGCGTTCAGCGGTCTCGGGGCGCCTTATTGGTCGGAAAATTCGCGCGCGGCGATAATCGGAATGTCGCGATTGACGGGCAAGGCGGAGATAGTCCGGGCGGCTTTAAGCTCGATTTGTCTTCAGATAAACGACGTTTTAGAGGCGATGAAGAGGGATTCGGGGCTTGATATGGGCATAGCTTACGCTGATGGCGGACCGACCGAAAATCGCTATTTAATGCAGCTTCAAAGCGATCTGTCACAAATTGAGATAAAAGTTTCGGAAGAAAACGAGCTTTCCGCGCTCGGCGTTGGCTTCATGGCGGGAATAAGGGCAGGACTGTTTTCCGATGATGCGGCATTTGGGAAGCGTGGGTACCGTTCGTTTACCCCGAAAATGTCGGACGGAGAAAGGAAAACTTGCCTTTCGGACTGGAAACGCGCAGTCGAAGCGGTTACAAAAGGGTCGATATAAGTATTGATTTTTTCTCATATATCATTATAATTTAAAAAGGACGGTGTAAAAAATGTTAAGGCAATTAAAAATCATGTCGGTTCTTTTCGCCATGCTCATGCTCTTAAGCGGCTGCAAAATCGGAAAAATATATGAAATGCGCGAGAATTTCAGCGCCACGGACGCGGCTGCCGAAATGGGTATCGGGCTAAATCTGGGCAACACCTTTGAATCTTTTTTCGGCGGCGAGGAAAACCTCTGTGCGCTGTCGTCAGTCGTCGGTGAGGGCGAAATTATCGACTACGAAACCTGCTGGGGCGCGATAGAAACCACCCGTGAAATAATCGACGGCATGCGCGACGCAGGCTTTAAAACGGTCAGGATCCCAGTCTACTGGGGCAACGGCATGGAAAACGACGGCACGTTTACGGTCAGCAAAAAGCTGCTGAAAAGGGTCGAGCAGGTCGTAAAATGGGTGCTTCAGGACGGCATGTACTGCGTCATCAATATGCACCACTACGACGAGCGGCTGATTTTAAAGCTTGAGCGGGAGGACGCCGTGAACGCCGCAAAAACGGTCTGGAAGCAGGTCGCGGAGCACTTCAAGGACTACGGCGACCGCCTGATTTTCGAGGGCTACAACGAGTACCTCGGCTCGGTCAAGGAAGGCACGAACGCCACTGACGCCGAGCGATTTGACTACTGCAACGAGCTGAATCAGGTCTTTGTGGATACTGTCCGTGCGACCGGCGGCAACAATTCCGAGCGAATTTTGATAGCTTCGGGATATAATACAAATATTGACAAATCCACAACTGAAGCCTTTGTGATGCCCACTGACAGCGCCTCGGGCAAGCTGATGGTATCGGTCCACTACATCGACCACAACATGAACTGGCAGCGGCAAATCGGCTCGGAACGCTGGCACGACTACATTTATTTTGAATGCGACAAGCTGAAAGAGTGCTTTGCGGACAAGGGCGTACCCGTCTTTGTCGGAGAGACTACGTCGGATTACGGTGTTAATTTAGTTGATGATCCCGTCTACGGCGGTGAGCAGGACTGCATAAGGGAGTTAATTAAAATAGCACGGCAGGAGTACGGCTTTATCCCCGTTTTCTGGGACACAAACAACGCCGACGGCAGCTCGTTTTACAACAGGTATCAGTGTAAGATCAGCGACGAGAAAAACGCCGAAACGGTGAAAATGTATGGGTGAGCGTATGAAAAAATTTGCAATAATTTTGTTATGCATATTAACAGCTTTCTGCACATCTTGCGGCAAGGAGGAGATAATTTTGGACAGCTTGGGGACATCGTCAAAAATCGAAAAAATCAGCGAAAACGCCTTTAAATCGGTGGATTGCGCGAATCCTATATCATCGAATATCTACTGCGCCGACCCGACCGGGATCGAGTACAACGGCAGGCTTTACGTCTTTGGCACGAACGACAATCAGCAGTTTGAGGTCAAAGGCAAGGGCAACGGCGGCGGGTATGAGCACATCAAATCGCTCGTCATTTTCTCGACCGACGACATGGTCAACTGGGTCTACCACGGCATAATTAACGTCGGCGAAATCGCGCCTTGGATAATAAATTCATGGGCGCCGTCGGTCATCTCGCGGGTCGAAAAGGACGGAAAAACGCACTTTTACCTCTACTTCTCCAACAGCGGCGCGGGCGTCGGAGTCATAACAGCAACCGACCCCCTCGGACCATGGACTGACCCCTTGGGCGAGCCGCTTGTCTATCAGAATATGCCCGGGCTGGAAAACTGTCCCGCTCCGTTTGACCCCGGCGCGGTCATCGACAAGAACGGCGTGGGTTGGCTTGCTTTCGGTGGAGGCGCTCCCAACGGCGACGGCATCGTTCACACAAGTATACCGAAAATCGCAAAGCTCGGCGACGATCTCATATCCTTCGACAGCGATTTTGTGCCGATAGACGCGCCGTTTTTCTGCGAAGCGAGTGAGCTGAACTACGCGGACGGCGAGTACATTTACACCTACTGCAACGACTGGCAAAACCACCGTCAAGGTTGGGATTACGAGGGCATCGACCCGCCGCCGACCTGCTCAATGAGCTATATGACGACAAAAACTCCGCTCGATTCGGGCAGCTGGCAATACAAAGGCGCATATTTCTATAATGCAGGTGAGAATAAAAGCGGGCAGTCGGGGCTGCGCTGGTCGAACAATCACACACATTATTTTGAATATCAGGGTAGGAATTATATCCTGCACCACACCCAGCTTTTGGAAGAATTGAACGGCTCAAACGACGGCTTCCGCAGTTTGATGGTCGATTATCTTCCGATAAATGAGGACGGGAGCATACCCATCGCAGCCGCGACAAAAGTGGGCGTCGAGCAGATAAAGGCGCTCGACCCATATGCTGCAAACTCCGGTTCTACGATGTTTACGAGCGCAGACGTCGGTTTTGACGGAGATATAAACCCCGCCGCCGTGAGCAACGCCGAGGGCGCGTGGATATTCATAAAGGGAGCGGATTTTTCCGACGGAGCCGCCGATTTTATCGCAAAAGTCAAGGGCAGCGGCAGGATTGAGATTCGGCTTGACGACATAAATTCCGAGCCGGTTGCGTTTGTGGATTTTGACAATGATGATTTTGCAAACGTCCGCGCCGCCGAAATTCAGACGGAAATCTCGGGCGAACATGATATTTTTATCCTATTTTCGCATAAAAATATTGAGCTTAAAGAGTGGAAATTTGTAGCAAGTGATGATTAAGGAGAATAATTATGGATAAGAACCAATTTGCGCTGACCCCGCCGATGGGCTGGAACAGCTACGACTATTACGACACGACCGTCACCGAGGACGACGTCAAAAAGAATGCCGATTACATGGCGAAAAATCTCAAAAAATTCGGGTATGAGTACGTCGTTGTTGACATTCAGTGGTATTCAAACGCCGCCGGGACACGCCGCGATACCTACCAATATATTCCTTTTGAAGACCTTGAGATTGATGAATTCTCACGTCTCCAGCCGTCGCATTTGAGATTCCCAAGCTCGGCAAATGGGAAAGGTTTTAAGCCTTTGGCGGATTATGTTCACGCCCTCGGGCTAAAGTTCGGCATACACATCATGCGCGGTATTCCGAGAATGGCGGCACATAAACACTTGAAAGTTTTGGGGACATCTGCCACCGCCTCCGATGTTGCCGACGCCGGTTCAATCTGCGGCTGGAACCCCGATATGTACGGCGTTAAACACAATGCCGACGGTCAGGCGTACTACGATTCGATAATCCAAATGTACGCCGACTGGGGCGTGGATTTCATCAAGTGCGACGACATCTGCGACAGCTGGATGTACCCCGTCGAGAGGTTCTCGGGTTGGGAGGAAACCCGCATGCTTAGGCGCGCTATCGACAAATGCGGGCGGCCTATTGTGCTGAGTTTATCGCCCGGGCCCGCGCACGTCGAGAACGCTTACCACTACACCGAAAATGCCAATATGTGGCGAATTACCGACGATTTCTGGGACAACTGGGGGCTCTTAAAAAACATGTTCCACCGCTGCGAGCAGTGGCAGGATCACACCCGCGAGGGCTGCTGGCCTGACTGCGATATGCTGCCGATCGGCAAGCTCGGCAAGGGGCATGGGCATGAGTGGACGAGCAATTTCACCGAGGACGAACTCAAGACGATGATGACCCTCTGGTGCCTTTGTCGCTCGCCGCTGATGATAGGGACAGACCTGCTGACGCTGAGCGAGCGGGACTTCGGATTATTGACGAATCCTCAGATTTTAGCGATGGAGTTTGACGGCAAGGCGAGGCAGTTAAGGAGAAATGATAGAGAGGCGGTTTGGCTCTCCGAGGGTAAGGACTGCGTGAGGGTCGCGCTGTTCAATCTCTTGGACGAGGACGCGGTAATTTCTGCGGAGCTGCCTGAAAATGCCCGCGGCGAGGGAGAGGAGCTCTGGGGCGCGGGAAGCTGTAAAATTGTTGATAATAAAATCACCGCCAACGTGCCGAAGCATGGAGTGAGGATTTACCGATTCGATAAGTAAGTTTTCAAAAATATTAAAAGTACCCAAGCCGTTTTTGCGGTTTGGGTACTCACATTAAGGGAAGAATCCAAAGAAACCTACGGTTTCGTGGCACACGACCTTGCAGGCAAGGTCTAGTGTGTTATACCTTTTGCTGTTGACTTTCCTGAGAAAAGGTTTTTATGTATATACAGCCCCAGAAAAATAGGGACGGGCAAAAAGCAAAAGGTATATCACCCTTCGTCCTTTTTCTCACCGTCGCTTGGTAAATCTTTCAGCAGTTCCGTTCCGAACGTCCTAACGATTTTCTGCATATTCTCGTCAATATTGCCCGATGATTTTACGACGTTCGCAATCGTCGCGCTTATCTGTTCCGGCGTGAGTTTTGCCGCGTCCTGAGGCTTAAAAGATGCCAAAATCTTCTCCAGAAATTCTTTGTTCGCTCTGTTGTCTGCATTGGCGTCAGAGTTTTTCTTTATGTCCTTGACCGCCGTTATAAATTCATATTGTATGTTAATAAGCTGCTCGGCTTTGAAATTCGGCTTGGACAATACGACCGCTTTCTTGACCTCTTTCGCCTTGGGATTGACTTTTCCCGCAAAATCCCGCATAGATTTTGTGAAGTCGTTCTGCCCCTCAACGATTTGTGCGAAGTAGTCACTCGTATAAAAATCAATCAACAGCAGCGCCTTAATAAAGTGCGGGTCAACGAGCAACTCGTTCAGAATACCAATCGGAATAGTACGAGAAACGATGTTTGTCGCTGCGTTCTCGGTTAAACCCAACTCCTCCGCATCAATTATTTGGTGTCGCGGTATATCTGTCACTCCCAGCAGATAATCAGTTGAGCAACCGAAAATCTCAGCGAGCTTGACTATCTGCTCAATGCCAAGTGTATCTGTTTTGCCAGACATGAATCGGTTGAGCGTAGCTTCAGAGATGCCTATTTCCGTTGCCAATTTAGCCTGCGACGATTTATTATCCCTAATCCAATCCGAGATTTGGTCGCGAATCGTAAATTTCAGATATTCTTTCGGCATAAAATCGGTCCTTTTCATTTGTAGTTTCACTAACATTATACACCCTGCCGCAAAGGAAATCAATACTTTTTAGAACATTTGTTCTTAAATTTTCTTAAAATTTTGCTCTTGTCTTGCATATTTGCAAGATTTGAGGGCAAATTTTTTCGTTTTCCTGCGAAAATGACGGTTTTGTAAGGCTATAGACAAATCCGTGGTATCATTGATTATGGAGGTGATGCACTTGATTTCTTATAGCAAAGGTCAAGCATATTAAAAATCGCGAAAATTTTAGCCGCTTTGAGAACACATTTCGCCATTCGGCGGCACGTAGAAGAGCGAAAGTAATACGACATAAAGCGTGTGTTTACGCAGCTTGCTGCAAATTCACATCAGACTGCGAAAACGACTACCCCCATCTATGGCTAACTGTTCATACCGTCAAAATGGAACGGCTGGGCTTGAAAAGAAAAATATGCTGCATAGCGTAAACAAATTGCTGTACGGCACAAGTAATTCATTAACAAGCAAAAATAATTTTTAGGAGGTTTTATGCAAAAAGCACAATACGGAATTTTGAGATTCGCAAAGTACAAAGGTCCCGAGATTGGCAACATCGAGGCGCATAACGAGCGCACGAAAGAAAAATATGCGAGCAACCCCGACGTGGACCCCTCGCGCAGTAAGTACAATTTTCATTTGATAGAACCGCAAGGTAAATACCGAGCAGCCGCCGAGAAACAAATCGCTGAGGCAGGCTGCAAGACCAGAAAGGACAGTGTTCGACTGGTAGAAGCCTTGGTAACGGCAAGCCCCGAGTTTTTCAAAGGCAAAAAACGCACTGAAGTTAAAGAGTATTTTGAATACGCGTTCAAGTTCGTTCAGTCGCACCAATCGCCCGAAACAATCGTGTCTGCGGTCGTGCATATGGACGAAAAAACTCCGCATATGCACCTGACGTTCGTACCGCTGACGGCTGACGGTCGTTTATCTGCCAAAGAGATTATCGGCAACAAAAAGAAGCTGACATGGTGGCAGGACGAATTTTGGCGGCACATGGTCAAGAAGTATCCTGACCTTGAAAGGGGCGAGAGTGCGAGTGTAACAGGGCGAGAACATATTCCACCAAGACTTTTAAAGCAAGCGGTACACCTCAATCGTCAGCGAGATATTATATTTCAAACTCTGAAAGACATAACGCCTTTCAATGCAGGCAGGAAGTCTGCCGAAGTTGCGGAAATGATTGAAAAATACATATCAGGAGCTGAGGGTATGCGGTCTGCCCTCAAAGGCTTTGAGGGCGAAATCAAGGCTTTGCAAGCAGAGAATGCCAAGCTCGAAAAGAAGCTCGACGGCAGCAAAGAGAGTATTCAGAAACGGCTTGAAATCAATCAGAAGTTGAGCGACTATGAGGATTTGAAACGCACCGTTGATGCGATTCCTGCTGAGATTTTGGCGGCTTATTCGACGCTAAATATGACATCAAAAGGGGTAGAGCTATGATTATCCACAACGGGAAAACCCGCCGCCGGAATTCCAGACGGTGGATAACCTGACCGTCCGGAAGCCGCGAAAATTAACCGTCATGAAGTATGAAAATCATTCCTCCGGGCGGCTGAAATTCATACCCAAATTAATATAAATAAAACTAATATAAATTAGTTAATATCAATCTATCTAATACAAATTTTGATGGGATAGGAGGGATAAAAAACGGCAAAAAGTCTTTTGAAAGTCACGAAAGATAGCTCCACGTTGTCCTACATACCGCTCCCGCGGTTTCTTCTTGATGAGGAAATATCAAACGACGCGAAATTGCTGTATGCCCTGCTGCTTGATAGGGCGAGCATATCTAAATTGAACGGCTTTGTTGAATCAGACGGTGCAATTAGGGTATATTTCACCGTTGAGCAGGCGCAGAAAAAGCTGTGCCGAAGTCGACAATGCACAACGAAAATTTTTCGGGAATTAGAGAACTGTGGGCTAATTAGTCGCAAAAAGCAAGGGCTCGGCAAGCCTGCGGTCATCACACTGAATTACCCCGAGAGCGCAAAGCTGATTGAACCGCAAAATACTGTATGAAAAAGTGTCGGAAATCAGCAAAATTTTGCCCCATAAGCGACGGGAACGACGTGCGTAATGGAATATAGCAGTGAACACAAAAATGCGTTACAACGCGGGAAATTATAAAAATCAGGAGGAATTTAATGAACGAAAACAAAGAAAACAATTTTGAGAATGGGAAAATGCTGCCAATCATTGATTATCAAGGCAGGAAGTTTATGTGCTTACCGAATCGGACGGAAATGACATTCCCCGACGGCACGGTTTATCGCGTGAGCAGCACCTTTGTCGGCAAAACGGAAATGGGAGATATGCTCGACGCGCTCACTATTGAGAAAATAAATCGCGAGGTGGCTTGAAATGGCGAGGAAAATATGCTACAATAACAGCGGATTTCTGATTGAAAATGCGCTGCATATCAGGAGGTAAAATATGGCTATGCAGATTATAAATCAGGAAAATTACAATGTCGGAATTTACGCAAGATTAAGCCGAGATGACGAAAGAATCGGTGAGTCGGTTTCAATCGAGAATCAAAAGGAGCTGCTCGGCAGGTATGCTCGCGAACAGGGTTGGAACATCTTCGACTACTACTGTGATGACGGTGTAAGCGGCACAACATTTGACCGCCCCGAATTCAATCGGCTTGTGCAGGACGCAACGGACAAGAAAATCAACCTTGTTTTGTGTAAAGACCTTTCCCGCCTCGGGCGCGATTACATAGAGGCTGGCAGATACACGGATTTCGTCTTTCCGTCGCTCAGTTGCAGGTTTATCGCTCTTAACGACGGCGTGGATACCTTGCAGAAGAATAACGAAATGCTCGTTATAATAAAAAATGTTATGAACGACCTCTATGCTCGCGACACAAGCTCCAAAATAAAGGCAGTTAAGCAATCTACGTTCAAGTCGGGGAAATATGTAGGCTGTTATGCGCCACTTGGCTACAAGAAAAGCGAAGCGGATAAGCATATTTTGGAAATCGACCCGATTACCGCGCCCGTGGTGCGCCATATATTCGACCTAAGACTGCAAGGCAATAGTTTCCGCAAAATCGCCGCCCAACTAAATGCTGAAAACGTGCCAACGCCTATGGACTTCTATTATATGGCAAAGGGAACTCCGAAGCCCGCGAATCGCAGTAAAGCATGGGGCGCCGAAGCCGTCAGGCTGATTTTGAGAAATGAGGTTTACCTCGGTCACATGGTGCAGAACAAGACGGGAACGGTGTCCTACAAGAACCATAAGCAGATTGACAAACCGCAATCTGAATGGATTAAGGTTGAGAACACCCACGAACCGATTATATCTCAAGATGTCTGGGACGCGGTTCAGAAAATGGACAATCACCCCTCACGCGGCAGGACTGCAAAATGCGGTGAGATTCCTTTGTTCAGCGGCATGCTTAGGTGCATGGACTGCGGAGCAAGTTTCCGTTTCATTCGCGACTACCGCACCAAGCGAAAGCCGTCAAGTTACAAGGCGTACGCCTGCAATCGCTATATGTCAGGCGGCAAGGACGCTTGCACAGCGCACGTTATAAACCAAAAAGCGTTGATTGCCGTCGTTCTGACCGACATTCGCAGTAAAGCAATCCTCGCGCAGAGAAATCGTGAAGCTCTGAAAGAGCGGATTCTCGCCATGAAAAAGACCTCGAATGAGGAAAAGACAAGCATGCTGAAAACCGAGTTGACAGCGATTGAAAAGCGGCTTGCCGAGCTTGAAAAGTTGATTCAAGCGGCTTATGAGGATAAGGTCATGGGTCGCATACCCGAGGGCGTTTGCATTAACCTGCTTAACAAATATGAATCCGAGCGTTCAGAGAAGCTTGAATGCAAAAAAGAGCTTTCTGCGAAGTTGGCGGCAAGTGAGGCTAACGAAAAGTCCGTCGATGACTGGCTCGATATGATTCAAGACTACGCCCAACTTGAAGAACTCGACCGTGCGACGCTTGTCAGACTTATCCAAAAAATTGAGATTGGTGAAAAACGCGAGGTCGATGGACACATCGAGCGCGACATCAATATCTACTACAATTTCGTGGGGGTTGTAGAATTATAAGCAGTCATTCTTTATGAAAGGGTGACTAATGAATGGCTTGCCAAGGATACCGGCCGCAAAGTTAAGGCAGCATTGCATGCGAAATTTGCAGCAGGTGAGCGCACGTTCACAACTGCCCCGCTCGGCTATATGAGGCACCCAGAGAACAGGAACAAACTTGCTGTTGACCCTGATACTTAGTGGATAATTGAAAAGATTTTCGATCTTGCAGTTCATGGTGCTGGCGCAGGGAAAATTACGAAGACTTTGATTCAAGAGAAAATTCCGACTGCGGGTTACATTAACTATAAGAAATATGGGCAATTCGCAAAAATTTATGAAAATGCACCTGCCGAAAAAGCCTATGCATGGAATATCCGAGCGGTCAGCGACATTTTGAAAGACGAAACGTACATAGGTAACAGCGTCCATGGAAAGCAGACAAATGTTTCATACAAAAATAAAAAGAGCATTCGCCGCCCAGAAAGTGAGTGGTTACGCATGAAGCCATCATCTCAAAAGATGTTTTTGACCAAGTTCAAAAGCAGCTTGTCAGCCGCAGTCGACCCATGAAGTCGGGCAAAACGCAGATTTTTGCAGGGCTCGTAAAGTGCGCTGATTGTGGTTGGCCAATGAGCTATGCTGAAAGGCGGTACAAAACTTGCTCGACAGGATTTTTTAACTGTTCGCAGTTTCGGAAGCTCGGAAAAGTCGGGGGAAGATGTTCGGCTCATTACATCAAGTACGACACACTTTACGCATATGTTTTAGCAAGATTGCAGGATTGGATTTATCAGGCACATACAGACGAGAAAGAGCTTCTGAATAGGCTGCTAAAGACAAGCGATAGAGAGGCAGCAAAAGCACATAAAAAGCAGTCCGCCAAGCTTGCCAAGGCTGAAAAGCGCAAAGCAGAAGTAGACAGACTGTTTGTCAAGCTCTATGAAGATGTATGATATAAAGGGTGAGAATCACACCTAATATATCATAGCTGACGGCTCATTTGCGGAAATAGCGAGTTATGACGTGGAGCTGAAAATGGCGAAAGGAGGGACTATGGTTATAGATTATACCGCTGTTGGCGACTATCTTCTGCCAAATATCGCATATTGTGATGATACCTTGCATTTTGGCCGTTATTCTCGGCTGCGGCAGAAGTTTCTGAAAGAAAATCACGGCGGTGTGTATAACGAAATGTTGCTTAGCGGTTCTCTTTGGGAACATCTCGCGGAGGTTGAGGACTCTTGTCAAATGCGTCTGGAACGAATAGTTTCGACACTTGCCAAAAGCGAGGGCGTGACAGAATCGCTAAAGGAATCAGACCAGCTTGAATGGGTCCGCAAGATGAACAATATTCGTAGCAGGGCGGACGAAATCGTTTTGGCAGAATTGATTTACACCTTATGAAAACTGCCCTCAGGCAAACGCTTGAGGGCGGCTTTTTATTTATCCTTGTTTCTCGACTTGTAAACATTAAACCTGTTTTTGCATTCCGCACTGCAAAAAAGGTTATCGGGACGCTTCGCCTCAAAAACTTTGTTGCAGTGTTTACAAAGCCTAAGAGGATTTTTCTCATCGGTCAGCATGGTGCTGAACATCATTTGGATCATAAGCAGTAGAGAATGGAAATCCCAGACGATCGTCGGCTTGTCGCGCAGCTCGATATGGTACGTCGGCGCGTTGCCGTCAAACGCGGACATCGCCTGCCTGAAAAGCTCCTTTGTTTCCTCGTCATCGCTCCCCTCATAATAAAGCAGGCTCGTCGAGAAAATGAAAATCCAGTCGGTGAACTGCTGTTTCAGCCAGTCGAAACGCTCGGCATACCCCCGCTGAAATGACATATTCATAGCGGTCGGTTTGCCGCTCATCGCCATGGCAAGAGCAATCATTGTGCGATCGTTTGTTATATCCCATTTGGATTCAATGCCCTGTTTGGTAACTTCGAGCTTCTCATTTGGGAAAAACAGCGCGAGATATTCCTCGGTCGCCATCGTTTCAGCCTTTATAAACCTGTTTTTCGGAAGATAAACATATTCGTAATCCATAAAATTTGCCGTAGTCGGTAGCGCAGTCATCAAGCCGAGCATACCGTAGTTTTGGGCAAACTCAAGAATAGCTTCCCGAATTATATCGTCGGGTTTCTTGCTCATACAAAGCCGCCCGATGTTCAGCGCGTCAATAACAGCTTGCTTACCGTTTTTGAGGGGGTCATATATTTCGGGCTTCGCGTTTTCGGCGAGCATTAAGTACAGCTTTCCGTCAGTTTCTTGCCAGATATAGCTGTCATAACGTACCCACTGTGAACTTGAATTATCAAAAATGCTTCGCATATTCTCTCCTTATATCGTGTAACCTATTTCAAATATATTATATTACATAGTATAAACCCATCTTCACTCTTTGTCAAGATTTCTTTTTGTTTTTTCAAGAAAATTTCGCTCATCCAAGGTCATAGGCAAGCCTTTTTCCTCTCGGCGTTTAAGCTCCGGGAGGATATTTTTATGTATCTTTTTAAGAACCGTTTTCATCACTTTTCGGATATTCCTGTCGGTCTGCCCGCGGATTCTTGCTATCTTTGCAGAGCTGTAAAGCCTGACCGCATTGTAAAACAATAACTCCTTGTGATTCTCGTTCAGATCTAATAGCGTTTTGCAAAGATAGTCCTCCGACACAAGCTCGTGAATTTCATACGGGCAGTTAAAGATAACGTCAAGAAAATCCCCCTCGCGGATCTGCTTTGCAAAGACGCCGTTCAGACTGTCGGGAAAATATCTGCCGATGTCCGAAGCACCGTATTCAAGCGGCAGATCGTCACCGCTTCGGCTTACTTCGTGATACCTTTCGCGGCGTTCCCTGTTGGCGTCAAGCCTGTCCCACCAATCGGCGACGTTCTTGAAGTCCTCGACCGTTCTCGCTGCGCTTTCAAGACGTGCGAGTGCTTCGGCCTGAAGCTCTCTTTTCAGCTTTCTCTTCTGCGGAGGGTCGTTATTCTCAATCTGCGGATTCTCGTCCTTTTCAAGCTGTATCTCAAAATCGTTCTCCTGTTCTAATAGAAGTTCTCTGTCAAACGCTTCTTCGGAGTTGAGCAGTTCAATATCTTCAATATTATCCACCAAATCCACCTCCGAAAAAATTTTTTCAAAAACAGTTCCGCTTTTATGCCGTTATTTCTCCTATTAGTGAGAGGGTAATCTGTTTTATATTATTCAGATTACTCTCAATCTGACGAAAGGAGGGAATTACTTGAGTGAATCAAGCTATGCGTCAAAAGATTTTTCTTATTTTCTGTCGTCTGACCTCTGACCTCTGACGTAGCCTGACGTAGCCGTTTGCGCCCTGTAAAGCCGCTTGCTATGCGGTTTTGCGGGCGCAGTTTTATGTTTTCGGTATAACTGTGCCGAAAATAATGCAAAACGGTTACAAAGAAAAGAACTCACAAAGCAATTTTACTGCATTTGACAGGAAAAGTCAAGAAACGGAGGATCATTTGAACGAAAACAATCAGCAGTATTTTATCAAAAGAATCGGCAGAACGAATTTTAAGGTGAACGTCTTTTTCAGCGAAACGGAAAAAGAAACGCTGGAGGACAAAATTTTAAGGCTTCGCCACATGATTATTGCCGTACAGATGCGCAGTCAGATTTTTCGTCAGACGAAGCCAAAAGCGGAGGTAATACTTTGTGTATTGCCGAGCATTTTGGCAAAGTATGGCGGAAAATATGCAAGCAGATGTGCGGCAAAGGCGCAGCCGGTAATCGTGCGGTGAAGCCTTTAGAATTATTCGCAGAGAAACACTTGAAAACGGCTCAGAATGTGGTATAATCAATAAAAGCTGGTTTTGTTCCCGCTCGACTGCCCTCATCAAAAACGACCGATTCGGTTGTCTCGCGGACAAAACCCCGCGTTTATTTACCGCAAATGAGCCGTTCAGCCTGAAAGGAGTTCAACTATGAACATCAGGCAAACGGAAAATAAGATTACAGCTCTTTATGAGCGACTTTCGCGCGATGATAATGAAAGCTGGTTTTGTTGCCAATCGACCGTCCGCAGGACGCTCTCTTGGACAAAACCCCGCGTTCATTCTTGCCGGCGACAGCAATTCGATCATCAATCAAAAGAAATACCTTGAGGGTTACGCCGCCCAGCAAGGCTATGAAAATGTCGTCCATTACACCGACGACGGCTACTCGGGCGGCAACTTTGAGCGACCCGCTTGGAAGCAGCTTGTTTCTGACATCGAGGCGGGAAAAGTGGCGCACGTCCTTGTAAAAGATATGTCCAGAATCGGCAGGGACTATTTGCAGACAGGCTTTTACACCGAGGTTTTATTCAGACAGTATGACGTTCATTTCGTCGCCGTCGGCAATAATGTTGACAGCAACGACCAGAACAGCAACGAATTCGCGCCGTTTCTGAACATTATGAACGAGTGGTATCTGCGCGATTGCAGCCGCAAGCAGTGCGCGGCATATCAGGCTCGCGGGAGGTCGGGAAAACCTACTACAAATCATGCCATATATGGCTACAAAAAAGACCCGAACGATAAGCACCACTGGCTTATTGATGAGGAGGCAGCGGCAGTCGTCAGAAGAATCTATGATTTGAGCGTAAGCGGCAAAGGTCCCAAGCAGATAGCAGATATACTTCGTGACGAAAGAGTGGAACGACCGTCATACTATCTCTCAAAACGCGGTATATGCACCGTAAAGAACAGCGGCAATATCGCGCACCAAAAAAGAGTGCCGGAGTCATTATATAAGCACAAAAAATCTGATGATCATTGTCAGCGAAACGGTCAGGTTGGTCAGCAAATATGCAATCGACAACGAAGAGGAATTTGTCCGGAAGATCCGCACTGCGTCGGAGGTTCAGAAAGCCGATGAAGCCAAGGCTCTCAAAAAGCGAATACAGAAGAACTCAAAGAGAATCAAT
>CANQNF010000031.1 GCA_947625125.1 uncultured Clostridia bacterium
CATCATTAAATCATCCTCGGCATGCCGAGGGATATAATCCAAAAATATTACTTCATTCTATGGGATTTTGCGAAAAAGGGTTGACAGGACCTCGAAATTTCCTAAGATAGATAATATGCCGAGCATGAAAAGCATATGAAAATGCTGAAATGCTCGGCGATTTTAATAAAAGAAGATGCCAAAATTAGATAAAAGAAATTTTTAAATGGGATATTATATAAATGATTTATATTGAGTTTGGGGTTTACGAGCAAGCACAGCAAGTGTAGCCACACTTGCGACATTTTCAATTTTGGGAGCCCTTACCCAAAATGAAAATTTGCTTGTTGGAGCGGCTACCCCAAACCCCAATATTCAAAAAAAGAGGACACTATGCCGAACAGAAAAAGGCCGATTATTATGCGCCCCGCAGTGACAGAAGATGAGAAAAAGTCGATCGCTAAATAAGCTGCTTATAAAAGCTTGGTGTTATTTGTCGGATGACAGCTCGGCTATTTTCAAAGCGTGCTTGCAATCTTGCCGCATTAGTGATATAATATCCCCAATGAAAGGGGGTCTTCCATGAAAAAACTCACCGCTATACTTATTGCGTGCATGCTTGTTCTTTTAGCCGCGTCTTTTGACGTTGCTGCCGCCGAGACTTCCGGAATCGTTTCGGGCGGGGTATATACTCTCACCTGCGGCGGGAAAAATCTCACCGTCTCAGCCGACAAAAACGGCGCGGGAGTATCGGCAAATGCGCCCGACAGCTCATGGGCTCAGAGGTTTGTTTTGCGATATGATTCCTCCGAAAACGCCTATCGCATTTATACAATGCTCAGCGAAAACGGGCGCAGGCGGGTGCTCGACATCATCAAAAAGAATAAAAAAGTCGTTGCCGGTTGTTCGGTAGATATTTATAATCCCATCGATCCTGCGGCACAGTTGTTTAATATAATTAAGCTCACAAACGGCAAATTCAAGATTTCTCCCAAATCAAATCCTAATGTTGCGCTGACTTTTTCGGCAAGCGGAGCGTCGGTGGAAACCTGCGGAAGAAGCGTTTCCTCTGCATTTCAGTGGGAAATTAAATCCGTCACCGATTGGCAGTATATGTTTATCACGCCGGGGCAGATTGCAACGACCATCAGCGACCTGTTCGGCGCCCCGAGGGTCGAGGGTTCATCCCGGCACAAAGGTCTTGACATTGTCGCCGAAAGGCGGGGCAAAATCAAAGGCTACACACTTTCGTCCGTCGCCGATGGCGCCGTGCTTTACGAGGGATACAGCAAAACTGCGGGAAATTATATCGCCATTAAGCTTAACGATGGCTTCACGGTTCGCTATCTGCACATGATGAACAGAAGCCCCAAGAAAATCAAAAGCGCCGTCAAAAAGGGCGAATACATAGGAAATGTGGGGACTTCCGGCAACTCGACCGGTTATCATCTTCATTTTGACTGCAACACAATCGGCGCTTACCGCGGCGGGGAGAATTCGAGGACGGTAAATTACAGCACCTGCGTGGACCCGGCGCCGTTCTTCCCGGGTATAAAATTCACAGCAAGGCGCTGACGGAGGTTTTATGAAAAAAATAGCAATATTTCTGATAATCTCGCTTCTTATTCTCAGCGCCTGCGGAAAAACGGCAATTTTCGATGACGACGGTGAGCATTGGGATTTTTATCAGCCCTGCGTGCCTGAGCTTGACAGCATTCCCGGATTTTTATCAAAAGAATATGCCACCGATGAGGAATGGGAGGCGTGGACAGAAAAATATGAAAATATGCGGGATTGCCGGAAAGTGACCGATTATCCGACGGTATACACATTTATTAAAGACTTTAATGTTTCAGATGAGGATATAATAAACTTATATAACGATTACGACATTCTCAGCGAGCAGGATTTGCAGATTCTTCTTACGCATGACGAAGCGAAGATTGCCGAGCATTTTGCGACCGACTGCGCAATTGTTGTAGGCGACTGTATCTACCCGCCGGAGTGGATTTATGAGCATTCCGCAAGCGATTACATCGCCGCCGGAATCACGCCTGAAACACTGGAAGAAAAGTTAGATGAATATGCCGACTTGGGGCTTTCAAAGAACGCTGAGGAGCGGCTTTATGAAAAACTCAGCGAGTATGTCGGGCAGGAAATAAATGCCGCGGACGAGCCGGGTATTTCAGTCGGCGGGAAAGAATACAGCGCGGCCTGGCTTTCTTCGCACGATTTGACGGATTATGAAGAGGCGGGAATAACCGCTAAAGATGTCGAAAAATTTCTGAATGAGCACGGCGATGAAATCGAGGACGGCGAGAAAGATTGGATCGAGAGCTGCTTGGAAAGAATGGAATAACAAATTGCCCTGTCGGCGTTAAACCGATAGGGCTTTGCTTTACCTATTCCCATACATCTTTTCATAGTAATCCCGGTACTCTCCTGAGATAATAGTCTCCCACCACTCTCTGTTATCAAGGTACCACTTTATTGTCTTCTTAATTCCGTCCTCAAATTTGGTTTCGGGCAGCCAGCCCAATTCGTTATGAATTTTAGTCGGGTCAATCGCATAGCGCATATCGTGCCCCTTGCGGTCGGCGACGTAGGTAATGAGGCTCTCGGGCTTGCCGAGTTCCTTGCAAATCAACTTGACGATGTCGATGTTTCTCATCTCGTTATGCCCACCGACGTTATAAATTTCGCCTACTCTGCCGTTATGAATGATGAGGTCAATCGCCTTGCAGTGATCCTCTACATAAAGCCAGTCGCGGACGTTCTCGCCCTTTCCGTAGACAGGCAAAGGCTTATCGTTGAGACAATTTGCAATCATCAGCGGAATTAACTTTTCAGGAAAGTGGTAAGGGCCGTAGTTGTTGGAACAGCGGCTGATTGTGACCGGCAGTCCGAATGTACGGTGATAAGCCAGTACAAGCAAATCCGCGCTCGCTTTTGAGGCGCTGTATGGGCTTGACGTATGTATAGGCGTTTCTTCCGTGAAGAACAGGTCGGGTCGGTCAAGAGGCAAATCACCGTATACCTCATCGGTAGATACCTGATGATAGCGTTTAATGCCATACTTGCGGCAGGCGTCCATCATCACCTGCGTTCCCAAAATATTTGTCTGCAAGAAAACTTCGGGATTTTCTATACTGCGGTCGACGTGGCTTTCTGCGGCAAAGTTTACAACGATGTCGGGGCGCTCCTCCTCGAAGAGCTTGTACACGCCGGGGCGGTCGCAGATATCTAACTTAACAAACCTAAAATTCGGGTTTTGCATGACAGGTTCAAGGGTGCTCAGATTGCCCGCGTAGGTCAGCTTGTCCAAGCAGATGATGCGGTAGTCGGGGTATTTTTTCAGCATATGGAAGATGAAGTTTGAACCTATAAATCCCGCGCCGCCTGTAACTATAATCGTCATTTATCTTCCTCCTAAAAGAAGTTTTCTTGTAATATAAATCTTATCTATTATTATCATTGCAATCAATGATATAATTATCTGCGCTAATGCTATTGCCAATACTATAATTAAATTAAAACCGTCTCCCGGTACGAGCCATGATACAACTCCGCTAAGAATATGAACTGAGAAAACATATATGCCAAGCGAATCTCTTGACAGCATGCCTACAAATTTATTAACATTTTTCGGAGCAACAAATTTTACTGCTGCATCAATTACCAAAATTACTGCAACGCTTCCGATTGCTCCGGCAAAAGTTCTGTAAAACAGTGCGATGAAATATTTAATGTAATTTTCCTGACCGTATACAGTAAAGCCCAAACCCGGCGGCATATAAATATAATAGTCATTCTTCCAAAGCAAAACCAAAACAAAGTGCAAAACAACGAACGCCGCAACGGTATACGGTTTCTTTATATGATCAATGAAAGTCGAAAGTTTATTATTATATTTTGCAAACAAATATGCTCCAACAAAAAACGGATATAGCCAGATATATCCTCCGAGATAGGGTAAAAACGGAGCAAGAGCAAATCCCAAAATATATACCAAAATACTGTCATTGAAAACATAATGCACAAACGCAGTACCGAGCGACAGCCCTAACATGCTCCACAAAAACCACATGTTATTAATAATATCTTTATAACTAAGAATTACAGTTAGAAGATTTACCCCCCCCCGGATTTTACAACATTTTTAACAGCATTCCAAATGCAAAGAACGACTTGCCATGATAAAATCGGTATAAACAGCCTCTTAATTCTGTTGAAAATTATCTCTTTTAACTTTCGTTTGCTTACAGTATAGTAAAATAAATACCCGCTTATCATAGCAAACAGCGGCATATGAAATGAATAAATATATTCAAAAAGAGGATTTTGGAAGAAAGCATTGCTTTCAAGATATTCTTTTCCGCAGCCGTACTGAATACTATGACCCAGAATTACAAGCAATATGGCAACAGCTTTTATTACATCAATCGTAATATTACGCTTTTTGCTCATCTGATGTCCTCCGTCAAGGACAGCAGATACTGCCCGTATTCAGTCATTTTGAGCTCTTCGCCGAGTTTTCTGAGCTGGTCGGTTGAGATGAGTTTTCTTCGCCACGCAATTTCTTCAATACACGAAATGTAAAAGCCCTGCATTTCCTGAATCGTCTTAACAAAGCCGCTTGCCTTGTGCATACCCTTTGGCGAACCCGTGTCGAGCCACGCCATTCCCCTGCCCATGAGCGTAACCTGAAGCTGCCCGCGCTCTAAGTATTCGTTGTTGATCGCTGTTATTTCTATCTCGCCGCGCGCAGAAGGCTTGACGTTTTTTGCGATGTTCACGACGTCATTATTATAGAAATAAAGACCCGGAACGGCATAGTTGGATTTCGGCTTCTGCGGCTTTTCTTCGATGGAAATTACTTTATTATGCTCATCAAATTCCACCACGCCAAATTCTTTCGGATTCTTTACAGGATACCCGAAGATTGCCGCGCCGGAAGTTTCCGCCTGATTCTTCGCCTGTTCGAGGATGGATGAAAAATACTGCCCATAAAAGACGTTGTCGCCTAAGACTAAGCAAACGCTGTCGCCGCCTATAAAGTCCGCCCCGAGAATAAACGCGTCGACGAGGCCGCGGGGCTTGTCTTGAACGGCATATGTAAAGTGAACGCCTATGCGGCTACCGTCGCCCAAAAGGTTTTTGTAGTTGTCAATGTCCTGTGGGGTGGAGATGATGAGAATGTCCGAGATGTTCGCAAGAAGCAGAACCGAAAGCGGGTAGTAGATGAGCGGCTTGTCGTAGATGGGGAGGAGCTGTTTTGAGACCGAGATTGTGTTCGGGTAGAGGCGAGTTCCCTTGCCGCCGGCTAAAATTATGCCTTTCATTTTAGTCTCTCCTTTATTTCCTCGAATTTTTGGAGCGCATGCTCGATGCAGACGTCCATATTGTAATACTTGAACTCTGCCAAGCGGCCGCAGAGGACGATGTTGCCGTACTTGTTTGCTTCTTCAAGATACATCTTGTAGCGCTTCTGGCTGTCGTCGGTCAGAACAGGATAGTACGGAATATTCGCGCTCGGATCGCTCGGGTCATATTCAAGCGGGTACTCGGTCGCTATCATGGATACCGGGATATCCTGATCAAGGCCGTAGGTTATCTTCTTGTACTCCGTGCTTCGCGTATATCCGTCAGCTTGAGGATAGGATATGATTTCCTCGGGGAGTATGCTCTTTTTGTTCTCGTATGTATGATATAATGATGGCGAGGTGATTATTATGTACGCAAAATTGACTATTTCTGAAAGACTGAAAGACCTGCGCGTCATGCAAAAGCACTTGACTTTGGAGGAGCTTGCAGAGCAGACAGGCTTGTCAAAGTCTGCCCTTGGAAAGTATGAGACCGATGATTATAAGGACATTAGTCCGTTTGCAATCATCACGCTTGCGAAGTTTTACGGCATTTCAGCTGACAATCTTCTTGGACTTACCGAAACAAAAAATCACCCAAACACAACTCTCAGTGAGTTGCATTTGAGTGATGCTGCGATAGATGTTTTAAAGGACGGCAAGCTAAATAATCGACTAATTTCCGAAATCCTTTGTCACGAAAACTTTAGGAGATTACTTGTTGATTCGGAAGTTTTCGTTGATAGAGTCGCAGAAATGCACACCGAGGAATTTACCTCGATCATGAATGTCGGCAGGCTTAAAGTCTTGGAAAAGTCGGGTGACGAGAATGCTTTGGACGCACGGACTTTGGAAATCGCGGAAGATGTAGACAAGCATTATATTGAGGGCGTTTTGATACAGGATTTGCTCTCAATACTTAACGATATTAGAGAAAAACACTTGACGGACAGCACGACTGCGGATGCGCCATACACTGCTGACGAAGCTCAAAAAAAGATTGACGAGGTTATGAATTTTAAGGGGAGTGACCGGGAAAAGCAGCTGTTTTTAGTCTGTAATCAACTGCAAATTTCATACAATACTTTGAAACCTGACGAGAAAGCTGCACTTTTGAGCGCAATATCAAAGTCAAAGATTCTGGGGAAATTAGGAAAGCATGGTAGGGGTAAGCGGAAGCATAAAAAATAGAGCAAGGATTATCCTTGCCCTATTTTCGCCCTAAATTCCGCTTGACGGGTGCCGTAAATTGAATTTTTTGGTTGAAAACTTCTTTATGGGCACCTGCCATAGCCGGGGGATTTTTTGTCTTTTTACTTTACGACGCCTGCGGAGCGGTCAACATAGCTCGTGTGCAGGATCTCGTGCGCCTTGTGGGAGCCGGGCTCGCCGAAGAACTCTCCGTAGACGGTCTTGACGGCCTCGCTCTCGTGGCTCTTTCTCTTCACGTTCGCCTGGTCGTAGCTGTAGAGCGCGCTCGCTCTCTTCGCCTTGATGTCGACGGTAGAGCGAACCGTCGAGGACTGGATGGGCTGGCCGCCGCCGTTTACACAGCCGCCCGGGCAGCACATTATCTCGATGAAGTGATAATTCTTCTCGCCCTTTTCAACAGCGCAGAGGACCTGATGAGCGGCCTCGAGGCCGGACGCAACGCAGATATTCACGTCCATTCCGGCGATGTTCAGTGTAGCTTCCTTGATAGCGTCGGTGCCTCTTACGGCATGGTAGTCGACGTTGTCGATGACCTTGCCCTCCATGACCTCGGCGACGGTTCTCAGGGCAGCCTCCATAACTCCGCCGGTAGCGCCGAAGATAACGCCGGCGCCGGTGCCGTCGCCTAAAGGACTGTCAAATTTCTCATCCGGCAGGTTCTTGAAATCGATGCCGGCTCTCTTTATCATCCTTGCAAGCTCGCGAGTGGTGATGGAGATGTCGAGGTCGGGGATTCCCGCCGCAGACTGGTCGTCGCGCTGGATCTCAAATTTCTTGGCGGTGCAGGGCATGACCGAAACCGAAACTATCTTCTTCGGGTCGATGCCGTTCTTTTCGGCATACCATGTCTTGATGATAGCGCCGAACATCTGCTGAGGCGATTTGCAGCTCGAAAGGTTCGGTATCATGTTCGGATGATAGGTCTCGCAGAACTTGACCCATCCGGGAGAGCAGGAGGTTATCATCGGCAGAACTCCGCCGTTTTTAACGCGGTTGATGAACTCGGTGCCCTCTTCCATGATGGTGAAGTCGGCGCCCACATCAGTGTCAAACACCTTGTCAAAGCCGAGCCTGCGAAGAGCAGCTACCATCTTGCCTTCTACGCCGGTGCCGATCTCCATGCCGAAATCTTCGCCTAAAGCGGCTCTTACGGCGGGAGCGGTCTGAACAATAACTATCTTCTCGGGGTCGTTAAGAGCGGCAAATACCTTGTCGGTGTCGTCCTTTTCTCTTAAAGCGCCGGTCGGGCAGTTGATGATGCACTGTCCGCAGCTAACGCAGCCGGTCTCGGCAAGTCCGAGGCCGAATCCGCAGGAAACGTTGGTGTCGATACCTCTGTCGTTGGTGCCGATGACGGCGACGTGCTGTGCGGCACAGGCGGCCACGCAGCGGCGGCAGAGAACGCACTTGTTGTTGTCTCTTATCATGTGAACGGCGGAGGTGTCAAGCTCGTAGTGAGGCTTGTCGCCGTCGAACTTGTCTTCCTTGTCGACGCCGTAGTCGCGGCAGAGAGCCTGGAACTCGCAGTTGTCCGAACGGACGCAGGAGAGGCACTTTCTGTCGTGAGTGGAGAGCAAAAGCTCTAAGGTCATCTTTCTTGACTTTTGGACGGTAAGGGAGTTGGTCCTTACCTCCATGCCCTCGGTGACGGGGTATACGCAGGAGGCGACGGTCCTGAAGCCTCTGCCCTCGTTGGCCTCGACAACGCAGATGCGGCAGGCGCCTATCTGATTGAGGTCCTTCATGTAGCAGAGCGTGGGAACGTTTACGCCGGCCTGTCTTGCCGCTTCGAGGATAGTTGTGCCGTCGGGCACGCTGACGGCTACGCCGTCTATCTTAAGATTTATCATTTTATCCATTACAGCACTTCCTCCTTATTCCTTGGTAATAGCCTTGAACTTGCAGGTCGACATGCAGGCTCCGCACTTGACGCACTTCTCGGGGTCGATGGCCATTGCCGGGAGCTTCTTGCCGGGAGCGGTGTAGTCGGTCTTGGAGATGGCGTTTGCAGGGCACTGTCTTGCGCACATTCCGCAGCCGATGCACTTTTCCTTGTCGATTTTGTATGTCAGAAGATTCTTACATACTCCTGCCGGGCACTTCTTGTCGACGATATGAGCGATATACTCGTCTCTGAAGTATCTTAAAGTCGAGAGGACCGGGTTCGGGGCTGTCTGACCGAGGCCGCAGAGGGCGTTGTTCTTGATGTAGTAGCAGAGCTGCTCCATCTCGTCCAGATCCTCCATAGTGCCCTTGCCGTCGGTGATTTTGGTCAGCATTTCAAGAAGTCTCTTGGTGCCGACGCGGCAGGGGGTGCACTTTCCGCAGGACTCGTCGACGGTGAATTCGAGGAAGAACTTCGCGATATCGACCATGCAGTTGTCCTCGTCCATGACGATAAGTCCGCCGGAACCCATCATCGAGCCGATGGCTATAAGGTTGTCATAGTCTATCGGAACGTCAAGGTGCTCGGCGGGAATGCAGCCGCCGGACGGGCCGCCGGTCTGGGCAGCCTTGAACTTCTTGCCGTTCGGGATGCCGCCGCCGATTTCTTCAACTATCTGTCTTAAAGTCGTGCCCATAGGTACTTCGACGAGGCCGGTGTGCTTGATCTTGCCGCCGAGGGCAAATACCTTGGTGCCCTTGGACTTCTCGGTGCCCATGGAGGCGAACCAGTCTGCGCCCTTTAAGATTATCTGGGGGATGTTTGCGTATGTTTCAACGTTATTTAGGATGGTGGGCTTGCCGAAAAGACCCTTGACCGCCGGGAACGGAGGCCTCGGCCTCGGCTCGCCTCTCTTGCCCTCGATGGAGGTCATAAGAGCGGTCTCTTCGCCGCAGACGAACGCGCCCGCGCCAAGCCTCAGCTCAATGTCGAAATCAAAACCCGTGCCGAAGATATTCTTGCCCAAAAGTCCGTATTCATGCGCCTGCTTGATGGCTATTTTAAGACGTGAAACGGCGATGGGGTACTCGGCTCTTACATAGATAAAGCCCTGATTTGCGCCGATAGCGTAGCCTGCTATCGCCATGGCCTCCAAGACTGCGTGGGGGTCGCCCTCCAAAACGGAACGGTCCATGAACGCGCCCGGGTCGCCCTCGTCGGCGTTGCAGCATACATATTTCTGGTCCGCGTCGGGAACTAAAGTGCGGGCCATGCTCCATTTGCGGCCTGTCGGGAAGCCCGCGCCGCCGCGTCCGCGAAGTCCGGATTTAAGAACGACGTCGATGACTTCTTCGGGGGTCATTTCGGTGAGAACCTTGCCGAGGGCCTGATAGCCGTCCATCGCGATGTACTCGTCGATGTTCTCGGGGTTTATAACGCCGCAGTTTCTGAGCGCTACACGGTGCTGAGCCTTATAGAACGCAGTGTCGGAGAGAGAGACTTGGGTGACGTCCTCGACCTGCTCGGCTCCTGTGTCGGCATAGACAAGGCGCTCGACAACGCGTCCCTTTAAAAGGTGCTCGGTGACTATCTCGGGTACGTCGTCGGTGGTGACTCTTGAGTAGAAAGTACCGTCGGGGTAGATGATGACGACGGGGCCTAAGGCGCAGAGACCGAAGCAGCCGGTCTGCACGAGCTTTACCTCCTCGGAAAGTCCGGCGAGCTCTATTTGCTCGGTAAACGCCTGCTGGATCGCTTTACTGCCGCTTGAGGTACAGCCGGTACCGCCGCAGATAAGCACTTGTGCTCGAATCATATTTTATTTACCTCCTAAATTAAATACTTTTTACTGGTTCTGCCCGATGGTGTACTCCGCTACCGGGGTACCGCCCTTAAGGTGCTTTTCGATGACTTCCTTGGCCTTGTCGGCGGTCATCTTTACATAGGTGACCTTTTCCTTGCCGGATTCAAATACCTCGACCACGGGTTCATACTGGCAGATACCGATGCAGCCGGTCTGGGTGACCGTTACCTTATCGGAAAGTCCTTCGGAGGCGACTCCCTCCACAAATGCCGAGAGGACCGGCCTTGCGCCGGCCGCTATGCCGCAGGTCGCCATGCCGACGACGACTCTTATATCGCCCTGGCCCTCGCGAAGCACTACGCGGTCTTTCATTTTCGCTCTGATTGCTGCGAGCTCTGCTAATGATTTCATAATAAATCTTCCTTTCTTTATATATGATTTTTAATTAAATACATTATTTAATTGCAGATTTCGGGGAATATCCGCCCGATTTTTTCGTGATTTTTAAATCTGTCACCGCAGGTGACGAACATTAAAACTCTGATATCTGATTTCTGACATCTGTCCTCTTGGCGCGTTCCTAAAGGGACGCGTCACGATATTGTTCTTCCAAATTGCCTCTTATCCATACCAAAACGTCCGGCAGGTCTAACGGCACCTCGTCGCCTAAGACCTCTCTTAATTCCCTCGTGTCGAGCCGAATTTCCCGACCCGAAAGCGTGTGGACGAATTCAAAATCCATCTGCGGGTCGCCCTGTATAAGCGTGACGACCGAGCTGATGACGTCGCCCAACGGGGTCATGTCGATGTGGTTTTTATAAAACGTCGCCTGAGTCACGGTGCCGTGGCTGTCGGGGTATTTGCTCTCGTGGCGGGATTCGATTTTAAAACTTCCGCCGGTCTGCTCGGCCTCAAGCTTTAAAAGCGGTATCCCGAGGCCGACCGCCCTCGTCGTTCGGGTCGTGCAGAACGGGTCGGTGACGTTTTTCAAAAACTCCTCCGTCATCCCGCAGCCGTCGTCCGAAATTCTAAGGGTCAGGGTTTCCTCGTCCTCGATTATCTCGATTTTACAGAGCTTCGCGCCCGCCTTGACCGAGTTCTTTGCGATGTCCAAAATATTCAAAGACAGCTCTTTCAACCGACTCGCCCCCTAAGCTTTTCTATCAGGCTCTTTCGCACCAAATCCCCCGAATAGGGTTCGTCCGAAAGCTCAAATTTACATTCCGCGTCCCGTATGTCCCAAAGATAGTGGGCGTCCGAGCTCACGACCATCGTCTTGTCCTTTAAAATCGGGTATTTTTCGAGATGGTCGTTAAGGCTCTCACGGTCGTGAAGCTCAAAGCAGTCGAATTTCGGGGTATCGGGAAATGCTCCCAAGACGGCTATAATGCCGTTCGCCTGCCTGTCGATGTGAGCGGGATAGCATACCCCGCCGTATTTTTTCACGATACCGGGCGCTTCGTCCACAGTTATTTCGGTGGCGTTCGGGAGCATGAATTCGTCGATTCCGATGACGTTTTCGTTTTCGTCCATGATGAGCTGGTCGCCGAAGATGTCGACCCGATTCGGTATCTTCACTCTGCGGCTGTCGACCTCCTCGCCGAAAGCGAGGGCCTGCTCAAGCTGCTCAAAAAGGCATACCACATGTATATCCTCGGCGGTAGTTAATTCCATCCCGGGGACCGGGATAACGCCGTACTTTTTGCATGCCTTAAAAAATGCCGGGCAGTTTCTGACGGAGTTGTGGTCGGTAAGCGCCATTATCTGTATCCCCGCCAAGGTCGCCGTCCCCGCGATATTCGCCGGGGTCATGTCGTTGTCGGCGCAGGGAGAGAGGCAGGAATGTATGTGCAGGTCGTAAAAGTAGCTTCCCATGGCTAAATCAGCTCGGACAGCTTCTTCGCGGCCTCATAGGTCGGAAGCGGGGTCCTTAAGACGTTCACGCCTTTTGCCTCGGCCGTGTTTCTGACATCGTCCTCAAAGGCGACGTTCTCGGAAAGTACCACAACGCTCACGTCGCAAAGGGTCGCCACGGCCACGGTGTTTATGTTGGTCATTATGGTTATCCATGCCTGGTCGGACTTCGCCCTGCCCATGACCCAGCTCAGAAGGTCTCCGCAGTAGCAACCGCTTATCTCCCTGTCGGGGTCGGGCAGACATACCGCCTCAAAGCCGCAGCTTTGCTGAAGTTCCCTGACGGTCATATCTCCTGCCTCCTTTCGGGGTGTTCCGGGTGGACCGGCTCGCCGTTTGCAAGCCGATGCTCGCGGATTATGCAGCTTTCGATCTTTCTTTCGCCCTTAACGACGTCCTCGGCAAAGGCTCGGCAGGTCGGAGACCCGCAGGACCCGCAGTCGATTCCCGGCAGCTCCTCCCGAAGCTTCTGGATATCCGACATCATCCTCATCGACTCGCCGATGGAGTTTCCGAGGCGGTTCATCGGCTTATAGTCGGGAACGTCCTCGAAGAAGTATTCCGGCGGGATGTATCTTTGATCCGGGCCCAAAAAATTCTGCGAAACGGGAAGATAGCGCCGAAGCGTCTGGAGCCTCGCCTTTGCGATAAACGGATTTTCGACCGTCATCACCCCTCCCACGCAGCCGCCCGTGCAGGCGTTGAGCTCTATGAATTCAAGCTGCGGGATGGTGCCGTTTTCTATCTGTTCGAGCATCTCGACGACGTTTTCAATGGAATCCGCCGCAAGATATTTGTCGTTGAAAATTGCCGTGGCTTCGCCTCCCGACGTGGCCCAGCTTATCCCTATCATGCCGGAATTGGAGACCGGCTGAGGGACCTTGTCGCGGCTCATGTGGTCCAGAAGCGAGAAGTAGATATCCGACATCGAGACCACGAGGTCGACCGCCGATTTATAGCTGCCGAAGCCGTTTTTGACGTAACTCGTCTTTGCCGGGCAGGGGGATATGAAGCATACTCCTATATCCTCGTCCTTAAGCTCGGGGTGCTCCCGCTTGGCCTTTTTTCTCGCCTCTATAGCCGCTATCTCCATCGGCGGAAGTATCGGCAGAAGATTGTCCTTTAAATAAGGAAATCTTAAGGCGATGAGTCTTGCTATTACCGGGCAGGCCGAGCTGATGACCGGCTTTTTTATGCCCTCGGTCTTAAGGTACAGCCTTGTGTACTCCGAGACTATCTCCGCGGCCTGCGAGACCTCGTATATCTCGTTGAAGCCCATGTCCAGAAGGCCCTGCAAAACATAGTCCACGTCCTCGAGCTCCTCAAACTGCCCGTAAAGAGTGGGCGCGGGAAGAGCTATCCTCCACTTATAATCGTAGAGGTGGTCGAGCTTGTTGCAGATAGCTATTTTAGCATGGTTCTGGCAGACTCTTATGCACTCGCCGCAGTCTATGCAGCGGTCGGAGTTTATCACGGCCTTGCCGTTGTCGACCCTTATCGCCTCGGTCGGGCAGCGCTTTATACAGGTAGTGCAGCCGGTGCAGCGGGAAGAGTCAAGGGAAACGGAGTGCTCGTATGTATTCACGGGTCCACCCCCTCAGATAGTGGTTATGATGATAATGAATATAAGACGGACGGCGGGGAAATGATATATAAACGTCAGAAATTGACGGTCATGGTTATCTTCGTGCCCACGCCGAGCTGCGTCTCTATTTTCATGTCGTCGGTGTAGCGCTTCATGTTCGGCAGACCCATGCCCGCTCCGAAGCCCAAGGACCGGATATTGTCCGGCGCGGTCGAATAGCCCTCTTTCATCGCAAGCTCCACGTCCTTTATTCCGGGGCCGTGGTCGTTCAGGACTATTACGATCTTATCCTCGAATACCTCTACGTCGGCTTCGCCGCCATGGGCATGGATGACCATATTTATCTCGCCCTCGTACATGGCTATCGAGACTCTTCGAATGACCTCGGGGGATATGCCGAGTTCGCGAAGATTCTTTTTGACCTGTACCGAGGCCTGGCCCGCCGATGTGAAGCTCTGGCCGTTTACGTCGAAATGGAACTTAACGGATTCACTCATGCTGTTCTCCGTTTCCGCGGAGGCCTCCCGTATAAAGAAGACCGCAAGCCTCATACATCCGCTTTTTGGAGCTCATCAGCACCACGCCGTTCTCTTTTGCAAGCTCTATCATATCCTCGGTCGGCCTTTTCGAGCGCACAAAAACTATGCATATCATGTCCATCATCTCGGCCGTTCTTATGACCTGAGAATTGACAAGACCGGTGAGAAGCACGGCCTGGTCCTTGACATATGCAAGCACGTCGCTCATCATGTCCGACCCGCAGGCCGAATATACGTCCCGGTCAAGGTGCTCCTCTCCGCAGATGACCTCGGCGTCAAGAAGATTTTTAATATCGGAAATTTTCATAGTGACAGCCCCTTAAGAGAAGATCATCCGACGGACGGTTATTTATATTTTGCAAGGATGGTGTCTACGTCTGCCTTGGTAAGACGGCCGTAAACATCCTCTCCGACGGTCATTACAGGCGCAAGACCGCAGGCGCCTATGCAGCGGCATGCCTCCAAAGAGAACTTGCCGTCGGGGGTGCACTCGCCCGCGCCGATGCCCAAGACCTCGGAGATGCGGTCGATGATGTCCTGAGAGCCCTTGACGTAGCATGCCGTGCCGAGGCAGACCGAGATCTGGTGCTCGCCCTTGGGAGAGAGCGCGAACTGAGCGTAGAACGTGGCAATGCCGTAGACCTGCTCGACCGATACGCCCATGCCCTCGGCGATTATCGTCTGGACCTCAAGAGGGAGATAGCCGTAGATCTCCTGAGCTTCCTGCATAACCTGCATAAGGGAGCCCTCGACGTTTTTCTTCTCCTCGATGACGGCCCGAAGCTTTGCCTCCTGCTCGGGCGTGCCCTTGAACGGAACTGTTGAAATGCGTTTTTTCATGGTATCCATCCTTTCACTTTTGTCGGCGGCCCTAAGGGTATCTCCCTGTCGGACAGCCTGTTTGAAATGTCGTAATATGAAAAATACATACAATAGGAGTATAACATATTCGCGCGAAAAAGTAAAGCCTTAAAAGCAAAAAAATGCGCGCAAAATCGCGGAATTTTCAGGACGGCCGGGCATAATTTTCCTCTGCTAAAGCATAAAAGCAAAAGACCGTCCCATGTGGGACGGTTATTATAAAAATGTATGCTCGGTTCAGGTCATGCTTCCGGTTTTTGTCAGCCGTTCTCCCACCCGCATATATCCCTGAGCGGGCAGGAGTTGCACTTCGGCTTTCTTGCGGTGCAGGTGTCCCTGCCGAAATTTACTAATCTATGGCAAAAATCGCTTGCGCGCTCCATCGGCAGGACCTCCCGAAGCTGCTTCTCGACCCTTGCCGGCTCGGTCCCCCGGGACAGCCCGAGCCGCCCGCATATCCTTATGCAGTGGGTATCGGTGACGACGGCGGGCTGCTTGTAAACGTCCCCCAAAATCAGGTTCGCGGTCTTGCGGCCGACCCCCGGCAGCGTTAGCAGGTCCTCCATGTTGTCGGGCACCCTGCCGCCGAAGTCCTCAAGAATTTTTTTCGACAGCTCTACTATCGACCTCGCCTTTGTCCTGAAAAGTCCGCAGGGCCGAATTATATCTTCAATTTTTTGAACATCCGCCTCCGCAAAGCTCTCAAGCGTCGGAAACTCTTTGAAAAGTTCCTTTGTCACGATGTTCACCCTGGCGTCGGTGCATTGCGCGGACAATCTGACCGAAATAAGGAGTTCATATGGCTTCTCATACACAAGCGAGCACTGCGCTTCCGGATAAATTTTTTCGAGCCTTTGGACTATCTCCTCGGCCCGGGTTTTTAATTTTGAATCTGTCATGGCATATCCTCAAATATTTAATGTGATTTATTTTTATCGGCATAGTTTCCCTTTACCGCCGCTGCTACAAGCGCGAACAAAAGGATAAGGAGTCCCATGCCGGTGGCGGCGTAAAGGATTGCAAAGGCCGCGTCCGGCCAAAAAAGCATAACCCCGACCGCGCCCGCCAAAAGGCAGCAGAAAAGATAGCCCGCGCGAAGAATTTTCGGGGCGGCATGCTCTCCCTTAAAATCAAAAACCGACAGCACCGAAACGGGCTCTTCGGCGGAAACGCCCGTGCCGGCGATAAGGATAAAAACAAGCAAAAGCACCGAAACAACGGCCGCTGCAGGTATCAAAAGCCCCGGAATGAGTATCAGCGCGGCCTGGTTGTCAACGCTGTCGTCGCCTCGGTAAAAGGCGCTCATCGCTCCGAAGCAAAACGCCGCGAAATTCAGGGCAAGCGCTCCCGAAGCCGCCACGAGAAAGGCTTTCTTTTTCAGTCTCGGCATGGTATCCCTCCTTAAATTTTTCTGAGAAAATTATACCGCCGGCGGACGGGAATGTCAACATAAAATCGGGAAAATTCCCGGGATTCTACGAAATATAGAGTAAAATCTTAATGAAATCTTAATCTTTATGCGCTTTTATCTTAATCTATTCGGCGGTATAATGCCTCCGAAAGGATGTGATGAAATGCCGGCAGAAGCCGCAAACAAAGCTCTTTCGATTATTTTTTTCATCTGCTACGCATACCAGATAGTCTATCTTTTTCTGCCTTTTTTCAGAAAACTCATAAACCGCGGGCGGGAATGCCCGACTGGAGCCGACCGCGATTTTAAAAACCGCTACGCAGTTTTGATTTCGGCAAGAAATGAAGAAAACGTCGTGGGAGAGCTTATAGAATGCCTGAAAAATCAGACGTACCCCGAGGAGCTTATCGGGATTTTTGTCTGCGCAGATAACTGCACCGACAAAACGGCAGAAACAGCCGAAGAAGCGGGCGCTATGGTGTATGTAAGAAACGACCCCGAGCGCATAGGCAAGGGCTATGCTCTTAATTTTATGCTCGGAAAAATTTCCGAGGGCTTCGGCCGCGACGCTTTCGACGGCTTTTTCGTCTTTGACGCGGACAACCTCCTTGAACCCGATTATATCGAGGAGACCGACCGGGTCTTTAGGGGCGGCGCCGACATCGTCACGGGCTATCGCGGGTCGAAAAATTACGGCGACAGCTGGATTTCGGCGGGCTATTCGCTCTGGTTTTTGCGGGAGTCGCAGTTTTTAAACCTCCCGAGATACCTGCTCGGGACGAGCTGCGCCGTCTCGGGAACGGGGTTCATGTTCTCAAAAGAGGTCCTTGAGCGGCTCGGAGGCTGGCGGTATTTTTTGCTGACCGAGGATATAGAATTCACGGTAGACGCCGTCTCCTCGGGCGAGAAGATAGCGTACTGCGAGAGGGCGGTCCTCTATGACGAACAGCCGACCGACCTTAAGACCTCGGTGCGCCAGCGCCTGCGTTGGGCAAAGGGCTATTATCAGGTTTTCGGCGCATACGGCGGCAAGCTCTTAAAGGGCATTTTTTCAAAGAATTTTTTCTCATGCTTTGACATGGCGATGGCGATAATGCCGGCGATGATACTGTCGATTGCGGGGATAGTCCTTAACGCGGCGGCGATGATAAAATGTATAAACACGCCGGAAATATGGGCTTTGGCGGGGTCTTTAGGGCTGTCGGCGTTAAGGGGCTATCTGACGTTTTTGGGTATCGGCTGCGCAGCTCTTATAAGCGAGTGGCGGAAAATAAGCGCGACTCCGGCAAAAAAGATATTTTATCTCATGCTTTTCCCGGCGTTCATGCTGACCTACATACCTATTTCGATAGCCGCGATATTTGTCAAGGTCGAATGGAAGCAGATAAAGCATGGGAGGAATTTATGAATTCTTTTTTTCTTTTATCCCTTGACAAGCCGTTAAAATAGTTATAAAATAATAGTATCTTAATTCAAAGGATGTGAGCGAATGGACGCCGGCAGTAATGCCACAAATGTGCCGCGAGGTATTACATCAGCGGGAAAAACGGCTGAAACCGGCTATCCTGCGCGCCGTTCCTGCTGATCATATGCCTCCCGGATTTTATCGGGCGATAATCCTTAAGGCTCCGAAAGGTGCTTTTACGGGCGCGCCTGCGAAAAAATTTTGAGGAGGATTTTTTATGGAACAAACCACGCTTTTTGAAGTCGTAATGAATCTTTTCCGGCAGAAAAAATTTGCGGAGCTTAAGACTATAATGGCTCAGATGAACCCGGCCGACGTAGCAAACATCATCGAATCGGCCGACGGCAGAGACGTGATAGCCCTCTTCAGACTCCTGCCCAAGGAGCTTGCCACCGAGGCCTTTGCCTATATCGATTCCGAGCAGCAGGAGCAGCTTATCCTCGCATTCACCGACCGGGAATTAAAAGAGGTCATCGACGAGCTGTTTTTGGACGATACCGTAGACCTTATCGAGGAAATGCCCGCAAACATCGTCAACAGAATTTTAAAGAGCACCGACCCCCGCACGCGCAAGCAGATAAACGAGCTTTTGGCCTATCCCGACGACTCGGCCGGCAGCATAATGACCCCGGAATACGTCTATTTCCGCAGGGATATGACGGTAGAGCAGTGCTTCCAGAAGATACGTCAGGTCGGTCTTGCCAAGGAAACGATATACACATGCTATGTCACGGATGAAAGAAAGCTTGTAGGCGTGGTGTCGCTTCTTGACCTGCTCACGGCGTCCTATGAAACGGTCGTCGGGGACATCATGGACACAAACGTCATCAGCGTCGGAACAAAAGAGGACAAGGAGTCGGTGGCCTCAGCGCTTGCAAAATATGACCTGTTGGCAATACCCGTCGTCGACGGCGAAAACCGTATCGTCGGCATCGTAACGGTCGACGACGCCATCGACGTCATCCAGGACGAGACGACCGAGGATATCGAAAAGATGGCGGCTATCGTCCCTACCGACAAGCCGTACTTCAAGACCGGAATTTTCGAGACGTTCTTTAAGAGAATACCCTGGCTGCTGCTTTTGATGGTGTCGGCGACGTTCACCGGCATGATAATAACCGGCTTTGAGGACAAGCTTGCCGCAAGCGTTATTTTAACGGCGTTCATACCGATGCTCATGGACACCGGAGGCAATGCCGGCGGTCAGGCGAGCGTCACGATAATCCGCGGCATGTCGCTTGGCGATATAAGCCTCGGCGACGTCTGGCGAGTGATTTGGAAAGAGATACGGGTCGCGGTGATATGCGGCTGCTCGCTTGCGGTCGTGAATTTCGGGAAGATGCTCCTTGTCGACAAGCTTTTGCTCGGAAATTCCGCGATAACGGTGATGGTGGCGTTTGTCGTCTGCATAACGATGGCGGTCTCGGTTTTGATAGCAAAGATCATCGGCTGTTCGCTGCCGATACTTGCAAAGGCGGTCGGGTTCGACCCGGCGGTCATGGCGAGCCCGTTCATCACGACCATCGTCGACGCGGTCACGCTTTTGACATACTTTATGATAGCCCAGTCGGTGCTGCATATTTAGAAGATAATGGAAAAAGTCACTTCACAATCCTTTAGGATTTGAAGTGACTTTTTATTGCCATGTTCCGGCGGCAGTTCCCCCTCCTTGAGGAGGGGGTCAGGGGGAGGTGATTTGAAATAGCATGAGCGAAGCGAATACCTTTTTCCCCCCCGTGGTCGGCAGGGGGCGGGATTATTTTAAGTCACGAGCGAACCCCTTTTCCCCGGTCGTCGCAGGCGGTAATAGACCCCCTCATCACCCTCACGAATTCCGACAGGGATTTTTCGCACAAACTTCCTGCCGGGCTTTTCCGACTTCTGCCCATCCGACCTCTGTCCTATGACAGCCGGTTTTTCAGCCCATCCCCTCTCACTCCCTCAATCTCCGTTCCGCCAGCCTGAACCCGTACTGCTCATATTTTCTTATCAGATCGTACACAGTTCGGCCGTCAGTGACCACGCGGCGGCATTCCCCCGGGTCGGAACTGCTGAACGTGTCCCTCGCCGTGAGAAGCCGCCTATGCCTCTTAAGCCCGAATTTTTCGGCGATCGGGATATATTCCTCGGGCGCGTCGGAAAACATAACCACCCTGTTGTAGCGCTCGCAGAAAATCTCGTTGTTTATCCCGTAAAGCCCGAACCCGAACGCGCTCATGCCGTCGTTGACCAAAAGCTCGCCGTCCTCTTCGATGATGTTGTCGACAAAGCTTCTTGCAAGCCTGTCGAGGTAATAGACGTCGGTGTGAAGCGCGATTATGTCCCCGTTTTCGTCTTTAGGTTCATCATATGCAGGCGTCGGCAGTTCGAGCACAAAGTAATAAAGCCCCGGGTAGCTGTCCAAAAAATCCGAGATAAGGGGGATAATCCTGTCGGCGTGGACGTTTGCCAAAAGCCTGAACCCGCCGACTTCGTAGCCCTCGTTTAAAATTCCCGGGTCAGGCACCCGGCAGCCCTTTTTCATTCTCAGCATGCCCCACCTCAGATAAGCGCTTTCACTCCGCAGCTTAAAACCGTCACGGCGACGCCCGCGATCAGCACGCCGGCACAGATGCAGGGAAACGCGGTCTTGCGCTCCATTCTCAGCACCGTCGCCACCAAAGCCCCCGTCCACGCGCCCGTTCCCGGCAGAGGGACCGCCACCAAAATGATGAGCCCGAGGGCCTTGTACTTGTCGATGGTCTCCTTATTTTTATAGGCTTTTTGCTCCAAAAAATTAGCGAATTTGCCCAAAAATCCCTTTTGCTTTTTGCAAAATTCCATGATACTGTCTAAAAGAAGAAGTATAAAGGGTATCGGAAGCAGGTTTCCGAGCATGGCCGCGGTCATGGCGACAAGCGGCTTTAAGCCGAACCCAACGCCGTACGGAATGCCGCCGCGAAGCTCGACGACCGGCAGCATCGATATGAAAAATGTCGCAAAAATTTTTCCGAGTGTGGACTGTGTGAGCCAGGAAAGCATGAAATTTCTCCTTTTGGTTATTTTAGTTAATTTTATGCGGCTTGCGCACGCTTTACCCGCCGAACTTCTCAAAATAATCGGCGAGCGGCCCGCGGCAGCTGTCCGTTAAATTTTCGGGGAGATCATGTTCCGAGAACCAGCGAAGCTCCATTACCTCGCCGTCACGAAAGGAAAATTCCCCCTCATATTTTTTGCATAAATATACAATATCTATACATGAGCAGTCGTCGCCGTTGGGGTAGCGGTGGTGCATATGTTTGCCGGAGTATATGCCGAAAAGCGTAAACTCCGTGAGCCTAATGCCGAGCTCCTCGCCGACCTCGCGCAAAAGCGCGTCCTCGACCGATTCATCGACCTCTATGGCGCCACCGTGGTAGCCCCATTTCCCGTCGTCGGCTCGCTTTTGGAGCAGCACCCTGCCCTCGCCGTCCGGGATGATAACGCACGCGCAGGGCATGATTACGGTGTCATGACCTATCTTTTTTCTTATTTCGGAAATGTATGACATATGTATAATTCCTCAAAGTTCTGTATATTCAGAGTATCTCGCCGACCGCCTTTGAGACGTCCTCAAAAACCTCTTCGGGAGTCCGCGAGGCGTCGACGACGCGGATGTTATGGCCTTTTAACTGCTCAAAAATCTTAAAATATTGCCGCCTCACGCGTTCAAGCGTCTCTATTTTTTCAAAAATTTCCCTGCTTTCACGGCCTGCGGCTATCCTCTCATCGGCAATTTTTGTGGGAACATCCAGAAAAATACAGACGTCCGGCTTCATTATCGACGGGCACTCAAGGTTCGCCGGCATGAGCCAGTCAAGCCCGATATCCATGCCCTGATAGGCGAGCGAGGAGTAGTAGTACCGGTCGCAGACGACGTTGCAGCCGCCGTTTACAAGGGCTTTTATGCCGCCGTCGGGGTCGGAGTTGTGGCATATCCTGTCGGCCAAAAACAGCCCCGCAAGCTCATCCGGGCCGAGCCTTAAACGCCCTCCGAGAGCCTCACGGATCAGCCTGCCGGTCGGATGGTCGGTCGGCTCGCATGTGAACCGCACCGGGATGTTTCTTTTTTCAAACCAGTCGGAGAGCATGGCGAGCTGGGTCCCTTTTCCCGAGCCGTCAAGCCCCTCGACCACGATAAATTTTCCGTTCATGTTCTCACCTCCGCAGCTCAATTATAGCAGAGAGCGAGAGAGAAGTCAAGTTAGAGGGTAGAGGTTAGATGTGGCCTTTTAGGCCACATCAGAAAACAGAGGTCAGAAGTCAGATGTCAGAGTTTCAAGGGATTGCCTGCGGCGACAGATTTTAGCAGTGGGGAAAACGGGGGTGTGCGAAGCCGATAGATGACTAAAAATAAAAGATAGCCGCGCCCGTTCCGAACGCGCCAAGAAAACAGAAATGATAAATCGGATTTCAGGATTTCAATGTGTCGCCGTTGGCGACAGATTTTAGCAGTGGGGAAATGGCCGATGATGAAACAAAAATTGCGATTCGCTGTTTTTGGGGATGACAAAAAGCGAAAAAAGTGGTAAAATGATAGAAAATTTTGGAGGTGATCCTACGGATACTGTAAAAATCGGGAAATTTATTGCCCAGCTTCGACGTGAGCGCGGCCTCACTCAGACCCAGCTCGGAGAAATCGTCGGCGCGACTAACAAGACCGTCTCGCGATGGGAGACGGGGACGTACATGCCGCCGATAGATGTCATGGATATAATTTCCAAGGAATTCGGCGTGAGCCTGAACGAGCTTGTCGCGGGCGAGCGAATCGGCCCGGAGGCGTTCCGCCAAACGGCCGAGGTGAACCTGAAATCCGCCCTCGAGGAGTCGGCGTTCACCCTGAAAGAGCGCGTGGACTACTTCTCGAAGCGCTGGGAGCGCTCGAAGCTGCCGCTGAAAATTTTTCTTGGGGCGCTCTATTTGGCCGGGATGATTTGGGGGATATGCATAAAAAGCGCAGCCGTGGTGTTTGCGGCGACGGCTCTGGCGTTTTTGGCAGGGATCATCCTCTACAACGTCAAGCGGGCCTACGTCGAAAGAAAAGCTTTCGGCAGCCCGGGCATGCCCGTGAAGGACGGTCCCGAAGGCCAAGGATAGCCCCACCGGGGGCCGCAGCCCGTGCCCGGGCCCCTTTGGGGCCCGGGCTTTCCTCGGCGAAGCCGAGGAAACGCCGGCCGCAGGCCGGCGCGGGCTGCGCAAGGTCGGGGTCTGTGCAAGGTCGTTGGGGAGATCCTCCACGGGCGCTCGGCTATATGGCATTTTCGGCTGCGCAGATAAAAAAATCACCCCGACTCGCAAGGCCGGGGTTTTATGTCATATTTTTATGGCGTCCTTGTAGCGGAGCTTTATGCGGTCGGCGATAAGGGCGATGAACTCGGAATTTGTGGGCTTGCCCTTTCCGGTGTTCACCGTGAACCCGAAGTAGGAATTCAGCGTGTCCACGTCGCCGCGGTCCCATGCTATTTCGATGGCGTGGCGAATAGCCCGCTCAACTCTTGACGGAGTGGTCTGGAATTCCTCCGCGACCGTCGGGTATAAAAGTTTTGTCACACATTCGAGCATTTCCGGGTCTTCGGTGCAGTGTAAAATAGCGCTCCTGAGATAGTGATAGCCCTTTATATGCGCAGGTACGCCGAGCTGGTGTATCATCTCCGTGACCACGACCTCCATGCTCAATTCCCTTTTCATTGAAGCCGCCGGCAGGGTATCCTCAAGAATGTCATACCCCAAAAGCCCGTTGATTCGGTCCCCGAGCATCTTCGGGTCGAACGGCCGTATCAGATAGTAGGCAGCGCCCGACTGTATCGCCTGCTTCTGGGCAAAAGCGTTGTCGAACGGCGATGTGACGATAAAAGCGGGCTTCTTGGCGGCGCCCCTGTTCACCTTTTTCATCAGCTCTATGGCGTCCAAATTCGGCATCGACAGGTCGATTATCGCCACGTCGGGCGACTCGTCCTTTACCGCGTCGAGAAGCACCATCCCGTCTTTCGGCCGTGTGATGCAGAAAAATCCCATTCCCCTAAGCGCGTCCGCCGTCGCTACCCCGAATTCCCTCGAATCGTCGCCGATCAAGACCTTGATTTTCTTTGACATAATTATCCTCCATTCTTTTTCGGTAAATTTATTTTGGCAATATTTACCTTTCTGAGGATATATTACCAGAATTTAGGAAGAAAATCAACCCCTATTTTTCAAATTCGGGGAAATAGCCAAAAAGCCACGATATATTTGGCAGATTTTTGAAGCAGCAAAGAGGGTAATCGGGAGAATCCTGTCGGAAGTGGGAAGCCGAGTTCACATTGAAGTCGCTATCCTTTTGCGTATCATGCTTTGTAAAGCCCCGGATCGTGGGCGCAAACCGCCGGCTTTGCCGGGGAGTCCTGCGACGTGAATTTTAAAATAGCATGAGCGCGAAGCGCGAATATCTTTTTAGCTTTGGAGGAGCAGGGGGCACAGAAAATCCCCATCAAAATCCTTAAGGATTTTTGATGGGGATTTACGCAAGGTTCGGGCGAAGAACTCTCCCCTCCCTTGGGGGAGGGGTCGGGGGAGGGGGCTTCTCAAATAGTATGAGCGAAGCGAATACCTTATCCCCCGGGGTAGTGGCAGGCGGGTCAGCAAAAATTCATCTCAAAAACTTTAGTTTTGAGATGAATTTTTGCCCACAAGGTGCGTGCGAGCATTCCCCCTCCTTGAGGGGGGTCAGGGGGAGGTGATTTAAAATAGCATGAGCGTAGCGAATACCTTTTAATAGGGCAGTGGCAGGCAGGGATACTTTTTATTTTTTATGTCACAGGCGAATACCTTGGGCTGTAGCAGGCCGGCAAAAATCCCACCATAATCTGCCAAAATTATGGTGGGATTTAATCAACATTCATTCAGAGCGTTCGATCACGCCCCCTACACCCTCTCCGCGAGCCTCTTTGCCACCTTATAAATATCCCCGCAGCCGAGCGTGATGACAAGGTCCCCGCTTTTAACGCGCCCGGCGAGGTAGTCGACGCACTCGTCGAACGTCGGAGTAAAGACCGCGCCCGGAATTTTTTCGACGAGCTGCTCGGCCCTGACTCCGAAAGTGTTTTTCTCACGCGAACCCATTATCTCGGTGATGACGGCCTCGTCGGCAATGCTGAGCGCTTCGGCAAAGTCGTCCATAAGCCTGAACGTCCTCGAAAACGTGAACGGCTGGTGAACGGCGATTATCCTCTTGAAACCGAGCCCTCTTGCGGTTTTCAGGACGGCTGTCACTTCGGCAGGATGATGCGCATAATCGTCGCAGATCGTTATTCCGTCCTTAGAAAGTATCTTCTCGAATCTTCTCAAAGAGCCTGTAAAGCTTTCAATTCCGGCCTTTATCACGTCGTCCGGCACCCCGAGAAATCTCGCCGCAGCAATGGCAGAAACGGCGTTTAAAACGTTGTGCCTGCCGGGAACGTGTATAGCGGCGTCGAATATTTTTTTATCATGATGATAAACGCCGAACGTCGTCGTGAAGCCGTTCTGCGAAATCTCGCCGGGGTAATAGTCGGCGTTTTTCTCCCACCCGAACGAGATCATTTCTTTTCCCGACACGCTCGCCACGGCTTCTCTGGTGTTCCTGTCGCCGATATTGTATATCACGCATTTCGTTGCATTTTCTGCAAATTTATGGAAGCTTCCTATCAGGTGGTCGAGCGTTTTGAAGTATTCCATGTGGTCCTCGTCGATGTTTAAAATCACGGCGATGTCGGGGCTCATTTTCAAAAAAGTATCGACGTATTCGTCGGCCTCGCAGACGATGATGTCGGACGTGCCGACCCTGCCCGAACCGCCTATCGACGGAAGTTTTCCGCCTATGACGCAGGAAAAATCGTTGCCCCAGGTGTGAAGTATCTGTACGAGCATCGACGTGGACGTGGTTTTACCGTGGGTCCCGCAGAACCCCACGGCGTTGTCGTACCATGTCGTCACAAGCCCCAAGAGGTCTTTTCTCTCCAAAACCGGCACGCCCGAAGCACGGGCCGCGATAAGCTCGGGATTGTCCGCCATTATCGCGGATGTATGGACAATAAGGTCCGCGCCCTCAATGTTTTCGGCGCGCTGGCCCATGGCCACGGGAATGCCCATATCTCGGACAGCCTGAAGAGTTTCGGTCTCGTTGTTGTCGGAGCCGGTGAGGTAAAAGCCCTTTTGATGAAGAATCTGCGCAAGCGGGAACATGCCGCTTCCGCCTATGCCGATAAAATGTATATGTTTTTTTCCGTCGAGGATATTGCTCTGCATACGGCGCCTCCAGATTTTTTCTTTTATTTTAGCACAGCCCCGGGCAAGAGTCAAGAAGAAATATGGGGGAGGAAACGGCACTTGGCACACATTATTTTTCATTTTTAAATTGTCGCCACAAGTGCGCTTTGAGTTTCTGACATCTTACCGCTGTATTCTTGATACGGCCGTTTGTGCCACTTCTTATGGGGAGAGAAGCATTAGGCTTTTAACAAAGCCAAGCAGGGCTACCGCGGATTTTTTACAAGGTTCGTGCGAGATAGGCTCCCGCCATCCGGAGGACAGGCAAAAAGATTGTGAGAAAAATCCCCATCGAATCCACGCGGATGCTGATGGGGATTCTTTACCGGGGCGCCGTTGACCACTCCACCTGGACAAGGAATTCGCAAACAAAAGTAGAAAAAAATAGCCCGCCTGTATCCGCGCCCTTGGCCGATAAAAGGTATTCGCTTCGCGAATGCTATTTTGAGTCACCTCCCCTGCCCCCTCCTCGAGGAGGGGGATTGTCGCCAAAACATAGTGCGAAAAATTCACTTCAAATCCTAAAGGATTGTGAAGTGACTTTTTGACGAACCTTCTGCGCCGCCCATGCTCAAAAGGTATTCGCCACTTCGTGGCTCATGCTATTTGAAGTATCCCCCTGTCCCCTCCTCAAGTAGGGGGATGTCGCACAAACCTTGGCAAAAATCCGTATCATTTCCTTGCGGAAAGTGATACAGATTTAATATACCATCTGTGCCCGACCCGGGGGATAAGGTATTCGCTTCGCTCATACTATTTTTAGACCCCCCACCCCCGACCCCCTCCCCTGAGGGGAGGGGCTACTCTCGCCGTAGGCTTCAGCAAGTCCTGTCGGGGGAGGGGGACTTTTAAATAGCATGAGCGAAGCGAATACCTTGTCCCAGTAGGTCGGGCCGTAGGGTATATTAAAGCCCGCATCAGTTTCCATCCGGAAGCTGATGCGGGCTTACCCAACCTATGTTCGGCCGCAGTCCCCCTCCTTGAGGGAGGGGCCGGGGGAGTGTGAGCTAAAATAGCATTCGCACAGCGAATACCTTTTACCCGTTTCCTCGAGATATTGAAAGCTTTTATTATCGACTCTGACCCTTTTCCCACGTCGTTTACCCAAAAACGCCGCCCGCCGGAGCGCTTGCAAAAAGGCTTGGCGGGCGGAATAATTTTATGCCTTAAAATCATGCAGTTTTGAGATTTCCCCTGCTCCTATTACCCCTCCAACGCCTTTTCGGCGGCGGCGGCTTTGACCGCTACGCAGAAAATCTCGATCGCCTGCCTGAGCTCGTCAAGGGACGGGTAGGTCGGCGCTATGCGGATGTTCCGGTCTTTGGGGTCCTTGCCGTAGGGGAACGCGGCGCCTGCGCCTGTGAGCGTGACACCGGCCTGCTTGCAGAGCTCGACTATCCTCTTGGCCGTGCCGTCGGGGCCGTCGAAGCTGATGAAATAGCCTCCCTTGGGGTGGGACCAGTCGGCGATCTCAAGGGGCGCGATTTCCCTGTCGAGCGCCTCTAAAACCGCGTCAAATTTGGGTTTTATAATATCGCGGTGCTTGCGCATATGCACCAAAATGCCTTCGTAGCTGCCGAAAAATTTGGCGTGGCGAAGCTGGTTGAGCTTGTCGTAGCCTATCGTCTGGCATGCCATCTGCGCTTTCATAAAATTGATATTTTCCTCGCTTGCGCCGATTATCGCAACGCCGCCGCCCGGGAAGCTTATTTTTGACGTGGAAGCGAAAATTATTACCATGTCGGGGTTTCCGGCATGCTTACATTCGTCAAGTATGTTTAAGATATTTGCATGCTCGTCGGTCAGGTCGTGCACGCAGTACGCGTCGTCCCAGAAAATTCTGAAATCGGGTGCGGCAGGCTTTAAATTGGCAAATCTTGTAATAACTTTATCGGAATAAACCACGCCGGTGGGGTTTGCATATCTCGGAACGCACCAAATGCCCTTTATCGCCTCATCCTCCGAAACAAGCTTTTCGACCATGTCCATGTCGGGGCCGTCGGAAAGCATCGGCACGGGTATCATTTCAATGCCGAAAGCCTCACAAATCGCAAAATGACGATCATAACCGGGGCATGGGCAGAGCCACTTCACCTTTTCGCACTTGCACCAGGGCTTCGGGCTGTCCTTAACGCCCAAAAGCATCGCCTTTGCAAGCACGTCGTACATCATTTGCAGGCTCGAATTTCCGCCTATGATGATCTCCCAGCGGCCGACGCCTATCATCTTCATGAACAGTCTCTTGGCCTCGTAAATGCCGTCCAGAACGCCGTAATTTCGGCAATCCACGCCGTTCTCCGAGATATGGTCGCCGTCGAGGCAGTGGGTCAGCATCTCGTTCGACAGGTCCAGCTGCTCGGTCGAGGGCTTGCCTCTTGACATGTCGAGCTTAATGCCCATTTTGCCGAATTCGTCAAGCTTTGCCCGCTGCTCCTCCAAAAACGCCGAAAGCTCGGCCTTTGAAAATTCTCTGAGAGTCATCAAAAAGCACTCCTTTAAAAAATTGTTGTCTGATATATTATAGTATAGTTCCCGCGAAAATGCAAGTGGGATTTTTAAATCCTGCAAAATTCCCGCCTTTTGCACGATTTATCCGACGTTTCAGCGCTAAAAATAACCAAGTTGCACTATAAAAATGCAGAGCGCCGAACCCCGGGCTTTGGCGGCGGCCGGCTTTAACGGGGCTTGATAAAACCGCCGCCTTTGGGCGAAGCCCCCGCCGACCTGCGGTCGGCGGGCTCTGCGCCCCCAAAGGGGCGCAGGGGGCTCCGGCTCCGCCGGAGCCGGGGCTTCGCCCGTGCTGTCGCGCACTCGGTACTAAATCCGCTCCAAGGCCGCCGCAAAAAAGCCCTCGTACAGCTCCGTCGGCTTCACAAGAAGCGTCCCCGGCACCGCCGTCGGCAGAGTCGGCACGCCCTCAAAGCGTGAAATATCTATCGGCAGGACCCGCGCAAGCTTTTTTACCGAGCCTATCGCGTCCTCGTTCTCGCCCCGAAGAACAGAGCATGTCGAATATACCATCCTGCTGCCCGGCCTAAGAAGCCCGAGAGCCTTTGTCAGCAGCTCGCGCTGTAGTTTCATGCTCCTCTCATAAAGCTCCATGCTGAAATCGCAGCTTTCCGGCACTACTGTCCCGCTGCCGCTGCATGGCGCGTCAAGTAAAATTTTGTCAAATCTGAAGTGCGGGTCAAGCTTTCTTGAGTCGCAGATCATCACCGAGACCCGCCCGGCTCCCTGCCGCTCAAGATTGAACCTCATCCTCTCTGCACGAATTTTATTTTTTTCGCACGCCGTGACGTTCGCCTTTCCCTCGGTCATGGCCGCTATCTGGGTCGTTTTGCCGCCGGGCGCCGCCGCCATGTCTAAAATGCTCTCGCCCTCTTTCGGCTCAAGTATCAGCGGCGGAAGCATCGACGACAGGCTTTGAAGATATATCTTCCCGTCCTTGTACAGGTCAAGCTTCCGGATATCCGACTCGCGGAGATTCTTTATGATCACCGCGTCGGCGTACCATTTAACCGGGCAGAGCTCTGCGCCCACACGGGACAGCTCCTCAAAAACCTCGTCCGCCCCTGCCTTTAAACGGTTTACGCGCAATGTCACCGGCCGGGATACGAACCCGCCGGCTATCTCGTCGGCAAGCGCGCCGCCGTACTGCTCAAAAAGAAGATCATAGAGAATTTTTTCCATTTTAATCCCTCACTTGCCGTGCCAGAGGCAGATGACCTCGCCGTCGTCCTCCCTCATAATAATGCTCGCAACGCCACCGAGACGGCCCCTCGGTATGGTCCCGTCGACGAACCAGACGCCGTTTTCGGGGTCGTGATAGACGTTGTAGGGCCTTTGCTCGATTATCGAGAGCCTGCCGTACTCCTTGAACCAGACGCGCTCGGCCGCTTTTCGGGCGTCCTTTGCCGACGAAATTTTGCCGAGCGGTTCGGGGTATGGCGGGTGGTATCCGCTGTCCATAATTTCAATAATATGGTTCAGATATTCGTCATCGGGAAGCGAAAATTCGCCGTCGATATTGTCATTATAGACGACCCGCTCGGTCGTGAAGTAGTAGTAGCATGCCGAAAGGGCGAGAAGCGCCGCCATGAATGACGAAAAAATCAAAATAAAACGCGTTGTGCGCGCACTTTTCATTTTTTAACCTCCCCGAAAAGAAAAACCGCAGGACTTTTGTCCCACGGCTTTTTTGTGGCTGCCTCTGTCAGGCTCGAACTGACGACCCCCTGATTAACAGTCAGGTGCTCTACCGACTGAGCTAAGAGGCAATAAGCATAAGCCGAAGCTTATGCTTTTTGAATATGTGTCGGCAACACCAATTTTCCCGGCACGTCACCGTGCAAGTATCGTAGGCGCAAGTGAGCTTAACTTCTGTGTTCGGCATGGGAACAGGTGGGACCTCACTGCAATCGTCACCGACATGAGTTTCGCAAAATCTTGCTCATCGTTCTTCGCGGTCATAAACGACCGACCGCTCGAACTCTGAGAGATTTTGTCTCACTCAGGCAAACGAAGTTTGCCCTCTCTCAGTAAGACTTATTCGTGTCTTAATGAGTTTCGCAAAAATCAGCTTTTCGACTGCCCTCGGCGAAAACGATTGCCTCGGTTGTCTCAAAGGATTTTTGTCTCACTCAGGCAAGCTGCGCTTGCCCTGTTAGAGATTAGTGGTTAGTGGTTAGAAGTTAGTTGATGTAACCGCTGCCGACTGCCTCTAACGCTGCGGACTGCTGGCACCCCGGGTATGAAATTTCATAACCCTTGGCCTCAACCAAATCAGCAAAACCGATTTAATTGATTTGTTTGCAGCCTCAAAATTGAATAACGGATTGAGTTTCGTTGAGTTTCGCAAAAATCAACTTTTCGACTGCCCTCGGCGTAAACGATTGCCTCGGTTGTCTCAAAGGATTTTTGTCTCACTCATCGCAAGCTGCGCTTGCCGATGTGAGCCTCTAACATAGTATTTCTGAACATAACTCTAAAAAGGTTAAGCCCTCGACCGATTAGTACTCGCTGGCTGAACGCGTCGCCGCGCTTACACCTT
>CANQNF010000032.1 GCA_947625125.1 uncultured Clostridia bacterium
CAATCACCAATTCAAGACTTTGTGAGGGAAGCTTGATATGGTTATTTCTAACTTACATTTATTATTATACGAGGAGGTATGTATATGCGGGACGAAGCTATCGTCGAGCTGTTTTTAATGCGCGACGAATCGGCTCTTAAAGAGGCCGAAAAGAAATACTCCGGGTATCTATGCAAAACGGCTTTTAACATTCTTGCCGACGAAGAGGATTCAAAGGAAATACTCAACGAAACGCTTCTTTGCGCATGGCGGTCCATACCTCCGCACAGACCGAAAATATTAAGGACGTACCTATGCAAAATAGCCCGTCAGCTCTCCATCGACAGATACCGCCTCAGAAATCGAAAAAAGCGCATAGCCTCCGAATTTACGGCGTCTTTGTATGAACTTGAGGAAATAGCCGGCGGCGAAGATATCAACGAAAAAACCGACCTTAAATTATTGGGAGAGACGATAGAACGATACCTTAAAACGCTGCCGGAGGCTCACCGCGTCCTATTCGTCCGAAGATATTTTTTCGGGGATTCGATAAAGGAAATAGCGCGTGCGCAAAGGGTCTCGGAATCTAAGGTCAAGGGGATACTGTACCGCGTGCGGCAAGGTCTTAAGGTTTATCTTGAAAAGGAGGGCTATGAGGTATGAATAAGCTTACGCTGTCCGGGTCGCTGGGATTTTTAAGCGATGAAACGATTTACGAAGCGGACGAAAAAAGGGCCCGCGAAAGGTCCGGAAGACGGATTAAATATATAGCTGCCGCCGCATGTTTATGCATTATTCTGGCAGGCGGGATGATTTTAAAAAAATCCGAAGAAAAAATAATTTCGGTCGGAAATATCCGGGAAATTTCGGACAATTTCGGCGGCAGGCTTTTGGCGCAAAACCTCGACCTCTCCGAGGACGATTCGCCGACCATCCTGCTCAACTGCACGGGCGGGCTTGGCGACCCGTCGGGGTGGGAGACGCTGTCCGTTTCCGCCGATTATCCCGACTGCGCGGTCGTTTTAAACTGCTCGTTTGACAAAAAGTCAAGCGGCGACATCTCCGAAGCAATCGATTTTTTGGAATACGGGGACGTCCTCGTGAAAATTTTTTCGGAGGAGCCCACGCCGGAGTATAAATACGTCAGCCGGGCCGTTTTTGAGTGCGACGGGGTGTATTATGAACTAAATGCAAAATCAGACAGCGCAGAGAGGATTTACGGACTGCTCGACATGCTTATGGGAAAAGATATCGGAGATTTGGGGGCATTTTCCGAAGTTTTGGGCTTCAGCGGCTGCAAGGTCAGGGTTTCGGAGACCGCTCCGCACTTCTTTACCTGGCATTTTTACACCGAGACCGACGGCGTAAAAAGGTGTCTTGCCGAGATGATAGGCCGCTTTGACAGCAAACTTCCCGAGGCGTACAGCGCCGACCTTGACGGCGACGGGACTGACGAACTGATATGCAACTGCGTTTCGGGCGACGGGTCGCAGACGGTCACGGTATATCGAAACAACGGCGGAAAAACAGAGGCTGGATATGTCAAAGAGGCGTTCTATGACGGCCTCGGAGCCGTGAACTTCGGCCCGGGCTCTTTTACCGAGCGCTATGACCCCGAGCAGGGCTTTGTCATCACATATTACACCGAGACCGCCGACGGCTCCGAAAGAAAAACGGCGGCGTTCAAAAGCGGTCTCGATAATTTTGATTTTTATTTGTTTGAGCCGAGTGATTAAAATTCCCCGCAGTATTTGCGGATGAAATCAAGGGAAGTCTTGGTGTATGCCTCCTTATCGACCATATAGCTTGCCGCATGGGGAGCGCCGTGGACACGCAAAAACTGCTTTTCCGACGCGCACGCCTCATAGAGCCTCTCGCCCATCTCAAACGGCACATAGCGGTCGTCGTCGCCGTGGATTATGAGTATCGGTATTTTTGTCCTTGACACAGCCTCTATCGCCGACGATTCGTCGAGGTCAAACCCCGAACGAAGCTTGCAGCTGAGCTTTAAAAGCGGGTAGCAGAGTTTTGCGGGATACCCCTGCTCAGTCGCGACTTTGCAGATTATCTCTTTCGGGGAGGTGAATCCGCAGTCGCCGATTATGCACTTGACGTTTTCCGGCAGGTCAAGGTCGGAAGCGTTCAGGACCGTCGCCGCACCAAGGGAAACTCCCGAAAGGGCAATTTTACAGCCGGGGAACCTGCCCGAAATATAATTTGCCCAGTCGAGGCAGTCGTATCTCTCCAAAATGCCGAAAGTGATGACGTTTCCGCCGGAATTGCCGTTGGCGCGCTGGTCGACCAAGAGCGCGTTTATGCCGTTTTCACGGCACATCTCAAACCCGCCGCAGCCGTCTCGCAAGGCTGTCCCGCGATAGCCATGGAAGAATATGTTAAAAACCGGGCTGTCGGAGAAGATATAGAGCCTGCCGTAGAGCTCGGTCCCGTCGCGTGAGGAGGTTATGCGTATCTCCTCAAAGGGCGCTTCCTCAGCGGACGAGATAATTCCGTGGAGTTTGGGATTTATGTCGGCATACTGCTCGTTTCCGAACTCAATGTGGGGGTTTCGGTCATGCTCTTTCTGCTCGTCGGTGTGCAGGCATGTCACGCGGTAGGTCTTGTCCGCGACGAAAGCCGCCGCCGAAGCAGCCGCCGCAGTAAGCGCAGCCGCCACTCCTCCTATGATGATCGGTGTTTTTTTCAAAGCTGTCACTCCAATCAATGTATTTACTATAATTTTACTCATTTTTTCGGAGTTGTCAATATGGAAACGCCTCAAAGATGTGGCCAAGGCGGCCACATCAAAAATACAGAAGTCAGATGACAGACTTAAGTAACGGTAATAAAGTGGTCATACCGGCCGTTTTTTTCGACAACTTCCATTTGACAAAACCGACATAAAGTGCTACAATATCTTATATATCATCATTTTTCGGAGGGCTTATGAACTTTTTGCTCGCGCTTGCGTTTTTATTCTTCATAGGTTCGGTTTTCGGCTGGGTCTTGGAACTCTTTTACCGCAGATTCTTCTCGGGCGCGAATCCCGAGCGCAAATGGATAAACCCCGGATTCTGCGTTGGCCCGTGGCTTCCTCTCTACGGGTCGGGGCTCTGCATACTCTTTCTCTCGGCACTTGCCGAGGACCATCTGCCCGCCATGGACCCCGTGCTCAAAAAAATAATTCTCTTTTTGTTCATGGCGGTGATGATGACCGTAATAGAATATATCGCGGGCATAGTCAGCCTTAAGTACTTTAACCTGCGCCTTTGGGACTACAGAAGCGAATGGGGCAACATCCAGGGTATCATATGCCCGAAATTTTCCTTAATTTGGGCGGCAATGGGCGCGGCCTACTATTTCCTGATACATCCGAGGATTCTCGGCGCGCTCTGGTGGCTGTCCGAAAATCTCGCGTTCAGCTTCTTTATAGGCCTGTTCTTCGGGTTTTTCATCGTCGACGTCGTCTATTCCTCGCATCTTGTTGTAAAGGTCAAGAAATATGCCGAGGAAAGCGGCGTCATCGTCCGCTATGAACATCTTAAGGCGCATATAAGAAGCGTGCACGAAAAAACAAACCGTAAAATACATTTCTTCCTGTCGCTTGAATCCGACAGGAGTCTTTCTGAACATATCAAAGACATCATAGGAGAGCTTGAAACAAGAAAAAAGAAGTGAACAGGAGGCATTGCAATGCTTTACAAAGCGGGAATTGACGTCGGTTCGACGACGGTGAAGCTCGCCGTTTTGGACGGTGAGCGCAGCCTTGTCTTCGGCCGATATATGAGGCACTGCGCCCATATCCAGGAGACTCTCGCGCAGCTTCTGAGAGAGGCTGCGGAGGAGCTTGGGGACGTGAAGATGACGTTCGGGATAACCGGCTCGGGCTCGATAAATCTCGGAAAAGCGCTCGGGATACCGTTTGTCCAGGAGGTCTCGGCGGTGGCTTCCGCGCTTGAGCTCATCGCCCCTCAGACCGACGTGGCGATAGAACTCGGCGGCGAGGACGCGAAGATAATCTACTTCAGGGGCGGCCTTGACGAGAGGATGAACGGGGTATGCGCGGGCGGCACCGGCTCCTTTATCGACCAGATGGCCGCGCTCTTGCAGACCGACGCCGAGGGCCTTAACAATGAAGCCAAAAATTATAAGGAAATATATCCCATTGCGGCAAGGTGCGGGGTTTTCGCAAAGACCGACATCCAGCCGCTTATAAACGAGGGCGCGACGAAAGCCGATTTGGCGGCGTCCATCTTCCAGGCGGTGGTGAACCAGACCATCTCGGGGCTTGCGTGCGGCAAGCCGATAAGGGGCTGCGTAGCGTTTTTGGGAGGCCCTCTGCATTTTCTGACAGAGCTTAAAAAGGCGTTTATCCGCTCTCTTAACTTGACCCCCGAGACTACGGTAGACCCGGAAAACAGCCATCTCTTTGCCGCCATGGGCGCGGCCCTCGAGACTCCAAAGGAGACCGAGGCGACAAGCCTTACAGAGCTTGCCGATAAGCTTGAGCAGGGCGTTGACATGAAATTTGAGATAAAGCGCCTCGACCCGCTCTTTAAAAGTGAAAAGGAATACAATGCATTTTTGGCGCGCCATAACTGCGCGATCGTCGAAAAGGGCGATATTTCCGAGTACCGGGGAAAATGCTACCTCGGCATCGACGCCGGCTCCACTACGACGAAAATGGCGCTTATATCCGAGGACGGCAGGCTCTTATTCTCGCACTACCAAAACAACAAGGGCAATCCCGTATCGGCCGCACAGAACGCCGTGGATGAACTGAGAAAAAAGCTTCCGGAGGGCGCCGTGATAGCGGGGTCATGCTCGACGGGCTACGGCGAATCGCTCCTAAAATCGGCGTTTCGGCTTGACGTATCCGAGGTCGAGACCGTCGCGCACACAACTGCGGCGTCGTTCTTTGACCCCGAGGTCGACTGCGTTTTGGACATCGGCGGTCAGGACATGAAGTGCATAAAACTCAAAAACGGCTCGGTCGACAACGTGCTTTTGAACGAGGCATGCTCGTCGGGCTGCGGAAGCTTTATCGAAAGCTTTGCCAATTCTTTGGGATATACCGCCGAGGAATTTGCAAAAGAGGCGCTTTTTGCCAAAAACCCCGTAGACCTCGGCACGCGGTGCACCGTGTTCATGAACTCAAACGTAAAGCAGGCCCAAAAGGAGGGCGCGCCGGTTTCGGACATTTCGGCGGGGCTTGCATATTCTGTCATAAAAAATGCTCTCTATAAGGTCATCAAGCTTGCCGACCCGAGCGAACTCGGAAGTCATATCGTCGTACAGGGCGGAACGTTTTACAACAAGGCCGTGCTGAGGGCGTTCGAGCGCATTGCCGGGGTGAATGCGACCTGCCCGGATATTTCGGGGATCATGGGGGCTTTCGGCGCCGCTTTGATAGCAAAGGAACGCTGCAAGGGCGAACGAAGCGGGATGCTGCCGCTTGACGAGATAGTAGGCATGACTTATAAGACCGCTACGGCAAGATGCGGAAAATGCACCAACAACTGCATGCTCACCGTATCTACTTTCCCGGGCGGCAGAAAACACATCACCGGAAACCGCTGCGAGCGCGGGCTCGGCTCGGATAAAGCCTCCGTGCACGGCGTAAATCTTATAGAATTTAAGAGAAAGAGGATATTCGACTATGAGCCTCTTTCCGAGGAAAACGCCCCGAGAGGCGTTATCGGAATACCGAGGGTCCTAAACATCTACGAAAACTACCCGTTCTGGGCTACATATTTTAAAGAACTTGGGTTCAGGGTGGTGCTCTCGCCGCTGTCGGACAGAAAGATGTATGAGCTCGGCATGGAGACTATACCCTCGGAATCCGAATGCTATCCTGCGAAGCTGTCGCACGGGCATGTGCAGTGGCTCATAAATCATGGCGTGACGACGATTTTCCATCCCTGCGTGTTCTATGAGCATCAGGAGACAAGGCAGGCTCAGAACCACTACAACTGCCCGATAGTCGCCGCATATCCGGAAAATCTCAAGAACAACATAGAAGAAATAGCCGAGGGAAAGGTGAAATACGTCAGACCGTTCATCGCGCTGACCGATGAAAAAACCGCCGCCGACAGGCTCGTTAGGATGTTCACAAAGCAGTTCTCGGTCCCCGAGGATGAGATAAGGGCGGCCGTGCATAAGGCGTGGGATGAGCAGCTTAAGGCAAAGGCCGATATAAGGGCCGAGGGCGCAAGGGCGCTTAAGGCGATGGAAGAAAGAGGCGGACGGGGCATAGTCCTTGCCGGGAGGCCATATCACGTAGACCCGGAGATCAACCACGGAATACCCGAGCTTATCGCTTCTTACGGGCTGGACGTTTTCTCGGAGGACAGCCTGCCGATAGATTTCGACCCCGAGCGGCCTGTGAGAGTTGTCGACCAGTGGGTGTATCACTCGCGGCTCTATTCGGCGGCGGAGTTTGTCAGGTTGCGGGACGATTTGGAGCTTATACAGCTCAATTCGTTCGGCTGCGGACTCGACGCCGTCACAACCGACCAGGTGTCCGAGATACTTGAGGGCTCGAACAAGCTCTATACCGTTCTTAAAATCGACGAGGTAAATAATCTCGGCGCTGTCAGAATAAGGATAAGAAGCCTTATAGCCGCGATGAATCAGCGGCGCGAAAGGCATATCTCTGCCGAGCCGAAGCCTATCACATACCACAGCACTCAGTTCACCAAGAAGATGTTCGACGAGGGCTATACCATCTTGGCTCCGCAGATGTCGCCGATACACTTCGAGGTCTTGGAACCGGTATTCAAGCACTACGGCTTCAACATCGAGGTCCTCACAAACGACAACCGAAGCGCCATCGACACCGGTCTTAAATTTGTAAACAACGACGCATGCTTCCCATCCATCACCGCCGTCGGGCAGGTCATGGACGCGGTGCTGTCCGGAAAATACGACACCGACCGGCTGGCCATCATCATGACCCAGACGGGCGGATGCTGCCGGGCTTCAAACTATGTCGGATTCATCCGGCGCGCTCTCGACAAGGCCGGGCTGTCAAAAATTCCTGTAATATCATTAAACGCCAACGGCATGGAGAAGTCCGAGGGCTTTAAGATAACCCTGCCGCTGCTTCTTGCTGCGGGCAAGGGCGTGGTATACGGAGACCTGTTTATGCGCTGCCTCTACCGCACGAGGCCCTACGAAAAAGTAAAAGGTTCGGCGGATAAGCTGCACAAAAAATGGCTGGAAATATGCACAAAAGAACTGACCGATAAAAAATTCAAAATGAGCTATCGGGAAGTCTGCGAGGGCATCGTTTCGGATTTCGAAAGCCTGCCTCTTGTGGACGGCCTCAAAAAGCCGAGGGTCGGGGTCGTCGGCGAAATATTGGTAAAATACATGCCGCTTGCTAATAACCATCTTGTGGAGCTTTTGGAGTCGGAGGGCGCGGAAGCGGTCGTGCCCGACCTTATGGACTTCATGAACTATTCGGTCTACAACAACGAGTATAAACACGAGTTTTTGGGCGCTTCGCTCAAGGCCTCGATCGTATCAAAGGTCAGCGTTTCGGCCATAGCGCTCCTAAGAAAGCCCGCAATAAAGGCGCTTGAGCGCTCAAAGCGGTTCGAGCCGCCGATGCCGATACAAAAAGTTGCAGAGCTTGCCAAGCAATTCCTCAGCCTCGGCAACCAGTACGGCGAGGGGTGGTTCCTCACCGGCGAGATGGCGGAGCTTTTGGAGAGCGACGTGCCGAACATAATCTGCATCCAGCCCTTTGCATGCCTGCCGAACCACGTCGTCGGCAAGGGAATGATAAAGCACCTTAAGAAAGTTTACCCGCAGGCGAACATCGCTGCGGTGGACTATGACCCGGGCGCCAGCGAGGTCAACCAGCTCAACAGGATAAAGCTGATGCTGACCTCCGCCAAAAAGGCGATGGAGGCCGAGGAGGACAAAAAGGAGCCGGAAAGGGCTAAGGCGTAAAAGGCGTGCGGGAGAGGCGACCGCACCTCAACGAAAAAATCCGTATCATTTCCTTGCAGAAAGTGATGCGGATTTTAATTTTACCATGCGAGACCGGCCAACGGGGATAAGGTATTCGCTTCGCTCATGCTATTTAGAATACCCCCTCCCCCGACCCCTCCCCCGAGGGAGGGGTGTTGGTGCTGACTTTTACCTTTGTGCCTCTGCCGGCCCTCGCTCGCGAACGCTGCCGCGTTCGCGAGCGAGGGCTTTCTGCTGACCGCTACCTTTCGGGGACAACCCTTGCAGGGTTTGCCCGCAGTTGCGATGTTTTGTCTGTGAACACGAGCAATCAATCGTTTACGATTGCGAAGTGTGAACAGGAACAAAACACGCTACTGCTACCCCTTTCCCGCTTTGCCCGACGGCATTTCATGCCGTCGGGTAGGGGACCCCCGGCGAGGGTCCCCTACGGCAAAACTGTCCACAGGACAGATTTTGCCTACCCTCCTGCGCTTATTTAAAAGCCCCGAACAGCGATGACTTGCGTCATCCCTGTTCGGGGCTTGAGATTTCGCAGCCTGCGGGCTGCGACCAAGGGCTCTGCCCTTGGAACCTGCCCGCTTTTTGAGGAAAAGCGGGGTAAAACCTTTTTAGATTTTGCTTTATTCGAGCCTGAGCGAACAAAGCCTAATCCTTTTTCGCTATCAGGCTGTCGACATATTGCCTTGCAGCCCTCGCCGAGCGCGATGCCCTGCTAAGAGCAAACTTCTCCGCATCGACTTCGCTGAATTCGACCCCGGCCTCATCGCAGAGGTGCCTGACAATATCCAGATACGTCGCCTTGTCCGGCCTCGAAAACGTTATATGAAGCCCAAACCTCTCCGACAGCGACACCGTCTCCTGCATCGTGTCGTTTCTGTGCACATCGTCGCCGTCGCGCTCCGAAAAGCTCTCTTTTATCAGATGCCTGCGGTTCGACGTCGCATAAATGACCGTGTTTTTCGACTTTGCAGACACCGTGCCCTCGAGCATGGCCTTAAGCGCCGAAAAATTGTCGTCGTTTTGCGTAAATGACAGATCGTCTACAAAAATTATGAATTTAAGGGGATTTCTATTAAGTTCGTGCAAAACCTCCGGCAGGTCGTGAAGCTGTTCTTTTTTCAGCTCAAGTATTCTCAATCCGTCCTGCCAAAGCTCGTTCACAACGGCCTTTACCGTCGATGATTTGCCAGTTCCGGCGTCGCCTGTCAGCAGGATATTCGCGGCGGGCTTGCCCGACAAAAGGGCCTTTGTATTTGCAATGATAAGCTCCTTTTCACGCTGATAGCCGATAAGCTCCGAAAGCCGCACGCCGTCCGGGTATTCGATCGGCATGATTCTTTTCCCGTCCAAACGGAATGCCCGGTACTTTGCATATATGCCGCTTCCATGCTTGGAAATATTTTTCATCTGCATGGAGAAATCCTCGGAGAAGCCGACTGACGAACTCTGCCATTCGGGAAGCTTTCCGTCGTAGTGCAGGTCCTCGCGAAGCTTTTTCGGGGTAAGCGAGGCCACGTCCTCCAAAATTTTAAGCTCATATTCGGCGGAACGCACCATCTCGGCAGGGACTTTTTTGCCCTCGCCGATAAGCTCTGCTATCGGGTTCGGCGAACACCTCACCAGCTCCTTTACATAGCCCGTGAGGTCGGCCGTGCCGTCAAGATAGAGCACTCTAGCGAAGTCGCAGTAGCGCGCCACCGCTTCCGAAGCGTCGGAGTCTGCCTCCAAAAAGCTTATGAGGGCCTTTATCAGCTCGTCCTCGGCGGCCTCGCGAAAGACCGTCAGGGACTTAAGCTGCAAAAGAAGATCGGATAAATCGTTGACCATTTTTTCGCCTCAGTTCAGAACTGCGCCCTTGGCGCCAGATGAAACAAGCTCGGCATAGCGCTTGAGATACCCCGAAAGCTCCTTTTTCTTCGGGACGAACGCCGCCATTCTTGCGCTGAATTCCTCGTCGGAGATTTTAAGCTCGATTTTGTTTTCGGGGATGTCTATGGCGATGATGTCCCCCTCTTTGACGATGCCGATAGGCCCGCCCGAAGCGGCTTCGGGTGAGATATGACCAACGCACGCGCCCCTCGTAGCTCCGGAGAATCTGCCGTCGGTGATGAGCGCGACGCTCTCGCCGAGACCCATGCCCATGATTGCGGACGTCGGGTTAAGCATCTCTCTCATGCCCGGACCGCCCTTGGGTCCCTCGTAGCGGATGACTACAACGTCGCCGGGCTTTATCTGTCCCGCGTTGATGGCCGCCTGAGCGTCCTCCTCACATTCAAATACCCTGGCCTTGCCCTCGTACTTAAGCATATTCGGGGAGACTGCCGAGCGCTTTACCACGCAGCCGTCGGGCGCAAGATTGCCCCTTAAAACGGCGATTCCGCCGGTCTCGCTGTAGGGATTTTCAACGGGTCTTATGACGTCGTGGTTAAGATTCAGGGCGTTTTTGATATTCTCGCCGACGGTGGAGCCGGTGACTGTCATGCAGTCAAGATTCAAAAGATTTTTCTTTGAAAGCTCATTCATTATCGCCCAGACGCCGCCCGCCTCGTCGAGCTCTTCGACGTAGATCCTGCCTGCGGGGGCAAGGTGGCAGAGGTTCGGGGTCTTGGAGCTTATGCTGTTTGCGATGTCGAGGTTTATCTCAATGCCGCATTCGTGCGCTATGGCGGGAAGATGGAGCATGGAATTCGTCGAGCAGCCGAGCGCCATATCGACGGTAAGGGCGTTCATGAACGCCGCCTCGGTCATTATATCGCGCGGGCGGATGTTTTTCTCTATAAGTTCCATTATCTGCATGCCGGCGTGCTTTGCAAGCTCGATTCTCGCCGAATAGACCGCCGGGATGGTGCCGTTGCCCCGTAGTCCCATGCCGAGGGCTTCGGTCAGGCAGTTCATCGAGTTCGCGGTATACATTCCCGAGCAGGAGCCGCAGGACGGGCATGTCTTGCACTCGTACTCATGCAGCTTTTCAAGGGTGATCTTACCCGCGTTAAACTCCCCTACCGCCTCGGAAATCGAGGAGAACGAGGTCTTGTGGCCGTCGACGTGGCCGGCGAGCATGGGTCCTCCCGAAACAAAAATAGTCGGGATGTTGAGTCTTGCAGCCGCCATCAGAAGGCCCGGGACGTTTTTGTCGCAGTTCGGGACCATCACAAGCGCGTCGAAGCCGTGCGCCAAGGCCATCGCCTCGGTGGAGTCGGCTATAAGGTCTCTTGTGACGAGGGAATATTTCATGCCCGTGTGACCCATGGCAATGCCGTCGCAGACCGCTATCGCCGGGAACACCACAGGCGTGCCGCCGGCCATCGCAACGCCTATTTTCACGGCGTCGACTATCTTGTCGATATTCATGTGGCCGGGGACTATCTCGTTATAGGAGCTGACGACGCCGACCATCGGGCGCTTTATCTCCTCGTCGGTAAAGCCGAGGGCGTGATAGAGTGCGCGGTGCGGCGCGTTCTGGGGGCCGAATTTAATGTTGTCGCTTTTCATAAAATTTATCACCTATTTCATCTAAAATATGCCGAGAGGCCAGAAAATAGCATATGTTTTCTGACCTCTTGTTCTCTGTTAAATAGCTGAATCAGTTGTTGATGAGTTTGTCCTCGCCGTTCCAGCTGTAGAGCTTTCTTATCTCCTCGCCGACGATCTCGGAGGGATGCTCGGAAGCGATTTTCCTCATCGCCTGGAAGTGGACCTGAGCGCCGGCGTCGGACATGTCAAGAAGGAATTCCTTGGCAAACGTGCCGTCCTGGATGTCCTTTAAGATCTTCTTCATGGTCTTCTTGGTCTCTTCGGTGATGATCTTGGGGCCGGTGACATAGTCGCCGTACTCGGCGGTGTTGGAGATGGAGTAACGCATGCCCGCAAAGCCGGACTGATAGATAAGATCTACTATAAGCTTCATCTCGTGGATGCACTCAAAGTATGCGTTTCTCGGGTCATACCCTGCCTCGACAAGGGTCTCATAGCCGGCCTGCATAAGAGCGCATACGCCGCCGCACAAAACCGCCTGCTCGCCGAAGAGGTCGGTCTCGGTCTCGGTTCTGAAAGTGGTCTCTAAAACGCCGGCTCTTGCGCCGCCGATTCCTAAGGCGTAGGCAAGACCTATATCCCAAGCGTCGCCGGTAGCGTCCTGCTCAACGGCGATAAGGCAGGGAACGCCCTTGCCGGCTTGGTATTCGCTTCTTACGGTGTGGCCCGGGCCCTTGGGGGCTATCATGATGACGTTGACGTTCTTAGGAGGCTTGATGCAGCCGAAGTGGATGTTGAAGCCGTGCGCAAAAGCAAGGGTCTTGCCCTCGGTCAGGTTTGGCTCGATGGACTCTTTATAGAGCTTGGCCTGCTTTTCATCGTTGATGAGGATCATGATGATGTCGGCGGCCTTTGCAGCCTCTGCGGAGGTCATGACCTTGAGGCCCTGAGCCTCGGCCTTGGCCCAGGATTTCGAGCCCTCGTAAAGTCCTACGATGACGTTTACGCCGCTGTCCTTTAAGTTGAGGGCGTGGGCGTGGCCCTGGGAGCCGTAGCCGATGATGGCGACGGTCTTACCGGCAAGCTTCTGGAGGTCGCAGTCCTGCTGATAGAAAATTCTGTTCATGATTTTTGTCTCCTTTTAAGTTTTGGATAATATCTGACGCACTTGAGTGCGAGGGATTCCTGTTTCGGGGATAATTATATCTCCATCTTTGAAATCGTGGTCGAGCCTCTTTCAAGCGATACTATACCCGTGCGGCATATTTCAAGTATCGTATAGTCGCGCATGAGGTCGGTAAACGCGTCGAGCTCCCGGGAAGTGCCGGTAAGGCGCATGATTATGCTCTCGCGGGTGTAATCGAGGGTCTTTGCGCCGAATGCCGAGGCCGCGTCTCTGACGTCCGCCCTCGATTCCGGGTCGTTCTTGACTTTGATGAGCATAAGCTCGCAGGTGACCGACTCGGTGATGTTGAGCTCTTTTATTGAGCAGACGTCGGGAAGCTTGTAGAGCTGATTTATAAGCTGCTTCTTGTCGGTCTCAAGTCCCGAGGAGCTTACGGTGATACGCGAAAGCCCCGGGGATTCGGTCTCGGAAACGGTGAGAGAGTTGATGTTGAAGCGCCTGCGTCTGAACATGCTCGTGACGCGGTTCAATACGCCGAACTGGTTTCTTACCAAAACCGCAATAGTGAAGTTATTCATCGCTCTCACCAACCTTTGTTATTATGTCGTCCATCGACCCGCCGGGAGGAAGCATCGGCAGAACGAATTCGTCCTTGTCTATCATGCACTCGACTACCACAGGCCCGTCCGCCGAGAATGCCTTTTTGAGCGCCTCGTCAAGCTCTGTAAGGTTTTCGGCATGATAACCTGTCGCCCCGAACGCCTCGGCAAGTTTGACAAAATCGGTCTTTCTTTCCAAAACGGTGTTTGAGTAGTGCTTGTCAAAGAAGAGAGTCTGCCACTGTCTGACCATGCCCAAAACGCCGTTATTCATGAGTAAAATGACCATCGGTATCTTATACGTCACGGCCGTCGCAAGCTCGTTTAGGCACATCCCGAAGCCGCCGTCGCCGGTGACTAAGACCGAGCGCTCCTTAAGGCCTATGGCCGCGCCCATGGCAGCTCCCATGCCGAATCCCATCGTGCCGAGACCGCCCGATGAGAGAAATCTTCTCTCTTTTTTGAGGGAGATGTTCTGAGCCGTCCACATCTGGTGCTGGCCTACGTCGGTGGCGACCGGGGTGTTTTCGTTAAGGTATTTATTTAATGTCAGGACTGCCGAACGCGGGGTCAGCCCGTCGCGGTTGTCAAGAGTCCGGCGTTCCTCTGCCTTTAAGCCCTCGATGGTCTTGCGCCATTCGGGGAGCTTTTTTTGCTGCAAAAGCGGGATAAGCTTCTGAAGTGTGAGCTTTAAATCGCCTCTCATCGAATGTGCAGCTGATACGGTTTTATCGAGCTCTGCGCCGTCGACATCGATGTGGACTATCTGGGCGTGAGTCGCAAATTTCGCACGGTTGCCGGTAACTCTGTCGTTAAATCTTACGCCCAGGGCGATTATGCAGTCGGCCCTATGCATCGCCATCGAGCAGGCATAGTGGCCGTGCATGCCCTGCATGCCCAAAAATCTCGGGTAGTCGGTCGGAATCGCCGAAATTCCCATCAGCGAGCAGCCTATCGGAGCGTCCAAAATCTCCGCAAGCTCCTTTAGCTCGTCCTGCGCGCCCGAGGTCGTCATTCCTCCGCCGAAGTAGATAAACGGCCTCTGGGAGAGGTTTATGCATTCTGCGGCGTCGCGTATTCTTATCTCTTTGGCGGCCTGCCGAGGTTCGGGGGTTATCGGCTCCTGCTCGGTAAATTCGCATGTCGCGGTCTGGATGTCCTTGGGAACGTCTATAAGAACGGGTCCCGGGCGACCGGACAGCGCAAGCCTGAACGCCTCTCTTATCGTGTCGGCAAGCTCTTCAACGGAGCCGACGACGTAGTTGTGCTTCGTTATCGGCAGGGTGATACCCGTTATGTCTATCTCCTGGAAAGAGTCGGTGCCGAGCTGGGTCGTGGGGACGTTGCCCGTTATCGCCACCATCGGTATAGAGTCAAGGTATGCCGTCGCGATGCCCGTGACAAGGTTCGTAGCGCCAGGGCCTGATGTGGCTATGACCACTCCCGCCTTGCCGGTGGCCCTCGCGTAGCCGTCGGCGGCATGCGCAGCTCCCTGCTCATGTGCCGTCAAGATATGCGTAATTTCTTCGCGGTATTTATAGAGAGAGTCGTAGACGTTTATTATCTGGCCTCCGGGATAGCCGAAGACCGTCGTAGCGCCCTGCTCTATAAGAGTCCTTACAATAATATCCGCGCCTGAAAGCTTCATTTTATCATTTCCTTTTTAAAATCAGATTTCATCCGCGATGAGGTCTCCCATCTCACGGCAGCCGACGAGCTTCATTCCCTCGCTCATGATGTCTCCTGTGCGGTATCCCCTGTCGAGGACCTTTGAAACGGCGTTTTCAATGTCGTCGGCCTCTTTCGGCATGTCAAAACTGTATCTTAACATCATCGCCGCAGAAAGGATAGTGCCGATGGGGTTCGCCTTGTCCTGTCCCGCTATGTCTGGGGCGGAGCCATGGATAGGCTCGTAGAGGCCGTTTGAAGTCGCCCCCAAGGACGACGACGGTATCATTCCGATGGAGCCGGTTATCATAGAAGCCTCGTCGGAGAGGATGTCGCCGAACATGTTCTCGGTGACTATGACGTCAAACTGAGCCGGGTTCTTGACTATCTGCATGGCGCAGTTGTCTACAAGCATATCCGAAAGCTCGACGTCGGGATATTCCGCCGCAAGCCTGTGCATGACCGATTTCCAGAGGCGGGACGTGTCCAAAACGTTCGACTTTTCGACCGAGCAGAGCTTCTTTCTTCTCTTTCTTGCGGTCTCAAAGCCTATGCGGCCGATTCGCTCGATTTCTGATTCCGAGTATTTCATGACGTCCTCGGATATTTTTTCGCCCTGCTCATACGTCTTATGCTCGCCGAAATACACGCCGCCGATGAGTTCGCGTACGATTATGAAATCAATGCCCTTTTCGACTATCTCCGGCTTTAAGGGCGAGGCCTTTGCGAGCTGGGGCCAAATCTTCGCGGGACGGTTATTCGAGTAAACGCCCATGCCGGCGCGAATCCTTAAAAGCCCCTTTTCGGGCCTCATGTTCCCGGGGACGGAGTCCCACTTCGGGCCTCCGACCGCTCCCAAAAGAACGCTGTCCGCGGCTAAGCATTTGTCGAGTTCCTGCTGCGGAAGCGGGTCGCCGTATTTGTCAATTGCGCATCCGCCCATGTCCGCGTCGACGTATTCAAAGCTGTGGCCGTATTTTTTCGATACCCTGTCGAGAACCTTTAAGGCCTCGTTCACTATCTCGGGGCCGATGCCGTCGCCCCTTATTACTGCGATTTTTTTATTCACTGCGCTCCCTCACTTCTTCAATGATTTTAACAGTCCCCCGGCGGAGATTATGTTCTGGATAAACTCCGGGAAAGGCTGAGCCTGATAGGTTTTATTCGTCGTCATGTCGGTGATGACGCCGGTGTCAAAGTCCACCGAGACCTCGTCGCCCGCTTTTATCTCATCCGCCGCCTGCTCGCACTCAAGTATCGGCAGGCCGATATTTATGGCATTCCGATAAAAAATCCTTGCAAAGCTCTTTGCGATAACGCAGCCGGTGCCGCAGGTCTTGATGACCAAAGGAGCGTGCTCGCGGGATGAGCCGCAACCGAAATTCCAGCCCGCGACCATGACGTCGCCCTTGTTTACATTTTTTACAAATTCCGTATCGATATCCTCCATGCAGTGCTTGGAAAGCTCCTCGGCGTTGGAGGTATTTAAGTAGCGCGCCGGGATTATAACGTCGGTGTCGACGTTGTCGGGATATTTAAATACTTTGCCTTTTGTATTCATCTTAATCCTCCTTTGGTGCGGTGATATAGCCGGTCAACGCGGAGCTTGCGGCGGTTAAGGGACTTGCAAGATATACTTCGGATTTTACATGCCCCATTCTTCCGACAAAGTTTCGGTTAGTAGTCGCTATACATCTTTCGCCCTCGGCAAGTATGCCCATATATCCTCCCAAACAGGGCCCGCAGGTCGGGGTCGAGACTACCGCTCCCGCGTCGATAAAGGCCGTGATATAGCCCTTTTCTATACATTCTTTGTATATCGCCATCGTCGCCGGGATGATTATGCACCTTACGCCGTCCGCGACCTTTTTGCCGTTAAGTACGCTGTAGGCGGCTTCCATGTCCTCCATCCTGCCGTTCGTGCAGCTGCCGATGACGACCTGATCGATCTTTATATCGGAAAGCTCGCTCGCGGGCTTCGTGTTCTCGGGAAGATGCGGGCAGCTTACCGTCGGGACGATTTTTGACAAATCGATTTCAATTACCTTTTCATACTCGGCGTCGGGGTCGGCGGAGAATTCTATGGGTCTGCGCTCGGTCCTGCCGTTTAAGTATGCCCTTGTTATGTCGTCGACCGGGAAAATGCCGTTTTTGGCGCCGGCTTCGATGGCCATGTTACATATGCAGAGCCTGTCGTCCATAGAGAGCGACTTTACGCCATCGCCGGAAAATTCCATGCTCTTATATAAAGCGCCGTCGACGCCTATCATGCCGATTATCGTCAAAATCACGTCCTTGCCGGAGCAGGTTTTCGGCAGGCTGTTTTTAAGCTCGAATTTTATTGCGGCAGGAACCTTGAACCATGCCGTGCCCGTCGCCATACCGGCCGCCATATCGGTCGAACCCACGCCCGTGGAGAACGCTCCGACGGCGCCGTAGGTGCAGGTGTGGCTGTCGGCGCCGATTATGCAGTCCCCCGCCGTAACAACGCCCTGCTCGGGCAAAAGCGCGTGCTCGATGCCCATTTTGCCGACGTCGTAGAAGTGGCTGACGCAGTGAGCGCAGGCAAATTCACGGCACTGCTTTGACTGCTCGGCCGCCTTAATATCCTTGTTCGGGACAAAGTGGTCTAAAACTATCGCTATTCTGTCCTTGTCGAAAACGCTGTCAAATCCCGCCTTGTTGAACTCGTTCAAGGCGACCGGGGTGGTGATGTCGTTGCCGAGGACCAGATCAAGCTTCGCGGAAATAAGCTGTCCCGCTTTTACCTCGGGAAGTCCCGCGTGAGAGGCGAGTATTTTTTGGGTCATTGTCATTCCCATGCCGATTTCTCCTTTACTTTTTTGAGTTGTTGTAGGCGCTCACGAGCGCATACGCAGAAGCCCTGATTATGTCGGTGTGATAACCCGCTCCCCAGAAAAGCTCGCCGTTTGGGGTCCTTATGCCTATGTAGGCGATGGCTTCGGACTGGGACGCCTGATTCATAAGGCTGTGCTCGGTATAGACCTCGAGGGAGTAGCTGTCGCCGGTGAGCTCCTTAAGGGCGTTGGACACGGCGTCTATGGAGCCGTTGCCGCGGGACTTCATATTGACCTGCTTGCCGTTATAGGTAAACGCGATGTCAAGGTCAACGCCGTCCGGGTGCTCGGAGAATTTCATTCCGTCTATGCAGACGGGCTCGACTATCCTGAAATAGTGCGAACGGAATATCTCCAAAATCTCATCCGGCTTTAATTCGCGGTGTTCGTGGTCGGAAATGCCTTTGCAGATGTAAGAGAAGTGCTCGCGCATCTTCGGCGGGACGTTGTAGCCGTAGGTATGCTCCAAAAGATAGCCTATGCCGCCCTTGCCGCTCTGGGAGTTTACCCTTATGACGTCGGCGTCGTAGGTGCGGTTGATGTCGGTCGGGTCTATCGGGATATACGGGGTCGTCCATTCCTCAAGGTGCTTTTCCTCGCGCCATTTCATGCCCTTGGCGATGGCGTCCTGATGGCTGCCGGAAAATGCCGCAAATACCAGCGCTCCGGCATAGGGAGTCCTCTCGTACACTTTCATGCCGGTGCACTTTTCGTACACGTCGGCTATAGCGGGCATATCCGAAAAATCAAGCTTCGGGTCTACCCCGTGGGAGTACATGTTCATGGCAAGCGTGATAATATCGACGTTGCCGGTGCGCTCGCCGTTTCCGAAGAGGGTGCCCTCGACTCGGTCCGCGCCCGCCAAAAGCGCAAGCTCGGTGTCGGCCACGCCCGTTCCGCGGTCGTTATGGGGATGCAGAGAAAGAGTGACATATTCTCTGTATTTGAGATTTCGGCTCATGTATTCGATCTGAGAGGCGTAGATGTGGGGCATGCTCATCTCGACCGTGACCGGAAGATTTATTATCACATTGTTGTCGGGGCCGGGCTCCAAGATGTCCAAAACGGCGTTGCAGACCTCTAAGGAATACTCGGGTTCGGCGCCGGTAAAGCTTTCGGGAGAATACTCAAATCTGAAGTTGCCCTCATACTCGGCCGCAAGCTTTTTGACGAGCTTTGCGCCGTCGGTGGCGATCTTCATGATCTCCTCTTTCGACTTTTTAAATACCTGCTCGCGCTGTGCTACGCTGACGGAATTATAGAAGTGGACTATGGCGGAGGGCGCTCCCTTGACCGCCTCAAAAGTCTTTCTGATGATGTGCTCGCGGCACTGCGTCAGGACCTGGACCGTGACGTCCTCGGGGATAAGATTTTGCTCAATAAGCGCACGCAGGAAGTCATATTCGGTGTCGGAAGCGGCCGGGAAGCCGACCTCGATCTCCTTAAAACCGACCTTTAAAAGAAGCTTGTAGAATTTGAGTTTCTGGTCAAAGCTCATCGGGATGACGAGAGACTGGTTGCCGTCTCTTAAATCGACAGAGCACCAAAGCGGGGCTTTTTCGATGTGGTCCTTTTTGACCCAGTCGTAGGTCATTTCCGGCGGGAGATAGTAGCCGGGCGAGTACTTTTTCGGGTTCATCATGGTTATCTTCTCCTTATAAAAAGTGATTTTTTCAGGAATCGGGCCCCTTTTGAAAAGCCTTGGGAGGTATAAAAAATCCGCCCCAAAGTATTTCTTTGAGACGGGTGCAGATTATTTTACACTCGCGGTACCACTCAAATTGCGGAAAAATCCGCCACTCTTGGAATCCAACAATTCCTATGCGCTGACGCGGCAGTCACGGATCGCCCTAATTTCCCTTTGGGGTTCAGGCGGTCGGCTCGGAAGCGAGGGGCATAAAGACTGCTTTTGCCGGCTTTCACCATCCGCCGGCTCTCTGAGACTGCAATTCTTCGGCCTTCTTCGTCACAGCTTTTAATAGTGAAACTATTATAATATATATTGCCGGGTTTTGTCAACCGGCGAATTGCATGATTATTCCCGGCAAGAGAGGAAGGTAATTGTGCAGGTTGGAAAAGGGGGAGAAAATCATTTGATAAAATAGACAGAGGCAGTTAGGAAAATGATATAAGACAAAAAGGTCTGAAACGAACAAAATAAAAAGTCCTGCCGCATGAACATAAACGGCAAGCGGTAGTGGCCACGCGCCCACGAAAAGTCAAAGCGGAGAGCATAAAAATCGCCCCCCGGCGATTTTTTGCGCGGGAGCGTGACTTTTCGCTGAAAAGGCGGAATCAGAAGCATTATTTCTTGCCGTTCGACTGTCCTCGACAAGAACGACCGTCTCGGTTGTCTCACGGAGAAATATTCGCATCTGTGCGCGGCGTGAGAGGTGACGCCTGAAATTAAATTATAAAAAGGGCATCACAAGCGATATGGAGCTTGCAAAAGGGGTTCCCGCAAATGCCTGCGTTTGTGGGGAAAAGCCGGAATCAGAAGCGTTGCTTTCAACCACTCGACTTCCCTCGACGAAAAGGACAGTCTCGGTCGTCTTGCGGGAAAGCAATCGCGTCTGGCGACGGAGTGAGTGAGAGACGGCATAAAATATTATAAAAATGCCGTCACGAACGATACGGAGTCCGCTAAATCACAACCGCGAAAAGTCAAAGCGGAGCGCATAAAAATAGCCCCGGCGATTTTTTGCGCGGGAGCGTGACTTTTCGCGGAAGAGGAGCGGAAGCCCGTAAAGCGAGCCGCAATTTTCAATAGCTTTTTAAAGAAAATTGCGGCGAGCCACAAGGGCTGCCGCGACAGCGCGACGCCGTGGCGGCTGATATTGCGTTATTTCTTTCCGTTCACTCTCGCTCGCCATAGCGGCTCGCGGAGCTCACGGAGAAATAATCTTATATAGTTCCATTAAAAACAATAATCCGCCGAAGCGGATCAAATAGGGGCCCCCACAAACGCCTGCGTTTGTGGGGCAAAGGCGGAGCAGCGGAATGAGTGAAGCGGCGATTTCAAATGCGAAGCATGAAGAAAGCGCCGCAAGCGATATGAAGCTTGCGACGCCGTGGTGGCTGATATTGCGTTATTTCTTGCCGTTCGCTCATGCTCGCCATAACGGCTCGCAGAGCTCACGGAGAAATAATCTTATATAGTTCCACCAAAAATAATGGCATCCTTTAGGATGCCATTATTTTTGGTGGACCCGATGGGACTCGAACCCACGGTCTCCGCGTTGCGAACGCGGCGCTTTACCAACTAAGCTACGAGCCCGTTTCGCCGTTTAGGCGACTTATATATTCTAAATCATTTTTCCTTTTTTGTCAAGCCCCTTTTCCTCTTTTTTTCATAATAATTTTTAACTGTTATTTTTACCAATTTACTCGCGGATTTAATGCCACACTTGTGCAAAACGCTGATTTTTTAAAATTTGTTTTTTCACATCTTCATCGAAATATTGCAAAACGGAAGAATCGCAGCTGCCGATAAATATGCAAAAAATTTGTTGACAATATCATATAATAGTGCTATAATTACTTTTAACGTATCGAAAATTTTTTATTGTTTTGTAGATTTCTTGCGCAAAATCCATAAGGAGGTTTGCAAAATGCCAGAATGTGAGTTAGTCAGCTCGGCATATCCTGTGCAGTGCTACCGCAGAAGCACCACACCGGGCATCCAGGGCGAGGACGCCGTACCCTTTCACCGCCACGACGGGTTTGAGTTTTACCTGTTTTTAAACGGCACCGTCAACTTCTACGCCGGCGACTCGGTCTACTCCCCTGTTCGGGGCGAGCTGTTCATCATAAGTCCGGACCGCGCTCACCGCTGCATAAACCGCGGTGCGCAGCCCTATGAACGATTTATCATCAACCTGAGAAAAGACAAAATCCTCAACATTTCCGAAGAGGTCAGCCTTTCGCGCTGCTTCGAGGGTTCCGAGCAGTGCGCCATAAAGCGCTTAAGACTCAGCTCCGACGCCATCGACGAATACTGCACGATTGCGGACAAGCTCTCCCGAGCCGTTTATCTTCGCAACACCGGCGACGACCTGCTCGTTGACGCGTACATAACCGAAATTCTCGTTTTGGTGAACAGGCAGCTTGAGGGCGTGCGCGAGAGCGAGACAAGGCAGGACGTGCCCGAGCTCGTATGCGATGTCAAAAATTATATTTTCGATCATCTCACGGAGCAGATCTCGCTCGACGACCTTTCACGGCAGTTTTATTTCAATGGAAAATATATCTCGGCAATGTTTAAAAAATACACCGGCATGACGATAAGGGCGTATATCTTAGACCAGCGCATAACCCTTTCAAAGCGGCTTTTGCGCGAGGGCAGCAACGTCAGCGAGGCATGCTATCACTCGGGATTTTTGGACTACACGAATTTTATCAGAAGCTTCACGCGAGCCGTCGGCATGAGCCCGGGGAAGTACTCGCGATGCGCCAAGGCCGGCGCCCTCAACGGCGTGGCGTGAGGAAATGTGAATATATTAAGACATTTTTGCGCACTGCTTTAGCAAGATAAAGCGGTGCGTTTTGTTATGGGGAATGAAAAAGGTTTTGGGGTGGACAAAATGCGGTTTTGTTTATGGGCATATCCGGGCAAACTCCATGAGAGCAGGAGGATGGGTGAAAGCTGAAGCGACGCGCTTATAATATGCTGCATTGCTTTAAATTGCTAAAGTTTGATTTTATTATATAGCTTCATATTAGAAGTAAAAGTTTCGGATAATGCCCCTCCCTTGAGGGAGGGCCGGGGTGGGTGAGCTAAAATAGCATGAGCGAAGCGAATACCTTTTAGCCGCGGGTCGGGCCGGAGGGTATATTAAAATCCGTATCAATTTCTGCAAGGAAATGATACGGATTTTTTCGACAAGGTTTGGGCGACAGTTCCCCCTCCTTGAGGAGGGGGTCGGGGTGAGGTGATCTAAAATAGTATGAGCGGAGCGAATACCTTTTCCTCGGGCGTGGCGGGCCGAAATTTTTTGCTTTTACTTTTCCCCCTGAGTCCTCCACGCCCAAAGGTGCGGGAAAAGCAGACCGTGCGTACGGCGTAAAGGGCGCAAGTAAATCGGCATGCTCCCCCGTTTTCACATATAAAAAGAGCAGACTTTTCAGCCTGCTCTTTTAATTATACTTTGCTCTTAGCTGTTCGCGGCAATGTAGTTGGCGATCTCGTTATTCTGCTCCTCGAGGTAATACTCGAAGCTCTCGGAATACTGCTCCTTGAGCTGAGCCCAGGTGGTGGTTGCGCCGCCTCTTGCGATGTCGTCGCGGAAGTGGTTGTACGCGGTGTTCAGCTGGTCGATGAAGTTGCCGTTGTAGTACATGTAGGTGTTCTTTAAGATGATCTCGCGACATTCGTCATACATCTCAAGCATTTCCTCGGTCCAGAGGTACTTGTCCCTGAGCTGCTGGCGGTCGATTCTTTCGACGGTCGGGTCGATGATCTTGAATCTCTCACATGCGGCATAGAGCGCAACGCCCTCGGGGTTCTTAGCGCCCTGGATAAGCATGTAGCCGGAGGGAATTGAAGCAAGATAATACTCGCCGTCGCCTCTGTCGTTTCTCGGAAGCGGCACGAACATCAGCTCGCCCTGAGTGACGTCGCCCCAGACTGCCGAAATGTTGTCGACGGTGTCCTGAATAGAGGTAAAGTATGTGATATAGAATAAGCATTTGCCGTCCTTGACGCCTGCGCCGTCGGTGTGGTTGTCGCGGCCTGCCCAGTAGCTGGTGCCCTCGTGATATACGCAATCGTTCTTTACAAGGTCGTAGATCAGCTGGTTGGCCTGCTCCAAAATCGGGTCGTCAAGGTTGGAGATATACTGTCCATTGTCATTCTTTTCAACGAACTTGGCGCCGGAGGCTTCCTGAACGAGAGCGCCGTTGTAGGCGTATCCGTCAAGGGCATAGCGGTCGGCTTCGGGGTCGGAGAATTCTATGCACATGTCATAGAAAACGTCCCATGTCCACTCGTCGTTGGCATACAGATCGGCCGGGTCGTCAAAGCCCCACTCGCTTATAACTCTGCGGTTGTAGGGGCAGATGTTTCTGAATGTGACGTCGGTGATGAAGGCAAAGCACTTGCCGGCAAGGGTAAACGCGTCGGCAGGCTCGGCCATGCCCTCCCAGAGCGGGTCGGTGTAATCGATATAGTCGTTTACCGGTATGAATGTATTTTTAACGCAATACATCGGGAAAGTGGCCTCGGAAGAAACTCCCGCCGGGAAGAAGTCGGGCGAGGTAGCGGCCATGATGAGGTTCGCAAGCTCGTCATAGCGGGTGTCGTATGTGCATTCGACATACTCGACGTGGCCGTTGTACTTTTCACGGAAAGTCCAGTAGCCGGTGTTGACGACCTGGTCCTCGGTATAGTTGTTGATAGGGTCAAACCAGGAGAAGAACTGAATGGTGGAGTTTGCGGCGGGCGTCTCCGAAATATCGGGAAGTCTTACGCCGGCAGCCAAGAGTATCGCCTCAGAGTCTTCCGTAGAAAGAGTGAGCTCGATGGGCTGGCGCTTCTTTGAGCCGCATCCTACGAGCGCCGCGATCATTATGACCGCAAGCAGTATCGCGATGATTCGTTTCATAATAAACGTTCCTTTCTTAGGATTTTGCATATATTGCTGAGATAATTTTATCACATCTTGCCGCCCGCTGTCCTTGCAAAAAGTATGCAAATACTTGCAAAACAGAAGCTAACTCACAAAAATGCCACGCCGTCAAGGTCAAAATCGCAGCCCGGGAGATATAAAAGCGTAAGGCCCACGCTCCCCTTTTTCACCGGGATACTGTATTTTTGAGAATGATTTTCGCCGCCGTCAAATTCGACGGTCTTAACGGTCTGCTCTCCGTTTTCGGAAATTATGAGCCTTATGCTCTCGGACGGGTTTTTAGTTCTGCCCTTTATTTCTATAAATTCGGCGTCGCTTTCAAGAGGGATGTCCTCAAAAATCACCGTGACGTTGTTTCCTATGTCAAGAATAGAGCCGCCGTCCTCCCTGAAGCGGTCGCCGAATACCCGGTCTCTTGAAGAAGCGGGGATAAGCGTTCCTATACAGGGGCGCTTTTTGAATTCAAAGCCCTCGAAGCGCAGAGATTCCTTAAATGAAAATACAATGTCATGAACGCCTCGTATCGGTGTTTCAAGCCGGAAGCTGTTGTATTTATAGGTGTTCCACCGGCTCTCGGCTTGGTATGTAAACTGCCCCAAAACTTCGCCGGAACCGTCTTTTAATTCAAACGGTATCGGTTCGCATGAGTAGCTGAAAATGCCGACGGTGAGCTCGTCCGCGCCGAATTTGCCGAAGTCGACGCCGTCAAAGCGGATGAGCGTTTCGCGGTCTTTGTAGGTTTGCAAGCCGCCCTGCATGACGACCTGTAACGGCTCGCCGTATGGGGAGCAGAGCGAGGCGCTGACAAGGCCTGAATAGGGGTCGAACCCCGCAGGCCCGAAGCCCTCGTTTTTCATCTCGGTCTCGGAAATTATCGCGTCGAACGGCGTGCCGTTTTTGCAGTATGCCCTAAGCCTGTAATCGCCGTCGCCGACAGCGGTTATTTTCGCCTTTCCGCCTGAAAATTCCACTTTGGCAAGATTCGTCGCAACGCCCGAATCGCTTGCAGCTTTAAATAAAACGTCGTCAAGCGTGAACGTCGTGTTTTCGGGGTAAAGCTTTGCCTCGGCTGTGGTTTCGCGGCATTCGGGGGTGAGGCTTTGGCTCATGACCCTGAGCTCGATTTTTCTCACCGGGATCTCCTTAGGCGCGTCGACGTGATAATTTTCTTCGTCGCAGCATGCGATATATCCCTCATGCGGCAGCGCTTCAAGATCTATCGTTTTATCGGGCATGCCCAAAGACTTGGCGGTAAGGGTAATCTTTCCCGGGAAATCCCTGGCGGCGACGATGGCGAGAAGCTTTCCGTTGAACATTCTTCGGGAGTCGCCCTTGTACTGGTCATAGTCGGTAGAGTCGCCGTTGTCAAGTCCCACTAAACGGCCTGCCCCGAAAACGCTTACCTCAACGCGGTTTCTTGCGTTTTCAACGGGATTGCCGTCTTTATCGAGCATGCCTATTTCAACATAAATAAGATCCTCGCCGTCGGCATAGAGTGCGGTCTTATCGGGCTTAAGGGCTATTTCGACCGGGTCGGAAAAGCTCCGCCTTGTCATTTCGGCGACCTTATTTCCGTTTTCGTCATACCCTATGGCCGTTATTTCGCCGGGATGATATGGGACCCTCCAACGGCCGGAGAGCCTGCCGAAGCCCTCGTGGTCGTGGCGGTGGCGGCCCATGCACTCGCCGTTTACCCAGAGTTCCGATTCATAGCAGTTCGAGAAGATGAACAGGTCGATAAGCTGTCCCTCGTTCCAGTCCCAGTGGGGATAAAGATGGACGAACGGCTCGCCTTTCAGATTCCACTCGGCCTTGTAGGCATAGTAGGTGTCCTTTTTGAAGCCTGCGGTGTCGACGTGGCCGAAATGGGAATTTTTGGTGTGGAACGGGGTCGGCTCGCCGATATAGTCTAGAGCCGTCCAGGTAAACTGCCCGAGGGAGAATTTCTTAGACCTGTCGATGGTTATGTTCCACTCGGAATTTATCGCCCCGTAGCTTGTCGCGCAATTAAGTAAAGATGAGCACTGCTCGTCGTCGTAGGTGGATGTGACCGTCGAGGCCGGGAAGTGGTAGACCCCTCTTGACTGGTATGTAGAGGAAGTCTCCGAGCCGTAGATTATCCGGTCGGGGTATTTTTCGTGGTGCTCGTCATAGAGCTTTTCGCCGTAGTTGTAGCCGACGACGTCAAGGTATTTTGCGCACTCCTGTCCCCCGTCGCTGTGCATGGTGTTTGAGCCGAGAGTGACGGGATACATTTTTTTATAATCATGAAGCCGCACAAGCTCCTTAAGCTCGCGGGTGAGTTCAGCGCCTCTCGGAAGAAAGTTCGTGTCGGATATTTCGTTGCCGATGCTCCACATAAGCATGCAGGCACGGCTGCGGTCCCGCCTTACCCATGAACGGACGTCCCGCTCATGCCACTCCGGGAAAAATCTGTGATAGTCAAAGGCGTTCTTCGGGCGCTCCCACATGTCAAAGCATTCGTTCACGACCAAAAATCCCATTTCGTCGCATAGGTCCAAAAATTCTGTCGCGGGCGGGTTGTGAGACGTTCTCAGCGCGTTCACGCCCATCTCCTTAAGTATGCCAAACTGGCGCTTTATCGCGGTTTTGTTGACTGCCGAGCCGAGGGCGCCGCAGTCGTGGTGGATGCAGGAACCGTTTAATTTATATGGCATGCCGTTTAAAAGCATGCCCTTATCGGGGGTGAATTCGAGGGTCTTGTAGCCGATGTTTTGGACGACCTCGTCTGCGGCATACCATACCCCGTCGCTTCCCGGGACGTTCAAGCGCGTCACGAGCTTATAAAGCTCAGGCGTTTCGGGGCTCCATGTCACCGGGCAAAATTCCGGCAGAGTATCGGAAATGATTTCGGCAGTGCCCGAGCCTACAAACTGTATCTCGGTATCGAAAATTTCCTCGCCGCCATGATATAAAATATGCTCCAAAGCGGCCTCGCCAAGGACTTTGACCTCGGTATCTATTTCGGTAATAAAACCGTCGGATGTCTTTTTCGGGGTGACGTATACGCCGTCGGGAAGTATCTCGGATGCCTCTTTTATAATGAGCCAAACGTTTCTGTAGATTCCCGCGCCGGAGTACCAGCGGGAGTTGGGGTGGCGGAATCTGACCAAAACTTCGACAGTATTTTCGCCGGGCTTTATCCCCGAAAGCGGCGCGTCGAACGTTGTGTAGCCGTATTTCCAGTTAAATATCTCGGAGCCGTTCAGATATATTGTGCAGTCCTGATAGACCCCCTCGAATCTTAAGGAGTAGTTTTTGTCGGCGTCTTCGCATATGACGGTTTTGCGGTACCGGCCGTCGCCGTCCTTATAAAGATTTTTTGAGTCATAGATGAGCCAGTCGTGGGGTATTCCGACGGGTCTGAAATCGCCGGGTTCGGCCCCGGGTTCGCATAAGCAGAACTCCCATCCGCGGTTAAATAAGATTTTTTCCATGGTAAAGCACCTCCCAAAACAGTATAGCATAAAACAGCGGGGAATTCAAGACGGATTGAAACGGAAAAAGGTCTCCGCCCGCCATAATATTTTATACATAAAACAAGCGGCGGGTGGGCCGCCGCTGATGGGTTTATTATTCTGCCGGACAGATCTTATCCGGGGCGTATTCGTACATCGCGTTCGTGGCTTCTTTGGTGAGGTCGTACCGATACCACGATTCCTCGCTGCCGTCGGTCTGAGACCATACCAAAAGCCCTTTCCAGCCGTGCTCATAAAGGTCCTTGTACTTGTCCGCAAGGCTCATTCCTATCTCGCCTGCGTCGTCGTTGTGGGTCTCGCCTATCATGCACGGCTTGTCGGTGTGGAGCTTGAACTCGTCCGGGGTCATGCCTATCGGAGTCTGGAACCACGGGCGCTGCCAATTATAATAGTGGGTGCTGTAAAAGTCGAGATACGCGTCGCTGCTGTCATATAACGACTGCAAAAATTCGTCGGAAACCTTGTCGCCCTCGTAGTCGTCGGAGTTGTATTTCACGATGCCCATGCCGACCGTCACAAGCATATCGCTGTTTTCGTGAATCGTCGCCGCACACTTCGCGAAGAGGTAACAGATGTCCTCCCATGGGAGCTGCCCGCACTCCTCGTTTTCGTAGACCCAGTCGGGCTCGTTCATCAGATCTATCGCGAAAACGTACTCGTTATCGTTAAATCGATTACAGAATTCTTTGACATATTTTTCGGCATATTCGTCGCAGTTTTCGTGACTTTGCAAGAGCGCGCGCCAGACCGGTCCGCTGCCGTTTTTGAAGTGGTCGAACGATAAAAGCGTGGGCATGACATACACTTTGTATTTCTTAGCGATGTTAAATAATGATTCCAGATCTTCCCAGTGCTTTTCGTTTATGGAAGCAATGCTGCCGTCGGTGTTGAGATCGACTATGCTCTCGCCGTCGCAGTTGACCCAGATGCGCACGCAGTTGATGTGGTCGTCTGCAAACCGCTTAAATTCGGCCTCCCAGAAGTCCTCGTCCATGCCGCCGTTGAAGTCGTTCCAGTTCTGCCACGGCGCGTTCATGCCGCTGAAAAAGATTTCGTTTCCGCCGACCATGAAGCTTGAGCCCGAGACGGTAACGCGCGCAGACTCGCTCGCCTGCCTGAAAGCGTCGGTAAGAACGCTGTCGCCGGAGGAGAGCCCGCCTCTCCATGTGCGGGCCTTGTCAGAGCCGCATGAAACCAAAAGCACCGCCGCCGAAATCACGACCGCCGCAAATTTTATACAGTCAATTTTTGACACATGATCACCCCAAAACGTCAATTTTCTGATATTATACATCAATTTGCAGGGAAATGCAATAGATTTTATGGGATTTTATTGACAGATTGGGAGCAAAGTAATGTAATCAAACCCTCAGCAGTCTTTTCTCTATTTCACTTCAAAAAACGTACAACGTGATGTTTTCCCTTGGCAGTGTGAGAGGCTTAAGTCAAATAAGCAGTCTTAAGCCATTACTAAAATGATAGTGAAATGCACTTAATTTCAAAATATAGCAAAATGCACAAAAAATGCCTAAAAATTTCGTCATCCGGAAAAATGAAAATTTTTATAAAATACCAGATTTTTATAAAAAAGTATGATACAATGAAATAGAGCCTCTTGAGAGCCGGCGCAAGTCGCTTTCAGGGGCTCATCTTTTTTGAGGGATGGCGGAAATGCTTAGGTCAAGCAATTTTCCGAGGGATAGGCCACGACGGAATACACGCATTATCACAATTTTTTGTTCAATTTATTTAAAATTTTTATTTAAGAAAGGAAAATTATTATGCATATATACAAAGCTTTAACTTCTTCTGTGGCGGTTGAGGGCGCGATACACACGACATATGGAATCGAAGCCGTGGGCGAGGATGGCGAGGTGCTCGCAAGGGTCGAGGATGTTTCGACTGACAGAGAGGCTGTTGAGAGACTTGCGGAAAGATGCCAACGGCTCGGGCTGGCGGCGTATCAGCTAATTGATGTGGCGAGGGATTTTGCGGCTGCGGAGGCGTGCTATACGCCGCCTATGACTGTTTACCGAGTTTGCACTTCAACGGTGGAAATCGATAAAGCGACCCGGGCTACATACGGAATCGAGGCCGTGGGCGAGAATGGCGAGGTGCTCGCAAGGGTCGAGGATGTTTCGGCTGACAGAGAGGCTGTCGAAAGACTTGCGGAAAGGTGTCAACGGCTTGGGCTGGCCACTTGCCAATTAATTGATGTGGCGAGGGATTTTGCGGTTGCGGAGGCGTGCTATACGCCGCAAAAACCTGTTTACCGGGTTTGCGCTTCAACGGTGGAAATCGATGAAGCGACTCGGACTACATACGGAATCGAGGCTGTAGGCGAAGATGGCGAGGTTTTCGCAAGGGTCGGGGATGTTTCGGCTGACAGAGAGGCTGCTGAGAGGCTTGCGGAAAGGTGTCAGAGGCATGGGCTGGCCACTTACCAGTTAATTGATGTGGCGAGGGATTTTGCGGCTGCGGAGGCGTGCTATACGCCGCCTATGACTGTTTACCGGGTTTGCACTTCAACGGTGGAAATCGATAAAGTAGCCCAGACTACATACGGAATCGAGGCCGTGAGCGAGGATGGCAAGGTGATTGCAAGGGTCGAGGATGTTTCAGCTGATAAAGAGGCTGTCGAAAGACTTGCGGAAAAGTGCCAACAGTTAGGGCTTGCAGCGTATCAGTTAATCGATGTGGCGAGGGATTTTGCGGCTGCGGAGGCGTGCTATACGCCGCCTATGACTGTTTACCGAGTATGCGCTTCAACGGTGGAAATCGATAAAGTGGCCCGGGCTACATACGGAATCGAGGCTGTAGACGAGAACGGCGAGGTGATTGCAAGGGTCGGGGATATTTCGGCTGACAAGGAGGCTGTCGAACGGCTCGCGGAAAGGTGTCAGAGGAATGGGCTGGCCACTTACCAGTTAATTGATGTGGCGAGGGATTTTGCGGCTGCGGAGGCGTGCTATACGCCGCAAAAACCTGTTTACCGGGTTTGCGCTTCAACGGTGGAAATCGATAAAGTGACCCGGACTACATACGGAATCGAGGCCGTGGGCGAGGATGGGGAGGTGCTCGCAAGGGTCGAGGATATTTCGACTGACAGAGGTGCTGTCGAAAGGCTCGCGGAAAGGTGCCAACGGCTCGGGCTGGCGGAGTATCAGCTAATTGATGTGGCGAGGGATTTTGCGGTTGAATCACAACCCCACGTAAAACGTGGGGTTTGAATTATGGCCCTATAAGGGCCTTAATACCAGCCGCACCCAAGTAG
>CANQNF010000033.1 GCA_947625125.1 uncultured Clostridia bacterium
GGGGGGGGGTAACTGCCCCTTATCGCCTCCGCAAGCGCGGTTTTTCGGAATCGAAGAACTCTCGGTGCGACGGTTGGCGACAGCGCAGTCGCACTTTTTTGAAACAAAGAACTTTTGAAATATAGAAATGAGAGTTGCAGGCGAAATTTAAAATGTATCGGCACAGTGCGGGTCACTATGCCCTCTTGCATTGATTTCGCAGAAGGCAGCTTTCGGGCTGCCTTTTTTTGGAGGTGAACGGCATGGCGATAAAGCTTTTTGAGCATAACCGGACGGCTTATGAAGCCGCCGTTGCTATGCTTAGAGATACCGGCAAAGCCGCTATAATCCACCCCACAGGAACCGGCAAGTCCTTCATCGGCTTTAAGCTTTGCGAGGATAACCCTGACAAAAAATTCCTATGGCTCAGCCCTTCTGAATACATCTTTAAAACGCAGGTCGAAAACCTCGCAAAGACTGGCGCAGACGTTCCTACGAATATCACCTTTTTGACATACAAAAAGCTCACCCTGCTTTCTGATGATGAGCTTTCCGAGCTTAATCCCGACTATATCATCTGCGACGAGTATCATCGCGCAGGGGCAGAAACTTGGAACGAGGCGGTTCTTAAGTTGCTCGCGATGTACCCGAACGTTCCTATGCTTGGGCTCTCTGCCACTAATATAAGGTATCTTGATAACCAGCGCGACATGGCGGAGGAGCTTTTTGACGGCAACGTTGCAAGCCGAATGACACTCGGAGAGGCAATCGTGCGTGGAATACTTAACCCGCCTAAGTACGTCATGTCGGTCTACTCGTTCAAGGACGACCTCGAAAGAATTGAACAAAAGTTAGGTCGGACACATAACAAACGCCTCCGCGACGAGGCGGGCGAGTACCTTGAAAAACTCCGTCGTGCGCTTGAAAAGGCCGACGGTTTGGATGAAGTTTTCCGCAAACACATGACCGAAAAAACGGGCAAATACATCGTCTTTTGCTCCAATTTCGAGGCGATGAGAGAGTGTATGTCCCTCTCATCCGAATGGTTTGCAAAGGTAGACAAAGCACCGAAGATATACTCTGTTTATTCAGGCGACCCTACCTCAAGCCAATCCTTTATTGACTTCACTAATGATGAAAATACAGATCATCTGCGCCTTCTTTACTGCATCGACGCGCTGAACGAGGGCATACACCTCGACGATATCTCGGGCGTCATTCTCTTCCGCCCGACCGTGTCGCCAATCGTCTATAAACAGCAAATCGGGCGTGCTCTGTCGGCAAACCGCAAGAAAATCCCCGTCATTTTTGACGTCGTGAATAACATCGAAAACCTCTACAGCATTGATTCTGTAAAAGAGGAAATGCAAGTCGCAATCACCTATTATCGCTACAATGACGAACCGGACAAGATCGTGACCGAGAGCTTCCAAATCATTGACGAGGTCAAGGATTGCCTGAAACTGTTTAACAACCTTGAAAAAACGTTGAGCGCCACCTGGAACTACATGTACGACGAGGCGAAGCAGTACTTTATTGAGCACGGAAGCCTCACGATTTCGAGAAACCAAAACAATCTGCTCAGCAGCTGGCTCAGCACTCAGCGTAAGAACCACGAAAAGGGGCTTTTGACGGATTCTCAGATTGCTCTCTTGGACGAGATTGGTATGCGCTGGGAGAGCCTCGACGACATCTCTTGGAACAAGAACTTTAGCGCGTATAGGCAGTATGTCGAGGACGGCAACCCGCTGAAGGTGCCGAGCGACCTCTTATATAACGGCGTTGAGCTCGGAAAGTGGCTGATGAGGATTCGCAGATACCACGCCAGCGGCATACGTAGCGACTACTTCACACCCGAGCGCGAGAAGGAACTCGAAAAGCTCGGCATTATCTGGGATAACGTGGATTATCTTTGGGAGAGAAACTATCAAGCAGCAGCGGACTATTATGCTCAACACGGCGATTTAAACGTGCCTCACGGTTGTATACAGAACGGCGTGAAGCTTTATAACTGGCTTGCGGACCTTAGGAAGATGTATCACGGCGCACCTGGCAGACGTGGTACGCTTAGCGAGGAACAAATAGCTCGGCTTAACGCCCTCGGAATGCGGTGGCAGTCGAAGAATGACATCGCTTGGGAGAATGGATTCAAGCATGCAAAAGACTATGCAGACAAGCATGAAACAGCCGACGCGCCCTTGAGTTATGTTTGTGACGATGGATATAAATTGGGCGTTTGGCTCAGCAAATGTCGCGAGAAGTACGCCAAAGGTACGCTGACTGATTCGCAGATTAAACAGCTTGAAGACATCAAAATTGTTTGGAATAAATCGCGCAAGAACGACTGGGACGAGTGCTTTGAAAGAGCGCAAGCCTACTATAAAGAGCACGGTAACCTCAATGTCCCGCCGAGCTACACCTCAGATGGCGTCTGGCTGAATAAGTGGCTCAACGAGCAGAAGTTGATTCTGCAAGGCAAGCGCGAGGGCAAGACATTGACTGAAAGTCAGATTTCAAAGTTAAAATCCATCGGCTTGACCGCCGAGGAGCCGCGAGACATCAGGTGGCAGCAGAGGTATGCGGAGCTGAAACATTACTACGACACTCACGGGAACAGCAAAATCCCGACCGACTATACCGATTCCAGCGGGCAGAACCTGTATGTTTGGCTGACGAATCAGAAGCAGTCGGCAAAATCAGGCAGAATGAGCGACGATAGAAAGCAAAAGTTGCGGTCGGTAGGGGCGATTTAAAGGGAGGAGGAACGGCGATGATCAAGCTTTTTGAACACAACCGAATAGCCTACGAAGCCGCCGTTGCTATGCTCGCATCAACCGGCAAAGCAGCAATAATCCACCCAACCGGCACGGGAAAATCGTTTATAGCGTTTAAGCTTTGTGAGGACAACCCGGAAAAGACGGTTTTATGGCTTTCCCCGTCAGAATATATCTTCAAAACGCAGCTTGAAGCTCTCAAAAAAGCTTCGGGCTATGAACCCGAGAACATCGAGTTTTTCACTTATGCAAAGCTGATGAACCTCTCCGATGAAGAGATTTCGGACTTGCACCCCGATTATACCGTCCTTGATGAATTTCACAGGGCGGGCGCCGAGATGTGGGGTCATGGCGTTCAAAAGATGCTGAGCGCATATCCCGATGTGCCTGTTCTTGGTCTTTCAGCGACGAATGTTCGCTATTTGGATAACCGGCGCGACATGGCAGACGAGCTGTTTGAGGGCAATATCGCTTCGGAAATGACTTTAGGCGAAGCAATTGTGCGTGGAATCCTTAACCCGCCTAAGTATATACTATCTATATATAGCTACCAAAAAGACCTTGAACGTTATGAAAAGCGTGTCAAAACCGCGAAAAATAAGGCGGTAAGAGATGCGGCTGAGCGCTATCTTGAAGCCCTTCGCAGGGCTTTGGACAAAGCAGACGGTTTGGACGTAATCTTTAAAAAACACATGACCGACCCGCACGGGAAGTACATTGTATTCTGCGCTAACGCAGAGCATATGCGTGCGATGATGGCGGAGAGTAAGGCGTGGTTTGCGGGAATTGATCCGGATTATCATACTTATTCCGTCTACTCCGACGACCCCGAGGCTTCACAATCGTTCGCAGAATTCAAGGCAGATAACTCCGACCATTTGAGACTGCTTTTCTGCATAGATGCACTCAACGAAGGAATACACGTTGAAGACGTTTCGGGAGTGATTCTCCTAAGACCTACCGTATCTCCTATCATATATAAGCAGCAGATAGGCCGCGCACTGAGCGCAGGGAAGTCAAAGGAACCCGTCATTTTCGATGTAGTAAATAACATCTCGGGGCTTTACAGTATTTCCTCCGTTCAGGACGAAATGCAGGAGTTCATCAAATACAACCGCTATCTTGGTGAAAACGAAAACATCGTCAATGAGAACTTTGAAGTCATTGACGACCTCAAGGACTGCAAGCGAATCTTCGACGAGCTTGAGACCGCGCTTTCCGCAAGCTGGGAGTATATGTTCGATGAGGCAAAAGCCTACTTTAAGAAGTACGGCAATCTTCTGCCGGGCAACGATTACGTCACCGAGGACGGCATGAAGCTCGGAAAATGGCTGGTCACGCAGAGGATAAACTACCGCAACGGAACTGGCATATCTTCGACGAGAATAGAAAAGCTCAACTCAATCGGCATGGATTGGCGGACATTGCATGAACGTCAATGGGACGAGGGATATGAGCTTGCAAAGGCGTATTTTGAGAGGCACGGCAGCCTTGAATCGAGCGCGGAAATGCACTCAAAATTGTCAAACTGGCTAACAAAGCAAAGGCAACGCCAGCGCGAGAACGAAATGCCTTATGAACAGTTTGAAAAGCTTTCACAGCTCGGAATGATCTGGGAGTTTGAAGACACCTGGGAACAGAAGTTTGAGCTTGCAAAAAAGTATTATGAGATTAACGGAAATTTAGATATTCCGGCGGCATATACGACCGAGGACGGAATGGCTTTAGGTGCATGGTTGCGCGGGGTCAAGAATCAGTATAGAAGCGGCAAACTTTCTGCCGAACGCGTCGCAAAGCTTGAATCCATCGGCGTTGAGTGGGAATCTGTGCTTGCCCGAAATTGGGCGAATTACTATGAACTTGCTAAAAAATATTACGACGAGCACGGCGATTTAAATATCAATGCTCACTACGAAATAAACGGCGTGAAGTTAGGCAACTGGATTTCATCGCAGCGCGAAAGTTACAAAAAAGGCCGCCTGAGCGATGAACAAATAAATAAGCTTAACGAAATAGGCATGTCGTGGCAGCGGTTTTCGGGTAAGTGGGATAACGCATACGAATATGCAAAAGCATATGCAGATATGCATGGCGCACTCGACCCGCCTGCCGAGTATAAGGCGGAGGACGGATTTGCGCTCGGCGCATGGGTCGCAAGTCAGCGGGCGAAGCATGCCGACGGAAAGCTTAAGCCTATGCAAATCAAAAGATTAAATGAATTAAAGATTTCTTGGGACGTTTTGCAGGAGGCTTGGCAGAACGGCATAAACCACGCCAACGCGTATTATGGCGAGCACGGAAATCTGAATGTTCCGGGGCAGTATGAATGTGAAGACGGCTACAAGCTCGGAGTTTGGATTGCAAATCAGCGGTCAAAGTACAGATCGGGAAAACTGACGGAAGACAGAAAGAACGCGCTTGAAGCTCTCGGCATTAAGTGGGATAGCTTGAAAGACCGTTGGCAGACCGGATTTGAACACGCGAAGGAATACTACAAGAAAAACGGTGATTTGAACGTGCCGCAGGATTTCGTTTGCGATGATGGATATACATTAAATAACTGGATTGCCGCGCAGAGAAAGGCATATAAAAACGGGAAATTGGCTGACGAACGGATAACATCGTTAAATAAAATTGGCATGATTTGGAACCAGAACGACAGCAAATGGGACAACGGCTACAGATATGCCGCGAGCTACTGCAAACGCGGGGGCGGGTTGCCTATTCCGCAGACATTTATAACGCCGGACGGCTATCCGCTGGGCGAGTGGCTCAGGTCGCAGAAAAGGCGCTATCGCAGCGGCAGGCTGGAATCCGACAAAGTCCGCAAACTGGCTGAAATAGGGGTAAGGCTGGACGGAAGCGCGGGATAACCCCAAAAAATTCGTCGAAAGACGAGGTGATGGAAATGAGAGAAAAAGTGAAAAAGGGCTTTGAGCATTGGCACATCATCACGATATATTTGATGATTTATGATGTAATCGCGGTGAATCTGTCATATTTTCTTGCCCTTTGGCTACGTTTTGACTGCCGGTATACGCTGATAGAAAAGAAATATCTCGTTAACTTTGCCAAATTTGCACCCATTTACACGGCCGTCTGCCTCGTCGTTTTCCTGCTTTTAAAGCTTTACCGCTCAATATGGCGGTTTGCAAGCTTTAACGAACTGGTTCGCGTAATCATCGCGACGGCCGTAACAGGTATTTTGCATACCGTCCTTATAACTGCAATTTTCGGTCGTATGCCTATAAGCTACTATCTTTTCGGCACGATTATTCAGTTTATCCTTGTGCTCGGCGTGCGGTTTGCATACAGATTTTTCTTGACGCTTAAATCCGAAACGCGCTCGGGGCGAAAGACGAACGTCATGCTCATCGGCGCGGGAGCGGCAGGGCAGATGATCCTCAAAGACATTCAGTCCGCGAAAGAATCCGAGGATAAAGTCCTCTGCATAATCGACGACAACAAAAACAAGTGGCAAAGGTATATAAACGGCGTGCCTATCGTCGGTGGGCGGGAGGATATTTTAGCCAACTGCGAGAAGTACAAAATCGAGAAAATCTATATTGCGATTCCGTCGGCGTCGCCCGCAGATAAGTGCGACATTCTGAATATTTGCAAGGAAACAAAGTGCGAGCTTAAGAACCTGCCGAGCATTTACCAGCTTGTCAGCGGCGAGGTCACGATTGGAAATATGAAGGACGTCGCGATAGAAGATCTCTTGGGTAGAGACCCTATTAAGGTCAATATGGACGAGGTTTTCGGATTCATCAAGGGCAAAACGATTCTGGTGACAGGCGGAGGCGGGTCAATAGGCTCGGAGCTTTGCAGACAGATTGCCTATCACTCACCGAAAAAGCTTATTGTCTTTGACATCTATGAAAACAACGCTTATGACATTCAGCTTGAACTTCGCGACAAATATCCCGACCTCGATTTAGAGGTGCTGATAGGCTCCGTCCGCGACAGTCGGCGAATGAATCAGATTTTTGAGGATTACCACCCCGACATAGTTTATCATGCTGCCGCGCATAAGCACGTCCCGCTTATGGAAGACAGCCCCTGCGAGGCGATAAAGGACAACACGATAGGCACCTACAAAACCGCCTATGCCGCGATGACCCACGGCTGCAAGAAGTTTGTGCTTATCTCCACGGATAAAGCCGTCAACCCGACGAATATTATGGGTGCATCAAAGCGGCTTTGCGAGATGGTCGTTCAGACATTTGACCGAAAGATACGAGAGGGCAAGGCGGACGAGCTTCCGAGGCTGTTCACCCACGGCGAGGACGATGATTTAGACGAAAACATCGCTATACCCAAAAACGTCAAAACAGACTTTGTTGCCGTCAGATTCGGAAATGTTTTGGGCTCTAACGGCTCGGTCATTCCAATCTTCAAAAAGCAGATTGCAAAAGGCGGGCCCGTCACTGTCACCCACCCCGATATAGTCAGATATTTTATGACTATCCCCGAGGCGGTGAGCCTTGTTTTGCAGGCGGGAACATATGCAAAGGGCGGAGAGATATTCGTCCTTGATATGGGCAGTCCCGTTAAGATTGACCTTTTGGCGCGAAATCTAATAAAGCTCTCGGGATATACTCCCGATGTGGATATAAAGGTGGAGTATACAGGACTTCGCCCGGGCGAAAAGCTCTATGAAGAAAAGCTGATGGCTGAGGAGGGTATGAAGACCACTCCGAACCATCTTATACACATCGGCAGACCCATACCGTTTAATGAGGACGAGTTTTTGGAGAAGCTTCAGGAGCTTATGCGCGCGGCATATTCAAACGAAAAGGATATGAAGCAGCGGGTAGCCGAGGTGGTTGACACCTACACTCCCGAGGAGAAAAAACAGCCGGTTGCGGTTTGAAAAGAAGGAATAGAAATGAACGTACCGTTTTCACCTCCCGACATTTCGGAGGCGGAGATAAACGAAGTTGCCGAAGCTCTGCGGTCGGGTTGGATAACGACAGGCCCGAGGGTCAAGGAGCTTGAAAGAAGAATTGCCGATTACATAGGCGTGAAAAAGGCTTGCTGCCTGAATTCTCAGACAGCCTGTGCTGAGATGGCTCTGCATATTCTCGGCATAGGCGATGGCGACGAGGTAATAACCACCGCTTACACCTACACCGCGACGGCTTCTGTTGTCTGCCACGTTGGCGCAAAGCTGATTTTGGTGGATACTAAGCCAAATTGCTTGGAGATGGACTACGACGCCCTCGAAAGGGCTATCACCGAAAAGACAAAGGCAATCATTCCTGTAGACCTCGGCGGTGTGCCTTGTGACTATGACAGGATATTTGAGATAGTAAATAGCAAAAAGAATCTGTTTAAGCCGAATAATGACATTCAGAAAGCGATAGGTAGAATAGCCGTTTGCGCGGATACTGCCCACGCTTTCGGAGCAAAGCGGCACGGCAGAATGGTTGGCAGCATAGCCGACTTTTCAAGCTTCAGTTTCCACGCAGTCAAGAATCTGACTACCGCAGAGGGTGGCGTGCTTACCTGGAGGACGATCGACGGAATCGACGACGAGGAGATATATCATCAGCTACAGCTCCTGAGCCTTCACGGTCAGTCCAAAGACGCTCTCGCTAAAACGAAGTTAGGCGCGTGGGAGTACGACGTTGTCGGCACCTATTATAAATGCAACATGACCGACATAATGGGCGCGATAGGTTTAAAGCAGCTTGAACGCTACCCGAAAATGCTCGAGCGCAGAAAAGAGATAATCCGTCGATATGATGAGGCGCTTCGCCCGCTCGTGATTCAGACGTTTGATCACTACACCGATGAATACGAATCTTCGGGACATCTTTACATAACACGAGTGCCGAACATAACCGTCGAGCAGAGGAACGAGATAATCACGAAAATGGCGGAGCAGGGCGTTGCGACGAATGTTCATTATAAGCCCCTGCCGATGCATACGGCTTACAAGAAGCTCGGATTTGACATTAAGTATTATCCGAATGCTTATAGGCAGTATGCGAATGAGATTACACTGCCGCTGCATACTTGTCTGACTGATGAGCAGGTAGAGCTGGTAATAAACGAATACAGGAAAGCGGTTGAGAGCATAAGATGATGCTTAAAAAGTGGGAAGACCTGCCGCCCGAAATGCAGTGCGATGAGGTCAGGGAGTACTACGACATCTTAAAAAAGAAGCAGGTCAGCCTGTTCTCCAAAAGGCTTTTTGACATCGTTGTTTCGCTGATAATGCTGATAATCCTGTCGCCGATATTTCTGATTATGGCGATTGCGATAAAGATTGATTCCCCGGGACCTGTCTTTTACAGGCAGGAGCGCGTTACGCAGTACGGCAGGCATTTTCGGATATTCAAGTTCCGCTCGATGGTCAACAACGCCGACAAAAGCGGCACGGCAGTCACTGTAAAAGACGACTGCCGGATAACGAGAACCGGGCGATTTATCCGCAAATTCAGGCTCGACGAGATAAGCCAGCTGATAGATGTCCTTCGCGGAACGATGACATTTGTTGGAACTCGTCCCGAGGTTCCGAAATATGTTGAGCACTATACACCTGAGATGATGGCGACATTACTGCTTCCCGCAGGCGTCACGAGCCTTGCGAGTATCTACTACAAGGACGAGGCGGAGCTGTTGGACGTGGCCGACGACCCCGATAGGACGTACATAAATGAGGTGCTGCCTGGGAAGATGGAGTATAACCTTAGGGAGTTGAGGGAGTTTGGGTTCTTTAGGGATATTAAGGAAATGGTTATGACTGTTTTAGCGGTGATGGGGAAGAAGTTTGAGGGTGACAATCACGCTGTAGTTGTCAAGGAATTGGAAACTGAAAAGTCCTGAATTTAGTAAATATAAGAGAATATTATTTTTCTGCTATATAAGACAAACTTAGCTTGTTAAGAGTATATTATGTAAGGAGCTTATGCTGATGATGACCGTTTCGCTTTGCGTTGTTGCATATAACGAGGAACAGTTTTTGCCAAACATATTAAGTGATTTTAGAAATCAAACATATCCTCACGAGCTAATAGAAGTCATTTTGATTGACAGTTCATCTACCGATAATACAAAGCAGATTATGAAGGAATTTGCAGAAGCTGAAAGCTCTTTTTATAATGTGTCGGTGCTAGATAATCCGCAGAAGATTTTAGCATCAGGTTGCAATGTAGCTATCAGAAACGCATCTGGTGACGTAATTATTAGAATAGATGCACATGCACATATTCCTGCTGATTTTACCGCTAAAAATATGGCTTTGCAAGAAAAAGGCGAATACATAACCGGTGGTATTAGACCTTGTTTAATAGACAATCCTACGCCTTGGAAAGAAATGTTACTTGAAGTAGAAAACTCTCTATTCGGCAGCAGCATTAACAGAAAAGGTTCAGGCAATAAAAGCGGGTATGTCAAAACTTTGTTTCATGCCGCTTATAGAAAAGAAGTATTTGAGAGAGTTGGGTTATACAATGAAAAACTATTTCGCACAGAAGACAATGAAATGAGCTATCGCATCAGACAAGCCGAATATAAATTTTACTGTGATTCGGATATAGTTTCTTATCAGTATGCTCGCAGCGATTTAAAAAAGATGATAAAGCAAAAATACGGCAACGGATATTGGATAGGAATTACTCTTGGAGTTTGCCCCGGATGTATCTCTGTATTTCATTTAGTTCCACTTGCCTTTTTGCTCGGCATAATAATTTCAACTGTATCGGCATTGTTTTCCTATTGGTATTTTGCAGCAGCTTTATGGATTGCTTACGCAATATTCGTACTTGCGGGAACTCTAAGCACAGTTGTTAAAAAGAAAGCTAACATATGGACTTTTTTAATGCCTGCTATGTTTTTGATTTTACATTTGAGTTATGGTGTGGGAACTTTGGTGGGAATAGTTAGAATGCCGTTTTACAATAAAAGCATTGAAAAATAGAATAATCTGTTTATCATTTATTGCCTGGAGTAAGTACTCTCTTCATAGACAATAATGTTGAAATATATGCAAATGCGGTTGCCGTCAAAGATGTATCGGCAAATACAACAGTAGTTGGAGTGCCTGCAAAAATAATAGCAAAATAAAATGAATAACATTCAAATTTTCGCGGGGGGGGGTACACCTTCCTGCTCTAAAGATTATGCAATCAGCATTATCCGAGTAATATCAATGTTTTTAATTGTATTATGCCATTTTTTTCAATACTACGGCATAGAGTTTGCTTGGTGGTTTAATGTCGGCGTTCAGATATTTTTCACGATTAGCGGTTTTCTGTACGGATGTCGGGAAATCAATGATCCGGTGTGCTTTATTCTTAAACGTCTGAAAAGAATTCTTATACCTTATTACACATTTTTGCTGCCCGCTCTCGCTTGCTATATTCTATTTCACAGAGAGGTTCTGTCGCCAATTGAGATTGCTGGTTCGCTTGTGTGTTCTCATACTTTAGGCGGTCTTGGAAACCTGTGGTTTATACCTTATATTCTCTTCTGCTATTTTATTACGCCATATCTATATTTTATTTCAAAAAAATTAGAAAAGTTAGATTTGGTAAAGAGACCTTCATATTGACGCTGATTTTATTCATTACTCAGATCCTCAGCGTGGCATATTCATCCTATTTTAATCCGGCATGGATGACATGCTATATAGTAGGGTATTTTATTTCATACTATTGCAAAAAATACGGCAAAAAAGCACTAAAAATATTTTTGCAGATATGCTCTCCGTTTTGTGTGATTTCGAGTGGAGTCAGAATATATTTCAGCTACATATTTAACGGTGAATTATCAAGTACATATAATCAAATGTTAGAAGTATTTATAGGGTATTCAAGATCTTTGCTTGGGATTACTCTGTTTTTACTGCTATATGTGATTTTTGAAATGCTATATGCTAAGGGAATATTGAAAAACAGCCAAATAATAAATGTTCTTGATACATATTCGTACAGTGTGTATTTAGTACATCAAATGTTCATTCTGAGCCCATTTACCTGTCTGACATTAACAAAAAGCGCACTGATAAACTGTGTAATTGCATTATTAGTAATTGCTGTGGTTGCATATATTCATAATTTTGTTTCAGACATTTTAATCAGACATCCTAAAAAATTGGAGATGAAAGCTTGAAAACCATAATGCTCGTCTTCGGCACCCGCCCCGAAGCAATAAAAATGTGCCCGCTCGTCAACGAGCTCAAGCGGCACGATGAAATAAAAACAATTGTTTGCGTAACAGGTCAGCACCGCCAAATGCTTGACCAGGTGCTCGAGGCGTTCGGCGTCGTCCCGGATTACGATTTATCAATCATGAAGGACAAGCAGACGCTGTTCGACATCACCACAAATATATTAAACCGCATTAAAGAAGTGCTCGAGCAGGTCAGACCCGACGTTGTGCTCGTACATGGCGATACTACGACGACTTTCGTGACTGCGCTCGCCTGTTTTTACCTACAAATTCCGGTCGGACATGTCGAGGCGGGGCTGCGTACATACAACATTTTCAGCCCCTATCCAGAGGAGTTCAACCGGCAGGCAGTGAGTATAATAAGTCAATATAATTTCGCGCCGACCGAGCTCTCGAAGCAGAATTTATTGCGCGAGAGCAAGCCGGAAAGCTGCATTTTTGTGACCGGGAACACCGCCATCGACGCGCTGAAAACGACGGTTCGGGAGGATTATCATCACCCCGAGCTCGACTGGGCTGAGGGCAGTCGGCTGATCCTCATCACCGCTCACCGCCGCGAAAATTTGGGCGAGCCGATGAAGCATATGTTCCGCGCGATTCGACGTGTGATGGACGAGCATCCCGATGTCAAGGCGATTTACCCGATCCACATGAACCCGGTCGTGCGTGGGACTGCGAGCGCGATTTTGGGCGATGACGAGCGGATTCACATTATCGAGCCGCTTGATGTGCTTGATTTTCACAATTTCATGGCGCGGAGTTACATGATTCTGACCGATTCGGGAGGAATTCAGGAGGAGGCTCCGAGCCTCGGCAAGCCGGTGCTTGTCATGCGTGACACGACCGAGCGGCCGGAAGGGATTAAAGCAGGAACGCTAAAACTTGTCGGAACAGATGAAGAAACAATCTATACAGAGTTCAAGCGGCTGCTGACCGATAAAGCGGCGTATGACGCGATGGCGAGGGCGAGTAATCCTTATGGGGACGGTCGCGCGAGTGAGAGGATTGCGAGGGTACTATGCAATGATTAAATATAGGAGCATTGGTAATGAATAATTTTATCAAGCGTATTCGGCGTGTTAAGCTTAATGATTTATTGCAGCTTTGGAAGCTTCCTATAGCGGCTCTTGCTGCTTCAATTTATAGACTCAAACATCCGGATCTTTGGATTGTTTGCGAAGATAAAATGGAGGCAAGAGATAACGGCTATTGGATGTTTAAATATATCTGTGAAAATGTACCCGATCAAGAATGCGTATATGCTATTGACTATAGTTCGGTTGATTACGATAAAGTAAAAAGATTAGGCAAAACTGTTAGGTTTGGATCAGTTATGCATTGGATCATGTATTTGGCCTCATCTAAAAAGCTCAGCAGTCAAAAAGCCGGAAATCCTAATGCGGCAATATTTTATTTTCTTGAAGTTTACGGAATTATAAAAGACAACAGAATCTTTTTACAGCATGGAATAACAATAAATGATGCCAAATGGCTTTACTATAATGTCACAAAAATGAAGAGATTTATCTGTGGAGCGCTCCCTGAATATGAATATGTAAAGGAGAAATTCGGATACCCTGCCGAAAACGTCGTTTATACCGGATTTCCTCGATTTGACGGTTTACACGATTTTAAATCCGAGCGGATAATTTTAATAATGCCGACTTGGCGTGAGTGGATAGCTGACGAGGACTATAGATTGCTTGATTATGAAGGAACGACCGAAATAGGAAAAACCAACTATTTTGTAAAATGGAACGAATTTCTGAGCGACGATAGATTGAAGACAATATCAGAGCAGCACAATGTAAAATTTTTATTTTTCCCTCATAGAAATATGCAGAAATACATGGAATATTTTCCCAAAAGCAAATCGCATCTTGAAATATTAGATCGAAACGCTTATGACGTTCAGGAACTTCTCAAACAGGCCTCGCTGATGATAACAGATTATTCAAGCGTTTTCTTCGACATGGTTTATATGAAAAAGCCTATTATTTTTTATCAATTTGATGAAGAAAAATTCAGAAGTCAGCAGTATCAGAAAGGTTGGTTTGACTATCATGATAATAAATTTGGCAGAAGTTTTAGAAACAAGAACGAAGTGCTTGAAGAGCTTATCCGTATAGTTGAAAACAAATTTCAAGTATCAGAACAGTTTTTAGATGAACATGCAAAGATATTTGAGCTTTATGATACGGAAAATTCGGAGAGAATTTATAGACTTATAGACTGTAAGTAATACTAAATCTTAAATTGATTTAATTTATATAATGATGTTAAGGAAATATAATTATGACACGTATAGCATCTGAATCAAGACTAAACAGTTCAAAAATATCTGTAGGAGTTTTAATATTATTTGCGCTGTATATTTTCCCAATTGTCGGAAATAACTACCAAGTTTTAAGCTATGGAATAATTTACATCGTGCCCATGATATATTTATTTTTGAAATATGGATATGTTGAAAAACATTTGAAGCTGAACAACTATAATATTATCAACGCGGGATTTCTCATAGTGATGATTTTACTTAGCTTGTTTCTACCAGCTGTTCGAGGCACCGATGATTATGAGTTTGCATGGACAGTCCTGGGAATTGTCAGATATTTTATAATACATTTTTTCTTAGCTATAGTTGTCAGTAGAGTTCATGGGGAAAAATTTGCAATAACGATGTTCATGAAATATTATGCTATTTCGTCGGCAATATATGTTATTGTTTCCATCATATTTTATTTATTGCCTACAATTGCAACTTTTTGGAATGCATTTTGGAATTTTCCAAATGTGGAACGATTTGCAGGCGTATACGGATATACATTTCGTCATGGATGGTCAGGTTTTTCGGGATTTAGAGATACTTATTCTTGCTCGGTTTCTGTTGTTTTTTTGTTGTATTTATATTTTGAAAGAAACAATGAATACATTATTTCATTAAAAACAAGTGAATTCGTCATTTTGCTTATTTTCAATCTTTTGGGCAATATGTTTTATGGAAGGATAGGTGTTGCAGTATTTGCTGCAGAAATAATACTTTCAATGGTTATGTATCATAGAATTAGATGGGATTTACTGTTTATTTTCATAATTATATTAGCTCTTCTTATATTATCTCTATCTATTATAATTGAGAGTAATGAAGAGATCAAAGAATGGTTTACATGGATGAGCGGTCCATTTGTTCAAGTTTTAACAACTGGAAAAACTGATAGCTATTCATATAACCATCTGGTAAACGATATGTATTTTATGCCGGAATTTAAGACGCTTCTAATTGGTGACGCCCGATACCTTGAGCCAGGGACGAGATTTTACTATATGCACACTGATGGGGGCTATATGCGTCAGATCCTTTTTTGGGGAATAACAGGGTCAATATTTACATATGGTTTTGTTTTACATTCATTAAAAAACTTGGGTAGATATAAGCAATACAAGTTAGCAATGTTACTTCTGATTTGCTTTGCTATATACGAATTCAAAGGCGAAATTTTCTATGAAATGATTCCGCTTATGATAGTAATTTCATATTTATTTGATTGGAAAAAACGGTTTGGTTATGAAGATAGCTTACAGAAGGGGCAATCTTATGGAAGATAAAGTCAGTGTAATAATGAGCGCTTATAATGAAAAGCCGGAATATTTGAAATCGGCGGTGTGTTCAATTATCAATCAAAGCTATTCTAATCTTCAAATCATTATTGTTATTGACAATCCAGACAATAAAGAACTGGTATGTGTTCTTGAGGAGTATGCTCAAAAAGATGGGCGTATAGTTCTTATAAAAAATCCTAAGAATTGCGGATTAGTTTATAGTCTAAACCGAGCCTTGGAAGTCGCAAACGGAAAGTACATCGCAAGAATGGACGCAGATGATATTTCCGATTTGCGACGGATAGAATTGCAGATTGAATTCTTAAATAAAACCGGAACGGATTTGATAAGCAGTAATGTTATCAATATTGACGAACATAACAAACCTATTCAAGATGCAACAAGCTTTCCTAACGAGCACGATAAAATCACTAAAATCCTTAAATTTTATGATTGTATGGTACACCCATCATGGTTCGGAAAAAAGGCGGTTTTCGATGAACTGAATGGGTATAGGAACATTAAATCATGTGAAGATTATGATTTTCTCCTCAGAGCTGTGATTAAAGGCTACAAATTAGGAGTGGTAAAAGATGCTTTGCTAAAATACAGAATAAATACAAGCGGTATTTCACTATCAACAAGACCCATTCAAAAAACGTCGCATTATATCATTCGGAAATACTATCGAAAAGGAAAAATAATATCGCTCGATGATTATAACACTTATATGTATAGCAAAATCGGCAAAAAGAAACAGGAAAAATATAAAAGATATTATTTAATGTCAGCGCATTTGAAAACGCTGTCAGGAAATAGAATTAAATATTTAGCTTATGGATTGTATATGGTTTTATCGTCAGCTGAAGCAAGGGAGGTGTTTTGTCATATTATGATTGGCAAGCTAATAAGATAATTCACAAATTAGATGAGAGGAAAAGTAATGCATATAGGAATACTATCAATGCAACGAATCGTTAATCACGGTTCGTTTTGGCAGGCAAAATTGCTAAGTCAGTTTTTTGCAGATGCCGGGCACACGGTCGAATTTATAGATATTATACCTGGTAGGCAACTGTACGAATATCCTAAAAGATCAATTAAAATTTCCAAGATATTTTATTATTTTGTAAAAGCAAAATACAATATAGGATTTTCCAGAAAAAAGACAAAAATATTTGAATCTTTTTTGGAAAATTCTCTTAATTGTTCAGCTTTGAATTACTCCTATGATTACGACTGCATAATAATCGGCAGCGATGAAGTGTTCAACTTTGCACAGCCCGTGCCATGGGGATTTTCTCCCCAACTTCACGGCGCCATAGACAATGACAACGTAAATTCTTATGCCGCATCGTTCGGCGCGTCTACCTATGAAGACGTCGAGAAATACGGCGTTCGTAATGAACTTGTTGCTGCGATGTCCAATCTTAAGCACATCTCGGTTCGCGATGAAAATTCATATAATATAACAAAAAAGCTTTTGCCAGGTGCAGAGGTCTATCGCCACCTTGACCCGGTCTTGGTCGGAGATTTACCTGTTCCGGCGAGGCAGAATGTTTCTAAAAAATATATTGTAATTTATGCATATAATTTCCGCTTCAACGATAAGCAGTACATAAAGAAAATTAAGTCTTTTGCGAAGAAAAACGGATATAGAATGTATTCAGTCGGATTTTATCAGACATGGGTGGATAAGAACGTCAACGCCGATCCTTATGAACTTTTGCAGTATTTTGCCAATGCGGAATATATCATCACCGACACTTTCCACGGAACAATTTTTTCGGTGAGGTGCCATAAAAAGTTTGCCACTGTGATCCGTGAAGGCTCAACAGGCAACAGTCAGAAGCTTACGTCCTTGCTTGAAGACCTTAATCTAAAGGACAGACTTCTTACAAATGAAGAGGATTTTGAAAAGATACTCACAGCGGATATTGATTACGAAGCGGTGGACAAGATACTTCAGCGCGAACGCCAAAGAACCGAGGAATATCTGAAAATGTGTATTGATGAGGCAGAAAAAGATAAGGAAAACAAATGATAACAGTATGCAAAAAAGATAACTGTGCCGGATGCAAACTCTGTTCCGACATCTGCCCGGTCGGGGCAATAACGATAGAAGACAGCATAAAAGCCTACAACGCCGTTATAGATGAAGCTAAATGTATAAATTGCAATCTCTGCCACAAACTTTGTCCGCAGAATAATCCTCCCAAGCTGATAGAGCCTGTTGAATGGTACCAAGGCTGGAGTTTAAATTCGGAAATAAGGGCGAACAGTTCGTCCGGCGGACTGGCGGCGGAAATATCCAAGAGCTTTATAGAACACGGCGGAGAGGTTTTGACTTGTCGATTTAAAGACGGATATTTCGGCTTTGAGTTTTTTGATGGTGTCAAAATGCTGACATCCGCAGCAGGTTCTAAGTATGTAAAAAGCGATCCTGAGGGAGTTTATAAACCGCTTTTAGACAAGCTCAAAGCAGGCAAAAAAGTCTTGATGATTGCTCTGCCTTGCCAAGTCGCGGCGGCTAAGGAGTATACAAAAAATCATGGGAATCTTTATACAGTGGATTTAATTTGCCACGGAACGCCTTCGCCGAAGGTCTTGCAATATTATCTCAAAGGCAGAGAATTGGATATCGGAAAAATTGCCGATATTCGTTTCAGGAAAAAGGCAAACTTTGGATTGAATGACGGTTATGAACAAATCAGCAAGATCGGAATGGACGCTTATACATATGCATTTCTGAAATCCATGATTTATACTGAAAACTGCTATAATTGCAAATATGCCCGACTTGAGCGCGTCACAGATATGACATTAGGTGACTCATGGGGAAGCGAACTGAGTCAGGAGGAACAGAAAAAGGGAATTTCACTGATTCTTTGCCAAACCGAAAAAGGCAGAGAGCTTCTCAAAATGTCAGATGTCGAGCTGAAACAGGTGGATTTGTCAAAAGCGGTAGCCGCAAACGGTCAGCTTAATAATCCATCTAAAAAGCATAAAAAGAGAGAATATCTTTTGGATAATATTGAAAAAGGAAAGGATTTTGAAAAAGTTATGTTCAAAATTGACCCCAAGCTACCGGTTAAAAATATTGTTAAAGCAATCATAGGCAAAAAATCCCATGGGGGGGGGTACAGCTTGACAATTAAGGTTATTCGCTAATTCTGAGGCTTATGTCTATTGGGTCTTGTAACGCTATTTGAATGTTTTAGTATGAGAAATATTTTTTACTAATTGAGCTGAAGCGGAAGTGCTTCTACAGGATATTTTATGGCTGTTAATCGTTCTGCGCAACCGGTGGTTTTGCGCCGTATGATTGGTAATCCAAGGTATGATATATAAAAATTTTATTTTAAAGGTGGATTAAATGTGAAAGAAACCATTCGCGCCTCTTATGTTGATTGTCTAAAGCTGTTTTTTGCATATTGTGTTATTGCTATGCACACATCGCTTTTATACGAAATCGGAAACGGAATCGTATTTAGCGGACTTTCAGTTTATGTATTTAAATTTGCTGTTCCGTTTTTCTTTGTGTGCAGCGGATTCTTTCTCGGGAAAAAGCTTTGGGCAGCGGTTGAGCGAAGCGATAGGCAAGTCATTCTGAAAAAATATTTTAAACGTCTTGCGATTCCTTATCTTTTCTGGGGCGTTCTGTATTTTTCGGCTCAAATCTGCATTGATGTAATACACAATGGTGCAACAATCATTTCGGCATTTTTGAGGTATGGACATCAGTGGCTGGCAAGCAGCCCGGGCGGAGGATTGTGGTATGTTCAGACTATATTGATACTACTTTTAATTATAATGATATTAGACACATCTAAAAAGTTTGATTTTTTGTGCATAGTTCTTTTCACAGCATATTTAATCGGAGAAGCAATTGACTGCATTTCATCGGGGGGGGGTACACCTTATTTAGCTAAAATCGTAGAAGAATACGAAAGCGTATTTGTTACACGGCGTAATTTCTTCTTCTATGGAATGTTTTTCACCGGAGGCATTCAGTTTGCAAGATTCTACGATAAATTCAAGATTAAAAAGAAGACAGCGCTTTTAGTTCTGTTTTTCTGCTCATTAATATACGTTATTATAAACATTTTAGGCGGATATTTTCTCGCTTTTTCAGGAGTATTTGTTATTTGCATTGTTGTCCTTCTGTTCTATCTGTCAAACGAAACACATTATGAAACAACAAAAGAAAAGTCGTATTTTATCCGAAAAATGAGTACGGTAATATATTTTACACATTATTTTTCAATATATGCTTTCAGAACTTTGATAACGATTATGGGAGGACAGGCTAATGAGTTTTATTCGCTGACTTGGCTGGTTTGCAGTGTTGCGCTTACAGTTTATGCAACTGTGCTTCTAAAACTTGATAGCAGCAAAAAGATAATAAATTCGATATATTGATAACAAAGGGAGAGATTAAGCATGAAGTCGAATGAATTTCTAAACGAGGTTTTAAATTCCGAGTTATGCCCCGACAATTTTGAGGAGATATATAAAGATTTTTGTCATTTTCAAAAACTCGCGGACGATGCGCTTAAGGTGTTCTGCAATATTTGTGACAAAAACGGTATAACTTATCAGATGGCTTACGGCTCTTTGCTTGGCGCAATTAGGGACGGAGGACAGATACCTTGGGACTATGATGTAGATGTTTTTGTTCCCGCTGAAGAACGGGAAGCGTTAATCAATGCGCTTCGTAAGGATCTTCCGGATAGCTATGCGTTTTACTGTCCTGAAAACGATAGCAAGTATTGCCGCTTTTTCATACGAATTGCCCCTAAAGGATACGATTCTGATTATTTACATCTTGATGTTTTCTACTTAATAGGGTTGCCCGGAGATTCGGCTCAGCAGCAAAAGGTTTCAGAATATATTATTAAGCTCTCACGTTTACGATACTGCAAATATATAAAGGCAAGTAAGCTTCTTTTGACATCGTCGCGTAAGCTGAGAACATTGATTAAGTGGGGACTATACAAGACGTTTGCACTGTGTAATTTCTATATTGATGAGTATGATGAATTTCTGAAACTTTCAAAAGAATATCCTGCAAAGACGTCAGCAGCAAGCTGCCCAACTTATGCTGCATGGGAAAATGATTTTTGTATATATCCAGGTGAAATGTTGAAAAATACAAAGCTAATATCCACTGAATTAGGTCAATTATGCGTTCCGAAAGAGGCTGCTTCAGTGCTTACCAAAATGTATGGTGATTATGAAAAAGCTCCTCCATTGGAAGCGCGAATTCAGGAGGTTATGAACCATTATGATATTTTAAAACGATTTGCTAAGCTAAAGTAGGTGGAAGTCAGATGTCGGTGTTGAGCAAACCGATAGAAGCATATAATAAGCTGCCAAAACAGGTTAAAGCAGCGGGATGGTATGTAATTTGTTCTTTTCTTCAAAAAGGAATATCATTTATCACTACTCCAATCTTCACAAGGCTTTTATCCCCCACGGAGTATGGAATGTTCAGCGTATTTACTTCTTGGATGGATATTATTGCTATTTTTGTCACTTTACGTCTTTGCTATGGAGTGTATTCTCAAGGCTTGATCAAATTTGACACCGAACGGCAGGTTTTTTCATCCTCGTTACAAGGCTTGACGCTTACACTTGCATTGACATGGACGGCAATATACTTGATATTTCATAATTTCTGGAATGGGCTTTTTGGTCTTACTACTGTTCAAATGCTTGCCATGTTGGCGATGATCTGGACCTCGGCTGTATTTGGCTTTTGGTCGGTTGAACAGCGAGTTAAACTTAATTACATTAAACTTGTAATTATTACAATTGTGGTTTCCGTGGCAAAGCCGGTTGTTGGAATTATTCTGGTTATAAATGCACAGGATAAGGTTACCGCGCGTATTCTTGGACTTGCTATTGTAGAACTGATTTCATATTCCGGCTTTTTTGTTCTACAGATGAAGCGCGGGAAAACGTTCTTTTCTAAAAAATTCTGGAAATATGTCCTTTCTTTCAATATACCGCTTATACCTCATTATCTCTCACAAACCGTTTTAAATAGTTCTGACAGAATTATGATTAGCAATTTAGTGAATGAAAGCGCAGCCGGAATTTACAGCCTTGCCTACTCTGTATCAATGATAATGCGCCTTTTCAATAATGCGTTTTCTGATTCAATATATCCTTGGTTTTGTCAGAAAATAAAAGATAATAAGCTAAAGGAAACGGAACCAGTTGCATATATTTCGATGATTTTGATAGCGGTGATTAACCTGCTGCTTATTGCTTTTGCACCAGAAGTTATAGCTTTATTCGCACCGAAAAGTTATCAGGATGCAATTTGGGTAATACCTCCTATTGCAATGAGCGTTTTCTTCATCTTTATCTATGATTTATTCTCAACGGTTGAGTTTTATTACGAAAAAACTAAATTCGTTATGATAGCGAGTCTCATTGCGGCACTGCTGAATATTGTACTGAATTATATTTTCATAAATTTATTCGGCTATTTTGCAGCAGGGTATACGACGATGTTTTGCTATGTTGTCTATGCAACTGCACACTTTTGCTTTATGAAAAAAATATGTAAGGAAAAAGTCGGAGACTCAACGGTTTTCAGTCCAAAGGTAATTGTAACTATATCTATGGTATTTGTACTTTTAGGAGTAGTTTTCATGTGTCTCTATAATTATCCTTTGTACCGTTATATTGCTTCGGGAATGTTGAGTTTTGCAGTTGTAATAAATTATAGGAAGATTATAGGATTTGTCAAATTGATTTATTCTAAACGCCATGCAAATGAAGGAGAAATATAAGCAATGCCATGGTATTGTTGTCTGAATAGTATAGTTGAAAATATTAACTTGATAATTAATACATAAAGAAGCTGATTTCAAGTTCCAAGATGTCTTAAAATCTGCTATGTTGTATATGCGCTTAGTCACTATTTGTTTATGAGGCGTATATGTAAAAAACAAATGAATTGTGATCTGATTTATAAAGCCAAAAAACTTTTTTGCATTTCTGGTATTTTTTTATTTCTTGGCTTTTTCTTCACAGTTACTTATAACGTTAAAGTCTTGAGATATTTAATTTTCGCAGTTATTCTTGCCGCTTTTTGGGTCAAGCGTCAAGCCGTAATTAGGCTGATTGAAGAAGTGATTTGCAAGAAAAAAGACGTGTGAATTTTATATAGCCATGCTGATTTATGTGTAATCTTATTTATTACACATAAAAAACATCTAAAGTTTTCATTACTTTGAAATCATCGGCAGAGATGTCGAAAAGATGTAATATAACAAATATTTAACCATTTGAATGCGAGTAGGGATTTTGCTATTAATGATAGAATCTTCAAGTACAGCTTTGATGAGCCATATATAATTTGCAAAACCCGCACGAAACAATTCAATGAATAAAGGTCAGAAAGGAGATCCCATATGCTTTACGTCAACGAAAAAATCAAAAACACAATCCGTGTGCCTCAGCCCGAGGGCAGAGGTGCATACATTCGTCTCGACCAGAACGAGAACCCCGATGGGGTGCCGAAGTGGCTGTTTGATTCCGTCATGGAAAAAGTAACACCGGAATTTCTGGCAATCTATCCCGAGGAAACTGTTCCAACCGAAAAGTATGCCAAAATGCTTGGTCTTGAAAAGGAAAATGTTACCTTGACCGATGGCAGTACCGTCGGAATGGGATATGTCATCAAAGTCTTCGGACAGCCGGGCAAGGATATTCTCTGTGTAACTCCGTCGTTTGCTATGTACGAGGTTTATGCTGAAATGATAGGCATGAATGTCAGAAATCTAAAATACGAAAACGATTTTTCCTACAAAATTGAAAACACTCTGAATGCGATAAACGAGAACACCGGCATTGTTGTTCTTGTTAATCCCAATATGCCTGTGGGAAATGTTTACAGCAGAGAAGAAATAGTCAGCATCATCAGCAAGGCAAGGCAGTATAACGCCGCGGTCATAATTGACGAAGCTTATTACTATTTTTACGACAAAACTTCTATTGACTTGATAAAGGAATATGACAATGTATTTGTTCTCAGGACATTTTCAAAAATGCTCTCTATTCCGTCGCTCAGGCTCGGAGTTATTATGTCGTCACCCGAGAATATCAGGAACATAAACAACTATAAGCCTCACTATACTGTCAACTCCATCGCTCTTTTGTTTGCTGAGGCTATTGTTGATAATCATGACAGACTGCTTTCCGAACTTAAAGAGCAGTATCTTGAGGGCAAGGAATACATAATGAAAGCTTTGAACGACAACGGATATGAAACAATTCCGTCCGAGGGCTGCTATGTCTGCATAAAGCCTAAGTATAAGACTTCAAGAGAGCTTACCGATTTGCTACAGGAAAACGGAATACTGATTCTTTGCGGAAAAGGCGGACTCACCGGGTGGCTCAGGCTTACTATAGCTCATAAGAAGTATATGGAACTGTTTATGAATACGCTTTTGAAGATTGATAAGGAATAATCAGTAGTCATGCAAAACTATGTAGTTCTCTTAGCCGGCGGTGTTGGCAAACGCATGGGTTCCACCGTCCCGAAGCAATTTATTGAAGTCAACGGAAAACCCATCATCGCCTATTCAATCGAGAACTTCCAACGCAACCCGCAGATAGACAAAATCGTCGTGGTATGTGTAAAAGACTGGATAGATCGGCTCAAAGAGATCGTCGCGCAATACTCGCTCTCAAAAGTTGAGTGGATAATCGAAGGCGGATCAACCGGGCATGATTCGATTCGCAACGGAGTATTTTTCCTGAAGGACAAGCTTCAACCTGACGATTTTATCATCGTTCACGACGCTGTCAGACCAATTCTTCCACAGAAAGCCATTGACGAGGTGATTCGCGTCGCGCACGAAAAAGGCAACGCTTCGTCGTCGATCGCCTGCCACCCGCCTATCGTTTATACCGAGGATTTTGAATCGGGTATAACCGACGTCGACCGCGAGCACGTTATGCTCACTGCTTCTCCGCAGGCGTTCAAGTATTCTCTTGCATTGAAATGCTATGAGCAGGCAGAGCGCGAACACCGTCACGACTTCACTTTCACAAGCTCACTTTTAATTCTTTAGCTGCGAGAGCAGTTGGATTTAATGCATAAGGAGAAAATATATGTATCACATCAATCCTGCTATAAAAAATCTATACCGCATTTTCGACCAAAACGAGCGCAGGGACTATCTTCGTCTCGACCTTAACGAAAATCCAGGCGGCTTGCCCGAGGAGTTTGTCAAAGAGGTTTTGAGCGGGGTCACACCGCAACTTGTGGCACAGTACCCCGAAACCTTACATTTTACAGAAGTTTTGGCAAAGCATTTGGACACCGACATCTCGCGCCTCTGCCTCGTCAACGGCTCGTCCGAGGGGATTCGCTACATAATTCAGGCGTTCACCTCCGAAAACGGTAGGATTGTCGGTGTGGTGCCGTCGTACTTTATGTTTCAGGTCTACTCCGAAATGTACGGCAGAAATTTCGTCAAGGTTCCATACAACGACGACCTGACGATGGACGTCAACAACATCATAAACTCCCTAACCGACGACACGCAGCTGCTGATTTTGCTGAATCCGAATAATCCGATGGGAAATGTTTATACGGTTGATGAATTTGAAAAAATACTTAATGCGGCAAAGCAAAAACAGATAACCGTGTTAATCGACGAGGCGTATCACTATTTCTATCCCGAAACTTTCATGAAATACGCACTGACGCAGGAGCACATCTTTGTCACCCGGACTTTTTCAAAGCTCTTTTCGATGGCAGGCTGCCGCTTGGGATACGTCGCCGGCTGGCCGGAGGGGATTAAGATGGTTCAAAAGCTCTGCACTCCGCATAACACCAACGCCTTTGCGATGCTGTTTGCAGAGAAGATTTTGGATACTCCCGGCGTACTCGACGGACTAATTAACACGTTTAACGAGGGGCGCAGCTATCTCATAAATGAGCTGGACAAGCTCGGCTATCCGCACAAGGGCGAGGCGGGGAATTTCCTCTTTATAAAGCCGAAAACCGACGCGCAGAGAATTGTCGAGCGTATGAAGCAGGAAAAGAAAATCCTCATAAAAACCTACCCCAACGTCGGCGAATTCGGCGACTGTCTGAGGGTCACGATCGGGGAGAAAAGGTTTATGGAAAAGTTTATTTCGGCGCTTGTTGAGTTGGATAAATAAGGAATGATTAAATGGTAAAAGTAATTACATACGGCACCTACGATCTCCTGCACAGAGGACATATCCGCCTCTTGGAACGTGCCAAAGCCCTTGGGGATTATCTCATCGTCGGCGTAACAGCGGACGACTACGACAAATCTCGCGGGAAAATAAATGTCCAGCAATCTCTCATGGAGCGCATCGAGGCGATCCGCGCTACCGGTCTTGCCGACGAAATCATAGTAGAGGAATACGAGGGTCAAAAGATTGACGATATCCGCCGCTATGACATCGACATCTTCACCGTCGGCACCGATTGGGAGGGGCAGTTTGATTACCTCAACGAATACTGCAAGGTCATTTATCTGCCGAGGACGGAGGGGGTTTCGAGCTCGGAGATAAGAGCAAAAAAGAAAAAACTTCGTCTCGGAATTGTCGGCGAATCACAGATGATCAAGAAATTTGTCCGCGAGCATGAATTCGTGAATGGGCTTGAAATCAGTGGGATATATACGAAAAGCGACGCAGTCAAGGCGGACGTGCCCAAGGAGCTGCTTGCGGACAGTTTTGAGAGCGTTCTGTCAATGTCCGACGCGGTTTACATAATTTCCCGCCCGGAGTTTCACTATGAACAGGTAAAAGCGGCGCTGATGAACGATAAACACGTCCTCTGCGAGTCGCCGATAACGATCTCGGTCAGCCAAAGTAAGGAGCTTTTCGGGCTTGCAAAGGAGCGCGGACTTGTGTTGATGGATTCGCTGAAAACGGCGTTTTCGACGGCATATGCGCGGCTGTTGCTCCTTGTAAAAGCCGGGAAAATAGGCGATGTATATTCGGTGGACGCGACCTGCACGAGCCTTCAGAAGACAGATGAATATTCCTGGAACAGCATTTGTGCGTGGGGTCCTACGGCGATGCTTCCGGTCTTTGACATCTTGGGAACTAATTATATTGATAAAACAATTTATACGCATTTTGACGAGAACGGCAACGATCTTTTCACAAAAATTGATTTTCATTACGAACATGCCGTGGCATCAATTAAGGTGGGCAACGGCGTAAAATCCGAGGGCGAGCTGGTTATCTCCGGAACAAAGGGGTATATTTACGTCCCTGCCCCGTGGTGGAAAACCGATTATTTTGAAGTGAGATACGAAAATCCTGCGGAAAATAAGAGGTATTTCTATCAACTTGATGGCGAGGGGATCAGGTATGAGTTGGTGGAGTTTCTAAAGTCTGCAGATAAACGACGAATTTTTTCATATATAGACAGCATTGTGGCTGCTGCAATTTCTAAAGTGCTTGAGGATTATGAAAGCGGAAATACAATAGCTATTTAGGGATTTTTTAACTTAATAAAATATTTTATAAATTAGAAATATAGGACTGGAGACATCATGGGAAAAAATGTGTACCTTTTTGAACTTGATTCCGTTAGGAATACTGATCAGGAGATAATGATAGGACAGACTGCGCTTTATAACGAAATTGTTAGTTACGGACATACTGTTGTTATGACCTTTAATCAGTTTGTCGATTCACGGGGATTCTTTAGTCTTTTAAGCGATAAAAATTATTATGATAACATTATATCGTTATTTGAAAGCGGAGGACTTAAAATATCACAGTACGGCGGTATTCGTTCACTTGCACAGTATTTGATATACGCATGCGATTATGACAGAACTTTTATTTTTGCCGGATGGCCGCTTAAATCCACGCAAAAACGGCTCATTGCACTTATTAAACGCTCTTTAACGTTTTCTGATTTATCTGAAATAGGGTTATATATTGATGGTAAAAGAAACTCTTCAGAACTTAAAGACTTATTTGTGGAAAATGTCGACGGAAAAATTGAAAATACAGCTCTAAAGGAAGATATAATAAAAGATATTCTTATTAAACTGAAATGTCTTTTGCAATTGGTTTTGCGAATTAGTCCAATGGAAAGTATTTATATGCCTCCACGTAATGAAAGCGAGTATAAAAATAAGTATGAATTTAAGAATCTGATTAAAATAGTAACTGGCTTTAATTCAGATGATTTGCCTGAACGCTGGACAAAGGCTGTTAAAATACTTGATGAAATACACGCTGCAAATCCAGAGGAAAATACAAGGTCTGCATATCAGAAAAGATTAAAAGAACTCTCTGGATCCGATGGAAAAATTGATAAAATGGTATATCAGTACGCTGAAGCAATTGTAGATTTATGTTATAATTATGCGAATGAAATCAGTATATGTAACATATCAAAGCATTATAATGTTTATGATATATTAAACGGTAATAACGAACACAATACATTCAAAGATGACTTTTTTGCCAGGCTCAATATTTTATGGGACTTGGGAGATTACGACAACCGTTTCTTACTTGATGAAAACAATAAGTTCGAAAAATATGTTCCTTCAAAAAATTTTCCGGATTTTTCGATAGCCGCTCAAATAGATAGATACATTAAAGACGGACAAAGAGGAATGCACAGCGAATATATATCAGGATATGAAGATAAGCTTGAAGCAGAAAGAAAAAACCGGAAAAAGTGTATTTTTAAAACCTTATGTAAGCACTTAAAACTCACTATTTGTGTTCTGATGGTGACATATTTAATTTATTTTATTCTTAATTCTATGTATGACTTCGTATCGAAGTTCGCTCTTGCAAACGTGCAAAGTTGTTTTGCGAAAAATTTGTTAGAAGCGATAATATTCCCTACTTTATTTCTCACTATTACAGAGGGCGTAACGATTTTGATATCAAAAAAATTTAGCCGATTTAAGCCATTATCAAAACTACTTGAAAATATCTCCACCATTTTTAATATAAGCAGAAAGATTGGTAAACGACGTAATACATATACTAATCCATGTATGAACAACTCTCAATATCAAGAAAGGGCAAGTACGTCAGCAGAAGTTGATTACAGCATCACGAGGTCATTGAGAAAATATAAAATTTATAGACAAAGCAATCAAGACAGCATCCTGTTTTCACAGTCTGATGGTTATAAACTTGTAGATGTGAATGATCCAAATGTGATAAAGGCTTTAATTAGATTGGAGGAACTGTATAATTATCATTTTGGAATAGTGTATAGAAGTAAATATAACATCCTTTGCGTCGATCCTGTAATTCCAAAGGAAAAAGATAAAAAGGCAAAGAGAGGTCAAAAGGGACCAAATTATACCCCATATGAGCGAATTATACCGGCAGCCGGAAATGGTGCAGTCATTGTTCCTATATACAAGGGAAAGTTTGTTTTGCTTATACAATATCGTCATGCTACCAGAAAAGTGCAATGGGCATTTCCACGAGGTCATTCAAAGTTGAACGAGATATCAGAAGAAATAGCAGTACGTGAACTCGAAGAAGAGCTAAACATTTCTCGGACATCTATAAAAAGCACTGTGTATATTGGTGAAATAGCCCCCGACAGTGGATTGACAAGTTCTAAAGTAAGCGTTTATTCTTCAGAAATATCCGATTATTCGCGTAATACGGGGCACGAAGGAATAATAGATATTAAAGATTTTACAGAAGAGGAATTTGAAAATCTAATTCAAAATAAGAACAATGACGATTTTAATGATGGATTTACTCTTGCTGCTTATGTATTATATAAAATTCATAAGGATTCATCTTCGTATGAGTCAAGTAATTCTGAATCAAATCATTTGGTGAATGTTGATGAATATGGCAATGAAAATAGATAAGAATTTAAACGGCATTGTTGGCTTATGTAAGCTGATTCCGAATAAAATCAATGAGACAGATTATACCATCTTAGATAAAAACGTCCTTGACAAAAATAGACTGCCAAACGGGTTTGTTCAGGAATTCCAGATGGGCCTTAAACTTGGCGAACTTATCAGCTTGTATACTATTCCGTACACAAAAATAGTTCGAGCGGTGACAGGAAGAATTATAAATTTTGGAGTAGACTGTAGAAAATCCAGTTCTTCTCATAATTGTTCATACGTTATTGAATTATCTTCAGATAACTTGAATCAGTTATTGATACCTCCCGGCGTCGCTCATGGATTTTTGATTATTTCTGAAAAAGCTGAAATCAGTTTCAATCTCGATGGCTATTTAGATAGCAGTCAATTACAAAAAATACCTTGTCCAATTGAAAATTTTAGAATTAGAATACCGGGTGTTTCTTTTGCAAACGGGAAATACTATCTAAATGGTGAAACCATAATAAATGAAGTGCATTTTGGAAAGTAAGATGTAATATTTTGTTAGATTTAGATGGTGGGAGAGTTATTATGGTTGTTAAACAAAAATGTATTTTAGAAACGTTTACATTGGATTGGCTATGGAATTGATGCTTGTTTAAATTATAACCATTCTTTCTCCATAGCTACGTTCGATTTCAAGAATCCTATCCACATTCCCCTTAACCGTTTCGACCTCCCTGAGCTGCTTTTTAATCCGCTCGCGTTCGGCATAAAGCACATATTGCTCCGAGATCATAATATTCTTCATCAGTATATTTACTCGTTGCACTGTGAGGTGCAAGTATGAGTTATAGGCTTACATATAAATAACAACTAAAAAGCATCTGAACGCAGGAAAGTTCAGATGCTTCTTAAAATGTGTATTCTACCCCTTGACAAAAGCTATCTGAGGATTGGACGTCTGAGCGTATTACTGAGTACAACTTCAAAATGCTATCACAGAAGTATCAGACGGAGCAACAGGATTTGGTCGAGAAGATTAACAGACTCAAAACCGAATTATCGGTTGAAAAGCAGACAACCGCCGATGCTGAAAAGTGGATTGCTTTAATCAAGCAATACGCTAACCCGACTGAACTGACTGCTGAAATGCTCAACACTCTCATCGAGAAAATAGTCGTACACGAAGCCGTCAAAGATTCTGACGGCACAAGAACTCAAGAAATTGTAATATTTTACCGATTCGTAGGCAAAATTGATTAAAACGCATACGCGCGTCTTTAAGTTTGTTAAACGGGGGTACTTAAATAGCATGAGCGAAGCGAATACCTTTTACCCGTGGGTCGTGGCGGGAGGGTACATTAAAATCCGTATCATATTCCTCAAGGAAATGATACGGATTTTTCCTACAAGGTACGGGACGGATGCGGCCCCTCCTTGAGGAGGGGGTTAGGGGGAGGTGTCTAAAATAGCATGAGCGCGAAGCGCGAATACCTTTTCCTCTTGGATAGAGCTGGCGTGATCGCAAAAAGTCGATAAGGTACAATATCTTTCGCAAAAAGAAAAAAGGTGCAAAAAATAGACATGTCCCCGCACTTCTGGTAGAATGAA
>CANQNF010000034.1 GCA_947625125.1 uncultured Clostridia bacterium
GCCGATGCTGAAAAATGGATTGCTTTAATCAAGCAATATGCTAACCCGACTGAACTGACTGCCGAAATGCTCAATACGCTCATTGAAAAAATTGTTGTTCATGAGGCAGTCAAAGATTCCGACGGTACCAGAATTCAAGAAATTGAAATATTTTACCGATTCGTAGGTAAAATTGATTAAAACACAGACGCACGTCTTTAAGTTTGTTAAACGGGGTTCGGGTGTGGGGGATACTAAAATAGTATGAGCGCGAAGCGCGAATACCTTGTCCCCATGGGTCGAGCCGGAGGGTATATTAAAAACCGTATCAATTTCCGCGAGGAAATGATACGGATTTTTCCGGCAAGGAGTGGGCAGGTATAAAAAATCCCCATCAGAATCCACGCAGATTCGACGGAAATTTCAAGCAAGGCTCGGACGAGCACGGCTCCATCCCCCCCCTGTCATATTCCGTCGTTTTGTTTAGTGTTCTTTCGCGCTTTAAGGCATTATTACCAAAAATTTTTAAAAACCCGTTCTTTTTTGCCGCAACCGTTTGACAAATAATCTCTGCGGGATTATAATATTATATTCGGGAGCATGTTTTTTGCACCCTTTCCGACTTGAAGCAAGGAGGAACGGATATGAAAATTAAGGTAAGCCGACTGGTTGCCGGGCTTGCGGCTATGGCTGTTTTTCTGACAGTTCTGACCGCGGCGGCATTCTGCGAGCCTGCACATAAATTATCTCTTACGCCCGAGGAGGAGGCCTATGTAAACGGCCACAAATCGGTCAGGATAGGCTATGTCGCCGACAGGATCCCCGTGTCCTTTAAGGACGAAAACGGCGAATTTGCGGGCATCTCACGCTATATCTTCGACCGCGTCAGCCGCACCATCGGCATCGATTTTGAGTACATCCCCCTGCCGGACGGCGATATCACCTATGACTTTTTGGTGAGCGAAAAGCTCGATTTGGTGTCGAGCGTCGAATATAATAAGGAGAACCAGAACGCCAACGGCATTCTGATAAGCAATCCCTATCTGTCGTCAAGAAAGGTCGTCGTCGCGAGCGAGGGCACCGAGTTTAGGTATGACGCGGACCTCTCTATCGCCATCTCCACCGGCTCCCAGACCATCAGAAAGGTCTTGGGGGCGGCATACCCCAACTTCTCCCTTGTCGATTACCCGTCTATCGAGTCCTGCTTCGACGCGGTGAGATCCGGCGAGGCAGATTTACTCATGCAGAATCAGTACGTCGTCGAATACTGGATAAGCAAGCCCATCTATGAAAAGCTCAAGGTCATCCCTGTGCTCGGTCTCGACGACCAGCTCTGCTTCTCGGCGATAGTCGCGTTCGGCGACAAAGAGGGCACGCCCGCCGAAGACGGCAGGACCTTGATAAATATAATCAACAAAGCAATCGCCGATATGAGCGAAGACGAGGTCGGCAGCTATACTATCCAAGGCATCATGGAATACCCCTACCGCTATAATTTCTTCGATTTTCTCTACCGCTACAGAGTAGCCGCGACCCTTGCCGCGGTTCTTGCGGCGGTCATCATCGTTTTGGTCATCATCCTTTTGCACCAGAGAATGAGGCTTGCCGAGAACAAGGCCGACCAAAAGGCCAAGAACCGCTTCCTGTCGACGATGAGCCATGAAATTCGCACGCCTTTAAACGGCCTTTTGGGTCTCAATCAGCTGATGTCCCAGAAGCTTGACGATAAAAACGCGCTCGGCGGCTATCTTGAGCAGTCGGACGCCACCGCGAAGTATCTGCTGTCGCTGGTAAACGATATGCTCGATATGTCAAGCATCCAGTCCGACCGCCTTACCCTCGACCTCCATCCTATCGATCTTCAGCTCGTGACCGACACCGTCAATTCTATTGCCGGGAACGCCATACGCCAAAAGGGCCTCGAATATAATTCCGACGCCGAATTTTTGCAGCGCTATATCATGGGCGACGACGTGAGGATTCAGCAGATAATTCTGAGCATTCTCGACAATGCCAGAAAATTTACCCCCAAGGGCTCGGTGTCGCTAAAGATTCGCCAGGAGGACGACGGCCGCGATATTACGACTCTTGTAGAGGTCGCCGACACCGGCAGAGGAATGAGCGAGGAATTCCAGAAGAGAATTTTCGACGCGTTTGAGCAGGAACTCGACACCGTCTCTAAGGGCAACCAGGGCGTCGGGCTCGGCCTGCCGATAAGCAGGAGCTTAGCAAGGCTCATGGGCGGGGATATAACCTTTGAGAGCAGCCGCAGCTCGGGCAGCGTATTCAGATTTACTTTCAAGGCTCAGCCCGCCCTGCCGGACGAAATCGAGCATGAAAGCAGCGAGCCGAAGAAGCTATCGCGGAGAGTCTTGGTCGCCGAGGACAACGAGCTCAATGCCGAAATAATCATACAGCTTTTACAGGAAAACGGCTACGACGCCGACCGCGCTGAGGACGGCGAAAAGGCCCTTGAAGCGTTCAGGGGGTCCCCCGATGGCTTCTACGGCGTGGTGCTGATGGATCTTTTGATGCCGAACATGAACGGCTTCGAGGCCGCAGAGGCGATACGCGGGCTCGAAAGAGAGGACGCAAAGTCCGTTCGGATAATAGCATGCACAGCGAACGACTTTGACGACGAGCGCGCAAAGGCCCTCGAAAGCGGCATGGACGACTTTGTCACGAAGCCCGTGGATATAAGGGCGCTGATAAGGATTATCGAGGAGATATAAAGCCGGGATGACAAAAACCGTCCCGAGGAGCGCTTGCCGATAATACGGGAAAATGCGGTAAAGCGGAATTTGCAGGAGGATTGTTATGCCGGAAATAAAAGGCTTGGAATGGACGTTTGATACGGTAGCGTCTGCTTATGACAAGTTTCGTCCCGCGTATCCCGATAAACTCTATAAAACGATATTTGATTATATATTTCTTGATGAAAACAGCCGCGCCGCAGAGGTGGGGATAGGCGGCGGCCAGGCGACATTGCCGATTCTGCAAACAGGATGTAATGTGACAGCGGTTGAATATGGCCGGGCATTTTCCGAACTATGTAAGGAAAAATTTGCGGAATATCCGAATTTTTCGGTTGTAACGGGAAAATTTGAGGATGTTGATTTTGACAATAATTCGTATGATCTGGTTTATTCCGCAACGGCGTTTCATTGGATTCCCGAGAACGTCGGCTATCCGAAAGTCTTTTCTATGTTGAAGCAGGGCGGAGTTTTTGCGCGTTTTGCAAATCATCCGTATCCCTGCAAGGACGATCCGGCGCTTTTTGATGAAATTCAGGAGATCTATGCCGAATATTATCCCGATAAAAAGGGAAAACCGAGGGCGGAATATTCCGAGGCTCAAGCCGGGCAGATCGCGAAAATCGCGGAAAAATACGGTTTTGGGGATATAAAATATGCCCTGTTTTACAGAACGCGTATTTTTTCTGCAAGCGAGTATTGCGCTCTGCTCGGAACATATTCCGACCATATTGCAATTGAGGAGACCGTAAGGAAGAAGTTTTTCTCAAAAATTGAGGACGCGATAAACGATCACGGCGGAACGCTGAATATCTTTGACACCGTAGATTTGCAACTTGCAAGAAAACCGTAGATTCTGATTGATTGCCATAAATTGCATACTTATATGTAAAGGGCAGGCGGTACTCCGTCTGCTTTTACTGTTTTATGATGCCCGAGCCTGACTGGCACTTAGACAAAATTCCCGCAAACAAAAAGCCCACCCATATAGGATGGACTTTCTTGGCGGAGAAAGAGGGATTTGAAGTTGCTTCGCAACCCCTCTCGCGGTGCCCAAAACCGACGGTTGAGTTGACAAGGGGACCCCGCAAAATCCGTGGATTTTGCGGGGATAAGCCGGAGCGACGGAGTGAATGAGCGACGGCATATCAGCTTATAAAATGCCGTTGCGAACGATACGAAGTCCGCGACGGCGTGGCGGCGGTCGCAAAAATCGCCCGCGCCGGTACCGGCGCTCGGGCAATTTTTCGGCAAACAAAAAGCCCACCCATATAGGATGGACTTTCTTGGCGGAGAAAGAGGGATTTGAAGTTGCTTCGCAACCCCTCTCGCGGTGCCCAAAACCGACGGTTGAGTTGACAAGGGGACCCCGCAAAATCCGTGGATTTTGCGGGGATAAGCCGGAGCGACGGAGTGAATGAGCGACGGCATATCAGCTTATAAAATGCCGTTGCGAACGATACGAAGTCCGCGACGGCGTGGCGGCGGTCGCAAAAATCGCCCGCGCCGGTACCGGCGCTCGGGCAATTTTTCGGCAAACAAAAAGCCCACCCATATAGGATGGACTTTCTTGGCGGAGAAAGAGGGATTTGAAGTTGCTTCGCAACCCCTCTCGCGGTGCCCAAAACCGACGGTTGAGTTGACAAGGGGACCCCGCAAAATCCGTGGATTTTGCGGGGATAAGCCGGAGCGACGGAGTGAATGAGCGACGGCATATCAGCTTATAAAATGCCGTTGCGAACGATACGAAGTCCGCGACGGCGTGGCAGCGGTCGCAAAAATCGCCCGCGCCGGTACTGGCGCTCAGGCAATTTTCCGCAAACAAAAAGTCCACCCACACAGGATGGACTTTCTTGGCGGAGAAAGAGGGATTTGAACTTTAAATTGTACGAAAAATCGGATACAATTAAAGAAAATCAAGTGCCATTAAAGCCTTTATTATAGCGGTTTTATAGACAATTAGAAAAAATTTGAAAAAATCAAAAATAATCGTCGTTGGGGTATTTATTGGGGTCAAAAATGGGGTCAAAAACAAGTACAAATTTTTGGACAGATAAGAAAAACCGCCGACTTTATGCCGACGGTCTTTCCAAAAAGAGATGTTATATAATGGCTCTCACCTTTAGATGATGTCTAATAGTATAACTGTCGAAGTCGAGCGTACAAGTCTTTCAGTCCGCTTTCAGATTCGAGCTTTTTTCTCTGCGCTCTCCACTCTGCGCAGTCGCCGTGTTTGCAAGAGCTTTTTTCGCAATTCAAACAAAACTGTTTCAACTGTTCTTCAACTTCGGCGTTTTTCCTGCTGATTTCCGAGGTCAATTCGCGCCTCTTTTTTTGTTTAAACTCCGCCATTGACATATTATAAATGTAAATTTCTGCCAGCTCTTCGGAGTCAAGCCTTTTCGGCGGTCTGCCTCGCCTTGGGTATCTGTTATTCATTCTTTGCCCCCTCTTGCCACGGTAACGGATATTTATCCATACTTTCGCCGCGTTCAAAAGCCATTTGTCTTTGTCTGGCAATTTCCTGCACTTTTCTATATTCTTCTTCGCGCTCTTGCTGTTTTTCATCGGAATTATATTCGTCCTCAACGCTTTGCATAATCTCACGGATTTCTCGGCAACGCTCTCGAAATTGTTCATCGGTCAAAGGCGGCTGTTTAAGTTCAAGCTCGAAATGCGGCTCAACCTCAAACATTTCATATAATCCTGCCATATTGCAATCCCAATATTTGTTATACAACGCTTTTTCTTCGTCGTTCAATTCATCATAGAACCGCCCTGCCTTTATCCACTCGGAAATAATTTTTTCGTTTGGGTCAACGTCAATTTTCAGTCGCTTTTCTATTCGCGACAGTTTGCTTTTAACATTTAACATATTTAATCACCGTCCACCGCTGCTATAAAACCGTCGAGGTTGTCGGGAGTTATTCCGAGTGACTTAAAACAGTCTGCTTTTTCATTAAATAAAGCTCTTTTCGGGAGGGGTCGAGAGTTATCGTCGCCATAATGTGCGCGTTGATATTCTGCGGAAATTCTCGCCGTGCGCTTTGTGTCAAATTCGATAAAATCTCGCGTTTCGCGTTCAAGTACATTTAGCGTATTATCTGCAAATTCCGAGGGCATTTTATCGCCATTGTAAAACCGTCTGTAGTTTCTTATAACTCCGTTTTTACCTGCTATTTCTTGGATAACCGAAAGGCCGAGGGGGCAATTTTCAAGACTTTTGGCGGCCTCCGTCAATTCTCTTTCGGTCACGTTATCCCTCATTTTTAAGACTTGAAGAATTCGCACCTGCTCATCTGTCGGCGCGGCGGTCGCCCTCTGACTGGCTGCCTTTCTCATCGCCTCAATAGTATTCAGCATAGTAGCACCGCTGTCCTGCTTTAATGCTGATAGGCGGTTATCCCTCTCCTTTTTCAGTCGGTCGGTTTCGGCCTTGTAATATTCTGAACCCCTTTTGTTTTCAAGGTCTTTTAAGGCCTGCTCATATTCCTCGTTGATGTGCTTCCGTTCGTCTTGAAAAGTCTTGGCTGCCTTAAAGAAAATTTCTGAATTTGTCAACATTGTTAAATATCTCCTTTTTATTAAATTAGTTATTGTTTTCGGCGTATGCCGTGTTGTATATGGTTAAAAGTGTTTAGTCGTCGCCTGTCAACTCTTGTATAAAGCTCTCGTCAATAGGTTCTTGAGCTTGTACGCCGAGCCGTCGCAGATATTCTGATATTTTATCATAGTATTTCGGTCGCCCTGCTAAGTCTGGGTCGCATAATGATAACTCATATAGCGACCGTGACAGTCCGTCCATCTCTTTCCACTTTGTCGCAAACTCTTGAAACGTCGGTGGGTCTTTGAACAAGTCTTGAACCCGCTTTGAAAGTTTATCAAGTTTATAATTGTGCATTGTCATTCTCCGTCGCTCTCCGCCTCATCAAGTCGCCGTTCAACTTCTTCAACGCGCCGTTGTATGTTTGCAAGCTCAACATAGCGCAGATTATGCCGCAAAATAGCGTCCGACGCTTGAATTTTTAAAGCAATAGGCGACATCTCATCGGTTACGACTGTATGTAAAAACGCCGCCGCGTCCGCTACACCGTCGCCCAAAATCGCAACACCGTTTTCCAAAATTGCCGCTCGGTTCTCATCGTAACGCCGTCTGAATTCGGTTTTTGAAAGTCGACTGTAAACGGCTCTTTCGGTCATTCCTGCCGCCTTTGCCGCTCCACTAACACCGCCGCAACTCAAAAGCAGTTCAAGCAGTCGTTCATCTGAAATTTTCATTGTATACCCCCTTTTTTTACTGAAATAATAGGAAAAATTTTACCTATACGCAAAGTATATTTATTTTTACACTTCTTTACTATTAGTATAATCTCTTTGTGCCTTTGTTCGATTAGCAAAGTATCACTATTAACTGCCGTATAAGGCTCTAAAACGCGATTTGACGGCTTTTTATGGCGTATGTAGAAAGTATATGTCATATTGCTTTCAACGTCGTAAACGTCGATTTTGCCGCCCGTCTGCGTAATTTGTAGATACTCATCATTGAGCAGGATTCGCGGCTTTTCCCTGCACCCTGCAAAAGATAACAATATCAACAGTGCCGTTAAAATAACTAAACATTTTCTCATTGTTCCTCACCTCTTTTCAGTGTTGCAGTTTTATGTTGCGGATTCTTTTTAATGTGCAACACGCCAAAAGCGCGTAAATAGGGCGTTTGCGGTCGTTATGTTGCACTTGTTGCACTTTTTCCCTATTCTCTAAATATTTTTATATTTATATAATTTTTGAATTGTAAGAGAAAATCCGCAACAAATGCAACAAACCCCTGTAAAGCCTTTATTATAGCGGGTTTACACTGTTGCACTTTGTCAAAAAATCTGCAACAAATCTGCAACAAGCGCAACATTTTTAAGTGACTTCGCTAAATAGCCGCCCGACTTTTCCGCCGAGTAACCTATGGCGACCGCTGACTATGCAAAGATTTAATTCGCTGCAAACCTCGCTTGAAAAACGCTTTTGCGTTAAAACACCGCGTTGTCCGTTTAATTCGCAAAACTCTGTAAATCTTTGATATAGGTAAGAAGTCGGAAGTCCTGCGACCGGTTCTGCCCATTCTTGCAAGAATTGCAAAACCGGCGAATTTTCTTCGCGGTAGTCTTTGGTCGCTTGTACAACTCTTTGAGGGCGGACATAATCGCCTCGCTGGAGTAACCGTTTAAGGGCGTCGATTGACAGCTTTGTTAAATAGGTCAACTCTTCCTCGCTCCATTTTTTGTCTTTTAATCGTGGGTCGCAGTTACTGCCCGAAAAGCGCGCCGTCATAGGGATAAGCAGGATTCGCGAATAAAACGCGCTGGAGCGATCGCCCACAGGCGGCAAACCGTTACAGGCAAAGAAGCATTTACAAAACGGCCTAAAAGCAAAGGGCGGTTCACCTTTTCGCTCGGTCAAAATCGTTTCACCTGTTACAACTTTTTTGAAAAGCGACGAGTCCTGTAAAAAGTTATTTGTCACATCGTCGCCGACGTTGAGAAATTTTCCCACTAACTCCGCCGTCCGAAAACGCTCCGAAAGGTCGGCTAAACTTAGAAATGACGTGTTTTCCCTGCCTACCATCTGTACGACCATATTTAAATAAGTTGATTTTCCGTTTGCTCCCGACGGACTGTAGAACATAGGCGAACCGCGCCAAATATTTTCCCGATAGAATATCGCGCCTCGCGTTTCTGCAAGCAGTTCAATCATCTCTGGGTCGCCGTCTGTTATCGAATACAAGAAATTGTCAACGCTCTCTTGCTTTGGTGTGTCGGGATTATAATCGAACGCAAATTTTGAAACAAAAATCCACTCTGGACTGTATGGAAAATACTGGTCGTCTTGAATATCGTAAACGAGCGATTTAAACGGAATATAACGAGCAGGCGCAATTTCTTTTGGCGGCGTATCAAGCGAACAGTTAATAAACTTTAAAACCTCTTTTCTCCTACTGTCAGACAGCGTGGGGCAGGTCTTTAAAACCAAACCGTGAAAAAATCTGTCGTCTGATATGTAGATTTTTTTATGTTCGTCGTAGGCATATAACGCGCCGTCAATCCTGACAAAATGGTAACGCGCCCGAAGATAACGACCCAAAACTGTAAATGAGAAACTATTTGTCAGGGGGTCATTAAATACCCTCAACGGCAATTCCCCCGCAAAAGCGACGTTAAGTTTGTCCGTTTCCCTTTCCTTTAAAATGTTGGAAAGCATATCAAGTCCGAAAATCGAAACTGCCGTGTCAAATTCTATAAGCGACGGTTCGTCGCACTTGACTTCTTCAAACCCATCGTCAAGAAACAAACGGTCGGTCTCCGTTTCCGTCATTGTCCGCCCTCCTGCGCTTGCCTATCGAGCCAACGCTTCAACGCGTCCACTGGTACAACGACGCGGCGTTCCGATAACTTAACCGACGGAAAATCTGCACGCTTGAAAAGCTGGTAGACTTCTGGTTTGCATATCCCCAACGATTCGGCGACCTCGCTTGCATTGTAAACGAGCTTTTCAGCCATTTTCCTTTTTCCTCCTCTCGGACATTTCGTCAATAGTCTTAACGATTTTTTCTTTTTGCACATCTGAAAGCTCCTGCCGAAGTGTGCGGCTAAGTGCGGAGTCACTTGTTCCCAACGCGGTTGCAAGCTCCCACATTTTGAAACCTGCTCGGTCGAGCCTATACCGAATGTCAAGATTATTTTTCATATAATCGCCTCCTCGGTTAAATATTTTTGTTCTCTTGACAATTCTATTTTACAATAACATATTTTTGTTGACAAGGATAATTTTTTATGGTATAATCATAAATGAAAAGTAACAAAAACGAGGAGGCTTTTAATGGAACTAATAATTAAAAACAACGGCACAACGAGCATTTCGGAGGGCGAAAAGGTTTACAGTCTTGGCAGCACTGGTCTTGCACTTGGTAATCTCATTTCGGTTCTTGAGGAAATGTTTCCGAGTAAAGCAGGGTATGGCTACGACTTCGCGGCGGCTCAAGCCGTTTCAATCGTTACAGGAAAGCAGAAAAGCAAAAGAATTTGGAATATGTACGAGGACGGCAGTGCATTATATTTCTTTAATTCCGTTGTCGGCGACGAGGATTATATAACCGTCAAATTGCGCGACATTGAGAAATTGAGAATATCACAGCATATAACAAAAACGTATTTGCCGCTTAGTGCTGTTGACCCCTCGGAGGGTTGGAAAGTATCTAATGTTAAATCGGTTCGGGAAGTTGTCTTTTTCCTGCTTTACTTTTACGCCTATAACGATTTAATCCTCATACGCTGTCAGCATTGTGGGCGTTGGTTTACAGGCGACACAAAAAAATTAAAGTATTGTCCGCGACTGTCAACCTTTAGCAAATTTACTCATCTCACCTGCGCGGAGGCTGTCCACGATATTTGGCAGGATTTAAACAAAAGAAAAGTCAGTCAAATAAGAAAAACGCTTGACCGCAAAATGTCGGGAAGTCTTGAATATTATAAAAAAATCAACGAATTTGAAAGACGGCGCGACGATTATGTATATAATTGTAAATTAAAGATGTCAGTGGAAAATTTAAAGGAATATGGCGATTTTTTAAAGGAGGAATTAAACAATGCCAAAACGTGCAAATCGTGAGGGCAGTGTCCGTCAACGCCCCGACGGTCGCTGGGAGGCTCGAATTGTGGTAGGAACTGACCCCGCAACAGGACGACCGAAAAGACGGTCGATTTATGGGAGCAGTCAAGCCGAAGTCAGAAAGCAATTAACAAAATTGACAAAAGCACTTGACGAGGGAACATATACCGAAGTCAACAAGCTCACCGTTTGCCAATGGCTCGACGAGTGGTTATCGACTTTTTGTCATAACTTAAAGCCTTTAACAAAAGCGTCATATTCGGTCATTATAGAAAAGCATTTAAAAACGCGTTTGGGCGGCATAAAGCTACAGGATTTAAGGGCGGTTCACATTCAAGGATTATATAACAGTCTGATTGACGAGGGATATTCGCCGAAAACCGTCGCAAATATAAACGGCGTTTTAAGCAAGGCACTTTCGGACGCTTTCAGACAAATGCTAATCCCCTTTAATCCATGCGACCACTGCACTTTGCCTAAAAAGGTTAAAAAGGAAATAAAGCCGCTGACCGACGGCGAAATCCCACTGTTTCTGGACGCGATAGAAAATGACCCCCTCAAAAACGCTTTTGCGGTTGCGCTGTTTGCAGGACTTCGGGAGGGCGAATTGCTGGGTTTAAGCTGGGATAATGTAGACTTTGAAAAACACACCTTGCACATCGCCCAACAGCTACAAAAAGAAAAGAGCCGAAACGCCCGATATTACATACTTCCGACGACTAAAAGCGGCAAAGACCGCACTATAATGCCCCCTGACATTTGTTTTAAGTATCTACACGCCGAAAAAGTTAAACAGCTTGAAAACAGATTCGCGGCAGGTCAAGCGTGGAGTAATCCCGACGATTTAGTTTTCACTAATCCGCTTGGCGAACATATAGCATTTATAACATTCTGGAAACACTTTAAAGTCGCCGCTGAAAAGATAGGTCGCCCCGACGCTCGACCTCACGACCTGCGGCATACCTGCGCGACGATTTGCCTTGCCTCTGGCGCAGACGTTAAGTCAACGCAAACTCTGCTCGGACATTCTTCGCCGTCGTTCACTTTGTCGGTCTACGCTCATACCTCGCAGACAATGCAAGCGGACACGGCACGACGTATGCAAAGTTACTTCGACAGCCTACAGAAAAAAGCATAAAAAATCCCCCGCTCGGAGTTATCTCTCGGCGGGGTTTTCCTTATAAAATAGTGACTTTAAATTCTGGTTGGGGTAAAATGTGGGGTCAAAACGGTTTTTTGCGTATGAAAAAAGCCCGCAAAACCGCAGTAATACGAGCTTTTCCGTTGGCGGAGAAAGAGGGATTTGAACCCTCGCGCCGGTAACCCGACCTACTCCCTTAGCAGGGGAGCCCCTTCACCACTTGGGTATTTCTCCGTGGCGGGACGATAACATTTATATTATACCCGCAAAAGGCCGCTTTGTCAAGGGCTTTTTTAAATTTTTTTCCGGCTTGCGCACGGCCGACCGCGCGGACTGAATATGTCCCAAAATTAACATATCCTCATATCAAATTCTCTGAAAAACGATGTCTTTGACGACCTCGGAGGCGAGCAGAAGCCCGGCCGCGGCAGGCACAAACGGCAGGCTTCCGGGCGGGATTTTGCCGTTTTCCGCCGAATCAAACCCCGTCGGCTTCAGCGGCTGCTCCCGCGAAAAAACGACTTTCAGGTGATAGATCCCGCGTTTTTTCAGTTCATACCGCATGACTCTCGCGAGCGGGCAGACCGATGTTTTCGAGATGTCTGCGACCTCGAAACCCATCGGGTCGAGCTTGTTGCCGGTGCCCATCGCGCTGATTATCGGAACGTTTTCGGCCTCGGCATGCTCGATGAGGCATATTTTTGAGGCCACGCTGTCGATGGCGTCGACGACGTAGTCATACCCGCAAAGCCCGTATTTATCGGCATTTTCGGCACTGTAGAACACGTCGAAGCGGCCGATTTTGCAGTCCGGATTTATGTCATGAACGCGCTCGGCGGCGACGTCGACTTTCTTTCTGCCGACCGTCGAGTGAAGCGCGATGATTTGGCGATTTAAATTGCTAAGGCTCACGACGTCGCAGTCAAACAGGTCGAGCGCACCGACTCCGGCCCTCGCCAGCGCCTCCACGGCATACCCCCCGACGCCCCCGACTCCGAAGACCGCGACCTTGGCTGCGCGAAGTTTTGATGTCGAATCTTTCCCGAGCAGCAGCTCCGACCGCGAAAACTGATTTTCCATAAAATCACCTCAAAAAAATTATAGCGCATGAATTTTAGGATGTCAAGATGTACAAAAAATTGATATATTCTCATCAATAATTCCACAAAATATCAAAGGAACCCATAATAGGCCTGAACCCCACGGTGATTTCGGGCTCGTCCTGAATGCTGACCGAAACGGCGTAGTGATCCTCATACAGGTCGTCGCAATAGCCCTGATAGAACTTTACGATTTCAAAGCCTTCGAAGTCAATCGTCTCTATCGGATCCCCAAAATCCGAGGAAAACTCGTAGTCCACGCCCTTTTCGGCAAAGACGTAAACCGCGCTCTCGTACTCCTGAAGATCATCTTTAAACGCCTCAATTTCGGGCAGCAGCCTATTAGAATTCTCTTCGTGAACGGTGTATAAATTGCCGTCCGCCGGGTCGAAAAATCGGTAACTATACATCATTTTCAGTCCGCTCGACTCCGGATCTCTATAAAAACTGTCCCAGTCAAAAATCAACTCGCACATCATTACGCCATATTTCCCGACTTTTGGCCCGTCCTTTTTGGGTATCTCCACCTCCACACTTTCGCAAAATTCACCGAATCTCAGGTCGAGCGTGCCGCTTTCTAAAATCTCTCGGCACAGAAAGGTGCCGGCCTGGAATTCGTCGCCGAGCTCCCCGGAAAAGCCGATTTCAAAGCCGTCGTCGCCTCCCTCTGGAAAGGCAAAATCGCTCCTGAAAACAAACCACCTCTCTTCGCCGCTGGATGGGCTGCCCCACTCAATAAGTGGGTACAAAATGCCCATATTCCCATATCCGTCGAAGCATTTAATTAAATCAGTTGAGTAATTTTCGCCGTTAAAAGTTACTTTCAAAAGCCCGACCGTGCCTCTCGGTTCGGCGAGATTGCTTGCCCCGAAGCGGCAGGGAATTCCCCTGAATGTCACCGATTCAGGAGGCAATTTTTCGCCATACACGAGCTCTCCGTCAACGTACTGCGTGAGCGCCGGTTTAAAATTTTGAACATTCAAATCGTCATACCGAGCGCCGTTTAAATAGTCCCTCGTGAGCCACGCGTTCTCGACTGCGAAAAAAGAGCCGATTGACGGATTCTCAGATATCCCGTAGAACTTTGACCCGGCAATGTAGCCGGTCGTGCACTCACTGTAGCAGTTTAATGCGCTGCATTGCGAGCCGACGCCGAAAATTGAACAATCCTCATCCGAAACAAATTTCCCGGCGCTGTGGCATGCGCTGACTTCTCCGCCCATTCCGACGACGCCTCCGGCCGTGCAGCTGCTGCCGAGCCTGACCTCGCCGAGGACGGCGCTGCTGTTCTCGATTTTGCCGCCGCTTTGGCCGCAAAGCCCGCCGAAAACGGTCCCCGAGGGCAGGTCAATGCTCACCTCGGAGACCGAGCAATTATTGATATATCCTCCGCTTTCAAGTTCTGAGCATAGTATGCCGACGTTCTTTGCGTTTGATATATTATAATGTACATTTCCGGCGATGTGGATGTTCTCTGTCCTGCCGGAAATCGATTTAAAAAGGCCGAAATCGTCAGATTCGTCAATCAGGTTCAGGTTTTTGATGATGTAGCCGCCGCCGTCGAAACTGCCGTAAAGATTCGGCAGAGGGTAGATTTTCAGGTCATGGTTTTCGCCGTCCATGAAGCATGAACCGTCAACATCGTTAAATAAAATATCGGCAGTCTGGACTGCCGAATAGCTGCTCGTGTAACGAAGATTGCTGAGGTGGCGGGCGTTCGCCACGCTGATTTTTTCGCCTCTGCTCTCATATAACGGGTCGAATTTCACGGGGTCGGACGAAGCGGAAATTCCATCAGCAGAAACCGTTAAAACCGCTGTAACTTCAGCTTTTATGAGATTTCGGTAGTTCATCGCCATGCTCGAACCGCCGGGCAAAATGCTGTCGAGAAGAACAGTATCATCAAGATGATTCAGGTCGGGCCAGAATGTATTTATCTTTATGTCAACGTTGTCAAATTCGTTAGACAGGTTTAAGATTACGGTCGCGCCATTGGGCAGGTATTCGCAGGAAATTTCTGCATAAAGATCAACCGAATTGACGATTTTCAGCTTCGGCTTGACTTTGCCAAGAGTGCCCTTTTTCCAGTCGGTCGGTTCGCCGCCGTAGCATCCCACCGAATTTATCAGGCGAAATTTTTCGTTTACAAGATTTCCGGACAAATAGAGCCCGCGGAGCTCATTTATTGACATATCGTCAGATACATAAACAAAGCAAACCGCAGGCGTGTCTTTAACGTATTCTATTATTATCGATTTCCCATCGGCAGACCCGCAGTAGTAAAGGCACTTAGCCTCTCCTTTGCAGACAGGAGACTCCTCGCTGTCCGAGAAGCGGACCGGTTTGCCGGCGGTGTTGAGCGAGACGAGGCGGTCGGTCGCCGTCATGTAGACCGCGCGTGCAAAGTCATTAAGCTGTTTAACCTTTAAATCTCTCGCTTGCCTCGCGACGGCGGGCAGGGCGGTGGCGACGATCACCGCGAAAATGGCCGTCACAAGCAGCATTTCCGTCAGCGTGAAGCCCTTTCGCCCTCTCATTTCCACCGCTCCAATCGACATTATTTGACATATTCTCATGTTACTTCAACAGGTAGAATTTGTCAAGGGCTTTCTGATAATTTTGTATGGATATACAAATATGTGATGGACTATTTGGTGACTGTGACGTGGGTTTTGCTAATTATTGGGAATTTTTGCGTGGAGATGGGTGTGCTTCGATGACTTGGGACGGCTTATGCCGATCTCCGCCCGCAGGGACTGCTGACCCGAGGGGGGCGGAGCCCCAGCCGGCCGCCATGCGGCCGGCTTTTTCGTCGGCAAAGCCGACGAAAGGCCCGCAGAGCGGGCCGGGGCTCCGCCTTGCACTATCCCGATGAAGTCAGTAAGTTTCCGGCTCGCAGTCCCCCGGCGCGGGCGGGTCGCAGGAAGTACGGGGCCGCATGCTAAATTATGCCAGGGTGTCCGACTGCCCGCGTTGTCACTGTTTTTAAACTGTAGCAATAGGTGCACCTTGAAACTCTGACATCTGATTTCTGACCTCTGTTTTCTTGAGGCGCCCGCCTTGGCCACATTTTTTCAAAAATTCCTTGACAAGTCGGCTGTAAAAGGCTATAATAGATAAAATACCCTTTAACCCGAAACAAAAAACGACAAAGGAGCTTTGAAAATGCTGCAAACCAATGAATCCGTTAAGTTCGGCAAGGAGGGCCTTACCTTCGACGACGTTCTGCTTATTCCTGCGGAGTCCGACGTCACTCCCAACATGGTAAGCCTCAAGACCACGCTCTCGAAAAACCTCTCGCTCAACATCCCGCTGATGACATCCGCCATGGACACCGTCACCGAGTCGAAAATGGCGATCGCCGTCGCAAGAGAGGGCGGCGTGGGCATCATCCACAAAAACATGACTATCGACCGTCAGGCCGACGAGGTCGACCGCGTAAAGCGCTCACAAAACGGCGTAATCGCCGACCCGTTCCATCTTTCTAAGGATCATCTTGTGTCTGACGCCGACGAGCTGATGGGCAAATATAAAATTTCAGGCGTGCCGATCGTCGATGATTCGGGCAGGCTCTGCGGCATTATCACAAACCGCGATATGCGCTTTATAAGCGATTTTACAATGAAGATCGGCGACGTTATGACAAGGGACAACCTCGTCACCGCCCCCGACGGCACGACTCTTCAGGACGCTCAGGAGATCCTGAGAAAACACAAAATCGAGAAGCTGCCGCTGGTCGACAAGGACGGCAGGCTCAAGGGTCTTATAACGATAAAGGACATTGAAAAGGCTGTCAAATACCCCGATTCCGCAAGAGACGCCCAGGGACGTCTTGTTGTAGGCGCGGCTATCGGCGTTACCGACGACGTTTTAGACCGCGCCGGCGCCCTCGTAGACGCACAGGTCGACTGTCTCGTGCTCGATTCTGCCCACGGCCATTCAAAAAACATAATAAAATGCCTCGAAAAGGTCAAGAATAAGTTCCCGGACATCACCGTTATCGCCGGCAACGTTGCGACGGCCGAGGGCACCGAAGCCCTTATCAAGGCGGGCGCGGACGTTGTCAAGGTCGGCATAGGTCCCGGCTCGATTTGCACGACCCGCGTTATCGCGGGCGTAGGCGTTCCGCAGATAACCGCCGTTTACGACGCAGCGTGCATGGCCGCAAAATACAACATTCCGGTCATCGCCGACGGCGGCATCAAGTATTCCGGCGACATCGTAAAGGCCCTTGCTGCGGGCGCAAGCTGCGTTATGCTCGGCTCGCTCCTGGCAGGCTGCGAAGAAGCCCCCGGCGAGGTCGAGATCTACCAGGGCCGTTCGTTCAAGGTTTATCGCGGCATGGGTTCTTTGGGGGCAATGGCTGCCGGTTCTAAAGACAGATATTTCCAGACCGGCTCGAAGAAGCTCGTTCCCGAGGGCGTTGAGGGCCGCGTGCCCTACAAGGGAGCCCTTTCGGACACCGTTTTCCAGCTTTGCGGCGGCATTCGCTCCGGCATGGGATACTGCGGCTGCCCGACGATACCCGACCTCCACGAAAAGACGAGGTTTGTGCGGATCACCGGCGCCGGCCTCAAGGAAAGCCACCCGCACGACATTTACATCACGAAAGAGGCGCCGAACTACTCGACGCAGGTGTAAGGGGGAGCGGCAGGGCGGCTTGTTAAAGGTATTCGCTGCGCGAATGCTATTTGAGTCACCTCCTCCTGACCCCCTCCTCAAGGAGGGGGAACTGCGACCGAATGTAGGTTGGGAAAGCCCGCATTAGTTTCCGGATGGAAACTGATGCGGGCTTTAATATACCCTCCGGCTCGACTCGCGAGAACAAGGTATTCGCTTCGCTCATCCTATTTTCAACCCCCGTTTAACAAACTTAAAGACGTGCGTCTGTGTTTTAATCAATTTTTCCTACAAATCGGTAAAATATTTCAATTTCTTGGGTTCTGGTGCCGTCAGGGTCTTTGACGGCTTCGTGTACGACTATTTTTTCGATGAGCGTGTTGAGCATTTCGGCAGTCAGTTCAGTTGGTTCGGAGTATTGCTTGATTAAGGCAATCCATTTTTCAGCGTCAGCAGTAGTCTGCTTTTCAGATGCAAGCTCTGTTTTAAGCCTGTCAATCTTCTCTATCAGTTCTTGTTGTTCTGCCTGATACTTCTGCGACAACATCTTAAAATTGTACTCCGTAATGCGCCCGTTCGACCAGTCCTCATACATTTTCGTGAACAGTCTGTCTACCTCTGCTTTGCGCTTTTCAGCCTTGGCAAGCTCGGCAGACTGCTTTTTATGTGCTTTTGCTGCCTCTTTATCGCTCGATTTAAGCAATCGGGATAGCAGTTGCTCTTCATCGGTATGAGCCTGATAAATCCAATCCTGCAATCTCGCAAGAACATAAGCATAAAGCGTATCATACCTGATGTAATGAGCCGAGCATCGCCCACCGACTTTCCCGAGTTTCCGAAACTGCGTACAGTTAAAGAATCCTGTCGAGCAAGTTTTGTACTGCCTTTCGGCGTAGCTCATCGACCAACCGCAGTCGGCGCACTTCACAAGTCCTGCAAAAAGCTGCGTTTTTCCTGACTTCATAGGACGCCTGCGGCTTGCTATCTGCTTTTGAACCTGATTAAAAACATCTTTCGAGATGATAGGCTCATGCGTATTCTCAACACGGAACCATTCGCTTTCAGGTTTACGAACGCTTTTCTTGTTCTTGTAGGACACGTTTGTCTGCTTTCCGTGAATACTGTTGCCGATGTACGCTTCATCTTTCAAAATGTCGCTGACTGCTCGTATGTTCCATGCGTAAGCCTTTTCCGCAGGTGCGTTTTCATAAAACTTCGCGAATTGCCCATACTTCTTGTAGTTGATGTAGCCCGACGTCGGCACTTTCTCTTGAATAAGTATTTTTGTGATTTTACCTGCGCCTGCACCATGAACAGCGAGGTCGAAGATTTTTTCAATTATCCAAGAGGTGTCGGGGTCAACCGCGAGCTTATTATGCTCCTCGGGGTGTCGCATATAACCCAAAGGCGCAGTTGTAAAGGTTCTCTCGCCTGCCGCAAACTTGGCGTGGAGCGCGATTTTCACCTTGCGGCTGGTGTCCTTGGCAAGCCATTCGTTAGTCAACTTTTCATAAAGAATGACGGCTTATAATTCTACAAATCCCACGAAATTGTAATAAATATTGATGTCGCGCTCAGCATGCCCATCGACCTCGTGCTTTTCACCAATTTCAATCTTTTGAATCAACCTCACAAGCGTCGCACGGTCAAGTTCCTCAAGTTGAGCATAGTCCTGAATCATATCGAGCCAATCGTCCACAGATTTCTCACTTTCCTGACTTGCCGCCAACTTCATGGAAAGCTCTTTTTTATGCTCCAACTTTTCTGTATGTTCGATTTCGTACTTGTTAAGCAGGTTAATGCAAACACCCTCGGGTATGCGACCCATAACTTTGTCCTCATATGCGGCTTGAATAAGCTTTTCAAGCTCGGCAAGTCGCTTGTCAATCGCTGTAAGTTCAGTTTTGAGCATACTTGTCCGCTTAGCACTTGCTGATTTTTTCATGGCGAGAATCCGCTCTTTCAATGCTTCACGATTTCTCTGCGCGAGGATAGCCTTGCTCCGAATATCAGTCAACACGACGGCAATCAATGCTTTCTGATTTATGTAGTGCGTCGAACAAGCGTCTTTCCCGCCTATAGCGTACCTGTTGCAGACATACGACTTAAACTCCGGCTCTTTTCCCGATGTTGTCTTGCGGTAATCGCGCATGTATCGCAGTGACGAGCCACAGTCCATGCACCTCAAAATCCCGCCAAACAAGGCGATCATCCCGCTTTTGCCGGTTCTTCCGCGCCCGGGGTGGTTGTCCATTCGTTGGACCGCGTCCCAGACGTCTTGTGAAATCAGCGGTTCGTGCGTATTTTCGACCTTTATCCACTCGCTTTGCGGCTTGGTGATTTGCTTGTGATTTTTGTACGATACAGTCCCGGTCTTATTCTGCACCATGTGACCGAGGTAAACCTCATTTCGCAGAATGCTTTTGACGGTCGTATCGTTCCAATACGGCGATTTGCTGCGGATATTTTCCCTGCCCGTCGCCATGTAGTAGAACGTCCTCGGGGCGGGTACGCCCTCGGCATTGAGCTGCGTGGCTATTTTGCGGAAACTGTCGCCCTGCAAACGCATATCAAAAATATGCCTAACAATCGGAGCCGTTATCGGGTCAATTTCCAAAATGTGCTTATCTGCTTCGCTTTTCTTGTAGCCGAGGGGAGCATAACAACCGACGTACTTGCCGCTTTTGAACGTAGATTGCTTAACCGCCTTGATTTTAGAGCTTGTGTCGCGAGCATATAGGTCGTTCATCACATTTTTTATTATGACGAGCATTTCGTTGTTCTTCTGCAAAGTATCAACGCCGTCGTTAAGGGCGATAAACCGACAACCGAGCGACGGAAAGACGAAATCGGTGTATCTGCCAGCTTCGATATAATCCCTGCCGAGGCGGGAAAGGTCTTTACAGAGGACAAGGTTTATCTTCTTATCCGTTGCATCTTGGACTAAGCGATTAAACTCCGGGCGGTCAAACGTTGTGCCGCTCACGCCGTCGTCACAATAATAGTCGTAAATCGTCCAACCCTGCTCTCGGGCATACCTGCCGAGCAGTTCCTTTTGAGACGTGATTTGTCAAGGGTATTTTCTGCAAAAAATTGCGTGTTTTGCAAGACTATTAAAAAGGTTATCTTATAATCATAAAAATACAAGATGCCAACAACACATCTGAATTATTCAAAATGTCCCTGCCGAAAACAGCAGGGACATTCTAATTGTAAACCCAACCCCACGCTACGCGTGGGGGCGAGTATAGCGATAGCGTTGAAATGGAAAATAAAGCCTCCTTTTGCTATAATAGAGGTGTGGGTACCGAACCGCACCGAAAAAGCAAAAGGAGGCATCCGAAGTGGACGAAAAAAGTTTATCACACACGCGATGGGTATGTCAATACCATATCGTGTTGGTACCAAAGTACCGAAGAAAAATAATTTATGGAAAGTTGAGAAAAGATATCGGAAGAATTCTCAGACAGCTTTGTGAATATAAGCATGTAGAGATAATAGAGGCAGAAGCAATGCCTGATCATATCCATATGCTGGTATCAATTCCACCGAAGCTTGCAGTATCGGATTTTATGGGGTATCTCAAAGGCAAGAGTACGCTCATGATATTTGAGAGGCATGCGAATCTGAAATATAAGTACGGCAGAAGAGTTTTCTGGTGCAAAGGGTATTATGTAAGCACAGTAGGAGCAAACAAAAAGGCAGTGCAGGAGTACATAAGAAATCAGCAGAACGAAGATATAATGATGGATCAGCTAAGCTTTCGGGAGTATGAGGATCCGTTCAAGAACGCAGAGCCTGACGATGACGATTCGCCCGAGATAGGGCGCAGGAAGTAAAGTTTATGACAGGTGCGGTTGTCGGTGCTCATAGCGCACCCTACTTGGGTGCGGCTGGTATTATGGCCCTTATAGGGCCATTATTCAAACCCCACGTTTTACGTGGGGTTGTGATTGCATTTTATGTTATTACACTTCTTATCTCATATCGTCCGGGAAATGCTCGCCTATCGTTATGCGAATGACGTCCTCATTATAGTACGGAATCTCCTCGGAATAGTCGCCCATTGATACAAGCTCGTTTTTCAGCGCCTCGACGTCTGAATCCGTCGCTATGACAATATCTATTCTCGGCAGGGTAAGGTCAAATCCGAGCTTGTTTATCCCGAATTTTCCCTCGTCGCGCCAGCCACCCAAAAGTTGCTCCATCTCGTCAAAATAGCTTCTGAGATACTCGTTTTCGGGCGGAACCGATCCCAAAGGCAGGAGGCTTCCGCCAGGTAAATTATCTCCCTCTTCGGGCGGCGCATCATCACCGCCGATATTTGAGTCGGCAGGAGGCAGCAAACTGTCTTCCTCGGCTTCGACCTCAGGCATGGTTTCGCTTGCGGCATCTTCACTCGTTATCTCTTCTGTATCCGAGGGCGGTTCTGCAGCTTCGGATTCTGAATTATCCGATGAATACGCTGCACCGGCCGCTGATTCGGAGCCATTTGGCAATTCGTCGCCAAGCGTTTTTTCACCGCAGCCTGTTAGAGTGATTGCGATAAGTGAGCTAATAATTAAGGCAGCTAAAATATTTCTCATGATAGACAAAAGCAGTTTGTTTTTTACTCTCATAAAAATCACCTTCCTAAAAATTTTTTATTGCCTTATAACAATAAAAACGAATCAGGAAGGTGAAATATTACACGCCATCTTTAAAATTCTACATTTTCGGCAATTTTAACAAGCTCGTCTGCATCAAAATGTGCATCTATACAAAATGCATAGCCGTTTTGCTGCCAAATGATGCTGCTCCAATCGTCCTCTTCTTTTGCAATATACAGGTGATAAACGGTTCCGCTTTTTGATATTTCCTTACACTCATGCCGTTCATTATCAATTGAAAATGATGTATTTTCGGCAAGACCATAGGTGAAGTTGATTCTCACCTCATCGTAGTTCTCATAAGTAAGAAAAGCAATGCTGTCAGCATATTCTGCAAGTCTTAGTTTGTATCCGTCGGGAACGTAGCTCAGACGGATAGTGCTGTCAAATTTTTCAGCAGCACCTTGAAAAGCATATTTATCAAACCCACCCGAAATCGCAGTCTTGATAACATCGCTTACCGCTGCATAAACCTTTGGCTGCGTAAGAAGTATGCAAAAAGATATGCTTAAAACCGCCGCTATCATAATCGCGCGTTTTTCATAAGCCTTGCGACATTTCTTGCCGTCTCTTTTCTTCCGACCGAGCGCGCTATTTTTGAGATATTCTTCTCGAAGCCTTCGGACGGCGCGGGCACCTCATCATCCGACAAATCAGCGATTTTCATATTCATGTTTTCAATCAAAAGCTCCTTCAAAAGAGCGTCCCACAAACGACTGTTCGCATTTTTACTTAAATTCATATCCCTTTTCCTCTAACTTGGTTTTTAAAGCATTCTTCGCCCGATAAAGCCTGACTGCGGCATTTTGTTCGGTAATCCCGAGCAGCTTCGCAATTTCCGAATTCCTGTAACCGTATACATATTTAAGAGTAAGAACATCGCAAAAAGAGCTGTCAAGCGAAGAAATAATTTCCAAAACTTCGGATATTTCTCCGCTCAAAATATTTGCGACGTCGGGCGCGGAGCTGTCCGCCAAAATTTTATCATCATAACTAAGCGAAGCTTCCCGGCGCTCTTTCCGCAGAATGTCAATGGAGGTGTTCCTAACAATAATAACGATGAGACCGACCGTTTTATTACAATCCTCTGAAGAAAATGCAGAAATATTTTTGGCAATTTTTAAAATGCTCTCTTGCACAGCTTCTTCGGCAAGCGCAGCATTATGCAAAACAGACATAGCCGTGCCAAACATTATTTTTTGGTAATCATGATAAAGCTGTTCAAATTTTTCCTTATCGCTCGGCTCGTCAATCAAAGCAAGATAGATTGAAAGCATGAAACGGCTCCTTTCGCCTGATTTCAGCATATTGTATCATATCTTAAGCCGAAAATCAAGCTGTATTGTTAGGCAGGATAGTCTCTCAGAGATAAATCGTTATCTTTCTTCCTCTCTATACTTGTAATCTTCACGCTTTTGTTCTTCCTTATTTCTTATGAGTTTCTCGGCAATGGGCTCTTTCCTGCGCTGTTTCTGCTCGGCAAGAAGTTCATATCCCTTTGCGGTTGCGCATATATCGCCGTTTATGATTACTCGTTTCGGGTCATAGCTACCGAAATTTTTAATTATACAACTCCCACCGCCAACTACATAAAGCCGCATAAGTTCGGGATTGTATTCGTGTTCCCGAAGCCTGCGGAAAATTCCCTCGGCATACTCGGCTGCGGCGTCGCGAATGGCTGTCAGATACCGTTCGCTGATGTCTGCCATACCGTGGCGAATCACTCGCTCAAGAACGGATTCATCGATCGAAACGCCGAATTGTTTCATCATGTTTTCCCGAACCGCAAGCATACACTGATTTGTGCCGTATTTTTCGGTAAAGCATTTCTGCGAAAGCGGTCTGCACTCGTTTATATACATGACGTTCATCGTTCCGTTGCCGATGTCGCAAAGCATGTTTATGCCCTTAAAATCCCGCAGCTTGTCCGCGACTGCCGAAAAGCCCTGCGGAAAAATATCCGCGCCGACAAAATTCACATGGTAGTCAGCACCCTTGAAGCTGAAGTCCGCGCTCTCTTTCTGCAAAAGATACGCCTTAAAGCTGTCCTTTTGCTCACTGACCCAAGTCAGAGGAAGTCCTGCCGCGATGTAAACGTCGGCAGAGGTCAGCTTTCGGATATTAAGCTCCCTTGCGACGGCAGCGAGGGTAAGGATATAGTAGTCGCCGTCGGACATTTTGTCGGAAATAAATTCTTTGTGATTCTCACCGATGATATAATACCTGCCCTCATAGACAAGCATATTGCTTTTGAAAGTCGGCTCCTTGTCATAAGCGGTTACGCCTGTTTTAAAACAGCAATGCGCGGTCTTGATATTCCCGTACCCATGGTCTATTCCGATGATGATTTGATTGTTAGTATAGTTCATAATTTTGTCGTTACTTTCTGCCCTTTGGGCTTTGAGATAAAGTAAAAGCGAGGCAGATGACTCTACCTCGCGATAAAATTTTATTCTGTTTTTTCTTTTGAGCGTTTCGCTCTACGTCTGGCGATATGCGCGCTATTTCTGCAAATTTCCGAGCAGTATTTCTTATCCGCTCTCGACGTCACAAAAGTCTGCCCGCAATTTAAACAAATGCGCTCGTGCTCTCTGCTCTTGGTCTTTTCATGGCGGTTGAAGTCTGCGCAGCATTTTGAGCAGCAGAATATAGTGTTTGACCGGATTGATTCAAACGTTTTTCCGCAGTTTTTGCAGGTCAGCCTGAACGGTTCGCCGACTTTATGTTCTCCCGCCTTTATCATTCGGTAACGCTCTCGGCTTTTGATCCGATGCCTTTTAAGAGTTGCCTGCCGCTTCTCCTCTTCGGTAGTAAGTTCGGTGGGTGGGAGTTCAAATCTGCCGATGAATTTCAGATAAATGTCAACCTGCTGAACCCGTGCTGCTTTTACGCAACAGGGCTATCCCACAGGTCTGCGGAAGCAATGAGAAACGTCTGGGTTTTGGCCTTGGCGATTCGGTCTTCCACATCCATCCCATACATTACTTTCCAGTTTTCAAATGCCCTGATTCTTTGCCGTCTGATGTCGAAACCTTTCGGAACCACATAATAAGCGTCGCTTTCCGCCGAGCTGCCGAACGCAGATACTGCGTCAAAAAAGAAATAATAGGAATTTTTGGCATAATACCAGTTAAGACCTGCATTCCGTTTTTGAAGTTTTTCGATGTCGGCGGGATTCTGTCGATTTATTACGACAGATACCGGCGCATGATTTGCAAAAGCCTGTCGAAGCTCCAAACAGGATAGCGGCTGTATTCCGTCGGAAAAATAACTTCCATAGGTCGGGTCAAGAGCAATCCATTTTTTGCGTTTTCTGTCGAAAATCTCGGCGACAACATGGTTGTCCCCGTCGTATGGCGAGCATGGCATTTGGCCGCACCTGCGGGCATAAATGCCGATCGACAGGCAGCACTCCGACAATATTGTTGCTTTGTTCAGACAGTTGATGCCGACGTCGGGCTTCTCAAAACAGTACTCCAGCAGGGCGAGCGAATTGCAATCAATGTGGTTGTCATAGTCGCTTTGGTGCTTAAGACGGGGCGCCAGCCAACGGCAAAGCTTCAGCGCCCGCTCAAAATCTCCGCCCTTTCCCGCAACCCGTTCTATCGGGTATTGCTGCTTAAGCTGCATAAATTCCGGGCAGTCAAAAAAATACTCTATTTTCAGCGGTTCGCCCTCCGAAAGTTCATAAGCATTAAAAAGCTCTCCGCTGAAAATATCCGTAACATATGAATACGGAAACGAACCGTTTTCTTTTTGCGACATAAATAAGTTTCTCCTTTTAATTGGAATATAATGTGTAATTACGGCTTGCCGATAAAACATCATGCCGACGGTTACATTATATCACGCAAATGTGAAGAAATCAACTGCCACCGAATAACCGTCGTCGGTGTAATGGACGACATTTTCATAGCCCTGCTGGGCGGCATACCCCTCAAGGTATTTCTTTTGGTTGATGATCGAATTGCTGTCGCCGGCAAGGTCGTCATCTCGGGATAATCGTTCGTAAAGGGCTGTAATCTTATTTTCCGTTTGCCTGATGTTCATAACTGAACTCCTTTCAGGCTGAACGGCTCATTTGCGGTACATAAACGCGGGGTTTTGTCCAAGAGAGCGTCCTGTGGACGGTCGATTGGGAACAAAACCAGCTTTTATTGATTATACCACATTCTGCGCCGTTTTCAAGTGTTTAAAATTTTGTCATCTTTTCAACCGGCGGTTAAGCTCGCTTTTCCGAGCATTCGCTTTACATGCCGGTCGGTGCGTGTTATAATGAAACTCACAGGCGCGCTTGAAATTTTGAAAGGATGTTTTTATGGAACTGCAAATAAGTAATAACATTAAAAATTTGCGTAAACAGCACGGCATGACTCAAGAGGAGCTTGCGGGGCGGCTAAATATGACGGCTGCTGCGGTATCTAAGTGGGAAAATCTGGATAGCTATCCCGACATATCCACCCTCATTCCGCTTGCGGAGGTGTTCGGCGTCACTCTTGATTCGCTCATGGGGTACGACATTGAGCGCGAGGATGCGGAAGTAGCAAACATTCTTGACAAGCACAATCGATTGACGGTCGCCGGCAGATTTCAGGAGGCGTCGGCGCTGATTTCCAAGGCTTATTCGGAACGCCCGAACAATTTCAAACTGATTCGTGCGCATATGAAAAATCTTGCTAAAAGCGGAGGGACGGCTCAGCGTGTCGATGAGCTGAAACGGCTTGCAGACTGCATTCTGGACGGTTGTCAGGATGAACAAACCCGCCTTGACGCGCTGTTTGTCAAGGCTCAGATCGAATATGCCAAGGGCAGGAAGGATGCGGCTTTGAAGATTGTAGACAGTTTTCCGGACCGTGCGCAAAACAACCTTGTCAAAACGGCTCAGTTGCTTCAGAAATCGCCTGAAAAGTCATTTTACGAGCGGTGCGCGGCAGTCAAGCTTGCGGAAACTGCGGCGATGTATAACGTCATGTCGATAATTTCGGACGAGAAAATTCCGCTTGCCGAGCGCATAAAAAGATGTGAAAAATTGGGCGACGGCTTCTGCAATTTAAGAGATGAAACCGGTGAGATTCTTCCTGCAATGTTGGCGTGGATGACATATTCGCATCTTAACTTAAGGCTCACCAAGTCGGGCGCGGATAATGAAATTATTACAAGGCTGACGGATAAGGAGCTTGCAGCAGCCAAGGCGTTTGACATGCTGAATGCCGAACCGATCAAGACCGTCAACGTTTCAAAGATCGCTGAACGGATGCGCAAGCATTACGAAATGGCCGAGCACCCGGAATATGCGCGTCTCAGAAGCGACCCTGAGTATCTGAACGTACTGAAAAAGCACGCTTCTAAAAAGTAAATTACATTAAACATCGCAGTGGCATGGTAAGCGCTGCAATAAGGTCTTTGAGGCGAAGCGCCCTGACAATCTTTTTTGCAGCGCGGAGTGCAAGAATAGGTTTAATGTTTACAAGTCGAGAAGTAAATGATAAAAAAACTGCTCTCAAGCGTTTGACTGAGGGCAGTTATTAAAGTGTGTAAATTAGCTCTGACAAGATGATTTCTTCGGCTCGGCTGCGAATGCTGTTCATTTTGCGAGCCCATTCAAGCTGATTCGTTTCTTTCATCGCTTTTGTCACGCCCTCGCTTTCGGCAAGTGCTGAAACTATTCGTTCCAGACGCGCTTGACAAGAACCCTCAACCTCTGCGAGATGTTCCCAAAGAGAACCGCTGAGCAGCATCTTGTTATATACGCCGCCGTGATTTTCTTTCAGAAACTTCTGCCGCAGGCGGGAATAACAGTCAAAATGCAAGGCTTCATCACCATACGCGATATTAGGCAGGAGATAATCGCCGACAGCGGTATAACCTCTGCCATTCAGTTCGTAAGCCATAGCCCCTCCTTTCGCCATTTTTCAGCTCCATGTCATAACTCGCTATTTCCGCAAATGAGCCGTCAGCTATGATATAATATTTTTGGGAGAATTTCCCCTTTACATATTACATCTTGCGTTTCTATTGAAACGCTGTCGCCAAAGTTTTCGTCATCTCTGGAAAGACGCATATAGAGCGCTGTTGAATATTTTGCATTGTTGGGTTGTTTCATATATACCTCCTTTTTGGAAACAGCCCACGCTTACAATACAAAAGAATTATACCATAAGCGTGGAGCAATTTCAAGCTTTAAAGCGATGATTTTGCGGAATATTTTATGACATCTTCGAGTAGATCTTCTAAAGGCTTACCGTCTTTTGCAAAATGCTCCGAAACTTTTATGCGGGTATTGCCAATGTAAAAGAACATTTCGCCGTCGGGTTCGGTGCCGTAATAAGGTTCTGGTTTGGGCTCGCTCTCAGACTTTCATGCCCCTAAACCTCTTTAGGCGGATAGTCCAGCGTCTCGTAGCGCTCGCAAAAGTCGGTGCGGTCGTGATTATTCATTTTCTGCTTATCGCATTTGTCGGCAGCTGACGGGAACAACCCGGAGCAACGGATAGGAATGCTCTGATTGATGACAAAATCGCCGGGGCGTTTTCTATTTGATGTGAGCAGAAACTTCGGAAAAATTCGATTAACCGTCTTAACGGACAGTTGATTTCTTCATATTTGGGTGGTATAATGCTAAGTGTCGAGTGGGCGACCGTTCGACAAATCGTGATTTTAAGGTGAAAAAGCGTGATGGCTAAGAATGTATTAGTTTTAGGTGCAAGTGGGATAGTTGGTACTGCGGTATTCAAGCTGCTTTCTTGTGAGAAGAGCTTAAATATCATAGGAACCTATTTTTCATCTAATCAGGAAAGCTCTCCATCCCTAATGCGTTTTTCTGTTGAGTTTCCTAACGATATAAACGCCATCTTGAAACAAGTTCGTCCCGATATTGTAGTGTCTTCTCTGCGTGGCGACTTTGAAAAGCAGCTAATAGCTCACGAAAACATAGCGGAATACCTAATTACTAACAATGGAAGGTTGATATATCTCTCAACCGCAAATGTATTTGATGGCAGTTGGGATCAGCCGCACTATGAAGATGATACAGAAGTATCAAATAGCGATTATGGGCAGTTTAAGATACAATGTGAGGCTTTATTGCAAAATCGGATGGGCGGCCAAGCTATAATACTTAGACTTCCTTTTGTATGGGGAAGAAACTCGCCAAGACTTCAAGAAGTGAAAACTGGGTGTGAAATCGGGGAACTGGGAGTCTATACAGATTTTTACAGCAATCATGTGTCCGACGTGCAGATTGCGCAGACTATCCAATGGATAATCAAAGAGGATAAGAGTGGGATTTTTCACATTGGAACATCGGACGTGATAAGCTATCAGCGCTTTATAGAGCAGTTGATCACAACAATGGGTATGAAGTGGCCTAAGATTATATTTCAGAAAACGCCAAAGACAATGGCAGTATTAAGTAACCGAAAAGATATTCCTAATGAGTTAATTTAGACTACCAAGGAACTGATTCAGTATCTTGGTAGCAACAGAAAAACATGATAATCTGGTCAACTCAGAGAAATTCAAGTTTGACGAGCTGCGGCAAAACCCTTTAGGAACTAAAGGGCGCACTTCTGTACATACGAACCGACAGCTGACGCGCAGGGCTTCAAGTAGAGGAACGCCTCCAATTCGCAAGCTGTTAATGACAAGGTGACAGTGGACATTCCCGCCGCGTGACCGTCGGCGTGGGTGCAAACGATTGCCTGATGCCCTGCAAAATACGGCAAATTTTCTCAACC
>CANQNF010000035.1 GCA_947625125.1 uncultured Clostridia bacterium
AAAAGGAGGCTTTATTTTCCATTTCAACGCTATCGCTATACTCGCCCCCACGCGTAGCGTGGGGTTTATTTTACAATTAAGCGGGCCCCGTCCTTTTAAAAAGACAGGGCCCGTGTTTTTCAGCAGCCGTGCTCTTTTGACACTCCGAAAAAGAGCCTTAATATCCCTGCGACAAGCTTGCAGGGCTTTTTTACAATGACTTTCATAGCTACCTCCATTATTATGTAAAATATCGGGCGCCCGCTTTTACATAATATTCACGTCGCGTCTTTTCAGCGCCTGTCCCTATGCTCCCATTCCTTGAGCCTTGACGCTTCAAGATACATCTCGCAGTAGCTTTCATGGCGTGAGCGGTTGATTTTGCCGCTCTCAAGCGCCTCTAAGACCGCACATCCGGCCTCAGTCCTGTGGGAGCAGTCGCCAAAGCGGCATTTGTCCTTGAATTCGGAAAATTCCGGGAAGCAGTCGGCGAGCTCGTCCTTGAAAATTATCTCATATCTTTCGGTGGAAAACGCCGCAAACCCCGGTGTATCGGCGATATATCCGCCGTATGACAGGGGGTAGATATCGGTTCTTCGGGTGGTGTTTTTGCCTCTGCCGAGCTTTCGGCTTATCTCCCCGGTCTCGGCATATACCCCCGGCAGAAGATTATTTATAAGCGACGACTTCCCGACTCCCGAGTTTCCGCAAAGCGCCGAGAATTTGTCCTTTAAAACATCCTTGAGTTGCTCTGCGCCGCTGCCGGACAGATTGTCTATACAGTACGTCGGGAAGACGCCTCTGTATATCTCGGCGTATTTTTCGGGGTCGCAAAGGTCGCTCTTTGTAAAGACTATCACCGGCATGATGCCCTTATAAACCGATACCGCGGTGAATTTGTCGAGGTTTCTCAGGTTCGGAGGAGGGTCTGCCGCCGAACAGACAAATACGAGCTGGTCGAGGTTTGCAAGAGGCGGCCTTACTATCTCGTTTTTTCTCGGCAGGATATTTTTTATGACATACTCCCCTGCCGATTCTTCAATCTCAACATTGTCGCCGCAGTAGGGAGTGATATTCTTTGCACGGAAAATCCCTCTTGCAGTGCAGCTGACTGTCCCGCCGTCGGCGGCGACCTTAAAGAGACCGCCGTGGGAGGATATTATAACGCCCTGCATCACCAAAGAGCAAAGGTGTCGACCGAACGGAAAGCTGCCGAGGAATAGTCGTCGACAGTGTATGAGCCGTCGTCAAAGTTTATAGTATAGACCGCGCAGCGGGTCCTTAGAAGCTTTGCTCGGATATAGACGTCGACGGTTACGGTGCCCTCTCCCTCGATGGTTATCGGGTAGCTCTGACCCGCCCAGACGGAGCTGTCAACGGTCTGCTGGTCGGCAACATAGTCGCTGTCGCTTCCGGCACGGCAGACTGTCATATAATAGGTGCTCTGGGCCGTGGACGGGATATCCACAAGGATAGTTACCGTCTTAGCGCCGGGGATGACCTCGCTCTGAGGAGGATTCTGTCCCTCGACATTTTCGGGAGCGTTCGGGTTGTCCGGCGGGATGTAGAAGCTGTTCGGGTCGTTCGGGTCATACTGACCGGGGCCTAAGTTGCTCGGAATATTCGGGTCGTCGATAAATTCCTCTTCCTCGCCCGAGCCGTCGGATACAAATATCGTGATCGTCGTGTCTCTCGGGACCTGCGAGCCGCCCTCGATGTTCTGGGAGATTACAGTGTCCTTTTCCTCAATGGAGGTGGTGTACTGTATCTTTACGTCGAGATAGGCGTCCTGCATGGCGTTTCTTGCGGTTATGACGTCCTCGCCGACGACGTAAGGAACGGTGGTGTCCTCAGTCGTCGGGCCTAAAGATACGAATAGACGAATCGTAGTGCCCTCTTCGACCTCGGTTCCCTCGGCAGGGTCGGTGCCTATAATGAAGTCGGCGGCAATTTCGTCGCTGTCCATCTGGACCGGGATGTAGTTCAGATTCTGCTGCTCAAGAGCGACCGCAGCAGAGGAAAGGTGGTAGTTCTTAAGTCCGGGGACAGTAACCATTCTCACGCCCTTTGAGACCGTCACCTTGATGGAGTCGCCTATCTTGACTATTCTGCCCTCGCCCTTGTCCTGCTGGATGATCTGGCCGGCGGGATATTCGTTGTTGTATTCCTCGGTGGCGACAAGCTGGATATCTGGGTACTGCGCCCTCGCGTCATAGAAACTCATGCCTATAAGATTCGGCATCTCATAGTCGTTATCGGACGAAGCGGTCGTCTTGAACGCACTCAGGATGACGTTTGCGACAAAGAGAGTCGCAACGATTATTACGGTGCAGGTGACTGCCGCAAGAATAGGCAGAGCATAGTTGTGGCGGACCTCGACCTCGTCATCGTCGTCCTCGTATTCCTCGTAATAAACGGGCTGCTCCAAAGGCTCTCTTTCCTGCTCTTTAAGCTTTTTCTTTTCATTTTTCTCGGGCTTTTCCGTCTTGGGCTTTGGTTTTATGGCAGATATCGCCGCCGCAAGCTTCTCCTTTGCGCCCGTCTGAGCGCCGTCCTTTGACTGCTCGACCCTTTTTGATTCGGTGTAGCCGAACGTGACGCTCTGGTCCTGCTTAAAGGCTTCGATGTCCCTTATCATTCCCGAGGCAGACTGGTAGCGCTTTGAGGGCTCCTTTTCCATGGCATGGAGGATTATCTCCTCAAGGCCGGGATAGATGGAACTCACATACTCGGACGGAGGGGTGGGCTTGTCGTGCATATGCTTTAAAGCGACGGCCACGGCAGTATCGCCGTTAAACGGCTTTCTTCCGGTAAGCATCTCATACATCATAACGCCCACCGAGTATATATCAGAGCGCTCGTCGGTCCTCTCGCCGGCAGCCTGTTCAGGCGAAACATAGTGCACCGAACCCATCGTCTTTTCGTTTGACGTGCTCTCGACCTCGCGTGAAAATCTCGCAATTCCGAAGTCCATGACCTTTATTGAACCGTCCGTGAGGAGCATGACGTTCTGGGGCTTTATGTCCCTGTGGACTATTCCCCTGTCGTGGGCAAGCTGCAACGCCCTTAATATCTGGATCGTAAAGTGCACGCAGTCACGCCACTTGAGCATGCCCTGCTGCTCGATATATTCCTTAAGAGTGATGCCGTCGATATACTCCATGACGATATACTGCATGCTGTTCTCATAGCCGACGTCATAGATTTTTACGATATTCGGGTGAGAGAGAACCGCTATCGCCTTTGATTCGTTGCGGAACCTGCGGACAAATTCCTCGTTCTCGGAATATTCGCTTTTAAGTATCTTTACGGCAACGACGCGATTTTCCATGATATCTCTTCCGCGATAGACGTCCGCCATTCCGCCGACGCCTATGAGGTCGGTTATCTCATATCTCCCGTCAAGCCTTAAGCCGATAAAGCTGTCCATAATAAACCTCCTCTTACAGCGCTATTATAGCCGCCGTTATGTTGTCCTTGCCGCCGTTGGAGTTAGCAGTGTTTATGAGCTTTGTAAGCGCTTCCTCCGGCGGCTTGAGGTATGTAGCCTCTAAAATTATTTCGTCAGAGACGTGATTTGTCAGTCCGTCAGTGCAGAGAAAAATAACGTCTCCCTTTTTTGCCGTGAATTCAAAATAATCCGGCTCTACGGTCTCCTCGACTCCCACGGCTCGGGTGATTACGTTTTTCATGCTGCTGAGGCCGTATTCGGTGGGAAGCCCCTTTTCCTTAAGCATTGCGATATAGGTGTGGTCCTTTGTCACCTGCTCAATGCCGCTGTCGCTGATATGGTATCCTCTCGAATCGCCGACGCTCGCCATGAATACGTCGTTTCCCCTTGTGAGCGCAAGCACGCAGGTGGTGCCCATGCCTCGGTTCTCGGGCTCCTCTCGTCCCTTGTTGAAGACGATGGTGTTGGCAGTGCTAATAGCGGATGTCAGAAGATTTTTAATGCTTTTCGGCTCCATCTCGGGCCGGTAGCTTATGAATATCTTCTCAAAAATAGCGTTGATAGCTACCTCGCTCGCTATTCCTCCGCCGTGAGTGCCCCCCATACCGTCGCAGACGACCGCAAGAGCTGTGTCGGAGGAAATCTCACGGACCCGGTAGCAGTCCTGATTTTCCTGCCTCATCTTGCCGATGTCGGATTTTGCCATTACTATCAATTAAACGCACCTCTTTATATGAAAAATATGTAAATTTGTAAAATCACTTCTCGTATTCCCGCCTTAGCTGTCCGCAGGCGGCGTTTATATCCGCGCCGAGAGTTCGCCTTACCGTGGCGTTCGCGCCCATCGAGTTCAAAAGCTTCGCAAAATTCCGGGCAGAGACCCTGTCGGAGCGGTAGCTTCTCTCGGCAATTTTATTTACCGGGATGACGTTTATATGCGCGGGCATCCCCTTTAAAAGCTTCACAAGCGCCTCTGCGTCGGAGCGCGAATCGTTCTCGCCGTCTATCAGGGCATACTCGAAAGAAATCCTGCGGCCGGTTTTTTCAAAGTAGTCCCGGCAGGCCCTGATAAGCTCGGGAATGTGATATTTTCTGTTCACGGGCATGAGTTCGGAGCGCTTTTCGTCGTACGGGCTGTGCAGGGAAATAGACAGCGTGAGCCCGAAGTCAAGCTCTGCAAGGTCGTAGATCCTGTCGACAAGTCCGCAGGTGGAGAGGCTGACATGCCTAAGACTCATGTTCGCGCCGTCCTTGGATTCGAGGATTTTTAAGAATTTTACGACGTTGTCAAAATTATCTAACGGCTCGCCTATGCCCATTAAAACGATGCTTGAAACTTTTCTTCCCGTGACCCTTTCGGTCTCATAGAGTTGCCCCAAAATTTCGTTGGGCTCAAGATTTCTCTTAAACCCGGCAATCGTTGAAGCGCAGAATCGGCAGCCCATTTTGCAGCCTGCCTGAGTAGAAACGCAGAGCGAGTCGCCGTGCTCGTAGCTCATAAGCACCGTTTCGACGTGGTTTCCGTCGGGAAGCTCGTATAAAATTTTGACCGTGCCGTCTGAGGACGATTCAAGCACTCTCACGGGCCTGATATGCTCAAAGGCGAACATCTCGGAAAGCTTTTTTCTGAGCGCCGCCGAAATATCGGTCATGCTCTCGAAATCGGCAGCTCTTTTGACATGCAGCCATTTATATATCTGAGCGGCCCTGAAAGGCTTTTCACCGATGGCGGACAGCTCTCTTTTTAAATCGTCAAGTTCAAGCGAGAGAACGTCGATTTCGATCACGCCTTTCTGAAAAGTTTTGCTATATAAAAGCCGTCCGCACCGAGAGTATCGGGCATTAAGGAAACGCTTGTCAATGAGCCGTCCCACAAAAGAGCAGTGGGCTCGAAGTCGGGATGTAATGCCAAAAATTTTTCAACCACCTCGTCGTTTTCGGCTTTTCTTAAAGTGCAGGTCGAGTATACGAGCGTGCCTCCCGGCAAAAGATATTTTGAGGATGCGTCGAGAATTTCGTACTGTATCTGCGGGAGCTCCTCGATTTCCGAAAATGGGCGGTATTTTATGTCCGGCTTGTGATTCAAAACCCCGAGGCCGGAGCAAGGAACGTCGCAGAGGATTTTTTTGCTCATGGGGATTTTATCGCTAAATGCTCTCGCGTCGTTTTGGGCTGCGACGATATTTTTAAGACCGAGGCGTTCGGCGCCCGACCGGATAAGGCTGAGGCGGTTAGGGTGGAGATCGTATGAATAAATTTTACCGCTGTCGCCGGCATATTCGGAAAGCGTAAAAGACTTTCCGCCTGGGGCCGCGCACATGTCTATAACGGTATCTCCGGGCTTTATATCGAGCTCTGCACAGCATATCTGAGACGTGAGGCCCTGGATGTGGAGCATTCCTTTTTTATAGGCTGAGAGCTTTTCCACGGCCCCGCAGCCACTGAGTTCATAACAGCTGAGCTTGTCGTCGGGGTATCTTATCGCGCTGACGTTATCTCGGGACAGCTCCCCGATAATTTCCTCTTCCGTAAACCGCAGGGTGTTGAACCGGGCCGTGAGAGTGGGCTCTTTAAGCGTAGATTCGGCGAGCGTTTCGGCCTTGTCCATGCCGTAATCGTTTGCCCAAAGATCTATTATCCACCTCGGGACGGAATATTTTAATGAAAGCTTCTCTTTCGGGTCTGTGATGCTTTCTATCTCGGCTCCCCTGCCGGATGAAGCGAATCGCCGCAAAAGAGCGTTCACAAAGCCTGCCGCAGAGGGATTCTTAAGACCCTTTGCCAGGGCCACGCTCTCGTTTACGGCTGCCCTGTCCGGGACGGAATCCAGAAACATTATCTGATATATGCCGATCCTGAGAATATTTCTCAGTTCAACCGAAAGCTTGTCCGGGCGCTTTGCATAGATGTTTATAAGATAGTCAAGAGTTATTTTTCTCTTGAGTACTCCGTAAAAGAGAGCCGAGGCGAATTTTCTGTCCGTGCCGGAAAGACTTCCGCATTTAAGGGCGTTGTCAAGAAGAATATTCGAGTAGGCTCCGGAGCGTTCGCATTTGTTCAAAAGGTCGAGCACAAATTTTCTTGAGTTCACAGCGCTCATTTTCTCCTCTTTGTTGAACCTGCCAGCAAAAGAAGCCTTACGACCTGGGACAGCGAGCTAACAAGCGCCGCAACGTAGGTAAGAGCAGCTGCGGAAAGGACCTTTCTTGCCATGGGTATCTCGTCGCCCTCAAGGATAAATTCGCTCTCAAGAGTTTTCAGTGCCCTCGAGGACGCGTTGAATTCGACCGGGAGAGTAACTGCCTGAAATACTGCGGTAGCAGAAAACAGTATGACCCCTATGAGTGCAAGAGTATAGCTTGAAAACAAAAGTCCCACCATAAGAATGATGACTCCGAGGCTTGAGCCTATACCGGTTATCGGAACAATTGCTGAGCGTATAAACAGAGGGAAATAGCCGGTGGCGTACTGTATAGCGTGCCCGCATTCGTGGGCCGCCACGCCGACTGCCGCAACGGAGTCGCTGTTATATGTCGAATCGGAAAGAGATATGACCTTGGTTGAGGGGTTGAAGTTGTCGGTCAGATTTCCGTTTATGTGAGCTATCTTAATGTCATAAAGCCCGTTAGCGTCAAGGATTCGCCTTGCTACCTCGGCGCCGGTAAGACCTCTTGAATTTCTTACGTCGGAAAATTTATTATAGGTGGAGTTTACTTTCCACTGAGCGTAAAACGCAAGTATAAGCGCGGGTATCAGTATTATATAGGTAGGATCGATATACATATTTTACTCCTTTCTCAGCCCATGAGAAGAATACTGCCCTTTTCAACGGGATTACCCCTTAAATAGTCCTCGGCTTTCATTCTCCTGCCGCCCTCGGCCTGAAGCTCCAAAATTCTGACCGAACCGGACTTACAGGCGACCGTAAAGGTTTTAGGGTCGATGATCTCACCTGGCATGCCCTTTTCGCCGTCCTCGCTTATTATTGCCGCACGGTAAAGTTTAAGCCTTTTGCCGTTTAAAATGCAGCTTGCGCAGGGGTAAGTCGAAAGGCCGTTAATTCGGCTGTAGACCCATCTTGCGGGGTTATTGAAGTCGGTCGGGGACATATCCCTTGAAAGCATCGGAGCATAGGTGGCTTCGTCGCCGTTTTGGGGTATAGGATTCACGGTGCCGTCCGAAATGCCCTTTAGGGTGTCGATGAGAAGCAATGCTCCTATGGGCCCTAAACGGTCATAGTATTCCGCCGAGGTCTCGTTTTCATCCACCTTGACGGCTTTTTTTAAAAGCATATCGCCCTCGTCCATTCCCTCGGACATGAGCATCGTCGTCACTCCGCCGTACTCGTCGCCGTTAATGACGGTCCACTGTATAGGAGCGGCGCCCCTGTATTTCGGCAAAAGCGAGCCGTGGACGTTTATGCAGCCGTATTTCGGAATTTTCAGTATCTCCGGAGGAAGTATCTTTCCGTATGCAGTCACAACTATAAAGTCGGGGTTAAAGGACTGAATCAGCGGAGTCACCGTCCCGGTCTCTTTTTTAAGGGACTGCGGCTGATATACCGGGATATTTTTTGTAAGGGCATACTCCTTTACAGGCGACGGCGTAAGCTTCATTCCCCTGCCCTTTGGCTTATCGGGCTGGGTAAAAACCGCGCAGACGTTATACCCCGAATCTATAAGAGCCTTTAAGGACGGGACCGCAAAATCGGGAGTGCCCATAAAAACAACGTTCATTAAGCCTGTTCCTCTTCCTTTGGCTCATACGGAGCCTCGATATTATCCGGCAGGACTCTGCCGTCAAGATGGTCGAGCTCGTGGCAGACTGCCCTCGCAAAAAGGTCGCTTACCTCCATCTCGTAAAACTCGCCGTGGCGGTCCTGAGCACGGAATTTAACGGTCTTGGGGCGCGTGACGTAGCCGTAGAGATTGGGAAAGCTCAAGCAACCCTCGGTGCCGTACTGGGTCTCGTCGCTTCTGTAGATTATTTCGGGATTGACAAGCTCGACAAGCCCGCTTCTGTCCTCCGAAACGTCGATGACGACGGCTCTTCTAATAATACCGACCTGGGGAGCCGCAAGCCCGAGGCCCTCGGCCTTGTACATGGTGTCTGCCATGTCGTCAAGAAGCTCTCCGAGTCTTGCGTCAAATTTTTCGACCGGCTTGCAGTGCTTTAAAAGCACCGGGTCGCCGTCTTTTACAATATTTCTCAGCGCCATTTATATTTCCTTTCTAATACATGTTCTCCGGATTCATGTCCGGGGAAACGGTAACGTTCTGAAAATTTTTATCCTTGTAGGCTTTTATCAGAAGCCCGCTTATAAACTGTCTGAAAGCGGATGAATTCCGGCATTTGATTGTAAGGCCCCACCTGTATCGGCCGTTTGCCCTCCCTTGGGACGTCCTCGCCGGGCCCAAAACGCGAAGCGGAAACTGCTTTTCTTTCGGTATCTGTAAAATAGCCTCTTTCATCAGCCCGACAAAGCTGCTTGCAGCCGAAGCCGCGGCCGATTCCGAAGCAGCGCTGAAGCTTATCACCATTATATCGCAAAACGGCGGGTAGATAAGCTCATGCCTTAAAGAGATCTCCTGGTCAAAAAAGCCCTCGTAGTCCTGTTTTGAGGCAAGGGCTATAACGTGGTGGTCGGGAATATATGTCTGGATATATGCGACGCCTCTTTCGGTTCCCCGTCCGCCGCGGCCGACGACCTGGGTGAGGAGTGAAAAGGTGCGTTCAAAGCTTTTATAGCTGCCCGAAAACAGGCTCGAATCAAGGCTTATGACCCCGACGAGAGTGACATTCGGGAAGTCAAGCCCCTTTGCTATCATCTGCGTGCCGATCATTATGTCATATTTTCCGTCCTCAAAATCACGGAATTTTTCCTCGAAGCTGAGCCTTGAGGAAGCGGAATCGGCGTCCATGCGAAGAATATTAGCCCCCGGGAAAAGCGCTTCAAGCTCCTCCTCAATAAGCTGAGTGCCGGCGCCCGACGTCCTTATCCTCTCGTCGCCGCAGACCGGGCATTTGTCGTGAAACGGGACCGAATACCCGCAGATGTGGCACATAAGCCTGCCGTTTGATTTGTGGTAATTTAGCGGCAGGAGGCAGTTCGGGCACTTCACCGCTCCGTGACATGACGGGCAGATAACATACGGGCTGTAGCCCCTGCGGTTTAAAAGAAAAATAGATTGCTTGCCGGATTTTATATTTTCGTTGACGGCCCTTATCAGGTCCTCGCAGAACGGGGTCCTGTTGCCGTTTTCGGCTTCGACCGCCATGTCCGCGACTACCACCTCGGGAAGCTCGGTCTCGTTGAATCTGTGCTTAAGCTCGAAAAGACGGTATCTGCCGGATTTTGCATAGTAAAACGTCTCGAGAGACGGCGTGGCGGAGGCCATCAAAAGCACGCAATTATGCTCGCCGCATCGCTGTATGGCGACGTCTCTGGCATGATATTTCGGATTCATCTCGGATTTGTAGCTGCTTTCGCCCTCCTCGTCCATGATGATGAGCCCGATATTCGGAAGCGGCGCAAAAACGGCGCTCCTTGTGCCTATGACTATTTTTGCGGAGCCGTTTTTGGCTCTCTTGAATTCGTCCATTCTCTGGCCGATGGAAAGCGCCGAATGAATTACTGCGACGGTATCGCCGAATGCCGCCTTAAATCGTCCGACCAGCTGAGGGGTCAGGGATATTTCCGGAACAAGCATTACAGCGGTTTTCCCGGATTTCGTGACCGAATCTATAAGCTTTATAAAAACTGCGGTCTTTCCGCTTCCGGTGACTCCGTACAAAAGCGCTCCCGCCGGCTTATTTTCGGATATCATCTCCATGATACCGTCGTAGGCGGACTGCTGCTCCGAAGAAAGCGTTATATCCTCCGGCTTTTGCCCGCGGCCCTCTATTTTCGGGGTCCTGAAGCTGTCGAATTTAAAACTCCTAAGAACACCTTTTTTTACCATTCCCGAGATCACGGTGCGCGTGAGGCCGGTGTAGTACATCATTTCCTTTAGCGAGGCAGGCTGATTTTCCTTAAGAAATTCCTCGGCAGCACGCTGCTTTGGGGTATCGGACGGGCTTACCTCTCCACGGTAATATTCCTCGGAAAGCTCTATCATCGTCACCTGCTCGTCCCCGACTCGGCGTTTGACCTCGTCGGCTCGCTCCAAAAGACCTTTTTCGGCAAGCGACTCCAAAAGCCTCGGTTCGGCATTCTTTAAAAGCTTATCGAGACCTTTGCCGACGCCGTTTTTCTCATACTCCGAGATAAGCGAGTCGTAAAGCTCTCTTTCCTCAAGGTCGAGGATATCCTCCTCGGTGGGTCTTTGCGACGACAGGCAGTAGCTGACCGACAGAGATACCGAATACCCTGACGGCACGAGCGTTCTGAATGCCTCATAAAATGTGCAGAAAGTGTTTTCTTTGAGCCATTTTATAAGCCTTAGCTGTTCGTCTCCTATAAGGGGCTCGGGGTCTATGACCGAAAGAAGCGGCTTTATGCCCTCCTCGTCCTCGCGCTCGTATATCCTGAGAATAAACGCCGGCCGCCTTTTGTTTCCTCTCCCGAACGGGACGAGTATCCTCTGGCCGGGACGTAAGGAGCCGACGAGCCTTTCGGGGACTCGGTAGGTATATTCGATGTCGAAGCCGTAAGCCGTTCCCGAAACAGCCGCCTTAGCGCAGGTTATCATTTCTTCTTAAGAGACGGGTCCTCGATAATGCGGTATTCGTTTCTTGCAAACTGCTCTACAGCCATCTTTACGGGATTTTCCTCGGTCGGTACCTTTTCCTCAAAGGCCTGGTCCATTATCTCCCTTGCTCTTCTTGCGACGGCGATAACGAGAGAATATCTGCTCTCGCCGTTCTTTAAAATCTGTGTGGAAGACGGTCTTAACATTTCTCCAATACTCCTTTTATAGTTTCGTTATTAAGCTTTGTCATTTTCTTTGCCGCTTTCATCACGGCTCTGACGTCGTCTATGGCCTTTTCAAGCTCTCCGTTCACTACGACGTAATCGTATCTTTCGGATTTTTTTATCTCGCCTGCGGCTTCGGATATCCTGCGGTCAATGACTTCTTCGGAATCCGTCCCACGCTTTTCAAGCCGATGGCGCAGGACTTCAAGCGACGGCGGAAGGATAAATATGCTCACGGCGTCGGGACAGGCGTCCATCACGGTGTATGCGCCGACTGTCTCTATTTCAAGTATAACGTCGCGGCCCTCGTTCAATTTGTCGAAAACAGACTGCTTCGGGGTGCCGTAGTAGTTGCCGCAGAATTCTGCATGCTCAAGCATTCCTCCCGATGCGATCAGGCTCTCAAATTCCTCCCGGGTCCTGAAGAAATAGGTGACTCCCTCCTTGTCCTCGGGTCTCGGGGAACGGGTGGTAGCCGATACCGAGAACCATATATTCGGGTCGGATTTCAATATCTCGCCGACGATGGTGCTCTTTCCGGTACCGGAGGGTGCGGAAATGATGTAAAGGGTTCCCTTACTCATCAACGATATCTCCTTGTTTTATAAGATATTCCGGCTCTCTCGACGAGAGCACGATATGGTCGCTGTCCATGATTATGACCGACTTGGTCTTTTTGCCGTAGGTCGCGTCTATAAGAGTGCCGTTGTCGCGGCTGTCCTGTATCATCCGCTTGATAGGCGAACTTGAGGGCTCGACAATGGCCACGACCCTGCTTTTTGAGACGAAGCAGGAATAGCCGACATTAAGTATATCCATCATAAGCTCCTATTCAATGTTCTGTATCTGCTCCCTGATTTTTTCGACGCAGTTTTTCATATCGAGCACTCTCTTGGTTATCTCAAGATCGTTGCACTTTGAACCGATGGTGTTGACCTCGCGGTTGAATTCCTGGATGAGAAAGTCAAGCCTCTTGCCGATGGGTTCGCTCTTTTCGAGTATCTCGCGGTACTGTGAGATGTGGCTTTTAAGGCGCACTATCTCCTCGTCCACTGCGGTCTTATCCGAAAAGATGGCGGCCTCGGTGAGAAGCCTCTGCTCGTCGATGGACTTATCTTCCAAAAGCTCGCTGAGCTTGTTATAAAGCCTCGTAAAGTATTCCTTAGTGACCTCGGGAGAGCGTTCCTCGATAAATCCGACGTTCTTTTCTATCTCGTCGACTTTAATAAGAATATCGTTTTTGAGCTTTTCGCCCTCGACCGTGCGCATGGAGATAAACGCCGACAGCGCTTCCTCGGCTGTAAGTCTTACCTCGTCCCAAAGCTTTTCCTCGTCCTCCTCCGGCTTGTCCACGGTGAATGCGTCGGGTATCCTGAACACCTGGGACAGCGAAAGATCGTCCTTAAGATAAAGCTCGGCGCATATGCTTCTTAGGGCGTCTATGTAGCTTTTTATGATTTCAACGTTCGGGGCGATTTTCTCCTCGGGACCGTTTACGGAGACTATCGAGACGTAAGCCTCGGTCTTTCCGCGGTTTACCTCGGATGAAATAAGCTTTTTCAGCTTCTCCTCAAGGAACGAATACTGTCTCGGGACCTTTGCCGCAAACTCAAAGAATCGGTGATTCACGGCCTTTATCTCGACCGTTATCTCATGCGTATCGGTCTTTCTGACCGCTCTGCCGTAGCCTGTCATACTTCTCGGCATTTACTCTTCCCCCTTAAAAAGTTATACTGATCCATAATCGTTTATATTATAGCACAGTTATTTAAATAAAGCAAGTTTTTTTGCAAAAAATATGTTTTCATAAAAAACGGACAGTGATAAATATTGCATTTGCTCGGCGTTTGTGCTAAAATAGTGTCATCAACCGAAAGGACTAAACGATATGGCAAACGACAACAAAACACGTTTTATAGAGATTTTTAAGTCGAGCGTGACAAGGCCCGGCTCGGACAGGCTGCTTGACTACCTTGAAAATAAGTGCGATTTCTTTACCGCTCCCGCGTCCACGAGATTTCACTGCGCATACGAGGGCGGGCTATGCGAACATTCTTTAAACGTCTATGACTGCTTAAAAAGCTATCTTGAAACAGACCGCGCAAAAACCACTTTCGGGCTGGAATTTTCCGAGGAGTCGGTGGCGATTGTTTCGCTTCTGCACGACGTATGCAAGACAAACACCTACAGAGTCTCCCAAAGAAACGTCAAAAACGACGAGACGGGAAAGTGGGAGAAAGTCCCCTACTACGACTATAACGATACCCTGCCCTACGGCCACGGTGAAAAGTCCGTCTACATAGTCTCGGGGTTCATGAGGCTGACGCGGGACGAGGCGATGGCGATACGGTGGCACATGGGCTTTTCCGGCACCGAGGACCAGAAGCTTGTGGGCAACGCGCTAAGGATGTACCCGCTCGCCATGGCTCTGATGATAGCCGACTGCGAAGCGTCGAGCTTTGTTGAGGAAAGAAAGGACAGAAAGTAAAACGAGGATCTATGAACAAAGACTGGATTTTTACCGACGTTAAAAATACCTGCGGGCTCAGGGCCGCCGGGGTCTTGATAAAGGATAATATGATCTTGGTGCAGAGGGATAGAGACGGAATCGAGTACGCTCTGCCGGGCGGTCATATCAAAATAGGAGAGACTTTAGAGGCCGGTTTGACCCGTGAGATAGTGAATCTGTCAAGGCAGGAGGTCGCGGAGAAATATCCATATATCGAAGTCGCGCCCCATGAGGCGGTGTATGAGCAGGAATCTGCGCTTGAATTCAGGTTTCGTGCGGATTTCATGCTCTCAAAAATAATCAGCGAAACGGATGACGACAAAACCGCCGCAGTTGTGACCCACGGCGGTATGATAAATCAGCTTTACCGGTCTTTTCTCAGGCTGCCCTATGACAGCGACGCGTTCTTTTCAACGGGAGATACCGGGGTGCATGAGTGGGAGATTTCGGAAAATAGGCGGAGGGTAGTCTTTTCAAATAAGACGTCGCACATCGATGGAATATAACTTAAACCCCGAGGAAAAAGTCCCTCTGAGATAAGAAAACAAGAGTGCCCGGCGGGCACTGCGAAGCACATCATATGACTTGTTTTATTTGCAATACGACCGAGGCGGTCGTAAACAACGCGATTAAAACTCTTTGAGCCAACCGAGGCAATCGTTGCCGCCGAGGGCAGGCGAAAAGCAAGTTTTAACGCTTTGTTTGGCTCGCACGCACTCCTTTGTGGAATGCAAGAGCCGCCAACGATGAAGATGGCGGCTTTGAGTCAGACTATGCGGGCTTGTTTTCTTATGGAAGAGGGGCTAAGTCCCCGGGGTCTTTTTTATTTGTTATTACGCCGCCGCTATAATACGGTAACGTTCCATGCTATTTCCTTAGAATTTAAGATTCTTCGGGGTTCTTGAGTACGCCTGCACGTCGCGGATGTTGCCGACGCCGGTGACATACATAAGAAGCCTCTCAAGCCCGAGGCCGAACCCGGAGTGGACTACGCCGCCGTACTTTCTCAAATCAAGATACCATTCCAGAGTCTCCCGCTCCATCTTGAGCTCGTCCATTCTTGCCGAAAGCTTTTCATAGCTTTCCTCACGCTGCGAGCCGCCGATAAGCTCTCCCACGCCCGGTACCAAAAGGTCGCATGCCGCAACGGTCTTGCCGTCGGGGTTCAGTTTCATGTAAAACGCCTTGATATCTTTCGGGAAATCTATCAGGAACACCGGACCCTTGGCGATTTTTTCGCAGATATAGACCTCGTGCTCCTTGTTGAAGTCCATGCCCCAGCATACCGGATTCTCAAATTTCTCGCCGCTCTTTATAAGCGCGTCGACTGCCTCGGTATAGGTTATGACCTTGAAGTCGGAGTTTACGACCCTCTGAAGCTTCTCTATAAGGTCCTTTTTCTCGGCGACAAAGTTGTTTAAAAATTCAAGTTCATCGGGGCAGCTCTCCAAAACGTCGTTGATGACATATTTTAACATCGCTTCCATGACCGCCATATCGCCCTTAAGGTCGCAGAATGCCATTTCGGGTTCTATCATCCAGAATTCAGAGGCGTGATACGGGGTGTTGGAGTTCTCAGCCCTGAAAGTCGGGCCGAATGTGTAGACCTTGCCGAACGAGAGTGCGAACGGCTCGACGTGGAGCTGACCCGAAACGGTAAGACAGGCATGCTTGCCGAAGAAATCCTCCTGATAGTTGCCGTCGTCGCGGGTAGTTACGGTGAAGCACTCCCCTGCTCCCTCGGCGTCGTTGCCGGTGATGATGGGGGTATGGATGTAGACAAATCCGTTTTTACGGAAGAATTCGTGGAGGCTCTGAGAAACTACCGAGCGTATCTTGAAAACCGCCATAAAGGTGTTGGTCTTGGGTCTTAAGTGGGGAATCTCGCGCAGGAATTCAAGGCTGTGGCGCTTTTTCTGCATGGGATAGCTCTGGTCGCAGTCCCCCAAAAGAACTACCTCGGAGGCGTTTATCTCAAAGGGCTGCTTTGCGCCCTCGGTAATGACAAGCGTTCCGGTCACGGCGATAGAGCATCCCGTGAGAAACTTGGAGACGTCGGAGTAATTGGATATTTTATCCTCCTCATAAACTATCTGGCAGTTATTAAAGGAAGAGCCGTCGTTTAAGGCGATAAAGCCGAATTTATTGGAGGAACGGTTTGTTCTTATCCATCCCTCAAGAGTGACCTCGGTGCCCGCGGCTATCTTTTCGGACTGCCCGCGGACGCTTTTGTAAAGTTCATCGATCAAATATTTCATTTTTCAGCACTCCGTTTCATAAAAAGCTTATAATATTATAGACTCATTTGATAAAAATGTCAAGATTATTTTAATGTGACATCTCGTTTTATCTCCCGAAAATAAGGGATAATCCCCTGCGCAACCGGGCGTTGCGGGAATTGTCAGCAGATGTTTATTGACATTCGCACGCCCGCATACTATAATTTTAGGTATAAAAGTCAAAGGAGTGTTAAATATATGACCCTGCCGGAAAAGCTGTATGAGCTGAGAAAAGCTAAGGGCCTGACCCAGGACGAAGTCGCCGAAGCCTTGGGAGTATCCCGCCAGGCGGTCTCAAAGTGGGAGATGGGCACCGGCGTGCCGTCGGTCGACAGCCTCGTCGCCATAAGCGAGTTTTACGGAGTGACCGTCGACAGCCTTGTCAAGGAGAATGCGCCGGAACCGGTCATGCCCGTGCCCGAGCCTATACCAGAGCCTGTGACCGAGACGGCAGCATGCTCCGCGCCGCCTTTGCAAAATCCTGCCCCAAAAACAAAAAACGGCTCGCAAAACGCCGTCATCATCGCGGTCTGCCTGATACTGTCCTACGCTCTGACGGCCGCTCTTGAATATTTTGCAAGCGTCGCGGTCAACAGGGCTATCTACAGCTCCGTTTCATGGGCGCCACTTATCGTTCATTCCGCTGTTTCGGTTATCGTCTCGATACCGCTTTTCGTAACGATGAGCGTTGTTTTTCGCTGCTCATCTCACGGCGCGGGTTTATCTTTTTTGGGCATTTTGGGCGTGAGCATTGCTTCCCGGTTAGTTACATTTTTGCCGGCATATATAGATATTTCCTCCGCTCCCTACCTTAAATATGTTTTCGCAGTTCTGAACGCAATAGTCGGGACTGCCGCTTATCTGCTTTTTTATCTCGCCGCCGCAGGCCGTGAGGGATTCAGGGGCAGGAAAAAATATGCAGAAAAAATCTTACTTGCCGCAATAATTATTTACCTTTTATATCGCGCTTTGTTCGACTCGGCAAGTCAGGCGTTTATCGGCAGAATTACCGGGAGCTCTGCTCTGGACGGATGGCAATTTGTAACGGTCGGGAGGATGCTGTATATTCTGAGCGTTCTTGGCAGAGTCGCGAATTTCGCCGCAGTTTGCGCACTGCTTGCGGTATTTGCAGTGTTTTACTCTGCAAAATACGAGGGCGCGCCGGATGATATGCCGAAAAATAAAAAAATATCAGGCACAGCAGAGATGATTCTCGGCATTTTGTTTTTGACCGCGGGATTTGCAGTTTCAACGATACTGAGCGGTCTTGTACGGGTGATACTGCCGCTGCCGAGCGGGCATTTGCTAATTACAATTGCGCAGCTGCCCTGCGTTCTGCCGTTTTATATCGCCATGCTCATGGCGTTCGGCGGAAAAGTAAATGTCAAAAATATCCTTAAGTTGTACGCGGTCAGGGCGGTATTTTTGCTGTTCGATTATATAATTATGGCTCAGCCCTTAGCCGCGATGGCGCGGTTATATATGGAGCTTTCGCCTGTCTTGCACGCACTCGGGTTTGTCGCGATGTATCTGCTGATAACCGGCAGAGGGCATGTAAATCCGAATAGCTTTACAGCATATATCCCGCCGGCGGTCATCGCATTATCGGCAATCGCTGCGGCAATTATCATACGCGAAAGTCAGACGCTGCACGGCGAAGAGACCCCGGAAAGGCTGTATGAGCTGTATACCGTCACACAGCAGGCCGCAAGGACAGTTTCGGCGTATGTGGATGTTGCGGGGCTCGGGGTGATTGAATGGTTAAGAAAAATATAAGATAAAATTATTTAAAATCAAGCATTTACTGCCTGAAAGATTTGCCGCAAAGAAGCAGATCTTTTGGGCGTTTTTAATGGGGCTATGACGGAAAGGTAAATGACCTTGTGGGCAGACCCCTCCCCTTGGGGAGGGGGTCGGGGTGGGGTATCTAAAATAGCATGAGCCGCGAAGCGGCGAATACCTTTTACCCGGAAGCCGGCGGCGAGCACAAGGCGGACGAAATTTATCTTTGCCCTTTTTATTTTTCCGCCGGATTCCCCTGCACGACCGGCGGCGTGCTCCCCTTTTTTCAGGCAAACTCCTTTTATTGCGCGGTTTGCGGATCATTTGATTTTTTCTTCCTTTGCCCGTCCCCGGGACTTTCGGCATAATATAATAACGGCCGAGCTTTCGGCAGGCTGTATAAAATTGCCAAGGGATGTTCAAACTAATACCGTGACGAAATATTATACCCGCGCAAAGGAGGTACCAAAAATGTCAAATGTATACCGGGGAGAAATCTATTATGCCGACCTGAGCCCGGTCGTCGGGTCAGAACAGGGAGGAATACGTCCGGTACTTATCGTTCAGAACGACGTCGGGAACCGCCACAGCCCGACCGTCATCGCAGCCGCGATAACCTCGCGCCAGGAGAAGACCCGTCTTCCGACTCATATAGAAATAGACTCAAAAAGCTGCGGGCTCGCAAAAGACAGCGTAGTGCTTCTTGAACAGATCCGCACCATCGACAAAAAACGCCTTAAGGAACGGATGGGAACTCTTGACCGGCAGGCCATGAACAAAATCGACAACGCTCTTTCGATAAGTTTCGGATTGCAGCAAATATAATAATTTTTCGGCAGAGGGCAGGTTGCTCTCTGCCGAAGTTTTATTATAATAAAAAAAGCGGGAACCTTTTTTAGATTCAAAACATCTATATATCGTCCGGACAAAATAAAAAGCGAGGTGGTGCTGTACGGGAATAACAAAGGATGAATTCAGCGAAGCGGTAATAAGCTACGGAGGCGCTATGTTCAGGGCGGCAAGATCTCTTCTTTTATGTGACGCCGACGCAGAGGACGCCGTTAGCAAGGCGGTATTATCCGCGTGGAAAAATGTTGACAGTCTTCGCGAACCGGAAAAGCTGAGACCGTGGCTGATAAAAATTACCGTGAACAGCGCGTACGAGATATTGAGAAAAAACGGACGGATAACCTATCTTGAGGAGTATGACAAGGATATCCCAACCTCGGACGAGCACCGCTACGACGATCTTTGGGAGACGGTAAGCGCTCTGCCGGAAGACCGTCGAGCCGTCGTAACGCTATATTACTACGAGGGAATGACTCTGAAAGAAATATCCGATATTCTGGGACTGCCGGAGGGCACGGTGAAATCCCGTCTCGGGCGCGCAAGAGAGCAGTTAAGACAAATGCTAAAGGAGGATTGAAAATGGATATGTTTGATGAAAAGATAAAAAAGCTTGCGGAAGAAGATCGTTTTGACCTGCCGGAGAGATTTGAGGATAGACTACGAAAAAACCTTGAGGCTCTCCCCGAAAAGAAAAAAATAAGCGTTTCGCGGGTGCTTCGCGCCGTTTTGATAGCAGCGGCAATATGCATGGCTATACTTGCCACGGCATTCGTCAGCGGGGTGATAAAATTCGAGATCGGGCCTGACGGAAACGTTAAGCTTGGGCGTTTCGCCCTTGGGTATACCGTCGATGAAAGCGGCTTCGACAACCATGGGTATCAGGTCATTGGCAATCCCGACCATCCTATAAATCCCGAAAGGATTCTTGTTGATTCCGAGGGAACGACCGTTATAGCGCCCGTCGACGTCGAGGGAGTCGAGATCGTAGTCGAGGACGGAAAGTTCATGCTGTATTATCAAAGCGGTATTATCGAAGGTTCTCGGGATATCTCCGAGGAGCTCAGAGAAAACCAAGGTTATCACTACTATGAATTAACCGAAGGACATAAGATCTCGATAACTGTGTATACCACGGACGATCCAAAAAACGGCACCTATTTTGAGGGCAATTACTATCGCGTAAATGTCGAAAGCAGTTTGCCGAGCGGGCTTGAATTCACCGGCGACAGTATGCATAAGATCAGCGGAAACTGTTACATAGAAAGCAGCGTTGTCGAGGAATAGGATAAGTAAAAAGCAGACCCGCGGGCCTGCTTTTTTATTTTAATTCTTTTCGAGCTCTTTCAGGGCGTTTATTTCCTCGCGGGAGAGGCGCATAACGCTGTCCTTGAGGACCTTTACCTGGTCGCGTGTGAACACAGCGTCGCCGCCGGTCTGGTCTAATTTGACATGGAGCTTTCCGGAAATAAGATTGCAATCCGTGACCGTGCCCTTTCCCGACGGCGTTTCAACTATAGCGCCTATCTTCGGGGTAATCTTCAAAAGCTCCTCGTAACCGTCCTGCTCGTATTTTAAGCAGCACATGAGCCTGCCGCAGGCCCCGGATATCTTCGTGGGATTCAAGGACAGCGACTGCTCCTTGGCCATTTTTATCGAAACGGGCTGGAAGTCGCCGAGGAAGCTTGAGCAGCAAAACGGTCTGCCGCAGATGCCGAGGCCGCCCATCATCTTCGCTTCGTCGCGCACGCCTATCTGCCGAAGCTCTATTCTTGTGCGGAAAACCGAGGCAAGCTCTTTGACGAGCTCGCGGAAATCAACGCGGTTTTCTGCCGTAAAATAGAAGAGAAGCTTTGAATTGTCAAAGGTGCACTCGACCTCGACAAGGCTCATATTAAGGCCCAGCTTCCTGATTTTTTCCTCGCAGACCGTAAACGCCTCCTGCTCCTTGAGCTTGTTGCGCTCTATCTGCCTGAAATCGTCGTCGGTGGCGATTCGGATTATCTGCTTAAGGGGCTGGACTATAGCCTCGTCCTCGACGTTTTTGTTGCCGAAGACGGCCTCGCCGCACTCCACTCCCCTTGCGGTCTCGACGATGACCTTTGTTCCGGGCTGGACGGTCATATCTCCCGGGGAGAAATAATATATCTTTCCGACGCTTTTAAAGCGCACGCCTATGATCTCAGTCATTTGAATTTTCCTTCCATGTGTATTTTTATTCTACAGACATACCGCTATCGACGCGGAAAGCTCCGCCATTACAAGGGGAACAAGCGCGTTGCCGATTATTTTTTTCTCGGCCGCGGATATGGCGTCGTATATTTTCAGCGCTCCAGACTGCCGTATTTTTCCCGCCAAAAGCTGCGCGCCGTCACGGCATACCGACTCAAGAGGGGTACCGAGCTTGTAAGCGCAGACGTCGCGCATGACCGACCTTAACGCGGAAAGCACCTCGAGGACGCTCCCACGGCCGGATTTGCTGCCGTCAAGGGAAGTGAGGGCTGCGCAGAGGCCGAATTCGTCGCGGTTTATCATGGCCTGAACGACGCTTTTAACGGCTTCGAGATATTCTACGCTGCCGTTGTTGTCGGCATATTCTATGCATCGACCGATATTGCCGCCGAAAATTTTTACCGCTTCTTTTGAAAGAACTGGGTCCTTGCCGAGCTCGGAAAGCGCTTTAAGGCAGTCCTCCTCGGACGGCTCGGTGACGCCGATGGATATGACCCTTGAAAGAATCGTCGGGAGGATCTTTTCGCGGGACTCCGCCGTCATCAGAAACATGACGTGAGAGGGCGGCTCCTCGACGACCTTAAGAAGCATATTCTGCGCCTCGGGGAGAGACCTGTCAATATTAGGCAAAAAGTAGAGCTTTTTCGCGGACTCGTTTGGAGCTACCGCCGCGTCGGAGACGATGGCCCTCAATTCGTCGGAAAGATAGTTGCCGTTCTTGCCGCCGGGGGTTATCCTGATAAAATCGGGGTGGATGTCCTTTTCTATCTTTCGGCATGCCAAGCATTTGCCGCAGGGAACGCCGGTACCCTCTTCGCAGAGTATCTGGGCGGCAATATAGCGTGCAAGGGTCTTTTTTCCGACTCCCGATTCGCCGAAAAAGATAAAAGCGTGAGGCAGGCGGTCTCTTTTTATCATCGATTCGATAAGAGAAACCGCGCCGCCCTTACCGTAAAGAGTCATCAGAATTTTTCAAACCTTTCGACGTCGGTGACAAAGACCGTGGCGCCGCCGACGTTTATCTCGACGGGGTATGTCGAGAACGCGCCGATGGTGTGGGTCGTCGGCAGGAGCTGTTTGCGCCTTTTGCAGTGGGCGTGAATAAGCTCGATGGTCTCGTCGACCTTTTCATCGTCGATACAGATAAGCAGGGTCGTGTTGCCGGCCTTGAGGAAGCTTCCGGTCGAACTTAAGCGCGTGGCCTGGATCTCCCTTTCGATCAAGGCGTCGGAAATTCCGCGGTAGTCGTCGTCATTGATGATAGCAAAAATCAGCTTCATGATATTACCCCCTGTTTATTTTTCTTCGGCAGATTTTCTGCCGTAATTATATCATACCACAGTTTTTAAGAAAATGCAAGAGGGAATTGAAATGTGGCCGAAATGGCCACATCAAGAAGATAGAAGTTAGAAATTAGATGTTAGAGTTTCAAGGTGTCGCCTATGGCGACGATTAAATATAAAAAATAATGCGGTCGATTTAGACACTACATTGGGCGCAGATGTGGCCGAAGCGACCGCATCAGAAATCAGAGGTCAGAATTTCAAGGTTTTCTGTTTTATTATGCAGAACGGGCGCTCACGTATTCGCTTCGCACTTGACAAAAATCATAGTTGTGGTATAATAATCATGTTAAATTTTAAACGGTTAGGAGATGCTCCGATGTAAATATACTGCCTGCTCAAAAAAATAATTAAAGGAGTTTATTTATGAAGGACTATATAGATGAAATATCCCGCAGGAGGACTTTTGCCATTATTTCGCACCCTGACGCGGGAAAAACTACCCTGACCGAAAAGCTTCTTTTATACGGAGGAGCCATCGCGCTCGCGGGCTCGGTCAAGGGCAAAAAGACCGACCGCCATGCCGTCTCAGACTGGATGGAGATAGAAAAACAAAGAGGTATCTCGGTGACGAGCTCGGTCATGCAGTTTGAATACGACGGATGCTGCGTAAACATCCTCGACACGCCGGGACACCAGGACTTCTCGGAGGACACCTACCGCACGCTTATGGCGGTAGACTCCGCCGTAATGGTCATCGACGCCGCAAAGGGCGTTGAAAACCAGACGAGAAAGCTCTTTAAGGTCTGCGTTATGCGCGGGATACCGATTTTTACATTCATCAACAAGATGGACCGCGACGCCAAAAACCCGTTCGATCTTCTTTCGGAGATAGAGGATGAGCTCGGTATTTCGACATATCCGATGAACTTCCCGATAGGCGACGGCGTGGACTTCAAGGGCGTGTACGATCGCGAGACAAAGAGGATTTTAAGCTATGAACGGGGCGACGGCATGCACGAAATAGACGCCGTAGAAGCCGATATAAACGACCCTGCCTTGAACGACCTTATAGGTGAGCGCCTGAGATTGCAGCTGTCCGAGGATATTGAGCTTTTGGAGGGCGCGGGAGACGAGCTCGATCTTGACAAAGTGAACAGGGGCAAGCTGTCCCCGGTGTTCTTCGGGTCGGCGCTCAACAATTTCGGGGTGGAGCCGTTCCTGAAAAGCTTTATAAAAATGGGGCCGAGTCCCCTGCCGAGAGAAAGCGAGGGCGGGATAGTCGAACCCCAAGACCCGGGATTTTCGGCATTCGTCTTTAAAATCCAGGCAAATATGAACAAGGCGCACCGCGACCGCCTGGCGTTTATGAGGATATGCTCCGGGAAATTCGAGAGAGATATGGAGGTCTGCCACGTCCAGGGTGGCATGAAAAAAATGCGCCTGTCGCAGCCTCAGCAGATGATGGCGGACAGCCGCGAGGTCGTCGACGAGGCATATGCCGGCGATATTTTGGGAGTATTTGACCCGGGCATCTTTTCTATCGGCGACACGGTCTGCTCCCCCGGAAAAAATATTAAATTCGAGGGAATACCGACGTTTGCTCCCGAACATTTTGCGAGAATACGCCACAAGGACACCATGAAAAGAAAACAATTCGTCAAGGGGGCCACGCAGATCGCTCAGGAGGGCGCGATACAGATATTCAGAGAGCCCGATTCGGGCATGGAGGAGATAATCGTCGGCGTGGTGGGCATGCTCCAGTTCGACGTTTTCGAGCACAGAATGATAAACGAATACAATGTTGAAATCATAAACGAATCGCTCCCCTACCAGTTTATTCGGTGGATTGATAACCCCGGGATAGACCCGAAAGCGCTTAATTTAAGCTCTGACACAAAGGTCGTCAAGGATTTCAAGGACAATTATCTGCTGTTGTTCACAAGCGAGTGGAACATCCGCTGGGCGCTTGAGAAAAACGAGGGCTTGAAGCTTTCGGAGTTTAACCGCAACTGATGAATAAAAAATATAAAAGCACGGAACACGACATATCCGTATTCCGTGCAGTTTTTTATTGTATCTATCAGGCAAGTCTTGCCTCGAGGTTTTTGAGCTCCTCAGACATTTCTTTCGGGAGCTTTTCGCCGAATTTCTTGTAGAATTCCTCGATGCCCTTGGCCTCCTCTTTCCAGAGGTCCTTGTCGACGGAGAGCAGGTCGGCGACGGTCTCGGTGGTGATACCGTCGAGGCCCTCGACGTTGATATCCTCCGGCTTCGGCTCATAGCCGATGGGAGTTTCGACAGCGTCGACGGTGCCCTCGCAGCGGTCGATGATCCAGTCGAGGACTCTCATGTTGTCGCCGTAGCCCGGCCAGATGAAGTCGCCGTTCTCGTCGGTCCTGAACCAGTTGACGTTGAAGATCTTAGGAGCCTTGTCGCCTAAAATCTTGCCCATTTCGAGCCAGTGCGCCCAGTAGTCGCCCATGTGATAGCCGCAGAACGGGAGCATAGCCATCGGGTCGCGGCGTACAACGCCTACGGCGCCGGTAGCGGCTGCGGTGGTCTCGGAGGCCATGATGGAGCCTACGAACGTGCCGTGCTGCCAGTTAAAGGACTGGTATACCAGCGGAGCGGTCTTGGCGCGTCTGCCGCCGAAGATGATGGCGGAGATCGGAACGCCCTGGGGGTTGTTGAACTCGGGAGAAATGCAGGGGCAGTTCTCGGCGGGTGCTGTGAATCTTGAGTTCGGGTGGGCAAGCTTGTTGCCGGCGGCGACATATTCGGGGCCGTTGACCTTTTCGCCTTTCCACTCGGTAGCGTTGACGGGAGGATTATTGTCAAGCTTCTCCCACCAGACCGTCATATCGTCGTTATTGATGGCGACGTTTGTGAAGATGGTATTCTTTCTTGTGGAAGCAAGAGCGTTATAGTTGGAGTGGGCGTTGGTGCCGGGGGCTACGCCGAAGAAGCCGTTCTCGGGATTGATGGCGTAGAGTCTGCCGTCGGGGCCGGGCTTGAGCCATGCGATATCGTCGCCTACAGTCCAGACCTTATAACCGCGCTTGGTATATCCCTCCGGAGGGATGAGCATTGCAAGATTGGTCTTGCCGCATGCAGACGGGAATGCCGCGGTGACGTACTTGATCTCGCCGTTCGGCTTCTCAATGCCCAAAATAAGCATATGCTCGGCCATCCAGCCCTCGTTCTTGCCCTGATAAGAAGCTATTCTTAAGGCGAAGCATTTCTTGCCTAAGAGCACGTTTCCGCCGTATGCGGAGTTGATGGACCAAATCGTGTTGTCCTCGGGGAATTGAACGATATATCTCTTCTCGGGGTCGACGTCTGCCTTAGAGTGAAGTCCTCTTACGAAGTCGTCGGAGGTATCGCCTAAGTTCTTGAAAGCGTCGGCGCCCATGCGGGTCATGATGGCCATGTTCAGAACGACGTAGATGGAGTCGGTGACCTCAACGCCGACCTTGGCAAGAGGCGAACCGATGGGGCCCATGGAATACGGGATGATATACATGGTGCGGTTTTTCATAACGCCGTCGTACATCGGGGTGAGCTTTGCATACATTTCCTTGGGGTCGCACCAGTTGTTGGTCGGGCCTGCGTCCTCTTTCTTTCTGGAGCAGATAAAGGTTCTGTCCTCAACGCGAGCAACGTCGTTAGGCAGAGTGCGATGATATAAGCATCCGGGGAGCTTTTCCTCGTTGAGCTTTATCATCTCGCCGGTAGAAATAGCCTCTGCCCTGAGCTCGTCGAGCTGCTCCTTGGAGCCGTCTATCCAGACGACCTTTTCGGGCTTGCAGAGCGCGATCATTTCATCGACCCATTTGTTGACATTTGGGTTCTTGGTCAATGTTGCCATAAAAATACTCTCCTTTAACATAATATATTTAAAAAAATTTTTGCCGTGGGGTCATAGATTATTCGCCGTATTTAAGAGCCGGCGGGAATGCCGAGGATGTAAAATACAATGGCGAATTACGGATGATCAAGGGCTTCCGGGATGAGCATACCGAAAATTCTTAAAATTTTTTGGGGCATTCGAGCCGCTGCCCTATAATAAAATATACATAAAACGCATAGGGAAGCGCAGGATATGACGCCAAAAAACTATCAGCCGGAAAACCCAACTTTTCCTCATATACTATTTTATTATCATTTTGTCAAGATGTCAAGCGAAATGCGAAATTTTTCACAGAATTTTCAGCAAGAGTAATGGAAATACTGAAAGTGTTGTGATATACTGTGAATATTGACAACTTCAATTTTGGAATAGGAGGTAAAATTATGAAATATCTTATCAACGAGACGACCCGTGAGGAGCGCGAAGAGCTCGTCAGGCGGGGGCTTTCCTGCGACGCGAACGAGTGCGAGAACTGCTCGGCCTGCGGGATGTACGGCGCCGGGGATATGCTTGAGATTTATCAGGACTATATCGACGGGAAAAAGGAGCTAAGTGAGATAAGCGCGGGGTTCAAGGGAGGGGTGGTGAAGTAGGCAGGCAGGGGGTGTGAGACGGTATGACAAAAATGGTGGACTTTGCTTAAGACTTGAGACAGCATAGAGGGGAATGCAGAACCATTGCAAAAAGAAAGAGCGATGTTTACCGGCGTGAGCGCAGCCGCCGGCATCGCGGACGACGTAGATGGGGAAAAGGTATTCGCACTTCGTGAGAATGCTATTTTAATTCGCATCCACCACCGTCCTCTCCTTGAGGAGAGGGAATGTCGCACGCAACTTGTCGAAAAAATCCGTATCAATTCCTTGCGGTAAGTGATACGGATTTTATTATTCCCTCTGCGTTCGACCAACTGGGACAAGGTATTCGCTTTGCTCATGCTATTTTCCCCCAGCCGGGCTTTGATGAAAGCCCGGGCTTATCACACAGCCCCCTTTCTCCAAAGGGAGGGGCGTTCTGAAACCTCTTGGCACAAAATCCCCATCGAATCCTTGCGGATTCTGATGGGGATTTGCACAGTAAGAAATAATCCCGCCCGCTCCGCCCAAATGGTAAAAGGTATTAGCACTACGTGCGAATGCTATTTTAATTCGCATCCACCACCGTCCTCTCCTTGAGGAGAGGGAATGTCGCACGCAACTTGTCGGAAAAATCCGTATCAATTCCTTGCAGAAGTTGATACGGATTTTAATATGCCCTCTTCGTTCGGCCAACTGGGACAAGGTATTCGCTTCGCTCATGCTATTTGAAAATCTCCCTCCCCTGACCCCTCCCCAAGGGAGGGTCACACTTATACCGCTTTATTTAAAATTTCCATCAGAATTTTTGCAAATTCTGATGGGAATTTTCTATACCTGTCTACCATGACCCTATTAAAAGGTATTCGCGCTTCGCACGAATGCTATTTTAATTCGCCTCCACCACCGTCCTCTCCTTGAGGAGGGGGAATGTCGCACGCAACTTGTCGGAAAAATCCGTATCATTTCCTTGCGGAAAGTGATACGGATTTTAATATGCCCTCTGCGTTCGACCCACTGGAATAAGAGATTCGCTATCAAAAGTAATAAATAGCCCGCCCACGTCCGCCCAAATCGGGATAAGGTATTCGCTTCGCTCATGCTATTTCCCCAGCCGGGCTTTGATGAAAGCCCGGGCTTATCACATTCCCCTTTGTCCAAAGGGAGGGCGTTCTGAAACCTCTTGGCATAAAATCCCCATCGAATCCTTGCGGATTCTGATGGGGATTTGCATAGTAAGAAATAATCCCGCCCGCTCCGCCCAAATGGTAAAAGGTATTCGCGCTTCGCGCTCATGTTATTTTAAATCACCTCCCCCTGCCCCTCCCCAAGGGAGGAGAGCTCTTAAACCACTTTGTTTGAAATTCCCATCAGAATTTTTGCAAATTCCGATGGGAATTTTCTATACCCGTCTACCACAACCATATTTAAAGGTATTTGCACTTCATGCGAATGCTATTTTAGGTTACCTCCCCTGTCCCTCCTCAAAGAGGGGACGGGCAATCGCACCTTGTCTGGAAAGCCCACATCAGTTTCCAGATGAAACTGATGCGGGCTTTAGTATACCATCCGCGCCCGACCCACCTGAGCAAGGTATTCGCTTCACTCATATTATTTAAGTGTCCCCCTCCCCTGACCCCTCCCCCCAAGATAGGGGAACCTGCATAACCGCCACTTTTGCACTCCTCCCGGCCATCGCTCGCGGCTCCTGCTGGATTCGCTCACTCGGGCTATTCGCGCTAACCGTTACCTTTTGGAGACAACCCTTTTCCGGCTGTCGGCACTTACGCGCCGACATAGGGGCTCCGGCGAGTGGTCCCAAACGACACTCTTTACATTCTGCAAAACTATTTCTTTTGTTAATGTCGCTTAGCGAAGACTTCGTCTTCGCCGCACCTAAGGATATAATAACCCGTCCACCGGACTGTTTTTGCTCCCTTTCCTGCGCTTCGCTTGCGCTTAACTCTCGAGAACGCCTGCCGGCGTTCTCTCGTGGGATTTCGCAGCCTGTGGGCTGCGACCAGAGGCTCCACGCCTCTGGTCTCTCGCCCGCTTTTTTAGGAAAAGCGTGGTAAAACCTTTTTAGATTTTGCTTTAGTCACCCTTTCATATTGATGTCGCGCTCGATGTGTCCATCGACCTCATACTTCTCGCCGATTTCAATCTTCTGAATCAGCCGAACAAGCGACGCGCGGTCAAGCTCTTCAAGCTGAGCATAGTCTTGAATCATATCGAGCCAGTCATCTACGGACTTTTCGTTCGCTTCACTTGCCGCCAACTTCGCTGACAATTCCTTTTTGCACTCAAGTTTTTCGGCACGCTCGACTTCGTACTTGTTAAGCAAGTTAATACAAACGCCCTCGGGTATGCGCCCCATAACTTTGTCCTCATAAGCCGCTTGAATCAGCTTTTCAAGCTCGGATAGTCTCTTTTCAAGGGCTGATAGCTCAATTTTTAGATAATATGTCTTGCCGGCTTGCTACGCAGGTTAGTTTGCTGTAAAATAATAAAAAAGGCTTCAGGAGGCATAT
>CANQNF010000036.1 GCA_947625125.1 uncultured Clostridia bacterium
CCAATACGGTAAAGGTGGTAGGCGGTATGTTGGTTCACTATACGATAGCGGAAACCGTAAAAAGTTGGCAGCTAAATGCGGCCACCTTTTCGGGCCTTGTAAGCGGAACGGTCTATTACATATACGCCCGTTGCCAAAAGACCGGTACGGCCGGAAACATCGTTTTCGACACCGTACAGCGAACGGTAGACGGCGACCCTACATATTACTATTTCTTGATAGGAAGCCTTAGCAGCGTGATAACCGACACCAACGGAAACCGGCCGGCGCGTCTTATTGCCCTAACTTATGGCGCGACTACTATTAACGGGCGATTTATTACTACCGGGCGAGTTCAAACGGGCGACGGGAATACATATATAGACCTTGATAACAATCAATTTAGGATAGGTAATGCAAGCCGGGCAATAGAATACAACGTAAATAATTCCGGTACCGTGAAAATCACAAACGCAACGGTAGAACTTAAAAATACCGGCGGGCAAACAATGGTTTATTTTAGCGGTACGGACGGTTCCGGACAACTTGCCAAAGGTAATATAACTTGGGATAAAGACGGTAATTTGAAAGCCAAGGGCGGAACGTTTACGGATATTATTATACAAGGGTCTATGCGTTCGCCTTTTGTCCGGGAAACCGATTCTATCGTGATAGATGGGGAACAATCCACACACGATAACGTAGTGCCGATTGCTTCCGGCGGCGGTTGGATTACGGCCGGTTCGTTGGAATGGGGAGTAGAGCAAAGCGGACGGCGTATGTGTATTGCTAATTACCGTTGGGGAAGTTCAATAACAGAAGGGCATATAGAATATTCTGCGCCGACAGGTAAATATTTTTATGAAGACGGAATAGCCAAAAGTTCTATACATCTTTCTCGTGAATGCGTAGAGCTTATGGGATATGGTACAAGTACGCAGTTTTACGGCTGGATTGTATTAAACCGTATAAATTTAGGGACAAATTCGAGATATGGCCGAAAATTGAACGTATTAGCGCAAGGAGTTGTTTCCGGTTATTCGTCCTGGGCTTCGATAAGCTACAAAAGTTTCGACGATACAACTTTATCGGTAAGCAGGTTAGACGTAGGCAAATACCGGATAACTATGCCGTCAGCGTGGGGACTTGTGGCAGATAGTTATATGGTAATGATGACAGGTTACGGAAGTGGGTTAATGAAAGCCTCGTTACTTGTAAGGAGGACAACATATTTTGACGTTGAAGTAAGTGATGATTCAAGCCGTAACGATGGTTCGTTTATGTTTCAGATTATCAATTTGAACGATTGGGTATAAAGTGAGTTTTTAATTTTTTACCAACAACCGTATTATTATAATACGCAACAGGGTATTTTTGTGTAACTTAATATTTCGACAAAATGAGTACAACAAGAGGGGGCGAAACGGTTTCCGCCAAAATCGGAAGAATTGGCCCCATTGAAGGGCTAAGTACGGGTAACTTCAAAATGGAAGATACGCCGTTTAACATTAAGAACGACGGAGAAACCGCCGTAGTTCTTGAAGTAAACCTTTGGGGTATGGAACAGGGCACGTTCGTAGCTACACGCTTCGAAACGGGCTGGAACCCCGAAATAGTCCGCGAGATTAAGCAAACGAGTATTAACGCTACCCTTGTTTGGGGGTACTAAATCTTATACGGCTATGGGTTTATTGATTGGAGTAGGAAACACGAAGCCGACGTTTCCCTACGATTACTACTACGGTATAGAATGGGATTCTACCGTAGCTTCTTCGGCTTGTACCCGGATAGGCCGGCCGGAACTTCACGTTTCGCTGCCTATTCAAAGTAAAATGCGCCGCTGTATCTTGCGCGATAACGGAACGGTGGCTTACTACCTTCATGCGAACGACAGCACCAAGCGCGACACCGGGGCTGCCGCGAACCTTGACGGAACCGACGGGCAGGTAATGGTAGAAATTCCGGCCCACTACCGCAAGTTCGAGGTAGACGGTACAAAATTCCGGTGTCTTCTTTCCGAACACGCGCTACCTGGGTTTCACCTTGTACCGCTTGCCTACCGTTCGGCATACGAAGCGGCCGTAGACCGTACCGTATCAGATACGCCGAAACTTGCAAGTGTCGTAAACACTTCGGAGGCTTTCCGGGGCGGTAACAATAATTCCTCTTGGGACGGAACATATAGAAGCCTTTTAGGTATGCCGGCTACATCTATCAGCCTTACCAACTTTCGGAAGTATGCACGAAACCGGGGGAATGCCGGCAAGAACGGGGCCGGTTGGAATTGCGACGTTTACGAGGTACAAAAATCTTGCTGGTGGCTTTATGCCGTCGAATACGCTAACTTTAATTGCCAACTTGCCTATAACGCGGAACCTACGAGCGAAGGATATAAGCAGGGCGGATTAAGCCAAGGCGTTACCAATATGAGCGATTGGAACGGCTATAACAGTTATAACCCTATGGTTCCTTGCGGGGTTACTAATTCTTTGGGGAACAAAACCGGCGTAGTAAGCTATACTTACAAGAGAAGCGACGACACCGACGGCCAAACCCTTAGCGTACCCAGCTACCGAGGTTTGGAAAATCCGTTTGGGCACGTTTGGAGTTGGACGGACGGCTGTAAGTGTAATATTCAACCGGATGCAAGCGGCGGACTAAGCGAATTTTTCGTATGTACCGACCCGGCTAAGTACCAAGATAGCGACTATACCGACTACGAAAAACGCGGCGAGCTACCCCGAAAGGAAGACTACGTTAAAATTATGATGATTGGCGAGTACGGCGAGAATATGCCGGTAGAGGTAGGCGCAAGTTCTACTACTTACTTCGCCGATTACTTCTATACGAACGTAGTAAGCAATACCGGACAAAGGGGCGTGCTTTTCGGCGGTTCTGCGAATATCGGCGCGTATGCCGGCTTTTCGTACGCGCATACGTATTACGCGGCTTCGTATTCGACTGCGAATGTCGGCTCCCGGCTTTGCTTTTTACCCGCTTGAAACGACACGTAACGGAACGCATTTAACAAAGAAGGTTTAATTACGGCGGGCTTTCGAATTGGCCCAAATCAGGACGAACGCCCGCCGTTCAATTTTTCGCAAAAATGGAAAACAACAGCAGACCGGACGACGGAAGTTTGGCTTTCTTGCAGATTGAGCCGGACGCGAATAACAAGCACTTCAATTGCCCGGAAACGAACCAGCAAAAGTTAATCAATCTTTCGTTTTGGGTTGTAGACTATTTGGACGACGTTAAAACGAAGTTCGGAAATAACCGCTTCTTGGTTAAGATTAAATTCAACCGAGAAGACCCGGATAACGAAGCGCGGAAGTTCTTTACCAATTCGCAGGAAATTAAATATATCCTTGGAAAGATTAAGGAGCGTAACGCCTTCCCGCGTAAAGTAACTATGCGGGCTTCGGGTACAAGGTATTATTTCGAGTGAAAATATAGGCGGTTTACCCTTGGGGCGTGCTTTTCGGCGGTAATGCGAATAACAGCGCGAATGCCGGCTTTTCGTACGCGAATACGAATAACACGGCTTCGAATACGAATACGAATGTCAGCTCCCAGCTATGCAGATTTTTAACGGGGTAAAAACCTTGCAACTTGGCAAAAAACAACAACTATTTAAGGGGTATTAGTAGGGATTCCCGAACGTTCCCTAAGAAATCAGCAAACGAGTAACGCAATGAAGCGAATAGGTAACTTGTACGAAAAGATTTGTTCTATCGAGAACTTGCAGCTTGCGGACGAAAAGGCCCGTAAGGGGAAGTTACGCACGTACGGAGTTATCGAACACGACAAAAACCGGGAAGCGAACCTGTTGAAGTTGCGCGAAACCTTGCTAAACGGTACTTTCCATACATCGAAGTACGACGTATTCACTATTTACGAACCCAAAGAACGGGAAATATACCGCTTGCCTTACTTTCCCGACCGCATTTTGCACCACGCTATAATGAACGTCTTAGAGCCTATTTGGGTTTCGACCTTCACGGCGGACACTTATAGCTGCATTAAGAACCGGGGGATTCATGCGGCCGCGAAGAAGGTAAAACAGGCCCTACGGGAAGACCCGGAAGGTACTACGTTTTGTTTGAAACTGGATATTCGCAAGTTCTATCCTTCGATTAACCACGACGTATTAAAATCCATTCTACGCCGCAAGTTGAAGGATAAAAGGCTACTTCGCCTACTTGACGAAATAATAGATTCATCGGACGGCGTACCCATTGGGAATTATCTAAGCCAATATTTCGCTAACCTCTATTTAACCTACTTCGACCATTGGATAAAGGAACAGAAGCGGGTAAAGCACTACTTCCGCTATGCGGACGATATTGTAATACTTGCTTCGGATAAATCCTATCTTCATTCCTTAATGGGCGAAATTAGGGCGTATTTGGGGGACTTGAAATTAGAGGTTAAAGGGAATTGGCAGGTTTTCCCCGTAGCGGCTCGCGGTATCGACTTCGTAGGATATGTATTTTTCCATACGCATACCCGAATGCGAAAGGGCATTAAAAAGACCTTTTGCCGACGGTTGGCGAAACTGAACAAGCGGAAAGGGCCATTATCCGAAAAGGACTTTAAGCAGGCTATTTGCCCTTGGTGGGGTTGGGCGAAGTCTTGCGATAGCAAACACTTGATTAAGAAACTTTCTAAAACATCGAAGTATGAAATCAAATTCAAACGATAGACCGCCCATTTTGCAGGATTTGGGTAACGGCAGTTGGCATTACAACTACAATATTACCGAAGTGGACGTACAGCCGGAACCTATGGCCGAAGCAGAAGACGAACAGGCAACGGCCGCAAGGAAGGCATACGACTACGACACGGTGGAAGTATGGGGCCGCCCGGATTACGACAAATGCGTAAAGGCCGTTTTGCGTTCCCGCCGGGACGAAACCGAAGAATTTAGCCTTATCAACAAGTACAACGCTTTCGTACTTGGGCTTTCGACGGACGAAGCGGACAAAACCGAATACGAAAACTACCTTAAAGAAGTGCTTGCGGTTAAAGCAATGGTTCGGGCCGACCTTGCCGCCGCCGGTATCGACGTAGGGACAACGGGAAATTAAGCTATGGAAAATATCTTACAGACCTTCGAGCCGCAACTTATTATTATAGCTTGCGTTTACGCGCTTGTTCTGTTCGTGGTCTTCCTCGACCTTTGGGCCGGGATTCGGAAAGCCAAGCAGCGCGGGGAATACCGGTCTTCGTACGGGTTGCGTAAGACCGTAGACAAAATAAGCCGGTATTTCAATATGATACTCGTAATTACGGCTATCGACGTGGTGCAAATGTTGGCTATTATGCAGCTAAACCCGCAGACGAACCACACTTTACCGGTATTGCCGTTTTTTACGTTTATCGGGGCTATGTTCGTGGGATTTATCGAGTTAAAGAGTATCTACGAGAATAGCGAAGTCAAGGAGCGGGCCAAAATCGAGGATGCGGCTAAAATCCTTTCGCAAATCATCCAGCATAAGGACGAACAGGAGATTATAGCCGGGGTTATCGAGTATCTAAAAAAGGAAAAAGAGAAAGGGGGCGACAATGAAACTAACGCTTAAACGGCGATACTTCGCCGAAACCTATACTATCGGTACGCTGTTTATTGACGGGGTGCGTTTTTGCGATACCTTGGAAGACAAGAACCGGGACGACAACCGAAACGGCAAATTTGACAATGGGGAACAGAAGGTAAAGAACGAAACGGCTATACCGTTCGGAACCTACGAAATAACCGTAAACCGTTCGCCGCGCTTCGGGCGCGACCTTCCTCGCCTTTTGAACGTACCGCATTTCGACGGCATTCTAATTCATCGTGGCAATACCGGTAAGGACACTTCCGGCTGTATTTTGGTCGGAGAAAACAAGGTAAAGGGGCGGGTTATCAATTCCACGCCTTACGAACTTGAACTTACAAAGCGGTGTAAGGCCGCAATAGCCCGGAAAGAAAAAATCACTATCGAAATCGTATGAAAACAAGAACCTTTATAGCTATTCTTTGGGGGGTTGCGGCCGTTTCTTTTATCGGGTGTTCCACGCCGCGAAAGTTGGCCGGCAGCACGAAGGAAACGGCTAAGACCGAAGAAAAGCGGAACGAAACGACGGCGGCCGAATTTCGCCGGACGGTAGACAATACGAAAACCGAAGGCGTAGAAGTAACCTATACGAAAATCGAGTTTTTCCCGCCGAAACCCGATACCCGGCAGGCAAAGCCGGACACTATGCAGGCGGGCGGCCCGTCTAATCCGGTTGCAGACACGCCCAAGAACCGGCCGAAGGAACCGAAAGAGAAGCAGCCGCCCGATACCGGAAGGCAGGGAGCTATTAAGAGTATCGAAACCTTCACGGTAAAACAGAAGGCCGAAGCTACCGGGGTAACGCAGGAAGAACAGAAGACGGAAACGACCAAAACGGAAGAAGTGAACATGGACACCGATAAGGAAACCGATATTACCGAGAAGCCGGCGGCCGACCCGTACAGGTGGCGTTACATTTTCGGGATTTTGGTACTATTGGCGGTTGCCTTTTTCTTTCTTCGGAAGACGAAGGTATTTACGGCTGTAGCCGCCTTCTTCCGCAAATTGTTTTAGCGGAGATAAAAGAAAAGCACCCAAAAGGGCCTTAAAAATGGGTTCCTTTTTGGGTGCCTTGCGTGTAAAACCTTAATAGTTAAGGTTGTCTGCGGAGAGAGAGGGTTATGAACCTACTCTCCAATATCCTTGAAATTCAATTTCTTATCAGTATGTCAAAGCCTTAGGGGGTACAACTTAGGTTACAAGAATAACGCTTTTCTGTCACCTTTTGGCTGTTCGTTGTCTGCCTAAAACTACGGTTCAAAGATACGGCTTTCTTTTGACATATGCAAATCATTGAAAATAAATCTTATGCGGTTAGTGCAAGGTGCAAGCTATATATATAGATATATACTTGCACCTTGCACTAAAAACTACCTTGTAACAAACAAGATACTACTAAAATAAGTATCTTTGTAAAATGATTCAAGAGGAGTTCAAATTTTACAAGCCATGTAAGTTGTTGCAACCTTATATAAGATATTATTGGGTATTCAAGAGCAATCGACCGCTGGATGCCTTTACTTATCCTATCGGTTGCCCTCAAATCATTTTCCATAAACAAGCACCGTTATATATCCCTGAACTGAATATTACACAAGACAAACTGACTGTGAGCGGACAAGTTAATTTCTCATCCCATTTGTATGCTGACGGCAATACAGAAATGATAGTGGTTGTATTCCACCCTCACGCTATGAGTATGTTTCTGAACATGCCGACATCGCTCTTTTACAATCAAGAAGTGTCCGGTTACAGCCTTGAAAACAAAAGTTTGAATGAACTGGCTACACGAATATTCGACTGTGAGAATAATTCTATTTGCATAAGCTATATAGAAAAATGGCTGGTGTCACAAATTGCCGATAATTTAGCTGATACCACATACAGAATTAAAAGAATAGATGCCGCCATACAGCGAATATATATCACTCCGCAAATCTCTGTAAACGAATTATCTTCCATTGCCTGCCTAAGTAAAAAACAGTTCGAGCGGTTGTTTCATTCATTTGTAGGCATCAATCCCAAAGAATATACCCGTATCGTCCGCTTCCAAAAGGCTTTGGCGCAGATGCAGCATCAAGCGGGCAAAGAAATCAATCAGGCACAAATAGCATACGCCAGCGGTTATGCCGACCAGTCGCACTTTATCCGGGAGTTCAAGAAACTCTGCGGATATACGCCCGTGTCTTTGCTGAAAATATCAAATCCATATTCCGATTTGTTCACCAATCCCGTATAAATGTCCCGTTTGTTCTATCCGGGTTCAAACGCTTCCCCTACTTTTGCTACCTGATTCATTAAATGAAAATAGCATTAAGTATGAAAGAAGTAAATCCCCAAGAAACCAGCCGGGCATACGCCTTTGAAATGTGGATGAACGCACCTATGCCAATGGTGACGTTCTTTAAGACACTCAATGTGTCACGCCTTGTGAAAATCAGCCGGAAATCGGGCATGAAGTTTAATATGTTGATGTGCTGGTGCATCGGCAAAGCCGCAAGGGACGTGAAAGAATTTTATATGCTGCCCGTTGGCGGTAAACTGATGCAGTACGATACTATTGCAGTAAACACCATTGTCGCCAACAGAAAGGGCGAGGTAAGTTCGTGTGATGTTCCTTTCTGCGATGATTTGTCTCTGTTCAATCAACACTATCTGCAACTTACCAAACAAGTGGCTGAAAGTTGCGTTAATCACGACTTGACGGAAAGCATGGTTATCGGAACTTCCGCATTGGCACAATATGAAATAGACGGTGCAGTCGGCATGTATAGCGGCATTTTTAATAATCCGTTTCTTATTTGGGGCAAATACAAACACCGCCTGCTGAAAACGACGCTTACCGTTTCTTTCCAGTTCCACCACACGCAAATGGATGGGGCGCACGCTTCCCGCTTTTTGGACGGGATTCAGAGAGCAATTGACAATTTGCAGTATAAGTAAGTTTGCTATAAATGATATACACAGGTTACGATTTTGCAGCTTATTTCAAAAATGACTATTTAGGGTAACTGATTTCGTAACAGATTGAGTAACTTTGCTCTCAATAATAGAAACAGCAATGGAAACAGACATAGAAACCAAATATTGCCAAACCTGCGGAATACCCTTAGATATTGACTACAATAATCTTGGGGTAAATACGAGTGCGGAATATTGCGACTATTGTTTGAAGCATGGTGTCAAGGGTTACGATTTTTCGATGGACTATCTGATTTACCTTTGGGGGCTTTTCCCCGAAGAGTATTATAAAGAAGTAGGTATATCCTATACTTCGCAGGAAATCAGAGAGGTAATGTCAAAACGGCTTCCCGAAATAAAAAGGTGGAAACAAAAAATCAATACAGCCCACGTGTTATATGAGCTGATTGTAAGGGTACAAGAATACATTAACCGCCATTTGTTCGAGGAACTTAGTTTAGATGCCCTATCGCAAACGGCAGGTATTTCCAAATACCATTTCCGGCGTGTTTTCAAGGCTGTATGTGGTGAAAATGTCGGGCTTTACATTCAGCGGTTAAGATTGGAATATATCGCATTCAAGTTAATATCAACCAATATAAGCGTTACTGAATTGTTATGTCAAATAAACTACCAAAACAAACATACACTTTCAAGGGCATTCAAAAGTTATTTTAAGTGTACGATACCGGAATTTCGTAAACTACATTCCAATGCTAACCCCGCAGGAATGTATCCGGTGCAAATTGTTCCTTGCATTGAGAAAGTTCCGCCTGTTCGTATTGCCTGTTTGAAACTGGAATGGACAGAACATATAAACCATGATTTTACAGTATTATGGAAACAGATTCTACGTCTTTCTGAAAATTGCGGTTTACAGTCAAGTGGCTGTAAATTTATAAGCCTTACATTGGATTGTCCGCTAATTTCTTCAGAAGAACAAACCCGTTTCATGGTGGGTATAACCGTTCCGAAATCATTTAACGTTCCCAATGGCTTTTCTGTTCATGAAATAGAAGCCGGAGAATATGCAGTGTTTCAATTCAAGGGGTTATATCACGAGTTGAACAGAGTATATCGTTACATATACCTTGATTGGTTGCCGACAAGTGGATATGCGCTACGGGAGCCTTACACATTTGAAACCTATCTCAATACTCCCCAAAAGACCCCTGTTTCGGAATTGAGAACGAATATTTATATTCCTATTGTGCGAAAGAACAAATGAATGGCTTAAATAAGGAAATCGAACAACAGCTAAGAAATGAAAATGCCGATTTTGTTCACTTCGTGGATATTTCCATGCTGAATATACGACAAAACCGGGGTTTTCCCTATGCCCTACTGATAGGAATTGCCATAAATCCATATTTTATCAAAACTGTACATGATAGTCCCGATTATGTGCATACCCTCAGCGATGAATATGCACAGGCAGAAAAACGGGTGGGAATGATTGCGGACAAACTGGCTGGGCGGCTTATCAGCAAAGGTTACAAAGCATTGTCACAGTCTGACAATGCTTTGATAACGGAGAATACATTTGACTTCGCAACAAAAACGTCCGTTTTACCACACAAGACCATTGCCGTACTTAGTGGTACTGGTTATATTGGCAAAAATAACCTGTTCATCACGGCTGAATATGGAGCGGCACAATGTCTTGGCACTGTCCTGACAAATGCCCCTTTATCAATAATGGAACACGAAATCAAGTCATCGCAATGCGGTAATTGTAATATATGCAGGGATGTATGCCCACAAAAAGCATTAAACGGAGTTGTATGGAACATGAATGTTTCAAGGGATGAGATAGTAAATGTTTATGAATGTGTTACGTGCTTGAAATGTTTGGTTTATTGCCCGAAAACACAGGCATACATGAAACGACATATCACTATGAAGTAAGATGAAGGAGTATATAGGTAATATATTGCAGGAAATAGACATAGAGATTGACGAAATCGACCTCTACGGCTATGATATTATCGAAACCTCTCTTTCAATGGTACATAAGCTGCAAACAGTTCTTGATGAATTGAGGGCAAAAATACAAACCTATATATTTCCAACCAAAGAGGACGAAATTTTATTTTTCAAGACTCAGAAACCGGAAATACTCGGTCGGTTGCTATTCTTCTATAAGATATACAAGATTGAAACACAATGTCCTAATGGTAGCGATGAAGTGATTAGGAATTATATCAATCGGGAACTGGATAATCTGACCTATTTCTTCAATCGCAATTTGGATTTTTATCAATACTACCGTTCACATTCCACTGTGTATGATGAATATTATTTTGTTCGTGGAAAAGCGGATTTACGATTATGTACCGATAGCGCACAATTCGATAAAGACCCAAATTTCTCAACAGGATATGATTATAAGGTGGCTAAAATCATAGCCAATGAAATGCTGCGCATCTATCTGAATAAACGATTGGTGAAACTGGGAACTAATAATCAGATAGAAGATAATCTACAAAGATGCTTCAAATACCCGTTCCGTTTCACAGGCAAAAAGTCATATCTTATCGAACTGGGATATTCTCTTGTATCTTCGGGCGACATAAACAATGGCAACGTGGAAATTAAAGAAATGATGAATTTCCTTAGTACAATATTCCACATTGATTTAGGGGATTATTACGCTTCATATATAGCCATGAAAGAGAGAAAAGACCGGACGGCATATCTTCATCATCTGATAGATAATCTTGTTAAGCGGATGAATGAGGATGATATGAAGTGTTAGCAAGAATTTAATTAATCCGATAATATAAGTTCAGGGAAAAAACGCTATCTTTGCAGAACTAACAGAAAAATAAATAGTTGTTCAACAATATGAAATGGCAGTTGTGCATATAGCTACGCTCAACGAATAGCACTTCCAATTATTGCTATTCAGCAATAGACAGGCTTATGTTTTAAGTTTGCCTGTTATTGTTTTGTCATTATCCCTTATTATAAATCTATAAGATTGTCGTGCTGCTTAAAGCGGCAGGATGTATTGTATCATATTGGTTTGAACAAATGAATTATACCTATAAGAAAATCTGGCTCATCGCTTTTCCTGTAATGATGAGCATACTTATCGAACAACTGATAAATATTACCGATGCTTTGTTTTTAGGGCATGTGGGTGATGTGGAATTGGGCGCATCTGCCCTTGCCGGAATATGGTTCTTGGCAATTTATATGCTCGGCTTCGGATTCAGCTTGGGGTTGCAAGTAATAATTGCCCGCCGAAACGGAGAACAGTGGTATGCAGAAACGGGAGAAACGTTCTTTCAGGGATTGTTTTTCTTGCTGATACTGGCGGTACTCCTCTGTATGCTATCCAAGATATTTTCTCCCGTTCTGTTGAAACATCTGATAACTTCGGATGATGTTTATAATGCGGTTATCCGCTATTTGGATTGGCGTATTTGGGGATTGTTGTTCTCTTTCCCGTTCCTTGCCTTACGCTCGTTTTTGGTAGGCATTACACAGACAAAAGCTCTGAACATGGCAGCTTTCACTGCCGTACTGGTAAACATTCCGCTGAACTGGCTCCTGATCTTCGGCTTCGATATGGGTATATCGGGAGCGGCTATCGCTTCTTCATCTGCCGAAATGTGTTCGCTGACTGTATTGGCTGCATATATGTTTCGGCACATTGATAAAAAAGCGTATGGCTTATACTGGCGTATTGATATAACGGTATTGAAAGAGGTGTTTTCTATCTCTGTATGGAGTATGCTCCAGTTCTTTACAAGTGTAGCCATTTGGTTTCTGTTCTTCGTGGCTATCGAACGTTTGGGAGAAACAGAATTGGCAGTATCGAACATTGTAAGAAGTGTTTCCGCACTGTTTTCCGTTATCGTCAATGCATTGGCAGGTGTCACCGGTTCTTTAGTGAGTAACCTGATTGGAGCAGGTGAAAAGAAAAAAGTATTTCCGCTTTGCCATAAAATTATCCGTTTAGGATATGCGACAGGCATTCCACTGATTGCTTTTGCGTTGTTCTTTCACCAGCACATTATAGGGGCTTATACGGAAAATCCCGCTATCGTACAGCTTGCATGGCCGCCTTTTCTTGTTATGCTATTGAATTACTTCTTTGCACTACCCGGTTACGTCTATCTGAATGCTACAACAGGAACGGGAGCGACACGGACGGTATTCATTTTTCAGGTGATAACTACTATTGCTTATCTGTTCTGCTTATGGGGATTAGGTTATTGTAATGTCACGTTAGCGGCATATTGGGCAGTGGAATACTTATATGTGATACTGCTTGGTACACAATCCGTCATTTATCTTAAATATAAACAATACTAAGAACTGAAATTTATGATGAACAAGATATATCCCCGTAAAGGTGACACGCAAACCGTTTATTTGAATGCTGTCGTAAAAGACCCGTCTATCGAAATAGGCGACTATACCATTTACAATGATTTTGTTTCAGACCCGTGTCTGTTTGAGCAAAATAACGTATTGTATCATTATCCCATTAACCATGAACGGCTGATAATTGGAAAGTTCTGTTCTATTGCTTGCGGCGTAAAATTTCTGTTCAACTGTGCCAACCATACCCTAAAATCTTTATCCACTTACACATTTCCGCTGTTTTATGAAGATTGGGAATTGGATAAGGCAAATGTGGCTTCCGCTTGGGACAACAAAGGCGACATCGTAATAGGCAATGACGTATGGATAGGCTATGAAGCCGTTATTATGGCTGGTGTCCATATCGGTGACGGGGCTATTGTTGGTACAAGGGCGGTTGTGACGAAAGATGTGCCGCCCTATACCATTGTGGGTGGTGTCCCTGCCAAAGAGATACGAAAGCGGTTCAGTCCTGATATAATAGAACAGATGCAGGCTTTGAAATGGTGGGATTGGTCGGTAGATAAGATACGGGAGTTTTTGCCTTATCTGATGAATGGCGATTTAGAAAAAATAGTGGCAATGAAAAATAGATAGCGATGAGAACAATAGCGGAAGAAATGTTGTCCCGGATAAATGCTGAAATAAAATTGCTCAATTATGACAATGATATTACAGCAGATGATGCTTTGCACATGGTAAAGTTCATTACTCCGCTATACAGCCAATTAAGAAAGCTTGTATCAGACTATGTATTTCCAACAAATGAGGACGAAATTCTCTTTTTCAAGGAAATCAAGCCTAATATCCTCGACAAATATCTGTATTTTAGTAAGGTTTACAGTATCGAAATGAAATGTCCCATTGGTAACAATGAGATTATCAAAGAATATTTGAATCAGGAATTAGAGGAATTAACCCGTTTCTTCCGTGACAATTTGGATTTTTACCAATACTATCGGTCAAAATCCACTTATATGGATAGCCTGTATTTCGTTCGCAAGAAAACGGATATTCAGCTATTGCTTGACAGTTTCCAATATGACCGTGACCCGTTGTTTTCAACGGAATACGATTATAAGATAGCGAAGATATTATGTAACGAAATGTTGCGCATATACTTAAATCAACGGTTGGTAAAACTTGTGAATACTAATCAGTTAGAGCACAACCTGCAACAACTGGATAAGTATATTTTCCGCTTTACAGGCAAAAAGGCATATTTTATCGAACTGGGATATTCTCTTGTATCTTCGGGAGACATCAATAATGGCAACGTGGAGATAAAAGAAATGATGAATTTCCTTAGCACGATATTTCATATTGATTTAGGGGATTATTACGCTTCATACATAGCCATGAAAGAGAGAAAAGACCGGACGGCATATCTTCATCATCTGATAGAGAGCCTTGTTAAGCGGATGAATGAAGATGATATGAAATAATCCTCTGTATTTCAATAAATAGAAGTACCATGTTCACCCCAACATGGTACTTTCTTTTTGTATCGAAATGTACGTTGAAAAATGGCATTTTTTCAGAGATTTCACACTGATTTCACCCTAAAATAGCTTGAAAAAAAGTAATACCATGATAGATAAAACCATGACTTTTAGGTTATTTCTTCTCCCGAACTTTGCGGCAAATCAATAAGTTACAATATGGAGATTATAACATTTGAGTCAAAAGCCTATAAGGAACTTGACAACAAGATTACCGCAATAGCAGACTACATCTTCAATCACTTGGACGAAAACAAGACCTATGAAGATGAAATTTGGGTGGATAGTTACGAAGTCTGCACGTTCCTGAAAATCAGTGACCGTACTTTACAACGCCTACGGGCGGCAGGAATGATTTCTTACTCTGACATCAAGGGGCATTACTTCTACAAGATTAAGGAAGTAAAGCGAATGTTGGAAGAACGCCTGATTAAGCGTGATAAGGAGTGTATAAATGAACTGATAACCAATCATCAGAAATATGTTAAGGAAAGAAGAAATTCTAAGCAGAACAAATAACGGTCTGCTTGTTTTTAAACATTACTTACCCGGTGACTGGCGTATTGGCAGGCACTTTCTTAATCCTCTTTATCAGGATAAGAAAGCATCCTGTAATATCTACTTCGACCGCCATAGCGGTATGTACAAGATGAAAGACTTCGGCAACGACAGTTACAGCGGCGATTGTTTCTTCCTCGTGGGGCAGTTAAAGGGGCTGGACTGCAACCGGGCGGCAGACTTCGTGGAAATACTGGAAATCATCGACCGGGATTTGGGCTTGGGGCTGACTTCCGGCACTCCGGTTTCCATTCTCCCGGCAACCGTCCGCCGGGCAGTGCCGGACAAACCCGAAGAAACACCCGAAAAGCCAGTCAAGCCCTACCAGTTCCGGGAACAGAAGTTCCCGCTTGCCGAACTGGTGTACTGGCAACAGTACGGCATCACGCCCGAACTGCTGGAACGTTACAAGGTCTGCTCGCTCCGGGAATACAACAGCGAAACGGCAGAGGGCAAGCCGTACACCTACACTTCATCGGTGGCAGAACCTATGTACGGCTACAAGGGCAAACAATACATCAAGCTGTACCGCCCGTTCTCCACGCCCCGTTTCCTCTACGGCGGCAGTTTCGGCGAGAACTACTGTTTCGGACTGGAGCAACTGCCCGCCAAAGGCGATACGTTATTCATCACGGGCGGCGAGAAAGACGTGCTTTCGCTGGCGGCGCACGGTTTTCACGCTATCTGCTTCAACAGCGAAACAGTGACGATACCGCCCACGTTGGTTTATCGGCTGACATTCCGATTCAAGCACATAGTCCTGCTTTTTGACATGGACAAGACGGGCAGGGAAAGTTCATGCAAGCAGGAAAAACTGTTGGAAGAATTTAGCGTGAAACGGCTGCTGCTACCGCTTCCGGGAACGAAAGAAGAAAAGGACATATCCGACTATTTCAAGGCAGGAAATACCCGTGAAGATTTCCTGAAACTGTTTATCGAATTTTTAGACAACCTGTATAGTGACACTTTGATTATGCTAAAATCATGCGAGATAGATTTCAACAACCCGCCCGCCAAAGCGCAAGAGATTATTTCGGCGGGTGACGTTCCATTAGGGACGCAAGGCAACTTGTTCGGCATCACCGGGGGCGAGGGAACGGGCAAGAGCAATTATGTAGCCGCAATCGTGGCGGGCTGTATATGCCCGGCTGGTGCGGAAGTCGATACATTGGGCATACAGATAACCGCCAACGGCAGGCACAAGGCGGTATTGCTCTATGACACCGAACAGTCGGAAGTGCAACTGTTCAAGAACGTAAGTAACCTGCTGGCACGTGCCAAACAGCCGGACAAACCCGATGAACTGAAAGCATTTTGTCTTACAGGTATGTCACGCAAGGAACGCCTAAACGCCATTGTGCAGAGCATGGATAAATTCTATTACCAGTATGGCGGCATCCAGTTGGTAGTCATTGACGGCATCGCAGACCTTGTGAAAAGTGCCAACGATGAAGCGGAAAGCGTGGCGGTGATAGATGAACTTTATCGGTTGGCGGGCATCTACAACACCTGTATTCTTTGTGTGCTGCACTTCGTTCCGAACGGCTTGAAGCTGCGGGGACATTTGGGCAGCGAGTTGCAGCGCAAGGCGGCTACAATCCTTTCGATAGAGAAAGACGATGAACCCGCCCAGTCGGTGGTAAAAGCACTGAAAGTACGTGACGGTAGCCCGCTGGACGTTCCTCTGATGCTCTTTGCTTGGGACAAAAAAGCCGGGATGCACGTTTACAAGGGTGAGAAGCCACGAGAGGAAAAGGAGAAGCGCAAGGAAAGGGAACTGGTAGGTGTTGCCCGTGATATTTTCGGACGACAGGCACATATCACTTATATAGACCTTTGCGAACAGTTGCAGCAGGTCTTGGATGTCAAGGAACGCACCGCAAAAAGTTATATTCGCTTTATGCGTGAACGGGAGATTATCATTAAAGACCCGGTGAACCAAAGCTATTTTATGATAGGTCTTATTTAATCCGGTAGCCTTATGTATATAGATAAAGAAAACTTCGTGGCTTGGATGGAGCGTATTATGGATAGGCTCGATATGCAGGACAAAAAGATAGACCGTCTTTTAAGCGGTCACAATTTTCTGAACGGTGAAAAACTCCTTGACAATCAGGATTTGTGCTTTATGCTGAAAGTGAGTACCAAAACCTTACAACGTTACCGGAAGAAAGGAATACTGCCTTACTTGACGTTAGACGGGAAATATTTCTACCGTGCAAGTGACATACACAAGTTAATCCGTGAACGCATGGATTGAGTGATAATCAATATCATATATTTTCTTCTTGAATCCTGTCTTGTTATGATAATAAGGCAGGATTTCATTTATTTATAAGGTTATTCCGGTGATTTTCGCTACTTTTGCAAAAGTAACATAAGAGAATAACGGCGGTTGAACAGTTTCGGTTGTAATATCGTCATTATATATAACATATTCGTTCGCCGAATATCTCAAAGTAGAAAACTGGCACTTTTCAAAATGAAACGAGATTTCAGCGCAATGTCTATGCTATGCTTTGTCATAGCGTGGGCTTGCCTGTCCCGTTTCAAAGGTATTGCCAGTACCTCTACTTTGGAGCAGTGTAAGTTCACGCTTCTTTTTTTGAGGTAGCAGCGGACAGTTTGAAAAAAGATTATCAACTGTTTAATACCTGATAGGATGAAACAAATTAAAGCGCATATCGCCGTATCTCTTGACGGACATACAGCCACCTTAGACAAAGAACTGGATTGGTTACCCGATGAAGTAAAAACTATCGTTGGCAAGTACTATTTGGATGCAGATTGCCTGCTTATGGGGGCGAACACCTACAACTACATCTTTGAACACTGGGGCGGGTGGCCGCACAAAAGCAAACGGTCTTTTGTGGTGTCACACTATGATACCAACGTAACGCCGGACTGCGGCGTGGAGTTCCTGACCGAAGAACCGCTGCAAAGGGTCTATGGACTGAAACAGGAAACCGACATGCTGGTGGTGGGCGGCGGCAAGCTGCTTACTTCATTGATTAAAGCCGGGTTGCTGGACAGCCTGACAATCTACACCGTCCCGGTAATGGCGGGCAAAGGCATCGGCTTTATCGGGGAAACATCCGGCTCACATTGGAAGCTCTCGGAAAGCAGGGTGCTGGATAACGGGGTGGTCTGTTCAACCTACCTGTTTGGCGGCAGCGTATAAAAAAATGCGCCCGGTTCCCGCCGGGCGCAACCACTAAAATTTCAATTATCATAAGTGGCAAAACCTATCACAATGAAATTTCAGCGGCAAAGATAGGCTATTTCTTCGGTTTCGCTTTCTTTTCGGGGAATGAAAAACCGACATTGAACTGCTCGTCCAACATCAGCGAAGCATCGAAAGCCTTGCCGTTCTTGCCCTTGAAGCCCTTGATTAGCCCGGTCTTGCGTTTCGTCACCAGTTCGACAATCTGTTTGTCGGTCAGTTGCTTGTCGCACTTGTTGCGGAATATGGTTAGCGTGCAATCCACGTTGGAACACTTCGCCACTTTCGGGTAGAACAGGATACGCCCGCTACCGCATTTCGGGCAGGGGCAGGTTTCACCGCCCGCAACGGATAATTGTACCGATAGCAGTTCCGCCGTGATTTGGGCGGCGTACACCTCGATACCCATTCGGAACGTGTCGGCATCCATGCTTCCCGCTTCTATCTTGGAAAGGGCGGTTTCCCACATGCCCGTCATTTCGACATCGGCAATCTTCTTGTCCTTGACAATCCTGTAAACGGCAAGCCCCTTGTCGGTAGGCACAAGGTTCTTCTTCTCACGCACGATGTACTGGCGGGCGAACAGCGTTTCGATAATCGCCGCACGGGTGGCGGGCGTGCCTATCCCGGCATCTTTCAGGCTGGCTTTCAGTTCAGCATCCTCCAGTTCCTTTCCGGCGTTCTCCATTGCCGCAAGCAGGCTGCTTTCCGTGTGCAGCGGTTTCGGCTTGGTCTGCTTTTCGAGCAGATCCACGCCGGAGAGTGGCAAATATTCTCCCTCTTGGAGCGGCGGCAGGCTGGCGGCTTCTTCGTCCCCGCCCGTTTCCTGCTCGCCGAACACAGCACGCCACCCGGTTACTTTCATCACAGACCCTTTCACCGTGAAGTCGGTATCTCCAGCCGACAATATGGCGGTGGTAACGTCTTTCACGCACTTGCCCGAAAAGGCTTCCAGCATACGCCCGGCTACCAGCTCGTAAACCGCCCGTTCGTCTTTGGAGAGTTCGCCGGGCAGGTTCTCGGTAACGATTAGGGCGTGGTGGTCGGTCACTTTGCCGTCATTCACGCTGCGGCAGTTCAGGGGTGTGCCGTCCAGCCCGGCGGCATACCCGGCAAAGCGGGGGTATTGCCCTAACAGGGCGACACGCTCCGGCATTTCATTGAAAACGTCCTCCGATATATAGCGGCTTCCGGTTCTCGGATAGGACATCACTTTCTTTTCATACAGGCTTTGCGCTACGGAAAGCGTCTTGTCAGCCGAAAAGTTCAGCTTCGTGTTCGCTTCCTTTTGCAGCGTGGTAAGGTCGTACAGAAGCGGCGGTTCTTGGCTGGCTTCTTTCCTCTCAACGGATTTCACGGCAAGTTGTCCGGCATCTTTAACCCGTTGCAAGACGGCTATGGCTTCGGGCTGCTGTTCCCACTTGGCGGTCGATTGGGCGGTGAAACTTATTTCCCCGCTGGCGGTATGGGCTTTGAGTTGCCAAAACTTGGCTGGTACGAAATTCTTGTTCTCCAAATAGCGGCTGCATATCATCACGAGCGTGGGTGTCTGCACCCTGCCCAGCGAGAACACGCCCTGCCCGGCGGCTACGCTCAACGCTTGGGTGGCGTTTATCCCTATCAGCCATTCCGCTTCGCTGCGGGACTTGGCAGAGAGGTAGAGGTTATCGTAACATTCTCCCGGCTGCAAGTTATCCAGCCCCTCACGGATTGCCTTATCGGTAAGGCTGCTTATCCACAGGCGCACAAATGGTTTTCGGCAGTTCAGGTAATGGAAGATATAGCGGAAGATTAGCTCACCCTCACGCCCGGCATCGGTGGCGACAATAATCCGGTCGCACTGGTCGAACACTTCCTTTATCACTTTCAGCTGTTTCAGCACGCCGGGGTCTGCCTTATAACCTTTCTCCGCTTTCACCTGACGGGGGATTAATTGGAAATCGGGCGGCAGTATGGGCAGGCTCTCCCTGCGAAAGTTCGCCACGCCATAGGCTTCCGGCATGGCAAGCTGGATTAAGTGGCCGAACGCCCATGTCACCATATACCCGTTGCCGGAAAAATAACCGTCATTACGCTGGGTCGCACCGATGATGCGGGCGATGTCCTTTGCCACGCTGGGCTTTTCAGCTATCAATGCAATCATAATTCTTTACTTTTCAAGGTGGGCACTACATTTTCATTCCTCTGGACTTCTTGGGTTTGTCCGCTTTCAGGCTCTTGTCCTGCTTCTCTTTCTGCTTGGCGGTGGGCTTGTCCTGACCCTGTTTCAACGGCTCTTTGCCCCGCTTGGTGGCTTCGTTGGTCTTGCCCTCCGAATTGACCGCTACCTGCGTCCGGCTCTCGGCGGCGGGGGTAACGTCTTTCGGCTGCACCTTGTCGGGGGATTTGCCCTGTGCGCCGGGCTGCACATGACCGTTGAACTCAACGCCCTTGCCGTCCTTTATCCCGGCTACCTGCTGTTCTGCGGGCTGCTGCCCCTGCTGCAAGAACTGGACGGCGGCACGGGGCAGGAACTCCAAGCCACGCTCCACCGCACTGACCTGCAAATAGGCACTGCGTTTCGTGCCGTCCCTGAATTGCAGGTTTTCCATTTTGACCGCTTGCCCGGCTTCAAAGGCGGCTTTCTGCTCCGGGCTGACTTTCACGCCGCAAATGGTGTCGGGGCATTTCCACTTGTCAGCCCGCATATACTCCAGTTCGTGCGTGTACCTGTCCCGGCTGACGAACACGGGGATTTGCCCGCCGCTTTTCGGGTCTTTGATTTCAGCGATGCCGCCCAAGTTGCCAGTGCCTTGCAAGTTACCCTGTTCCTGCTTGGTGAACCCGTGTTCATGGAACGGGCGTTGCAACAGTTTTTCGTCCTGCTGCACGCCGTGCAGCTTGGGTACTACCGTGCCGTCCTTTGCCTGATAGAAAGAGAGCTTGACATCGGTAGGTTTGAGGTAGAAGCCGCCCACCGTCCCCGAAACAGTGTAGGTGTTGCGGGACTTGTAGCCACGCATCACCCGGTCGAAGTCCTTTGTGTTTTTCAGGGTGTCGGCGGTGATGCCGACTTTTTTCAGGTTCTCCCAGTCGATTTTTGCCGGGTCGAAGCGGTAGCCCTGCTTGAACTCGTGGAAGTCGGGCTTCGGAACTCGTAACATTTCAGCCCGCTTGTCACCCTCCGGTGTAGGGTTGCGGTGGTTGTCCTCGATTGCCTTTGCGTCCCGCTCCGCTTCGGAAGCCTTGACGCTGAACAGTTCCAGCCCGGAAGTGTCCTGATACTTGCGGTAGAAGTTGGAAATGAAGTTGCTGAACACATCGCTGTTCTTGTCCACCTGCATGAACTCGCCGCCGTGTGTCGGCGGCACGGTCTGCAAATTGCCCTCCTTGTCGATACCTTTAACGGCACTCACCTTGCCCTGCTGTTTATCCAAGACCAGCAGCACGTCTTTTTCCTGCCCCTCTGCGGGCGGGGTCATTCTGTTTGCCATAAATAATTGAAATTTTAGCGGTTACGGGAATAGTCCCGCCCAAAGGTAGCGACTAAATATGCTATATTTGGACGGGCGGCAAGGGCTGTCCGCATTTGTCCTGCGCTGTCCCGATTTGTCCGTGGCAGATGAAAATATCCAACCAACAGTTGGAGAAATAAAAACATCTTCGGCAAAATATTTGTTATGTTTTTGTATGTAATTACATAATATACTATCTTTGCAGATAGAAACAAAGTACATAAATATGGCTTCATTCAGGAAAGAGATACTTGGGCAGATTGAACGGATAGATACCGGGCGTATATTCACGTTCCGGGATTTGTCGTTTGAAATGGAAAAGACCGCCAATGTTGCGGTGCTGCTCTCCGAACAGAGCCGCAAAGGGGTACTGGTACGGGTTGAAAAAGGGGCGTACTACCGCCCCAAGAAATCGGTCTTAGGATTGGGGAAGCTGCCCGTCTATCAGGATGAACAGTTTCGTTATCTTACCGAAAAACTGAACGGCTATATCACGGGGGCTTACGTCTATAATAAAATGGGGCTGACCGAACAGGTCGCCACAACCATAACGATAGCCACTCCAAACCCGGTTCGCCGTTTCCGTTTCAAGAACTTGAATATAGAGTGCGTGAAAGCCTACTGCATGGACTATTCGGATGAAAGCCTTGTCCCGTACTTGCGGCTGCTTGATGCGATAAAGGACATGAAGCGCATACCCGGAACAACCGGGCAGGACATCTACAACCGGGTCAAAAGCCAATATTTCAACGGGTACAGCCTGCCGGAACTGGAAAAAATCGTATCTTTGGCGAAAAGTTACCCGCCACGTGTCAGAAAGGTGGTGGCGGATATACTGGGCGACATCAGACAAACCGTATTGCAAACAGAAATGGCAAAGACCATTCTTCCCACGACACGGTTCAACTTGGATTATAAAACAGCATAGGACAGAAATATGAATTTACATTCGGACAAGGAAGCGTTCAAGGAAATCATCGCACTGGCGGCTGAACATTTCAACTACGAGCAGTCGCACGTGGAAAAGGATTACTGGGTATCGAAGATACTGCGGGATATTTCCATGTCCGAATATGCGGATAAGACCTACTTCAAAGGCGGAACTTCACTTTCCAAAGCCTACGGGTTGATAGAACGCTTCTCGGAAGATTTGGACTTGTTCGTATTCACGGGTGATAAAGGTGCGTCCAAGCAGGCGGAAAAGACATTGAACAAGAAACTTTCCAAATACATAGCCGAACTCAATAGTGACATATACAAGGAAGATTTGTCGGAAACGGGCGGTAATTACCGTAAACTGTATTTCTCGTATGACAATGTATTTCAAGGCGTGGGACTGAAAGAACATTTGGAAGTAGAGATAAAATCCTGTGACCTGCCGGACAAAAAACTGATGTTCTACCCGGCGGACAAGCGGGTTATCAAACCGATTGTGACCGCCTTTCTTGAAAGCATCGGGCAAGAGGAACTGATAAGCACCTACGGGCTGGGAAGTTTTGAAACGCAATGTATCAACCCCCGAAAGACTATCTGCGACAAGGTTTCAAGGCTGGTAAAGCTGTCTTACAATGAGGATGCAGCCGCACTGTTGGCAAAGCATATCCGTGACGTTTACGACTTGTCGGCACTCTACCACAATCAGGAATATAACGATTACCTACATTCGGAAGATTTCTTGGATGCCATGTACCGGGTGACGATAGAGGACGGACTAAATAAAAACTCCCGTTCGCACTTGTCGCTGGCTGATGCACCGATATTCAAGGATGCCGAAGCGGTCATGGCGTTGCCCGAAGTGGCTACGGCGTACACTACCGATTTGAAGAAACTGACTTTCGACAAAAGCAAGATGCCGCCGATAGGCAAGGCTGTGGAAGCATTGAAGAACCTGCACGAAATATTAGTGCGTTTTGAAGCCTACCGCACCAAAAAGCAAAATGAAGAACAACCGTAAAGCTACATCGGCTGTTCTTCACTCCATACATTATTATATACAGCTATTCTTCCTCCTTAATCAAGTGGCATAGCTCCGGGTCGTTCTTAATCCGGGTTATCTCGTCCTCGACAATCTGCCGGACTTCCTGACGGATGCGGTCATAGTTGGCTTGTATCTCCTCTTGCATCCGGTCGTTGCCGTCCTTGTCGGTGAAGTCGATTATCTGCGGCAACTTCACGTAACGGGCGGTTTCCCGTTTCACCTTTTCATTGTCCACCACGATTTCACAGTGGAAAATCTTCTGCTCTATCCGTTCATCGAAGTTGTCTGCTACCGCCCCCACGAACATACCTTGCGTGAGGTTGGATATTTTGCTGGCGGGTATTAGGCTGTCCATTTGGGTGCTTATCGAGGTGGACTTCTCCCGCTGGTTGATTGTCATGCTCTGCCGTTTCTGCAACACCTTACCGAAACGTTCCGATAGAATTTTTGCCGTTTCACCGACCACCTGACCGCTGAACACGTTACCCACTGTATTTTGTATCACCCGGCTTTCCTTGTCCCCGTAGTCACGGGTAAGCTGGCTGTAATCCTGAAAACCCAATAGAACCGCAACCTTGTTGCTTCGGGCGGTGGCAATCAAATTGTCAAGCCCACGAAAATATATAGTCGGTAATTCATCTATTATCACCGAACTTTTAAGCTGACCTTTCTTGTTTATCAGCTTCACTATTCTACTGTTATATAATCCCAGTGCCGCCGAATAGATGTTCTGACGGTCGGGATTGTTGCCGACAACCAAAATTTTAGGCTCTTTCGGGTTGTTGATGTCGAGTGAAAAATCATCGCCCGTCATTACCCAGTAAAGGGCGGGTGAAATCATCCTTGAAAGCGGGATTTTCGCACTGGCAATCTGCCCCTGCAACTGTTCTTGGGCATCTGATTCCCAAGCATCCACGAACGGGGAAAGGTAGTTTTCCAGTTCGGGATAGCTGCGCAAAATGGTGAACACATCGGCGTATTTCTTGTTCAACAGTTCTATGGCATGGGGGAACGTACAATACTTACCTTCCTGATAGATACGGAGATACCAAATTATAGCCGCCAAAAGAATAATCGGGCTTTCCACAAAGAAGTCGCCCTGCTTGCTTATCCAGCTTCGATTGAGGTTAAGCATTATCGTGTAGCTGGCTTCATAGGCATCCGCAATGTCCGACATGAAGCTGGCGTTTATCGGGTTGCATCGGTGGCTCTTGCGTGGGTCGTCAAAGTTGATAACGTAAAATTTCGGCTTTACATTGTAGCCGTCCAAGTGGTTAAGCAAATGATTGTAAGCAATTTCCGAAAGGTCGGGGAACTTATAATCATAACAGTACATCGCAAAACCTTTCTCGATTTGCTGTTTTATGTAACTGTTTACCACGGCATACGACTTACCGCTGCCCGGTGTTCCCAATACAAGACTGGCACGGAACGGGTTCACGACATTTATCCAGCCGTTATTCCATTTCTTCTTATAGTAGAACCGGGTAGGCAGATTTACAGAATACTCGTTCTCGATAAGCCTTGTTTCCTGCTGGAAACTTTCGTTTTCCGTATTAAAGACATCGTCCATGAGGTTGTTTTTCAACAACCGGGACATCCATGTACCCGCCATGAGCATACAGATATAGCCCACCGACAACGTGGCGATATAAAACACGGCATCCGCCGTATGTGGCAGCGGAAGTTCAAGCAGCCACCAGTTCAGGAAAAACAACACGACACCCGCCACAAGGCTGCAATGTATCTTCGTCCACGTTATCTTTTCCTCTTTCACGCCCTTAGTGCCGATGCACGACAGGGCGAGGAACACCACCGCAAAAAGTTTTGTCCATAAGATAGACGAGAACAGCCCGGTGGTGCGCTGGAAGTTCCACAGTATCTTGTCTATCACCTCAAACGTCACTCCCCATTCTTTCAGGGTGGAGTAACAGAACCAGTACACGTTTATTCCCACGAATAGAATACTGACAGCCCGCATAAAGTCCATGACCCGTGCAAGCCCTCTCAAATCATCTTCCTGTTGCATGATTGTAATGTTTTTTAAGTTAGTCGATGCGCCTTGTGCGCTTCTTTTTCTTCTTCTTTCTCTTTTGGCGGGCGGTGTCTTGCAGCTCGTCACCGCCTGATGCACCGCCGCCCAGCAAACCGCCGAAAGCTCCCAGCACGGAAGCCACGCCCGAAACGATGTCGGCTTTCGGAGTAAAGTCCGGTTGTTCCTGATGCGTGGATTGGTCTTGCTGCGGTGCTGACACTTCGGGCTGGTGCATCTTTCCGGTTTCGCCCGAAAAGCGTTCGTTGAACACGTTCGCCGAATACTCCTTGCCCAAGCGGGAGCCATTCAACACCACCCGGCTGTCGTGGTCGATGAACGTAACGCCATAGATGCGCCCGCTGTCGTTCTGACGGAATACCACGTCAATGCCCTGCTTCCTTAGTTGCTGTTCCAGTTCCTTGCGGCTGCGTATGGTCTGCATGGCAGTGGCGACAATCTTCCGGGTGCGCTCTTTCAGCTTGCCGTTCTTAATCAGTTCGCCCGATTTCTCCATTCTGCGCTGCACCGCTTCATAACCCACCGACTTGCCGATGCGGGAAGCCTTTACCGGGTTGCCCGCCTTTTCGCCCTTGTCGTTCGTGGCGGAATAGACAATGCCCTGATAGGACTTGCCGTTTATCTCGCCTTTGACTTCCTCTACGCACACGTTGTAAGCGGCAAGCAAAGCCTTGTACTCCCCGAACGACTGGAAGCGGTAGCCATAGCAAGCCGCTTTCACGGTATTGCCGATTTGGTGCTTCACGTCCCCGGCGGCATAATCCACCTTTTTCAGTTCCGGGCGTTCGGCACGTTCCTTTCGCTCTGCCGGATGCAGCCCGTATTTCCTTTCCAGTTCACGGGTGATTTGCTTGCTGCGCCGATGCTCGAACCTGTCATTCAGCGGTCTGCCGTTCTCGTCCACCCGCAAGCCCACGATGTGGATATGGTGGCGGTCGATGTCGGTATGCTTGTACACCAGATAAGGCTGGTCGCCATAGCCCAACTTCCGCATATACTCTTTGGCAATGTCGGAAAGCTGCTGGTCGGTCAGCACGTCTTCCGGGTGCGGGTTTATGGAAATATGAAGTATCGGCTTCTTGGTGGATAGCTGGACGGGCATCTGCATTTCAAAGCTGCGCATACACTCGCCAATGCTGAAATTCCCGTCCTCGCCCAACAGCATCCGGTTGGAGAAAAGCACCTTTGCTTCTTCGCTGTCCACCTTGTTTTGGTTGTACGCCAGTGCGCCGAACATATTGCCGCCCGTGCTTATTTTGGCAACCATAGTTCCTTGCACTCGTTTGTCAGGTCGATAACCTGACGGTTCAACATAGATAATTCAGTGGTCGCTTTCTCCAATTTATAGAGAAAAGCCAGTGCCTTTTTCTCCGAAAAATTGCTGTGCAACGCCTTTACCACTTGGTTGTAATTGACCGCTACCGCCCGGAACTGGGCATAAAATTCGGTAAGCCGGGCGCAATATTCTACTGCCGATTTGTCCACTTTCACCACCCGGAACGGCTCGCCGAACAACCGTGCGGCGATGAACCGGGACTTGCTCGTAACGCCCGACTGCTCCCACTGCGAGAGGAAGCGGGCATTCTCCCGGTCGTTCAGGTAAAGGACATGGCGGTGCTTCGCCGGGTCTGCGAGGGCGGGGCGACCGCCCTTGTTAGGTTTTCTTGTTTCCATGCTTCTTTGGATTAAAAAATTACGACTTCGGAGTGATATTTACCCCCGCAAGGGGCAAGGCGTTTTCAGGCACGGAAAACGGTTTTGTAGCATACAAAACACACCTTGCTATTTTCTGACGAAAATCGAAATCCGTCACGGACGGATTGGGGTTAGCGTGGAACGGTAAGCCCTGCGTTCACCAGCCCGGTTTTACACCTGCGCCCCCTGCGGTTCGTTACTCCGCTGCAAAGTAACGGTGATTTATAATGCTGTAAAATAGGCGGTTGGTAGACAAATCGGGACAGCGCAGGACAAATCGGGACAAGGTTTTCAGTGGACGTTTTTTCTCCCTTTTTTTGCATCGGATTTCAAGATTGAAAGAAAGATTGAAAGACATATTTCAATCAGGAAAGAATAATTGAAAGCATGATTTCAAGAAAGCATGATTGCATTATTTCAATATTTCAAGAAAGAATGAAAGCAGGATAACAAGATTGAAATAAAACAGTCTTTCAATATTTCAAGATTGCAACATGGAAAGAATGAATGATTGAAAGCAATAAATAAATCAACCAATAATGAACGAAAGCAATATGGAAAACGAGAAAACACCCCTTTACGTCGCCTTTTCCACCCAAAAGGGCGGGGTCGGCAAAACAACCTTTACCGTGCTGGTGGCGAGTTACCTCTACTACCTCAAAGGCTACGATGTGGCGGTGGTCGATTGCGACTACCCCCAGCACTCCATTGCCGGGATGCGCAAGCGGGATGCCGAACAGGTCGGGGCGGATGAAGATTACAAGCGCATGGCGTATGAACAGTTTACCCGGCTGGGGAAGAAAGCCTACCCGGTATTGTGCAGTTCACCTGAAAAGGCGATTGCAACGGCTGACGAACATATAGCCGCCGGACACGTGCCGGATATTGTCTTTTTCGACCTGCCCGGCACGGTGAACAGCGAGGGCGTGATAAACTCCCTTGCGGGCATGGACTACATCTTCACCCCCATTTCAGCCGACAAGGTGGTGCTGGAAAGCAGCCTGTCGTTCGCAATGGCTATCCAAAAGCTATTAGTGAAGAATGAAGCCTGCCGACTTGCCGGGCTGTACCTCTTTTGGAACATGGTGGACGGGCGGGAGAAAACAGACCTTTACACCGCCTACGACAAGACGATTAAGGAACTGGAACTGCCACTGATGAAAACCTTTATCCCCGATACCAAACGCTACAAAAAGGAACTGGTGGCGGATAAAAAAGCGGTGTTCCGCTCCACGCTTTTTCCCGCCAGCCGCCCGCTGGTGAGGGGAAGCAACTTGGAAGAACTGATAACCGAAATAGTGTACTACATCAAATTACAATGATATGGCAAAGCAAAGCG
>CANQNF010000037.1 GCA_947625125.1 uncultured Clostridia bacterium
GCGGTTTATATGCGCGACGGCTCGGTTCAGGACTTCGAGTCGGGGCTGCTGCGCTCGCAAAACGGCTGGATAGACCAAGACACGGGCGAATACTGCGAATATATCGGCTTCACCGCGCCGATAGACATTTCGGAGATCGAGTCGGTCGCGTTCCACGGAGTAAAATTTGAATTTGAAGGAGACAAATAATGATTAAGAAGTTTAAAATAATTATTGCTATGCTGCTTGCGGTTTTAACGCTCTCGTCCTGCGCCGAAATGCCCGAAAGCCTTAAAGAAAGCGAAACCGAAGCAACTGCGCCCGCGGTTATTACCGCTCCCACGACAGACGAAGTCGGAAACACCGTTGGTACGGAAACCGCCGTCCAGCCCGCAGAGCGCGGAAACGTCGATACTATCCGCGCGCAGCTTGAATACGACCTGCAAAAGACATACAAAAATATAACCGTCGAGCGGGCGCGGGTCGGCGAGGGAAGCGTTATGCCGACATATGACGTCACGGCGGGGAGGGCGGAGGATTTCGACATTTATGCTTTTGCGGAATACATTTTCGGCGACAAATACGACGTTCACGACGAATCGCTTTGGCGGCATTCCAAAGTCGGCGACCCTTATTACGACGACGAGCCTGTGACAACCGAACCGACAAGAAATGCCGACGGAACGATCATCGCCAAAAACTCTCTGCCATATGATCTGGACGCATTCAGGCCAAACGGATACCGCGACGAGTGGCTCAGCACGGTATCTAACTCCACGGGCGCTATGTGGGGCTCGGCGGTGGGAGATAAAATCCCCGAAAACACATATTATCACGACAGCTTTGAGACGGTGGAAAGATACGATACCGACTATATGGAGATCCACGAAGATTTAAGCTATACGATGTATGACGGCGCCGACTGGAATCTTAAAGAAGCGATCGCATTTGTCGAGGATTTCTACAACACCGAGATCGCGCTGTCCGATCCCGAAAAGTTTACATACAGCGTTAAAACCGTGTTTGTAAAAGCTCTGCCGAGGGATACTTTCGGATATTTGTTTCAGATTCAGAAACAGGACGAAAACGGGAACTTCTTTGATACCGACCGCGACTATTACAGCGACGAAAATGCGGTCAAAAACGGTTTGCCGTTCTTGCTCCCGAACAATATCGTCGGCTGGTGCTCGGAAAAAGAAGTGTTGACCCGATATATAAAGGATTTTTCATTCAAAAAAGAAGTCGCGACAGACGGCGGCGACGATTTGCTGACACTTGGCGCGGCTGCGGATCTGCTCTCGTCAAAACTCGCTTCAAACGCGAATCTTACGCTGACTGCCGAGCTTAACTATGTTCCCGTCTGCAAGGATTATATCTACTGGTCGATGTGGGAATACCCCGCGTATTACAAGGACGAAGCGATAATGGATTGCGAGCTTGAAATTCGCCCTTATTGGTGCTTCAAAACTGACGCTTCGGCGTTTTCGGGCGAACAGCCCGAGATGTATTTTGTCGACGCCGTCACGGGCGAACTGATCGCTATGGCTTACGGCAGAACTGAGAGAAGGTGAACCGATGGGAAGTAAAAAAGAAGTGGTTTATACAATTTCGGGATATGTTTTCGCGGCGCTGATAACGGTAATTTTGCTGCTTTTAACGCCCTGCCCAACCTTGGAGCGAAACGGCAGCTCACTGATCCTAAACCGTTTTTCGGACAGCCGGGAGGAGCTTTTGAGCCGATCAACCAATTCCGCTCCCTTATTTTGCACGCCCGATAAGGCGCTGTGGTTTGTCGGGCTTCTGCCATTTCTATGTTCTTTGCCGTATATCTCCCGACTTGCCGCTGAACTGAAAGGAAATTACCGCTTTCATCTTGTCCGCGAAAAGCGTTTTTCAAGATATTGGAACCGCACTTTTTACAGATACATTCTTTCGGGCGCGGGCTCGGTTACGGCGGGGTATATGATTTTCTGCACCACGATTTATCTGCATTTTCCCAAAAACTCCGAATTTCTGACCGACTACCCCGAGGATTCTTATGAGGAAGTATTTCTGAAAAGGCAAGCGCTGCATTCGCCGCTCGGGGACCTCTTTAACTCGCAAAACGAATATCTGTATATATTCAACGCGATTATAAATGTGTTTATCTATGCCGCGGCGGTTTCCGCGTTCTGCCTGCTTTTGTATCTGCTTTTGAAAAACAAATACAAGGCGTTGGGACTGCCGATGGTCGCGCTGTTTCTTTTGGATAACGGCCTTTACGGACTTTATTTGCAGCACCACACCAAAATCGGCATATTCTGCCCGAGCATGGAACTGTTTAATATCCAAACCGCATTCAACGATTTCAGCAAAATCAACCGGCTCGTATGGATCTACTATGCGGCGATATTGCTGCTTTTAGTCCTGATTTACCTCTTGGGCGGTAAGATTTTCAGAAAGCGGGTGATGAATTGAAACGGCTCGGAATTGCATTTTCGGAGTATGTAAAATGGCTAAAAAACGATAAACAGATTATCTTTTTATTTACGCTGATCTGCCTGTATATGTTCTCGATTTCGCCGATGAAAGAGTATATCGCGATGTTCGGCGAACCCGTCAACGCGCTCGAGCCGTATGTCACGTTCATCACAAACGTCTTTTGCGTGCCGGTGATAACGCTGACTTTTGCGGTGCTGATGATAGACTTCCCCGACATCTCGGCGAACGCGACGTTCGTGCTGATAAGAACAGGCAGGGCAAGGTGGTACCGCTCGCAGGTCGGGTTTGTGATAATGGCTGCGGCGACTATGCTTGCAATTCTGTTTGTTTTCGGTATCATCGCAATTCAGCCGCAGGGGTTTGTCGGAAACGTCTGGAGCAACTCGGCAAAGCTCGTCAACGCGCAGACTATGGAGACAAATTTTTTCAGGAGTACCAATCCGCTGAGCTATCTCGATTTGTCGGTAATGACGAACTTTTCTGTCGTCGGCGCGGTCGCGGTTTGCAGCCTGCTGACGGTTTTGCACCTCACGTTTTGCGCGCAGCTTCAGATGACCCTCGCGCTCAGATTCAACCGAATAATCGGGCTTGCAGCGAACCTTCTTACGCTCGGTGCGGGCATGGCCCTGCAAATAATCGGGCTGAAAATCTGCTGGCTGTTACCATTCGCCCACTCGACCGCGGGCAAGCACTATGACGAGCTGTTCAACGAGGTTATCTTACCCGTTTGGGGCTCGGTTTTGTATCTTGTCGCCGCGAATATACTGATGTATTTCCTCGGCGTGAGGGTGATAAAGCGCAAGAATTTGTCGCTGATGAGCAAGGAGGATTAGCATGATAAAAGTTGAAAATGTCAGCTTGAAAATAAAGAAAGACATGATTTTGAGGAACATAAACGTTGAGTTTGAGCGCGGCAAAATTCACGGAATAATCGGCAGAAACGGCTCGGGAAAAACGATGCTTATGAAGTGCATCTGCGGGTTTATCCGCCCCACCGAGGGCGAAATCACCGTCGCGGGAAAGCGCATCGGCATTGATTGCGATTTCCCCGAAAGCGTCGGGGTGATCATCGAAACGCCGGAGTTTATACCGTATTACACGGGATTTAAGAATCTCAAACTCCTTGCGGATATTCGGCATAAAATCACCGACGAGGATATCAGAGGGAGCATAGAACTTGTCGGTCTCGACCCGAAATTAAAGAAGTCGGTTAAGAAATATTCCCTCGGTATGCGCCAGAGGCTCGGGCTTGCGCAGGCGATAATGGAAGACCCGGACCTGCTGATCCTTGACGAGCCTATGAATGGGCTTGACAAGGACGGCGTGGGGGAAATGAGGAAGTACCTGCTGGATTTAAAAGCGCAGGGCAAGACGATTCTGATTGCCTCGCACTCGGCGGAGGATATTGATGTGCTTTGCGACAGCGTGGTGGAGATGGATAAGGGAAAAATGGAAAGGGTGAGGTGAGGAATCAACTATTACAAATTGTAATTAAAGAAGTATAGTCTCGCTCAGCAGCGCGGTTATGCTGAACTACATTAAGGAGGACACATATGTTTAAATTCGTTTCAAAAATTATGATGACTGTTATGACGCTGATATTTGCAGTATTCTGCCTTACTCAAGCGTCATTTGCAGCAACTGAAAGTAAGTTGACGCCTCAAAGTGTTTTTGGTGCTTCAGACGACTATCATTTTTATGCAGGTTTTGTACTATCCGGTCAAAAATATAAGGGCATTTATGCAAGAATTAAGCTGCCTGAAGCCTTGCCTGACGTTTCGGGCAGCGGGGAATCTGCATGGGTTTCAACGAATAAAGATGACAACGGAGAGTGGCTTCAGACAGGAGTTAGATATTATTCAGGATACGACGGTTTCAAACTATACTATGAATATTATGTAAACGGAAAATATGAATGTCATGAGCCGCAATCTGTCTCTTTGGGTAATGAAAGTACTTATTGGATTCAATATAACGACAGCAGTGGAAAATGGCAGGCATGTTTTGCCGAAAACAATTCAAGTACGGGAAAAATTCTTGCAAGCTCTGTGCTTTCTACAACAGAAAATAACGGCGTTCAGGTAAATGCAGAGTTACATAAAGAAGGTATTCAAATGGGCCCATTTGATTTTTCGGGTGTTATGTATTATGATAACTCTGACGGAGCATGGCACGCCAACACTAAGATGCCGACTACAGAACCTCCATATGAGGTGTCGGGATCTGCTAATAATTTTAAAGTTTATGGTCCGGTTAGTGATTAAGGAGGAAATATTATGACGATTCATATAAATTTAAAAAAAGCGGCTATAGTTGTTTTGACGGTAATTTTAATAATTGCACTTACAGTTACTCTGTCTTCAAATGTCAGTGCTGAAGAAAAGTCGGTAAATGCTGTTGAAGATTATTTCAAATCGGAAAACGTGAAATATACGAATGTTTCAGTACAAAATGGTAGGATGTATGTGGAACTTCAATCAAATGATAAAAACCGCTGCACTCTTGAGGATGTAAAAGCAATCGAGGCTGTTTATGAGGCTATCCACGCCAAAAAAGTTGATGGCGTTGTAAATCTCGTAGAAATCGTTGTGAAAACTCCGGATGGAAAAGTTCTCAGCGACGAAACCGTTAATGTGAGCTCGACTGTCGCCGAAAAGACCAACCAAGATATTATTGATGATGTGACAGTACTAACAAAAAACAGTTTTGACAGTGTTAATTCGGTTAAACTTGAAAGTTATCTTGATGGCACGAAGAAAAACATAGTGATTAAGGTTACAGATGAAAGCGACGACCATACATCAAATGCCGATGGTCTATATAGACAGATTCTAAATTATCAAAAGCAGTTTAAAGCTATTGATAAATGTGAGATATATGTCGAGGATATAAACGGTGAGTGCTTGTATTACATTACCGGTGAACTGGAATACGGGGATATGCTGGCGTGGGTAAGTGAAAAATCAGAAGAGTCATTTGTTAATTCACATGGACCGCGCGAAGAATAATATTTATGCTTCATTAGTGCTATAATTGCGTATCATTTAAATAGCTAAAAATTTTTAAGTTTTTAAACATACTGGTTATAAAAATAAGTATTGAACTCGTCGGTTTCGACCCAAAATTAAAAAAGTCGGTAATGAAATATTTCCTCTGTATGCGCCAGCGGCTTGGGTTCGCGCAGGCGATAATGGAGAACCCCGACCTGCTTATTCTCGACGAGCCGATGAACGGCCTCGACAAGGACGGAGTGGGCGAAATGCGTAAGTATCTGCTCGACCTAAAGGCGCTGGGTAAAACGATCCTGAACGCTTCGCATTCGGCGGAGGATATTGACGTTCTCTGCGACAGCGTGATGGAGATGGATAAGGGGAGGATGGGGAAAATAAGGTAAAGATATGCCACTCTCAACGCAAAGGCTCTGAGGGTGGCTGCTTTTTTGCGTAACGTCAAATGTAATTGCACATAAAGGATAAAATACAATTTTGTAATGTAAGCGTGGGAATGGGTTGCGGGTCTTTAAGTGTGGGGAACTCCCTCCCCCCAAGGGAGGGGAGTTGGTGCTGACTTTTGCCTTTGTGCCTCTCCCCCCTCGCTCGCGAACGCTGCCGCGTTCGCTCGCTCGGGCTTTGTGCTGGCCGCTACCTTTCGGGGACAACCCTTGCAGGGTTTTCCCCGAACCTTTTTCCGGCGCCCGACGGCATTTCATGCCGTCGGGTAGGGGACCCCCGGCGAGGGTCCCCTACGGCAAAACTGTCCACAGGACAGATTTTGCCTACCCTCCTGCGCTTCGCTTACGCTTATCCCTCGAGAACGCCTGCCGGCGTTCTCTCGGGGGATTTCGCAGCCTGCGGGCTGCGACTCGGTGGCTCTGCCCCCGAGACCCCCGCAGCCTTGAAAGGCTGGCGAACTTTTTAGATTTTGCTGCCATTACATATTGACAATAGCAAATATCTATTATATAATACCCTTGCATAACTTAAATGAATGCTCAGGGAGATTTTTATGATAGAAACAAGACTTTTACAGTATTTTTTGGCCGTGGCCGAGGAGCAAAGCGTGACCCGGGCCGCCGAATCGCTCCATATCTCGCAGCCTACCCTCTCAAAACAAATGATGGACCTCGAAGCCGAACTCGGCAAACAACTCTTCATCCGCGGTAAGAAAAAAATAACCCTGACCGAGGACGGCGCCTTTCTACGCCTCAAAGCCCAGGAGATCGTCTCGCTCATCGACAAGACCGAATCGGCCTTTCGCGAGACCGTCCGCACCGTCACCGGTGACGTCTGCGTCGGCTGCGGAGAATTCAAAAGCGTCCTCCCCGTCATGGAGATAATAAAAGACCTGCGCTTGGACTTCCCCGGAATCAAATTTCACGTCTTCAGCGGCAGCTCCGAAGCCGTCCTTGAACGCCTCGAACGCGACCTCATCGACATGGGATTTCTTATCGAGCAGGACCTCGGCACAAGATACGAAGTAAAAGCCCTGCCGTTTCGCGAGACTTTGGGAATCCTGACCCCGAAAAACGGGAAATTTTCAGGCGCCGATTCGGTATCTCTTGAGCAGCTTTCCGGCGAGCCGATGATAATGCCTGCCAAGATTTTGGGCAGCAAACGCGTGAAAGCCCTTTTTTCGGGGCATGGTTTTACGCCGTGCACGGCCGCTACATACGACCTTATCTACAACGCCTCGCTCATGGTAAAAGCCGGTATCGGGCACGCCCTATGCGTAGACGGACTGATGACGACGGACGAATGCACCTTAAAATTCATAAAACTCACGCCGGAATTTCAGTCGGGGGTGTATCTTGTGAAAAAGAAAAACCGAGTATGCTCGAAAGCGGCGGATCTTTTCTATTCGCGGCTCTGCGAGCGCTTAGGCTTTTGATTTTTCAAGATCATCAAGGCCCTTTTTCAGGCGTCCGAGGCCGTCTTTAAGCCGATTGCGCGGGCATGCTATATTTATTCTTAAGAAGCTGCCGCCGTTGCCGCCGTACTGGCCTCCCTCCGAAACATAGAGACCTGTGTCTGAGCGGATAAACTCGGCCGTTTCGTCGGCTTTTCCGGGCGCGCACAAAAGCTCTGCCCACAATAAATATGTTGCCTGTGAATTTACGAGCCTAAGCTGCGGGATGTTGTTTTTCAGATATTCCGCGGCGAATTTTTTATTTTCATAGATATATTCTCTCAGCTCGTCGAGCCAGTCACCGCCGTACATAAACGCAGCAGCTGCGGCCTCTGCGGCAAAGACGTTCGGCTCGGCCACCTCGTCGGTGTTTAAACCCCTGCGCATTTTATTTCTTAAAATCTCATCGGGGACAAAGACCGCCGCGGTCTGGATGCCCGCGATGTTAAAGGCCTTGGTGGGGGCGACGGCGGTGACGCTTATTTTTTTGCATGTACCGGATACCGAAGCAAAGGGAATATAGCCGGTCCCGGGGTCGGTTATGTCGCAGTGTATTTCGTCGGAAAATACCGTCACGCCGTACTTTTTACAGAGCTCGCCTATTTTTTCAAGCGTAGTCCTGTCCCATATCTTTCCGACGGGATTGTGCGGGTTGCAGAGTATCATCAGCGACGTCTCCGGGTCGGAGAGCATCTTTTCAAGGTCGTCAAAATCGACGCTGTACTCGCCGTTTTCGTATTTAAGTGGGCTTTCCAGGACCCGCCTGCCGTTATTTATGATGGAGTTAAAGAAGATGTTGTAGACCGGGGTCTGGATGACCACCTTTTCGGCGGGAGTCGTGAGCTTTCTGACGGCGCTCGATATGGCCGGGACCACGCCTGTGCAGAATATGAGCCAGTCCTTTTCAATTTTAAAGCCGTGGCGTTTTTCCCACCAATTTGAGTAGGCTTCGCTCCAGCTGTCGGGGATGACGGTGTAGCCGAAAATGCCGTGAGAGGCCCGCTTTTCGATGGCGGACCTTATCTCGGGGGCTGTTTCAAAATCCATGTCGGCCACCCACATCGGCAGCTCGTTTTCCTTTACATCCCATTTCAATGAGCCGGTGTTTCTTCTTGCGGGCGGGTCGTCAAAATTGTATCTCATAATATCTCCTTAAAAAATCAGGCGTTGTCGCGGACGGTTATCTTGGTTTTGGACGGGTCTATCTTGTCCCTTTCGAGTATCAGCTCTCCGATAGAATCGGCTGTGATGCTGCCGCCGGATGGGTTGATAACGCTGTCGATCTTGGAATCAATGACCGCGTCGACCGTCGAATATTCAAATGCCAAGGTGGTGTTTATAAGCTTGCAGTTTTTCATGACGAGGTTGTCTATGTAGCACATGCCCTGTAAACTCTCGATCGTGCAATTTATAAGGGTCAGGTTCTTGGCGTTCCATCCGAGATACTCCCCCGAGATAAAGCTGTCCCGGACCGTGATATTTTCACTGTTCCAGAAAGCGTCCTTTGTCAGCAGCTTCGAGTCGGAAATTTCGGCGTTTTTGACCCCGTCGAACGAGTAGTTGCCGTAAAGAGTGAATCCCGAAACATTCAAATCCGAGCTGTTCATGGCGAAATAGTCGCCCTTTGCCATGACGTTTTCAAGCTTCACACCGTCGCAGCTCCAAAGCGTCTCGGCAGCGTCTGAAAAGGAAACGTTTTTTAGGGTCACGCCCCTGCACCTGCGGAAATTTTTCGGGGCCTCGATAACGCAGTCTTCCGCCGTGATATTTTCGGTGTACCAGACCCCCGCCCTTGCCATGTCAAACCATGCGCAGTCCTTGGCAATAATATTTTTCGAGTACCAAAGCGGGTACTTCCACTTGAACATGCATCCGAAAAGCTCGATATTTCTGCTCTCCTTTAATGGGGATTCCCCGTCGGCAAAGATAGTGTCGTATATCCTCAAATCCTTGCCCATAAAAAGCGCTCTCTCGCCGGTCAGATATTCCTGCCGGTATTCTTTTTTACAGTTCATTCGGCTTCTTCTCCTGTCTTTTTTACCATGTCTGAGCCCTGAATCGCCGTCGCCGGGAACGACCCGGACGGCCGATACTATAACTATTATAGTATAGCACAGCAAGAATAGAATAGCAAATACCTATGTTGAATAGATTATCATAGCCGGGAGGAATGGATGGGGGCGCACGCACACACCTTATCGAAAAATCCGTATCATTTCCTTGCGGAAAGTGATACGGATTTTAACTTACCCTCCCGCCTCGACCCACGGGGAAAAGGTATTCGCGCTACGCGCTCATGCTATTTAAAGTACCCCCTCCCCGACCCCTCCCCCAAGGGAGGGGCGTTGGTGCTGACTTTTACCTTTGGGCCTCTGCCGGCCCTCGCTCGCGAACGCTGCCGCGTTCGCTCGCTCGGGCTTTTCTGCTGGCCGAGAGCTTTTCGGGGACAACCCCTTTGCAAGGTGTTTTCCCCGAACCCTTTTCGCGAAGCCCGACGGCATTTCATGCCGTCGGGTCGGGGAAACCCCCGGCGAGGGTTTCCCCGGCAAAAACAGTCCACCGGACTGTTTTTGCTCCCTTTCCTGCGCTTCGCTGTCGCTTATCCCTCGAGAACGCCTGCCGGCGTTCTCTCGGGGGATTTCGCAGCCTGCGGGCTGCGACCAGAGGCTCCTCGCCTCTGGACTCTCGTGAGCCTTTTGAAAAAGGCTCAAGCGAAAACTTTTAGATTTTGCTTTAGTAAATTTTATTTGAAGCCCCTGCCCGCTGGAACACGCGGGGTTTTGTCTGCGGGACAACCGAGGCTATCGTTTTCGCCGAGGGCAGTCCCGCAGCTACAAAACCAGCTTGTTCATTTGAGGAAAAGCGGGGTAAAACCTTTTTAGATTTCCCCGCCACTGGCTTGCGCTTGCCTTTCCATTTGTCGCAGATGACACATAATTGTCGCCAACTACAAGTCAGAGGCCCGATTTTTTGCTATAATTATCTTATGATTTCTTTATAAAGGCGGAAATTTTATGACACGAGGGAAAGCGGTCAACATGGTCCCCGATAACTCTTCGGAAACCGCAAAAAATATCGGCGAAAATGACCCGGCCTGCGAACATTTTATTCTCAGGCCCGGCTGCACCGACCGCGAAAGGGTTTGCGGAAACTGCGCATATATCCGTCCGGAACCGCCGAAAATATGCAGCTACGAGCTCAGCAGAAAATTCGGTACGCTCTGAACCCGTCAGGAGGAATGACATGGCTGAAAACAATCACAATAACGTTTGCGAAACCGCAAAGGAAACATCCGAAATGACTAAGCACGGGCAATGCTTCCACTGCGATAAATTCGAGCCGTACAAAAGAAGCGTCTCATACAGCTGCATGGGTTGCAAATACGGACGCGCCGCCGAAGACGATGGCTTCGTCTACTGCGAGCTATCGGTTCCGTGACGGATTATGTCGTTTGATTTTTAAAGCTGTCGCAGACAACACTTTTATTTTCCGACATTTTGTGCTATACTTTATTCATACCCTTTTTCCACCGAAAAGAGTATACCCCTTTCATAATACCCTCACCTCTCCCCGCTTCTGGCAAAAGCCCAAGGCGGGGAAACCATTTTTATTTTACGGCAGATTTTTGTCGCAAAATATACTTGCATTATCTCATAAAACCTGCTATAATTTTTGTGTATTTTCATTTCGTGAGACTTTTTGCAGTCTCATGGAGGTGATATATATAATGTTATGAACAGAGCGAAAACCTTTCTTATGTTTGCGATATTTACGCTGTGCTGCGCCATCATCATCTGTCTGTTTTTTCTTTTCATGGATAACACCAGCATTGCAGGCGCGATATTAAGCGAGGATTCAATAACCTTTATACCCGATAACGGAGTCCCGGAAAACATCGTAAATGAGCCTGAGCTTGAAATGAGGACCGACGGGGTTTACGATATATTTTACACGGTATCCGCCGACCCGAACGACACGTCGGACCTTAAAATTTTAATAGGAGCGGGCGATATCACCGCCAAGCTGAACGGCAGCGTTCTGTTCTCGGGGACTTTGGGCTCCGCTGACGGAACCGGCGGGCCGGGAGAACTCTCGATGGAGCTTTTGGTCGGCTCAAAAAACGTCCTTGAGCTTTCGGTAAGATATACCGACCCCTCTAACATGATATTCCCGGCGCTCGTCTTTTTGGACAGTCCGAGCAAGTCTGCCCGCGTGAGCGCTTCGGTCACGAATATGTACGCGATACCCGCAGGAATCTCCGGGCTTAGCTTTCTTATAATGGTGGCGCTGGTTCTTATAAGCGCATACTACTCAAGCCCCGACTACAGCCTTGCGTTTTTGGCGCTCGGCACGCTTTTATTCTGCATACGCAGGCTTTTCGACACCGGCGCGATCGAGTGCCCGGCATATCTTAAGGGCTTTGTCTTTAACATAATGCTCTATATGCTCGGGCCGTGCGCGTTGGCGTTCGTGATTTTAAACCGAAAGAAAAAATCCTACATGGTCGTTTTGGTCATTTTGGGAGTCGTGTCGGCCGCTCTGACTGCTGTCGGCGCGATAAGGCTGGCGCTCGACTATATCCCGGCTCTTTCGGAAGCCCGCTACGGCGTTATGAGCATACTCTACAGCGAAAAGCTCGAGCACTACTTCGGCGTGATGATGAGCTATCTCATAGTCGTCTGCACGGTGGCCTCTCTTGTCTATCATATGAGGAGCCTTATAAGGCTCAACTATGAGAAAAAGGCCCTTGAGGAAAAGACCAGGACCGTTGCGGCGGGATATGAAAACATGGTCAAGAGCTTAAAGGAGACTTCCGCCTTAAGGCACGAGTGGAAGCACGACCTGCTGACCCTTTCCATTCTCTACGACCAGGGGAAAACCGACGAGATAGGAAAATATCTCAGCGAGAAAAACGATTTCATAAAGAAAAACGAGTGGGAGAGCATGACCGGGAATCTTGCATTCGACGCCATACTCAACTCATTTGCCGATAAAGCCAAGGCAGAGGATGTAAGCTTTAAGACGTTCGTGCGGGTCCCAAAAGAGCTTGAAATAAGGGAAGAGGACCTCTGTCAGCTTCTCATGAATATGCTCGAAAACGCATTTAACGCATGCGCGGAGCTAACGAACAACAGGTTCATCGAGTTCAGAGCGGTGTTCAAAAACAACTGCTTAAGAATAAGATGCTCTAACAGCACGGTCCTTAAAAAGCTGCCCGAAAAGAAAAAGCAGCGGGAGGATTTCCAAAACGGCTACGGCATAAAGAACATGCAAAAGGTATGCAGGGCCTACGGCTCCGACCTCGTCATCGACACGTCCGAGCAGGGAGTGTTCACGGTGATGACCGCCTTGCAGTTCAAAGAAACGGAGGAATGACTATGGCGGTTTACAGCATCGCCGTCTGCGACGATGACAGAGAATTTGCCGAAAATATGGGGGAGATGTGCCGGGAAGCCGCCGAAAAGCTTAAGGACTCTCACGGTATATCCTTTACCGTCGCCGTCTACAACAGCTTCGACGACGTTCTCAGAGAATTTGCAAACGGCAGAAAAATAGACCTGCTGTTTTTGGACATAATGCTCGGCCAGAAAAACGGGATAGAGCTTGCAAAAAAGCTTCGCGAACGGGGCTACGGCTGCTCGGTGGTGCTGATGACCGTCGAAAGGGAATTTCTTTTGGAGGGATATTCGGTCCAGCCGGTTTATTTCCTGCTCAAGCCGATAGATAAGGCGGAGCTTGAAAAGGCGATAAAGCTCGACCTAAACAGGCTTGAGAAGTCGATGAACGTCATTTTGAAATGCGACAGAAAGAACGTGCTGATACCGGTCGACGACATAATCTACATCGAGGTCTTGGACCACGACCTGACCGTCCACACGCGCACTAAGGACTATGCCGCAAGGATGACGTTTGACAAGATGCTCGATCAGCTTCCGAAAGGGCGGTTTGTAAGGTGTCACAACTCGTATGCGATAAATCTTGCGAGGGTGACGCATTTTTCCCGGCAGGAGGGCATCATGCTCGACAACCGTGCAAAGGTCCCGATAGGAAGAAAATACTTCGACGGCTTCAGAAAGCAGTTTGTGGAATATATCGATGGGTATTGAAAAAAAACATAAATTAAAACAGAGTTGGTAATGGTAGTCCCTAATAAAACAACATTCTGATTGTTTTCCGAACCGATGAGTTATTCCATCGGTTCGTTTTTTATGTCCTCAAACAGACTTTTAGGCAAGATTCCCACAAAATCATAGGAAATATCGATGTCCACAACACGTTTGCCGTCAACCTTTTTAGGCTTGTGAACGTATACCGCCTTGACCAGATCGTTGAGTATTGCAGGCGTCAGTTCGGTCATTTCCATATATTTCTTAACCTTGGCGATGAATTTGTCGATGTTTTCTGCCTGCTCCTCTTGCTGCTCGATTTCGTCGGTCAAGACTGACAATTTTTCTTTCAGTTCAGCCTGTTCGGCTTCATAGTCACTCGAAAGCATTTCATATCTTGCTTCTGAAAGTCTTTGATTGGCATAGTCCTCATAAACTTTCTTGAAGAGCCTGTCAAGCTCGTCAATCCTACGTTCAATTTGACTGACCTGTTTCTTCTTGCTTGCAAGAGCCTTTCTCATCTCAGATTTCTGCATTGCCCCAAGTGCCGCCCTAAACTTTTCTTCATAATTGGCAACAAGCCACATAACTGTCCGAATGTGGTGAAGAACGCCTTGTTCCAAGATGACCGCCCGAATAAAATGGGTTTCGCAGACTTCTTTGCCCTTTGTCCTTGATGTTGAACACACAAAATGGTCTTGTCTTTTCTCGAAGTTGTTTGTTGTGCAGTAGTACATTTTTGCCTTGCAATCGGCGCATCTAACAATGCCAGAAAACATATTCGTTTTACCCGTTCTCGTCGGTCTGCGCTTGTTTTTGCGGAGTTCCTGCACACGGTTAAACGTTTCCACGTCAACAATCGGCTCGTGAGTGTTAGGAAAAATACGCCACTGTTCCTTGGGATTATCAACGGTCTTTTTGACTTTGTACGACTGCTTATGAGTTTTGAAGTTGACCGTTTGACCAAGATATTCGGGACGTTCGAGAATTTCGCTGACCGTTTTCTGATCCCAATCATAATCATTCATCGGAAGACTATTCTTGATGGGCTTTCCGATTTTCTGATAGTGAATTGTTGGAGTATCAATTTGCTGATTTTTTAGAATCCTTGCAATTTGAGACGGACCGTTGCCTGCTACGCAGAGGCTGAAAATATCCTCGACAACTTTAGCGGCTTCCTCATCAACTATCCATCGCTTTTTGTTGTTGGGGTCTTTCAAGTAGCCGTACGGTGGGTTTGTGCAGAGGTATTCACCCGATTCGCCCTTTGCCTTAACTACGGCACGGATTTTCTTGCTTGTGTCCTTGGCGTACCACTCGTTGATGATGTTAAGGAACGGAGTAAAATCGCTATCCTGCTGGTTTTGACTGTCTATGCCGTTATTGATTGCGATGAATCGTACACCTTTTTCAACAAATAGCACCTCGGTGTAGAAGCCGACTTTCAGATAATCTCTCCCGAGGCGGGACATATCTTTTACGACCAAAGTTCCAACTTCGCCATTCTCGATTTTATCAAGCAATTCAGTCCAAGCAGGGCGGTTGAAATTCGTACCCGAGTAGCCGTCGTCCACGAAATATTGAAGATTTTTCAGACCGTTGTCTCGGCAGAACTTCGAGATGATCGATTTTTGATTGGAAATTGAATTTGATTCGCCTGCAAGCTCATCGTCGCGCGAAAGCCGACAGTAAATCGCTGTTATTTTTTCAGACTGCTTCATTTCTGCTCCTTTCTGCGAGCAGTCTGCCATAACAGGGTTGCTGGTTTCAATTATACCACATTCAGCCATCATTTTCAACTCCTTTATCGCTGTAAAGCGCAATATTTTTTAAAATTTTCGCAGGCAAACTATGTTCACCGTCATAACTCCCAGTGAACCTATAAGTCGTTCCCTTGGATTCGATGGTTACCGTGACCGTCGGCAAGACGTTATAGAGCGGGTCTTGCACGATAATGTGACCGTTTTCATCGAATCTGATATTTCGCTTGCTCTTGATTTCGGGCTTTTCGCCGTTCTTGTTAAATTTCATAATCGTTTCTCCTTTTATTATCTTGACCTATTGTTTTTTGAATGTTATCTGTTATCGTTTGCAGCCGCTTGACTTCACAGCGCTTTTCTTTCAATTCCGCATACAGTTCATTCTGCTGTGATGTCAGCCGTTCAATCTCCGACTGCAAACTCTTGTAGCTCGGTATTTTGGTAACACCATGCTCTTTGAAATATTTCTGTGCAGACTCAATGATTATAAATTCACTTTCGTGCGTCTTATGGTATTTCTCCCTCGCTCGGTCAGACTTCAACGCCCTATATTCATCTCGAATCGGCTTTGTATTTGCATAAGCAAGTACACGTTTCTGAAGCTCCTTTTTGTTACGGAGTTCCATTTCAACCGCTTTCAGATTCTCTCGGCAATCGCGTTCCTCGGTTTTTGCGATAGCAAGGGCAGCTGTAAATCTTCAAGCGACTTAAAACCGTATTTTTCAAGCCCGGCGACGCTTTTTGCCGACTGCTTGAGGTTGAACACTTTTGCCCAATGCTCGAAGCCTGCACTCTTTTCGGGCGTTACATCGACCATTCGCGAAATACTGTCGTGATATGTGTTGATTTTCAAGGTTTTTGCCCCCTGTAATCGTTTGATGATACTTGGTCGAGATGATATGCCCTGCTTTCCGTTTTGCACCAACTGTCGCAATTTCTGCTCAAAAACAGCATTTATTGCGGCAAGGTCGAAGTCATCTCCCAAGCGTCGGGCGGTTATAGGCTTAGTGCGATCAGAAGTGAGATAGCTTAACCGCCCTCTGCTCTGCTTGACGGTCACACCCTGCTGTGACAAAAGCTCTGCAAAATCGTCAAAATCTTTGGCTGAGGATAGAGCCGTACGGATTACATTTCTAAGCTTTTCTTTGCCCGTCTCAAACTTTGTCGGTTTACCGCTTGCAGACAATTCAGCCTGACCTCTCCGCTTAGTCCAATATTCGCCCTCGGTTACTTGTTCTTTGCTGCCACTGAGCAAATCAATCTGATACAGTCCCTCACGCTGGCACATTTCCATAACTTCGGCGCGAAAGTAATTCATCGCCGCTTCGGTGCAGCGGTGCTTGCAGCCTGCACGCGTGTCGGCGGGCCTGTCCATATACGGCAGGAGCGGAACATCTTCGATACGCAGACTGTTAATGACAAGATGACAATGGATATTTCCGCTATGATTGTGACCGTCGGAATGTGTGCAGACAATAGCTTGATGTCCGGCAAAATGTTCGCGGCAAAACTGTTCTCCTAACTCTTGCGCATGGTCAACCGTCAAGCCGTTCTCAACGCCATCGCGTGGGTCAAAGCTGATTATGTAATGATGACTTTTGACGTCGCCCCGACTGCGGTTTTTGCCGTAATGCAGATTCGACTTCATACAGGCAATGGCGAAATCATCTTCGCCGCAATTTAAGGTCGCAAAGCGGCAGTTTACTCGCGGAATTAACCTACCACTTTCATCGAAAATAGGCTTGTTTGTGAACTCGTCATGCTCAAAAAGCAGATATTTTTCAGCGGCGCCATAGTCGGCATTTTTAGCGTTTAAACGTTTGAACGTCGCCAACCGCATCACCTACCTTTCGCAAAATTTCAAATTTCAGATCGGCGAGGTCGGAAATTGCCGCTCGAATCTCGCCCGACAATGAATTGTACGGCGTGCCATGCTCATTCAAAAACCGTGCAATCTGATTGAGATTCCCACCGATTTTGCTAAGCTGCGCGGTTAGCTGACCGATAGTCGAAAGTAGCTTTTCGTTGATTGGCGAGACGGTGATAATCGGCTTGATGACTGCATTTTCGATTGCCTGACGGATAAATTCCGACTGACTGATTCCGCAGAACTTTGCGCGCTCGGTGAAGTCGGCGTATTCTTCATCAGTCATACGAGTTTTGACGACAACGCTACGTTTTGGCGTGTTGTATTTCTTTGGCATATTAAAGCCTCCTTTCACTTTACAACGGACATTTTTTGCGCGATTGGTGACACCCTAAATGTAAATTTTATATGAACATGATTTATCCTCCCCATCTTATAACGTACATTTTTTCGGACGAAAAGCAGGTATCCGATTGTAAATTTTTTGTAAACTGCGTTTTCTCTGCATTACCCTCAACGCAAATTTTTTGATTTTGCCAAGCCTTCAGTTCCTTCCACACCGAAAAATTCAATCTTGCCAAACGGTTACACCCTCTTCCCCGATACAACGGACATTTTTTAAGCAAATTTCTGGGTAATTTCTAAAAAAGTTTGCCGAAAATTCAAAATTTCTCTGTTTGTCACAAAGCACAAGAAATTTATGATTGCTTTATTGTGCATCTTTTAGTATCTGCTTTCGCCTCTATAACACTTGAATTTGAGAAAAAGCAACCAGTGCAGATAGAATTTGAGCATAAAAATACCAACGTATCAATTTGGCACGTTGGCATAATTTTTATTGGGGTCCCCGCAAAGTCGTAAGCTTTGTGGGGAAAAGGAGGAGCAGCGGAGCGAGTGAGTTTTCATCGTTAGGTGGAAACGAGCAATACGAAGCTTGCGACGACGTGCAGGGTTTGGGGAAGGCTACTCCCCAACAAGATTCCGCACAAGACAAATTTGAGCTTTAAGCCAAATTTGGTCCCGCGGTAGAATCTTGCTCTTAATAATTACATTTTCACCAAAACTACGAAAATGATAAAAATGGCCCTTGACAAGTCTGGTCTATTATGATAGACTAAACTTATAGACTGGTCTATAATTATCGACCAAGTTCATATATGTTATAAAAATTTTGATGAGGTGGTTTTATGAAAAAAGCACTTACTTTATTGGCGGCTTTTACGCTTATCCTTTGCTCATGCGCAAAAAATGGCGGTAATTACGTCCCGGATTCCGAGCCGTATCCCGAGGAAGTCGGCGAATCTTCGATTTCCGAAACCGCAGCGACGGCCTTACCAGACGAAACGGATTTGGGCAAGCCCTCGTCCCTAAACGATTTGTATAAAATAGTAGATTTAAATATTCTTGATTTCAACGGTGAATCCTCCGACGAAACTCTTGAGGACATTCGGAATAAATATCCCGATAAAACCGTTTTGGTTTGGCAACTTGATCCTCTGATAACCCCTCCCTCTTCCGAAGCGGTGAACGAATATTTGGACACCTTGGGCAAGAACTATGCGGTTTACTTCAGAGACGCTCCCGAAAAATACAGAAAAAATCGATTTACCGACGCGCTTACATATTCTACCTATAACGAAACGGTCGCGGAGAGGCTCGGAAACGGCGAACAGATCGACATCATCGACGCTTTTTCGGTTTATAACGAGCTATCACTGCAAGGCTGGCTGGAGCCGCTTGATTCATATCTCTCCGATACGGAAGCCGGTCGGGAGCTTTATGGCTTAATGCCGGAGAATTACTGGAAGGGCTGCCGTATAAACGGAAATATTTACGGCGTATGTTCATATCTTACCCTCGGAAAAAGAAGCGGATATCTCGTAAACAGCGCTTTGGCGGACAAATACGGTTATGACGTTGAAAAACCTATTCTTGAGCAGATCGACATACTTGAGCAGGTCAAAACCGAACCGTGCGATGCGGTGATGACTTGGAAAGGTTTTTCACGTCCGAGCGAATGTACCGCAAACATTTGCTTTAATGATTGCATTATATGGGACGATACGGAAAAAACGGCGAAAAGCATTTTATCCGACGAGGCGTATACCAACGCTTTAAGGACGTATTTTGAACTTTACAAAGAGGGATTCGTCACTGAGACCCCGATAAAAAACAGCTATTTTATTTATGAGCAGAATTCTCAGTATCCCGCCAACGCAGCGGGCAGCGTCGATCAGCTTTATATTCAAATAGGGAACAGCGTGACCGCCGTTCCCTCATATACGGCTTCCGAATACGGAACCTGCATTAAGCCTTGCAATATAGGGATTTGTATTGCGGCGGGCAGCCGGAATAAGGACTGCGCTTTTGACCTTATAGCTACAGCCTTTACCGACGCTCATCTGAACAATATGCTGTGCTACGGAAAAAACTATCGGGAATATGAGCAAAGCGGAAGTATATTCCTTGCCGGCGACGATATTTGCAGGGCGTGGGTGTTCCTGAACCCGATGATTTCAATTCCGCCTCTTACTGAGCCGACCGATATGTTGAAACGATGGACGGAGGGAGCGGAATCCGCAGTTGTCAGCGAAGATATAGATTTCGTATTGGATATATCCGGTTTGGGTGAAATTCCGGACGCCGTTCGCGCCGTCACCGTAGAAATGTCGCGAAAAATTTTCGACAGCGGCTTTGAGAGCTTTGAAGATTATCTTGACGAGTATTCAAAAAGGCTCGATGAAGCCGGTCAGCAGGTTATGATCGATGAGGCGAACAGGCAGTATGCGTCATACTTAGAAAACAAAAACGCGTAGAAAATCTCTTTGCTTTTTCATTTCGCAACCCCAATTTGCAACCGCGGATTGACTTGAAATACCCTTCGGTTGGTGGCATGCAACTGCCGATACCGCTATAATTTGTCAAAACATGAAAGGCGGGATTTTTTATGAAAAAATTATTATTGTTGCTTATTTGCTTGCTGATACCTCTCACCGCCTGCGGCGAAAAAGGCAAAGCCGATTCGCAGAGCGGAGAATCGGCCGGATCCGACGGTATATCCGAGGCGGCGGACGGGGAAGCTCAATCCGACGACGCGGAATACGACGGCAAAAGATACGGTTCGTCTATTGCCATATCAAACGACGGCGAGCTGTTTATAGATTCGCAGGTGCGGCTTAACTTCTTTGATTTTTCGATAATGGATTCGGTGCTTATCTGCTCAAAGCCGAACTGCCGTCACGATACGCACGACTGTTCGTCCTACGGAATGGATATTGATCCGTTCATTTATAACGGCAATATTTATTTCTTTGAAGCGGACTCTTACATGAAAAAAGACAAGCCTGTCTACAACATGCATTTCGTCCGAGCCGACATCGACGGCACAAACAGAAAAGTGCTTCTGACCTTGGAAGATATGGAGGATTCGTCAGACTGTTTACTTATCGGCAGCACTCTTTATTTCGGAATGCGAACGCATGGATATACCGATCTGTCTCTCGATCACAGCGAGCCGACCGCGAAGCTGTTTTCCTATGATCTTGAAAGCGGTCAGCTTTCGGAACTGTTCTCAATGAAGAAAGGATATAGCTGCGCCATACAAATCGACGGAGAATATAACGGAGATATATATTTTACGGTATCATATTTGGAGGAGAAGTTTGTCTACGATCCGAACAATATCCCCACTAGCCTAAGAGAGACTTTCAAATATAACCGCCAAAACAACGAAATTTCCGAGCGCGACGGCGATTATTACCCATGCGAGTGCGGTCTTGTTCACTATGAGGACGAGGGGGCGACATTTTATACCGAGGACGGCAAAGAAATATATATTCCCGACATAACGCAAAATTCAACGTATGTAAGCATTATCGACGGCTATATAATCGACGGTGAAAACAAATTTGCCGTTGAAATAAGCAGCGGCGACCGTTATTCCGTCAGCGGAATAGATAAATCCGACGATATAATCTATTGCTTGGACGGCGCGTATATTGTTAAACGGCTGAACAAAGATTCGGGGCAGTACGAATACAGAAAACTTGTCTGGAGCGATATAATCGGCAAAGAGATATAGTCTTTACAACATAACTTCCCGTCCGAATAATAGTTCAGTTAGTGTTTTTGGTTCACTAACCGGAAAGTACATCATTACTCTTTCAAGCGGCGAAACCTACACAGATACTGCAAATGACAGTTGTAATAGCGATACCAAGCTATCCCTTTCTATTAAGGCACCACCGCGCAATTAGCGGCTAACGCCTTTTTGGCGCATCTACTTGCATATTTTTCGTCATATTTCACAAAAATCCTCGCGAATACACAAAGTATTAGCTCCGGTTTTTGTTTCATCTGACAAAAAATCTGACTGCGTATCTGCACCAAAATAATTGTGCGGTGGCGCCTTAACTGTCCTTCTAATGCAAGATGGGATTCATTAGAAACTCATCTCACCTTATCTTGCGATGGAGAAAGCAATTCATTATCATTCACCGCTAATTAATATTAACAAATAATTCATAAAACAAATATAGGAGAACAAAATGAAGAAAACGTTATTGCTTCCGGCGCTGATATTATCTATGATACTCATCAGTAGTTGCCGGTCGTCCGAAAACAGCGGCGAGTTTCCTACGAGACTGATCGGCATAGATTCAAATATTTATAATAACGGCGAGTTGTTTATAGATAATCAGCAAAGGCTGAACTTTTTTGATTTCACTTCTATGAAGTCGGCGATCATCTGCCCCAAGCCGAATTGTCCGCATAACGAGCAAAGCGGCTGTCCGTCGTTCGGTATGACGACCTGCCCGTTGATTTATAATAATCATCTTTATTTCTTTGATTATGAAACGCAATACGGTAAAGACGGCAGCCCCGTATGGATAACGAATATGTACAGGGCAAGTATCGACGGCACAAACAGAATTAAAATCAATTCTTTTGAAAACTACCGTCTGATGTATTATGACAGGCTTATTCTCTGCGACGATACGCTGTATTTTGCCCCACTGGTCGTAAGCTATGATGAAAACGGGACAGAATCAAATCTTTTAGGCGCTAAACTTTGTTCATACAGCTTCTCCGATAACGAGGTCAGAGAACTGTGCGATCTCGGCGAGGGATATGGGCTGAACGCATATTTATGGGGAGAAGCCGGCGGCGATATCTATATTGACGTTTCATACCGCGAGGAATATATTCCTTACGACGAGTTAATGGATATATTAGCGACCGAGGAAGAGGATATTTCCGTTCGCAAAAACTATAAATACAGCGTTGGTGGCAATTTGTTATCGGAATGCGACCCAAATTATAAACCGATGCTTGGAGGGTATCTCTGCCGTTTTGAAGATAACGGCGTTACGCTTTACCTTTCGGGCAGGGAGCTTTTCGTAAGCGATATTACGACAGATATATATGACATTTACAGCTTCATGGCATCGGGCGGGTATGTATTTGATCTGAAAGATTCGCTTGCGATAGATATCATCAGCGGAAAAAAATACGCGCTTTCGGCAGATGACTCCGACTTTATATATTATACCGACGGATATTATATTCTTAAAAGACTTAATTATGATACCGGGGTTTATGAATATGAAAAAGTGTCGGAGGCTGATATAATAGGAGATGAAATTGAGTGATATAGGCGCGGGTTTTGAAATTGGAGGGATTCCGCAAAGCCGTGCGACAAGAGACGATACTTTATAACCTCGGAATTTTTTGAATATTTTTTATTACCGCAATACGCCGAATAATTAAGAATAGGCGCTGCCGCAAGACGGCGCCCGATGAGCTTTTTGAGGTGAGTTATGAACACATTATCCCTTAACGGTGTGAACAAGCACTACGGCCAAAATCACGCGCTCGTAGATTTTGATTACGACTTCCACGACGGCGTTTATGGGCTCCTCGGTCCAAACGGCGCGGGCAAGTCGACGATGATGAACCTGATTACGCAAAATATCCCCGCCGACCCCGACAGTGAAATTCTATGGAACGGCGAGGACATCAAAAAACTTCAGGCGAAATACCGCCGCAAAATCGGCTTCATGCCGCAGCAACAGGAGCTTTACCCGAGTTTTACCGCCTCGCGTTTCGTCGGCTACCTCGCCGCGCTCAAGGGCATTAAAAAGGAGAAAATCCGGGATGAAGTCGAGCGGGTGCTTGATTTGGTGGAACTTTCCGAGCAGGCCGACCAAAAGTTGGGCGGGTTCTCGGGAGGCATGAAACAGCGCGTTTTAATAGCGCAGGCGCTCCTCGGAAACCCGAAGCTGCTGATATTGGATGAGCCGACGGCGGGTCTTGACCCTAAGCAGAGGGTCATCACGAGAAACCTCATCAGCCGCCTGTCGAAAGATAAGATAGTTATCATTTCAACGCACATCGTCAGCGACATCGAGACTATCGCCGACAGAATTTTGTTAATTAAACAGGGCGAGCTCATCGACGAGGGAACCGTTCCCGAATTATGCGAAAAGGTTAAAACCGGCGAGAAGAATCTGGAAAATCTGTATATGCAGTATTACGGTGACGAACAATGATTTTCCGCAACGAAATTTACAAACTGCTTCACCAAAAAATGTTCGTTTTAGTGACTGTTTGCGCGTTTTTGCTGAACATTTACATTTCCTGCTCGCAGACTTTCGGCATGTACTGCCCGGCGAAAGAGTACAAAGAATACTACGCCCTTGCCGAGGGGAAGACCTTTTCGGAAGCTTACGATTATTCAATCGCCCGGCGGGACAATATGTTCGGCGGGTGGGAAGCCGGCAAGTGGGAAGTCCGGCAGATGATGAACGAGGAAATCGAGCAGCTAAAGGCCGTCGGGACGTACCATCAGTATTTGCAGTCGATCGACGACGCTGCGGCGACGATGACCGCCGTCTCGATTTTTGCAGACCCCTCGAGCTTTGCTTACCGAAATATCGTCAAAACTCCGGCCGCGTATGACGGCGTTCGGAGCGTTCAGCCGGTCTTTGCGCCGTCAAACGGAGTGCTTTTGGCTGTTGAGAATACGCCGTCGGATATACTTTTATTATTCATCATATTCACCGCGGTAACGGTCATTTTTTATAAAGACCGCGAGTGCGTGATAGTAGGATTAGTCAAACCTCTGCGATACGGCAGAACCCGGCTTGCGCTCTCAAAAACGGCGGCGGTGTTCTCTGTGTGTTTACTCTTCGGGGGCGGTTTCTTTCTTCTGAATCTGTGGATAGGCTCGGTTCGCTTCGGCTTGGGGGATCTGTCGAGACCCGCGCAGTCCTTAAAAGGTTTCTTAGGCTGCAACCTCAGAATAAGCGTCCGGCAGCTGATGATACTTATATTTGTTTACAAAATTTTGGCGATGTTTGTCTGCGCGCTCATCGCGCAAAGTCTGTTTATATGCCTCAAAAACACAACCTCATACTTCATTCTTCTGCTTGTTGGAGGCATCGAAACCGCGCTCTATCTTTTAATCAGCGATACTTCATTCCTCTCACCGCTGAAACAAATCAACCTTGCGGCGTTTGTAAACTCGGCGCACCTGTTCAAGACGTATGCAAACATCAACCTTTTCGGGTTTCCGATAAATCTGCTCGGAACGACGACGGCGATGCTCGCCATACTGACAATTTTGTTAATTTTTGTGACGGCGAGGCTTTATGAGAATATATCAATATCCGAGGTCAAGAAATCTCGAAAAAGAATCATAAAAATAAAGCCCCCGAAACGGCTTTTTTCATATTCTATGCACAAATTATTCATTCTTCATAAGGGGCTTTTGATATTCGCCGCCGTGCTTGCTTTCTCGCTTTACAGCGAGTATAACTACGTCCGACCCTACAGTTCAAGCGACAATTATTACCGCGCATACGCCGCCGAGGCGTACTCGAAGCAAAGCCCCGTCGAGGTCTACGAGTACATGAGCACGACCGCCGACGAGCTTGCCGAGGGATATAAAGCCGCGATGTCCGGCGGTTTGAGCGACAACGAATACTGGTCTAAGCGCAGCGGATTTGAAAAACTCGTTAATCAATATAATAATGCGGTTAATCTTTCTGCGCGCGACGTGTCCAATTTTTTGTACTACACGACCGGCTGGGAGGAGCTTTTCGGCTTGAACGGCTTTAAAAGCGATTATAAGCTCGGGCTGGTCGCGATTTTGGGAATTTGCCTCGCAATTTCGCCGCTTATAGCCTATGACAACCGCGCGAGAATCGGCTTTTTGCTTTATACCACTAAAGCGGGCAAGCGCACTTATTTCGAGCACAACGCCGCCGTCGCCGCGATTTTTACGCTGATGATTTGCCTCGCGGTGTACGTCCCGCACTATGTCGAGATGATTCTGACCTACGGCTCGGAGGGGCTTTTTGAGCCGGTTTCCGCGATTTCGGCATATGCAAAATTAGGCGGTCTGTCGGTTTTCAGATATTTAATCTTGCTTACGTTCTACCGCATAATTTCATTAACGGTTTTCGCGGAGCTCGTACTACTCATCTCTTATAAATGCAAAAGCCCGACGACCGCGACGGTCATCACACTCGCGGCGTTCGCCCTGCCGATAGTGATATATCTTGCGGGCGCGGACTTTATGCAGTGGCTCTGCTGGCGGGTCAGCGGGAATAGGGAGATTATGGCGCTATTTTGATTACAATTCCACTGCCTTTTCCCTGCTTTTGTCATTCCTATGCATCGGTTTGGCTTTCGCAAGCCGGTCAATAACCGATTCTATATCACGCTTTTCTCCGAGCGCGTCGTCCACCTCATTTCTGCACCTTTCAATCAAAGAATAATCCGCCCTGTCACGATAGGCAGAGCGGATTTTTTCGGCGTGGTGATGTTTGTTGACGGTTTTTGATACTAAAATGCTATCACATTTGCAGAATATTATATCCAGTTATGCTAATAACTTACATAAACCCGCCCCGACCGGTATCATAAATACCAATCGGGGACAAAAAGCATTAAGCACTAAAAAATTATTTACATATGAATGAAAATCTACTTCATAAAATTCTCAAATCTATACTGCTCCACGACCTCATCTCCGATCAGCGTGATCGCCTTTTGCGGGCAAAGACTCACGCAGCGGTAACACATTGTGCATTTTCCGTGCGGATAAACGGCGCCGTTTTCAACCGTGAGATTTTTCATCGGGCATACCAGAACGCACTTTCCGCAGCCCGTGCAAAGCGTTTTATTTATCTTCAGTTTATCACTGTAGCGCTTCGTCTTGCTGTAGAACCATAGTCTTTGACCGAATAATCCTGCAACGTGAGCAAAAATGCCTAAGCCGTCGTGCGGAAATTTGCCGCTCTTTATCTGCAAAACCGTCCGTTCAATCTTTTCTTCAGCACGGTTAATTATTAACATATTCTCATCTGTGCTCTTCTTGAGAAGTTTGCTGTCGCACACGCTGTCAGGCATTTTGATATGCAGACCGCCCAAAACCGTCGCACCGCATTTTTTCAAAAGTCTTGCCGCACATCCCGCGCCGTCGCCGCTGAATGCGCCCATCGTCGCAATGCAAAGGACATTTTTGTCTTTCCATAAAGCGGCGTTTTGGGCAATGAAATCCCGCACCATCTTCGGAGCGTTGGAAAATTGCACCGGATATCCGAGAATAATATTTTCATATGCTGCAACTGTAGGGATGGCGTCACGATTCTCAATCGCGACGACCGGGGCGTTTTCGTCCAACATTTTTGCCAATTTTGATATGCAAAACTTCGTATTCCCCGTGCCGCTTAAATAAATTGCACAGTATTTCTTTTCCATGCTGACCTCGCCCGGCTTTCATTTGTAGTTTTTATAATTATATCAAAACTGTGTGGAAAAGTAAAGCGTTTGAAAAAACTTTGATATTCCCGTAAGATGTGGCCAAGGCGGCCACATCAAGAATACAGAAGTCAGATGTCAGATGTCAGAACTTCAAGGTGTCGCCTATGGCGACGGTTTTAAAAATAATGAATAATGTGGGCGATTTAGACACTCCCGCGGGGAGGGGGAGTGGCTAAAGCGGCCACATTTAAATAAAAAGTGAAAACGAAAAGCGTTTAGTAACGGCAAGTCATCCTGCAAAAATTTGTATAATGTGGGCGGTTTAGACACTCCTATTCCCGTACCCATGGTCTATGCCGATGATGATTTGATTGTTAGTATAGTTCATAATTGTTCCTTTTCCTTTTGACTTAGAGATAAAATTTTCGGTTTTCTCAAATGCATCTTTTCCCGGCTTTATACTAAAATTAAATAAGAATAATCTTTGCCAAATTTCGCCCTAAATTACGTTTGACTGGCGCCATGAATCGATATTTTGATTGAAAACTCTTTATGGATGCTTGCCCGAACCAGGGGGTAAAAGGTATTCGCTTCGCTCATACTATTTAAAAATCCCCCTCCCCCTCCCCCAAGGGAGGGGCGTTGGTGCTGACCTTTGCCTTTGTGCCTCTGCCGGCCCTCGCTCGCGACTCCCGCCGGATTCGCTCGCTCGGGCTACGCGCACAGGACTTTACTTTTCTGCTTCTACCTGTCGGGGACAACCCTTGCAGGGTTTTCCCCGAGCCCTTTTCCGAGTGCGGCTCGCGCATTCGCGCTCGCCGCATAGGGGACGCCCTCTCTTGCAGGGCGTCCCCTCTTGAAAAACAGCCCACCGGGCTGTTTTTGCTCCCTTTCCTGCGCTCGCTATCGCTTATCCCTCGAGAAAGCCTGCCGGCGTTCTCTCGGGGGATTTCGCAGCCTGCGGGCTGCGACGAGGGCTCCTCGCCCTCGACCTCGTGAGCC
>CANQNF010000038.1 GCA_947625125.1 uncultured Clostridia bacterium
GCCAGAACGTGCGGGTAGAAGTTGCAAACGCCGATTGCGCGGATTCGCCCGTCCTTGTAAAGCTCCTCTAATGCGCGCCATGCGCCGTAGTAGTCGCCCATCGGCTGGTGCAAAAGGTACAGGTCGAGGTACTCGAGCCCGAGCTTTTTCATTGATGTTTCGTAAGCTTTTTTCGCGCCCTCATAGCTCGAATCGGAGACCCAGAGTTTGGTGGTGATGAACAGGTCCTCGCGGCAGGCACCGCACTTTTTCAGAGCCGCGCCGACCGCCTCCTCGTTGCCGTAGGAAGCCGCCGTGTCGATAAGCCGATAACCCACGCTGACCGCGTCCAAAACCGCTTGCTCGCACTCGCGAGGGTCGCGCATTTGGAAAACGCCGAAGCCCTCCATCGGCATTTTCACGCCGTTGTTTAAGATTGTGCATTCCATAAAATCCCTCCTATTCAAAAATCAAAGGTCGGGGCTGAGCTGCATTTTTGCGTAATTTTCGACCATTTCGGGCGTCGCGGTGTAGTACCTCTTGTTCTTGTTGACGGCCGCGATTTTTAACATATCCTCATCTGTCAGCGCGAAGTCGAAAATGTCGAAATTGTCGCGGATATGCTCGGGATTTTTCGAGCCGGGGATCACGACGTTGCCGCTCTGAATGTGCCAACGAAGAATGATCTGCGCGTTGGTCTTGCCGTATTTTTTCGCAAGCTCGGCAAAAATCGGCTCGTTTATCAGGCTCTTGTCGCCATGCCCGAGCGGATACCACGCCATCAGGCCCATGCCCGTTTCGGCGAGGAGCTTTTTCAGCTCGGTCTGCGGGTAGTAGGGGTGCGCCTCGACCTGAACGACCTGCGGCTTCAGCTCCATCGTGTCGATTGCCTCGCGGAGCATTTCATCGGGGAAGTTCGACAGACCTATCGCCCTGACTTTGCCCGATTTTACAGCCTTTTCGATATTCCGATACCCCTCGCGCCAGTTGGCGGTCGGTTGGTGCAGGAACAGCAGGTCGATGTAGTCGGTGCCGAGCCTTTTTAGCGTTTCATCGACCGCGGTTTCCTTTTCATAGATCGTCGGCCAGAGCTTGGTGACGAGGAAGATTTCATCTCTCGGCACGCCGCTTTTCTTGATACCGCGGCCCGTTCCGCTCTCGTTCATGTAGCCGTTTGCGGTGTCGATGAGCCGAACGCCGCTTCTGAGCGCGCTCTCGACCGAGCTCTCTGCCTCGGCGGGCGACATCATAAACACGCCGATTCCCGCCATAGGCATTTTAACTCCGTTGTTAAGGGTGATGTACTCCATAAAAATTCCTCCTTGAAATTGATTTATTCTCATATTTATTTTTTAGCATATCTAAGCCATAAGACGTCGCCCTCGCCCTGCTCCGCCGCTTTCAGCTTATATGCTTTCGGCGACGGTGCTGAAAATCCTCCCGTTTCAAAGAGCGAAGCAGAGCCGCTGTCGCCGTCGGCTGTCGGGGCGATTACGACGCTGAGTTCATCTATCATTCCCGCCGCCGCGAAGGACTGGTTCGTTACCCCGCCGCCCGCGATCATAACCCGCTCGAGCCCGAGCAGCGCTTTCAGCTTTTTGAGCAGCAGTCCGCAGTCGATAGCGTCTTTTCCTGCAAAAATATAGGAAATTCCGAGCCCGCGAAGATAGCCGATATAGCCGCCCGCGACGCCGTCGGTCAGCACCTCGACGATATGCGCCTTGGGGCGGTTTTTCTTTTCGAGCCACCCGCTGCTCCAATTCAAAACGCCCCTCGGGTCGAGCGAGATGATGAAATTTTCCGCGCTCTTATCCGCGATAAAATCATCATGCGGGTAAACTTTTTCGCAGGTCGGCGGCTCGGCGAGAATGCCGTCGGAGTACCCCTCGGCGACGGTCGTCGTGCCGTAAATTGTCGCTTTGCAGCGATAAATCTGCCTGATTTCGCCGTACTTTTTCAGCGCGGGGAGCGTTTCGGGCATGCCGAAAAATTCGCCGTCGATCTTCCCGTCGAGCGCAGTCAAAATATGGCAAATCACATAAGGTCGTTCCATTTTATTGTCCGAACAGCCAGCCCATAATTTCCTCATCGTAGGCGAACAGGCCGCCTCCGCCGTGCTGACTGCTCATGCCCCTTTCTTCAAAATATTCGCCGGGTTTGATGTCCAAAACAAGCAGCTCCGCAATCTCGTCCTCCGAAAGACCCTGCGCGGAATAAAGATCATAAAGCTCGTTGTAGGCGCGCTTTGTCGGCTCAGAGCCGTAATATTCGTCGTCCTCGCCGATTACAAGATATACCGGCGTGCGGCTCTGCGCGAGCACCTCAAGGTCGCCGTCCCACTGCGACGAGCAGTGCAGATACGCCGTGAACAGCTCGGGGCGCTTGCCCATGACAAGCGACATCGTTTCCCCGCCGCCCGAGTAGCCGTTCGCGTAGACCCTCTCACGGTCGATGTTGTATGCTTCAAGAAAATATTCGAGCAGGGCGATCGTCTGGTTAGCCGAGGTCTCTCGCCAGTCCGAAAGCTGCGGGGCGACGATTATCATCTCTGGGATATATTTCTGCGCTTCAAAGCCGAATTCCTCGGCGTGAAGATTTTGCGCCACGCCCTGAAAGTACAGCCCCTCATACCCCGGGAGCGTGAAAAACAGCGCGTAGGGACGGCTTCCGTCATAGCTTTCGGGGACGTATACGTTAAAATGAATGTCGCCGTCGCTCGGAGAGTGGTAGACGTTATCGATCACAAATCCGCGGTAGGTTTCGGTCCCGACGTCAACGCGGCCGCCGGAACCGTTTATAGTTCCAAGCTTGCGACCCAGTCCTTCACGTCGTCCTCGTGAGCACCCGAGCGGAACCGCTGACCCTCGAGCCAGTTGCCGGTTCCCGCGGCTTCTTCAAGCAGCTCGCCGCTCTCGCCGAGACCCGATGAAGAGGACGTGCAGAACGGAATCACGGTCTTGCCTGTGAAATCGTTTGCCGAGATGAAGCCGTTTACCGGCCACGCCGCAACGCCCCACCAGATCGGGTAGCCGATGAAAACGGTGTCGTAGCTCTCCCAGTTGTCGGGGACGGCGTTTTCAAGCTCGACCGCGCGCATGGATTCGTCGTCGTGCTCGCGGGAAACGCGGCTGTCGCGGTCTGTCCAGTCGAGGTCGGCGGAAGTGTAAGGCTCGGTCGGGATAAGTTCAAAAATGTCAGCGCCGGTCGCTTCGGCGATGCAGCCCGCGACCGCCTCGGTGTTGTTAGTCGCGGAGTAGTAGACGACAAGCGTTTTGCCACCCTCTGCGGGGGCTTCTGCGGGTGTTTCCTCGGGATTTTCGGGAACATCTTCCGCAGACTCGGCGGCATTTTCTGCCCCCGAATTGTCGGCAGGTTCGATGTTTTCGGTCGGTGTATCCCCGCAGGCGGCCAAGGTCAATGCCATCGCGAGGCAAACAATAATTGCAAATAATTTCTTCATTTTAATTGCTCCTTTCAGATAATCAGGTTTACTATCATACCCGTCGCGAACGAGAAAATCATCACGAACGCGAGGTAGAGAACGAAATGTTTAATGCCTAAAACGATTTTCAGCGCGCCCAAATTCGTTATCTTCGTTGACGGACCGGTGAGCATAAACGCCGCCGCGCTGCCCATGCTCATGCCCGAATAAAGCCACTCGCGGATAAGAGGGATAGTCCCGCCGCCGCAGGCATAGAGCGGTACGCCTATCGTCGCCGCCATCAGCACACCGAAGCCTTCGTTAGCCTCGCCGAACAGCCTTGCAAAGCCGTCCGCGGGGACGTATCTCTGAAACAGCGCGGAGAGGAGAATGCCAAGGAGAAACCACCCGCCCGTCGCCCTGATGTTCCTGCCGAGGTTGAAAAGAAAGCGCAGAAACGGGTTCGGGTTGGTGTCGTGAGAGGCGCGGGGCTCGAAGCCGTCGAAGTTGAAAAACGGCTTGTTTTTGTAGAAGATGTGTATCATAAGCCCCGCCGCACAGCCGCAGATAAAGCAGGAAATTATCCTGACCGCGAGCGCCACCCCGCCGAGGGCGGTGCTGTAGATAATGAGCTGCGGATTCAGGAGAATCGAGGACATCATGAACGCCGCGAGCCAATCGTCGCGCATGCCGTTTCTCGAAAACGAGGCGGCAATCGGGATAGTGCCGTACATACAAAGCGGCGAAGCGATGCCCAAAATGCTCGCGGGGATTATCCCCCAAACGCCCCACTTTTTGTCGCGGATCTTCCCGAAAGCGCCGTGAATAGCGTCTTTGGCAAAGACCGACACCAAGGAGCCGATGACCATGCCTAAAATCCAGTAACCCGCGATCTGCCGAAGCTGCACCATGAAATAATAAACTATATAAACAAGTTCGCGGCGGATTATTTCCATGCTGTCACCACCCTTTTAGAGGATAGAATGTTAGATGATCAGAGGTTAGAAAGTGCGGAAAATCCGGAAAATCCACAAAACTCCGAAAGAGATTTTCTATCTTCTATTCATCTATCTTCTATCCTCTATTATAGCAAAACCGAGACCCTTGCGGAAGTCTCGGATAGTTCATCAGTTATCACTTTTGGTACTAACAGAAATCAAAGTTGTACTTTTATGAATAATACGCATTTTAAACATTTTAAGCCATAAAATGCGTATTATGTTTATTATTCACGAAGATATAATACCGAAACTTACTTTAATAATTTAAATCGTAGAATCATATTATTTTCTTTGTTTCATGAATAATACGCATTTTACGCATTTTAAGTCTTATTATGCGTATTATGTTTAAAATTCATAAAAGTATAAATACCAAAAAGTACTTTAATGATTTAAATTATAAAATCGCTATCTCCCACGGAATTTATATTTTCCATGTCATGAATAATACGCATTTTACGCATTTTAAGCCTTATTATGCGTATTATGCTTAAAATTCATAAAAACTCTGGCGGAGCGATTCTATCTTCTATCTTCTATTCATCTACCCTCTAAAAGCACGGTTTTCAGTGCCTCGATAAACCTCCCCACTGTCTCGCTCGGCTCGGGGGAGTACATTATCCCGACAGGCATCGTGTAGTCCCAATCAACGGGTATCACGCGCATCAGCGGGTGGACGATGCTCCAGCTCTTGATGACGGTCAGAACGTCGCGGCTCTGCTCGCAGCGGTTGAAGATCCCGATGTCGTAAAGGTCAAAGTCTTTAATTATTATTTCGGGGTGATTTTGGGTCAAGTCGTCCCGCAGGTCGTCCATATTTTTGCACCAGCCCCGGTGCATCATCATGAGGTTTCGGCCGTATAAATCCTCGACCGTGAGGCGCTCCTTTTCGGCGAGCGGGTGATAAATCGACACCGCGCAGCAAATCGGGTCGCGGGAAATTTCAAGCCCTCGGCAGTTGCGCTGGCTCATCAAAAGCTCATCTGTAAAGCCGGTCACGACGTCGATGTTCTGTCCCAGATTCTTGAGTATCTCTCGGGCATTGTCGGCGGTGTTCTCGAACGGAACGAGCTTGAAAGTGATGTCGGCGCAGTGCTCGTGAATTTTCGACCAGAGGTCCATAAGCATTTGCGCGGGCATAATCGGCGACGTGCCGATTCTTATGACCCTGCCGTCCGCAGTCGCGCTTTTCGCCCGATCTATAGCCTTTTGGCAGTAATCCGTGATGTATTTTGCATCCTTATAAAAGGATTCTCCGGCCTTTGTGAGCTTAAGTCCGCGGTGTGTGCGCTCAAAAAGGCGCACGCCGAGGTCGTCCTCCAAGATGTTGATTTGCTTGATGAGCGCGGTCGAGGTGATAAAAAGCTCCTCGGCGGCCTTGTTGAAACTGCCCGCCTCCGCGACCTTCATAAACGATGTGAAATTGATGTTATTTATGTTCATGCCGTGACCTCGTTTCGGGGAATATGCAATTATTATACATCAATTTCGGCGAAAATGCAAGCGCTTTTAGAGGATAGAGCGTTAGATGGTTAGAGGATAGAAATCTCTGACTGCACTTTTATGGATTTTCCGGATTTTCAGCACTATCGGCCTGAAAAGGCTTTTAGAAGATAGAGCGTTAGATGGTTAGAGAATAGAAACGCTCGACTGCACTTTCATGAACAATAGACATTTTAGACACAATAGACCCTATTGTGCTTATTGTGCTTATAGTTCACGCAAGTATAAATACAAAAAATCGCTTTAATAATTTAAACCGCAGAACTAAATCGCTATTTTTTACTTTGCAGTTTCATGAACAATAGACATTTTAGACACAATAGAGCTTATTGTGCTTATTGTGCTTATTGTTCACAATGCTTGGGGAAAGCGCTTCTATCCTCTATTTTCTATTCATCTAACCTCTAAATGAACTTTGCACATTTTGCGCACGCTGACCGACAAAATGTGCAAAATTCACAAAACCCGAGGAAAGATTCTCTATCTTCTATCTTCTATTCATCTAACCTCTAAAAGAACATAGTCGCGATTCCCGAGCCCTATCTCCTCGCCCGCCTCGAGGACGTGAACAGCGTGCTGCCCCTCCATTCTGCGGACAAAGCTCTCGTTGCCCTCGGCTTCATAAATCAGGTCGACGCAGGCTTGGTCGAGCGCTACGGGATCACGCGAGGCAAGTATGCCGATGTCGTGAATGTCGGGCTCCGCAGGGTTGCCGTTGCAGTCGCAATCGATTGAGAGGCGGTTCATCACGTTGATGAATAAAATATTCCCGTCAAGCGCGTCTACAACCGATTTTCCCGCGTCCGCCATGGATTCCAAAAACGCGTCCTGCTCGCCGCCGAACCAGCTCGTATGGCTGCGGCCTGCGGTGTGGATCAGGCATTTACCTTCCTGAGAACCTATTCCGATGGAAATGTTCTTGATCGCACCGCCGAAGCCGGCCATAGCGTGGCCTTTGAAGTGGGAGAGGACAAGGAAGCCGTCAAAGTCGCCGAAATGCGCGCCGACGTAGTTTTCTTTGAGCTGATTGCCGCCGTTCACGGGCAGTATCATCGAGCCGTCCTCGTCCATAATGACAAAGCCCTTGCCGAGCGTGGTGAAGCCGTGGTCCTCGGCGACCTGATAGTGCATCGCCGTCTCACTGCGCGACCCGCCGTAAGCCGTGTTGCACTCAACGATAGTGCCGTCGACATGCTCGACAATATCGCGAATCAAATCGGGGTCGAGGTAGTTCGAAGCGGGCGGCTCGCCTGTCGAGAGCTTGACCGCGATGTTGTCGCCCGTCAGCTCAACGCCGAGCGCCTCGTAGACTTTCATAATGCCCTCCGGCGAGATGTCTGTGGTCATATAAACGGCAGAGCTGCCCTCGGGGATTTCGGGGGTATCGGCGACCTGCTCCGTTTCCTCGGGTTCGGTTTCGGGGGCAGGGGTAGTCGTCGCGGCGGTAGTAGTTGCAGCAGTCGTGGCGGTTGTGGTCGCGGCGGCTGTTGTTGATTCTGTTGCAGGCTCAGTCGCCGGCTCGGCAGCGGGTTCTGTGGTCGGTTCTGTGGCAGGCTCCGTCGCAGGCTCGGTTGCTGATTCGGTAGCAGCCTCGGTTTCGGCAGAGGTTTCGGGCGGGGTCTGCTCACCGTCGCCCGAAGCAAGGGTATACTCGCCGACCTTGTGGGATTCGTGGTCCGAAACAGGCTCATTCGCGCCCGACGCGCAAGCCGTCAGCAAAAGGCAGGCGCAGAGAATTAAAGACAAAAGTTTTTTCATGGTAATTCCTTTCGCGGAGAGAAATATTGCTTCTGATTTGATTTTAGCATATCGCCGCGCCCTATGGAAGTGCCGATTGGTTCAGCAGTTGTAACCAGAAGTTAGAAGTTAGATTAGAGAGTTAGAGCGTTAGATGATTAGAAGATAGAAAACGCGCAAAGCGATTATATCCGCAAAATTTAGATAAAGCGTTTCTATCCTCTATCCTCTAACATCTATCTTCTAACATCTATCCATCCAGAAGTCCACCGCGTCGTTTATCCACCCCTCGGCGACCGTTCCTGTGCCGAGGCCGAAGCCGTGGGAAAGCCCCTCGTAGGCGTGAAATTCGGTCGGGATACCGAGCGCGGACATGCTGTCGAGCCGCGATTTCATCGTCCGCCAATTTGCGATGCCGTCGCGCGTGCCGACGCAGGCGTAGGTTGGCGGGTCTGAGGCGGAATAGTCGCTATGCCCCGTGTACTGCATAATCACCGCGGCCGGTTTCGGCAGGTCGTCTCCGCCGAAATATGCAGTGCCGTATGAGCCGACGTCGGCAGCCATTCTCGCGCCCGCCGAACCGCCCCAGAGCGAGTAGTCGGAGGTATCGACGCCGAGCTCATCGGCATGCTCAAAAATAAAACTTATCGCCCGCGCAAGGTCCTCGTTCGCGGTGTCCCAACCGGGGCGATAAATCAGCGCAAAGGCGTTGTAGCCCATCTTCGAGAGCTCCAGCGCGTGCGGGAAGCTGTCCTGCATCGCTCCGACATAGGTGAACCCGCCGCCGGCGTTGCACACGGCGAATTTTTCTCCGGGATTGCCCTTGAAAAAGAACAGCCCCGTGTCCGATTTCGCGGGGTCGGCCGCCTTTTCCTCGTCGGTGTAGATGTCGTAAAACGCCGTATCTGCGTGGTTTTTGAGGTAGTTGCAGATTTCGATCGTCTTGTCCGGGTCGATGTTTGAGTACCAAGTCAGGCGCAAGTCGCCTAAGGTCTCGCCGCTCATGTACCCCTCGTCGACCGGGAAAATAAGCCTGCCCCAATCTCCGAAAGCGGGGTCGTTTATGACGTCCGAAATGGGGGTGTCAACTGTGTATGACGAGGCATTTTCTTGCGCGGAATCATCACCCTTAAAGAACAGCGGCAGGGCGTTATAAAGATATTCCTGAACGGCGTTGAAGTCGTGATACCCGCCGTCTTTTTGATAGAAAACGTAGTGCTCCGGCGTAAAAATCTTGCGCGAAAGCATTTCCTCGGCCATGCCTATCGACTGGCTCTTGACCGCGTCCTCGGTGCCGACGGCGTGGTAGATAAAGTACCCGCGCTCGTCGAGGTTTTCGTCACGCACAAGCTGCTCGATGAAGTCGACGTTGTCCTCGAAGCGGAAGTCGCCGTAGGTGCCGTAGTACCAGCAGGAGCCGCTCATCGGCAGGAACCAGCGGATATAATCGTAGTCGTAGCAGAACTGGAGCCACGTCGTGACCGAGCCGAGGGAGAAGCCGCCGAAGGCGCGGTGATTGCGGGAGGCTTTCAAGTCCTCTGAGGACGTGGAAGCGGCGTAGGTGCGGTATTTTCCCTCGACCGCGGGCATCAGGTTTTCCTCAAAATCGCGGTGAAACTCCCTAAATTCGGCGATAGAGCTTGAAAAATCGGTGCGGCTGTTCTCGTTGTAAAACGTCGCAGACACGATGATTATCGGGGGAATATCGCCCTTTTCGATTAAGTTGTCAAACATATTTTTCGTCGCGGTGAAGTCGAAATATTCGCCCGCGCGCCCGCCCCAGCCGTGCATTAAGTACAAAATATTGTACTGGTCATCGCCCGATTCGTCATAGCCGTAGGGCGTGTAGACATATGCGGTTTTGGTGATGTCCGACTCGTCGCGAACATAGTCTTTTGAAGAATAGTCGAGCCGCTCTACACTGCCCTGCTTGTCGGCGGGAGAGGTATATTCGGCGGGAACAGCCTCCGTCCAGCCGGTCTGCGGAATGTTCATTTCGGGCACCTCCTCGGCAATATTTTCGGTTTCGGCAGGAGAATCCCCCGCGACAATTTCCGTCTCGTCAGGCTCGACCCGCGAGATTTCCATGGCGGGTTCTGCCCCGCATGAACTCAAAACAACCGCAAAAGCGGCTAAAATCGCAATTTTTTTCATAGCAGACTCCTTGTTAGAGGATAGATGTTAGAGTATAGAGGATAGAACGCCCGGACAGGCTTTTATGGATTTTCAGCATTTTCAGCACTATCAACCCGAAAATGTCGAAAATGTCGATAGTTCACAAAACTTGGGGGAAGAACTTCTATCTTCTATCCTCTAACTTCTAACCTCTATTATAGCCCCTCGCTGCGCGCAAAGGAAGTCTTGATTGGTTCAGCAGTTAGAACCGGGGGTTATAACTGATTGTGCCTTTCAGCCCGGTTTTCTTGGCATATTCGCTCGCCATTTGCCTGCGTTCCCTGCTGTACGGCTCGGTCAGCCTGAACGACAGGCGACCTTTAGCTATCTCAAACTCCATGCAGCCAAGCTCGGGATCATCGTCAAGCAGTTTGCACTCGGTCGGAAACTTCTCGGCATAGGCTGAAAGCCGCTTCTTTAGGTCGGTATTGTGCGTGCGAACGTGAATCGTCGGCTCTTTTTCGTTGAACCAAATTTCGGTAGTTTTCTGCGCTTTTGTAAGTCCTGTTTTCATGAAATTGACCTCCTGCTTAAATTTTTCTGTATTTTCAAAAATGGGGCATTTTTCGGCGATTTTTCTCGGTTCTTGACCTGATAAAATCAGCGATTTTCCCGCCGCATACCCCCATTTGATGAGTTTTACCGCGTACATAAAACCGAGCCGAAAGAATGCGTTTTCTTCGGCTCTTGACTATAAATTCAGATCTCTGCTAACAAGCGCGGAGTAGTAGCTGTCCATCGTCGCGGGAGCGTTATACAACGCAGTCAAAATATACGCCCTAATGTTCCTGATTTCGGGTTTCGAGCGTTCCATAGCAAACAACACATACTCGATATGTTCGCTATCAAGCTGCAAGAACCGCTCCCTGACTGTCGACTTCGGAATATCCGTGCCGTTGATTCTGACGGTCGGAGAAGGCGAGCAGATAGCGTCAAGCATAAGAGTTACTATCTCGTCGATCTGCCGCTTATCGTTCTGCTTATTTGCGATGATGATGTCATAGTCGATATTTTCCTTGATTTCTTCCTCAAAGTCTGCGCGTGACATCTCATCTGCCCTATCACCGATTGATGGGTGATTGATTGAATCAGTAGTTAATATTTCTTTATTTCTTTTATAAGTATTTAATTGCGTTGGATTTTCCAACGTAGGTTTTTCCAGTGTTGGATTATCCAACGTTGGTTTTTCCGACACAGGATTTTCCACTTCTGGATTTTCCAGTTGTGGATTCTCACCCTCACACTTTTGCGGCTGCTCATAGATGACATACTCCGTACCCTTCAAGCGACCTTTTTCGTCGCGCTCGCGGGTGCGGACTATGTACCCTGCACTTTCAAGCTCCTTAATAGCTTCACGGACTGCGTCTATTTTCTCACGGTTAATGAACGATAATCCCGCGAGGGTGTAATCCCACTCTTCGGGGAGGGATAACATCTGCGACAGCAAACCTTTTGCCTTGAGCGACAGATTCTTGTCACGAAGATGATAGTTGCTCATGACGGTGAATCCTGTGGTGTGTTCTACTCTGAATATTGACATAATTATCCTCCTAAACAAAAATACCGCTCATATTTTGCATACTGCAATGAGCGGAAAAGTTAAGTATTTATAATGTATAGATACCCATAAAATAAGCCTTTCAGCGTTTTCTGAAAGGCTTATTCTTGGAATTAACATGGGTGCAGATTTTAGTTTCTTTTTTGAAAGTAAACACCAACAAGATTCCCACGGGGCAAAATGAGCGCAGAAGCGAATTTTGGCACCGCGGTAGAATCTTGCTCTAAAGAAAACATATCTGCATTATATTTCAAATATAACATTTTACTTTAAAAGCCGGTTCGTGAAAAATATATAAACTAAAACCTGGTTGAGATAATCTTTAGCGCATAAAAAAGCCTGCCTATCGCGAGAAGCTTAGGCAGAGCTCAATCATGAATTGCTATGTAGCATTATAGCTAATATAATTTTCACTTTTCCGTTTCCACCTCTATCAGCTTGATAGTTGGAAATTCGCTCACGCAAAACAGCAACGTTTCATCTTCAAGCCGGCGGTTTAATTCGTTTTTATTCATTGTCTCATCAAGCGGCTGCGCGGTATAAGGTATTGTCAGCGACGCTTCGCTGTTTGGACGCAGTCTTATTACGGTGCTTCCCTTAATATTTTCGTCCATCAAATTCCAAAGTTCAAAATTTATGGGGATCATAAGCGCGCCGTTATACAGGTTAAGACCGAAGCAATGAATATACCCTGTTTCATTCCCCTCGTTTTTAATTGTAAGATCGAGCATTATACAGTATTTCGGAGCGTCAAATACTTCGCTGTCCGAAATGTCTTTCCCGTATTCGGACGTCACCTTTTTGTAATCCGTAAGTCTTGCGCTGTCCACTCTCACCGAATAGCCGTCTGTATTCTCGGCGCCGGATATGTTAAAATTGCCTTCAAGAGGAACAAACTCGCCGGATTTATAGATCTTTGCTTCCGAACGAAACGCTTTAGCATTTACGCCATAGCATTTTACTGCCCAAAGTATCATAATTACCGCTGCTGCAATAAAAGATATTACAGCAATAGCACGTTTACTTTTTGTCATTGGTCTGAAAATCATAGTCTACCTCTCGCTTTCGTGCGGAAAATATCTTCCCGCAATCTTACCGTTCTTTATTTCAATAACTTCGTCCGCAAGCTCATCAAGTATTTCTCCGTCATGGCAGGACATAACAACTGTCGCTCCGCGTTCTTTTTCGGCTTTCACTATCTTTTTCACCATCTCTACTCCGCTTTCGTCCAACGAATTGGTCGGCTCGTCCAGCAGAACAATGTCCGGCTTTTCCATTATAGCAGCCGCAATGCCGAGACGCTGCTTCATTCCGAGAGAATACTTGCGATATTTTTTGTTCATATTTTCCGTGAGACCTACTATATTAAGCACTTCTTTGATTCTGTCACTGTCTATTTCCGACTTTATATCCGCTAAAAGACAAAGGTTTTCATAACCCGTATATCCATTTAAAAAGGCAGGATTTTCAAGCATTACACCGATACTTGGCGGGAAAGTTATATCCTTGCCGAGTACTTTGCCATCTATAGAAACCGTACCCGTTGTCGGGTAAATAAGTCCTGCTATCAGACGCATCAGCATAGTCTTACCCGACCCGTTTATGCCCTTAAAACCGGTTATTTGATTCGACGGTATTATAATATCAACGTTGTCGATAACAACGCTGTTTCCGATAACTTTTGTTACCTCTTTAAATATAATAGCCACTGCTATTCCTCCTTGCACAAAATGTCGTATTTTCTGAATTTCAGTGCTCCCAAAGCTGCACAAATTACAGACAGCGCAATCATAGATACTATGCCTGCGCTTGCGTTCATACCTTCTGTAATAATTCTGTCGCTTCGTACTGCCATGGCATAATTTCCTAACAAAAGCGGGCTTTGAGTGTGAGACGACATTATCAAAATCGCAGCCGAAGCTATATACGCAACTTGCGGCTTGATAATTATGCTGAGCGTCAGTTGTAACATTCCTAATGATACCGTTGTCAAAAGCGGCAAGAGCAATAGCTCTGAAGCGAGATTCAGTCTGTCAAACGGAACCACTCCGCTTCCCGGCGGAACATAGATAAACACTGTGGGTGTAATTTCCAAAGAAGGACTGATTCCGTTAAGCGCTGATAAAGCTCCCAAGCATAGCCAAGAAACGGCATAATACATCACCGAGGCAATGATTTGCCAACTGCATTTTGAAAACCACCAAGTAAGTCTGCCGCCCGAACGGTATATGGTCTGCTGCCCAAAGCCGTTAAGGTCCGTCGGCGTATAGTTTAATGTGAAGTACAGAATAAGAAGATGATTTAAAAGCCAAAGATAAGGCGCCTTAAACGGGTCGCCCATGGTGGGAACATACCGTTTGATTCCTCCGTATATGCAAAACATATACTCGCCTAAAGTAAGCTTGTTTCCAACGGCTTCGGCTTTTGTCTGAATATCTAAAAATGCAATCAGAATCAAGCAGGCAAGCGCCAAGTAGCTTTTATATTTTTTCAATATACCTTCGCGCAGATCAAATCTCAGAAATTTAAAATACTTCATGCTTACCGCCTTTTATGTAAACCGTTCCGACGGCAAAGCCCAAAAGCAATACCGTGATAAGAAGAACTACCCACGGATTTTGCATATACTGAACCGACCGAGAATGAAGAAATTTTGTGGGATCAAGCTCAAATCTGACCGGTGTAGCCACATATCGGGAATAAATGAGGTTTTCAGAATATCCGACGGCAAGGGTTGCGACAAACGGGGCAAAGATAACTGCGACAATGTTTTTGATATAAAAAGAAACCGCATAGCTTAAAAGGGCATAGATTCCTCCGTAGAGCACATTCAGCATAACGAAAAGAAACATATGCAAAAACGGGTGGGTAAAGATCAGATCCGCCCACATTGTTCCGAAATATATTCTGTTATAGAGATTAAATCCCGCCCAAGGCATATTATAAGGGATATACGCCGATATAAGCAGAATGTTAATAATATACGGAATAAGAATCACAAGCGCGCCGCTCGTAAAAACCGCTGCGGTCTTCGCAGTAAGATATTTTGCCCGTGTGGTTCTTGAAACTATGTTTTTAAGATATCCGCACTTTCTTTCGGTATGATAAGACCAAGCGTACGGCAATGCAGAGCCGATAGGTATCAATGCAAAAAATACGGTATATGCCAAAGACAATGTATCGCCGCCGAGCCATGCGCTGAGAAGCGAATAAAGAGGAAACTGAGGGCTGAACCGATAGCTTCCGTCTTCACTGATCGCGTCATTAAGCGCGTTCGGGTTATATCCTCCCCACTCCTCTATGTAGAACACAGCGCTCAGAACCGCAAACAGAGTCATCAATGCAAGGGCAAGTAGGAATGTTCTTGAAAAAACAGCCCTCTTTAATTCATTCCGAATCATCGCTGTGCCCCCCGAATAAGTCGATGTAGTTCAATGGGTCCGAGCCCTCTAAAGGCGAACGTTGCGCGCGGCAGCTCAAGAATATTTTTTTATTATCCACAAGAGTTTTGTCGGCAAAAAATCCTATCGAAAAGTCAAACTCTTCGCCGCTTTTTAATTGGGATCTGAATACAGTGTAATCGCTGATAATGTTGAATTCCTCTCCTGTTTTCGGGTCTATATCGCCCTTCTGAGGGTGTTCGCTGAAATAGCAGAAATAGTATGGGTAGCGAATCTGCTTGTCTGATTCGTCCAATTCCCCGATATTCACCGAAGGCTTCCAGTTCAACATATATCTTATTTCGTCGTTATCCGAATTGCCGGTCTGATTTTCATAATACCCCGATAAATCCACAATAACAAAATAAGACGTTTCCGAGAGGGCATCAATAAATTCGTCGTCGTCTAAATTCGGCTCCGAAGACAAAAGACCGCTTTCCTCCAAAGTATCGTAAACGCTAACGTTATCAACCGTAAAATACACTCCGGCAGGATCGTTTTGCCTTGCCCATTCAGCATATTCTTCGCTACCGTCGTCATACCACGCGGCAAACCGTTTGCCGACAGGGGTATATAAAATGTCTTCCTCGGACAAAGGCGGTACTTCAACAGACACAGTAGCGACATACACAGGTTCACCCTGCGTATCTGTCCAAACCTCACCGCTTGTATCTGTCACCGTAACCAAGCCGTCACGCTCGGCAACAATTTTCTTTTCAAGTCCGCTGTATGAGCAGCCGGTAAAAACAACCGCCGCCGCAAAAACTGTCGCGGACTTTTTCACAAAGTTGATTTTCATAATTATTACCTCCTTGTTTTAATATATATTGCATATATTCTTAAGAATCAATACGAATTTTCTTAAAAATCTATTAAGATTGCATTGTATAAACGGTTTTTCGGTTCCCTTTTTTCAAATATCTTGCGATTATATAAGCATATATTTATATCCGCAGGATGTCAACGATTTAGGCACAACACGCCGATTTTAGGCACAAGGCGCAAAAAATAAAGGGAACGCTCGTCTGCGCTCCCCGAAATATATTTTATAATACCTTATCCCACAGGCTTTTTTCTCAATATAACACTACAGCAAAACATTCCCGCTTCTTCATAAAAATCGCTTCTGCCGTCGTATTTTTCCGCTATCTCACGGATTATCTTTACACCGTAGCCGTGTTCCGATTTGTTTCTCTTTGTTGACATAAGCTGCGGATTGCTTTCGATGACCGACTTATCGATCGTATTTTTCACCGAAATAAGATAGCTCGAATTATCAGCCGAAATATGAATATTTATCTGCCTCTTGCCGATGTTTTCGCGGCAGGAGGTAATTGCATTATCGAGGATATTTGACAAAAGGCGGGTAAGATCCATATCCGAAATACCCGAAATATCCGAAGTGCAGGCACAGCTGCTTTCGATACCGAACGACTTGGCGCTCGACAGCTTGGCGTTTACGACCGCGTTTACCGTCGGATTGTTCGTATTTATAAACACCTCTGTTTCGGAGATTTCGCCGATGTTTTCATCAATCTGACTGATCGCTTCCAAGGTCTTATCGCTCAAAAGAAGCTCGCGAATCGTAATAAAGCTGTTTTTATAGTCATGCCGCATTTTTCGCACGGTTTCGTATTCCGAACGGAGACTGTCAATATATTGATTGGTATATTCCTGAGTTTTCTTCAAAAGCTCAAATTCGCGGGCTTCGCGGCTTTTATCCAAAAAATTCATCAGAAGCCAACAGACCAAAACGTTCATCAGGATAACGCACATAAATACAAACAATGAGTAGACGCCCATTTTATCTCCCTTGCCGAGGGCGGCAAAATTTATATATGCGCCGATGATAATGCTTATCAAAAGCACCACGGCAACTATCGCCCACTGAAACACGGATTGCTCCGCGCTCGTATCGCGCCGATTAAACAGCCTAAGAGCAATATATACGGTATAAAATATCAGAAGCTGAGTGCTGATAATCACCAAAAAGCGTTCAAAACTCGGAACAGCCATCAGATACGCGAGATTTTCGTCAAAGATCACGGCTGCAATATTGCCGCAAAGCGCGGACGGCAACAAAATAATCATACATGAAAACACCGACGCGAATAGCTTTTTAAATATAGAACATTTAAAATTCACAGCGGCATAGACAAAAAGAAGCGCCAAATATGCCAAAGAAAACGCAGGCTTAAATCTTCCGAAGTCTATATATGTATCAAGACAGATAACTATAAAAATCATAAACACCGATAATAAATTCCGGACATTTATAAAGCTCCTTAATTTTTTACCGCTTAAAAAGGCATAGACAAAATAAGCCGAAGCAGCGGCCTGATACATATTTACAAGCAATTCAAATGCAGTCCATAAAACAATCATACTCTCGTCCTCAAATATTTTGTATATTCCTCATCAACGCCGTTTTTGTAAAACTTGCTGAGCGGAATATTTATGCAGTTCATCAGCTCGACCTCTTTTGTATCGTTTTTAATATGGGTGACATATTTGAGGTTTGCAAGATAGCTTTTGTGCGTCCTCACAAAATCATAAGCCTTGTATTTTTCTTCACATTCCTGCATACTGCCGCGCGTGCGAATTTTTTCTGTCTTTCCTTTCAAGTTAAGAACATAAGTGATATAATGCGCGCTGACTTCTATGCAGACTATATCCCTTATGGAAACGGCTTTCTTCCTGCCGTTTGCGTCCTCCAAAACAACCTTGTCGTCCTGCTTGAGATGTTTGACGAGCTTTTCAACGATCGGCGGAATACTTTCTTCAAGGGGTATTCCGCAGTTTTTGCGGACAAAAAAGAACGGCTGATATTCAAAGCTCTCAAAAACAAGCTCGGAGTGAAGCGAAATAAAAACGATCAGGCAGTGCGAAAAATCATCCCGCAAGGATTTTGCTATGTCAAAGCCGCTCACCTTCGGCATATCTATATCCAAAAACAGCACATCGAACGGCTCCAGCTTGTTTTGATTTATAAGCACGTTCCCGCTTGTAAACATTTCTATACAGAAATTGCCGCCATGCGCCGAAAAACAGTCGCTCACAATTTTTGAGATGTTTTTAGCCATAGGGGGATTGTCGTCGCACACTCCGATTCGGGACATAAAGGCGCCTCCTTGATGCTTTAATATGATGTAATTATAGCATGATTTGAAAGGGATAGCAATAAGATATTTTCATTTGTCGAAAAAGGCTTTCGCTTGCTTTAGAGAGCGAAAGCCTTTTGAGGGTAGATTGTAACGTAAGCATGGGGGTTGCGGGTCTTTAAGTGTGGGGAACACCCTCCCCAACCCCTCCCCCAAGGGAGGGGCTATGGCGGGGGCTTTTACCTTTGTGTCTCTGTCCCCCCTCGCTCGCGAACGCTGCCGCGTTCGCTCGCTCGGGCCTTGTGCTGACCGGTAGCTTTCGGGGACAACCCTTGCAGGGTTTTCCCCGAACCCCTTTCCCAAGTGCGGCTCGCGCATTCGCGCTCGCCGCATAGGGGATCCCTTGATAGGGTCCCCTATGCCCAAACAGTCCACCGGACTGTTTGGGCTACCCTCCTGATCTTTTTTGTGAATTAAGTCCCGAACAGCGATGACTTGCGTCATCCCTGTTCGGGACTTGAGATTTCGCAGCCTGCGGGCTGCGACTCGGTGGGAACTTGCGTTTAAAACTCTGTTCCAAAGCTCCGGCGAAGCTTTGGAACAGCAAGTTTTTACGCAACTGTTCTACTGCCCTTGGAACCTGCCCGCTGGAACACGCGGGGTTTTGTCTGCGGGACAACCGAATCGGTCGTTAAACAACGCGATTAAAACTCTTTGAGCTGACCGAGGCGGTCGTTCTTGCCGAGGGAAAGCGAAAAGCAAGTTTTAACGCTTTGTTTGCCGAGGGTAGTCCCGCAGCTACAAAACCAGCTTGTTCATTTGAGGAAAAGCGGGATAAAACCTTTTTAGATTTTGCTCACTCAGGTTTTGCATGTGCCAAAAGGCCGGCGAAACCTTTTTATTCTGCCGCTCCAACCACTCCTCTGCCTGCCATGCAAATCCGTTTCCGGTTTCGGGGCGGGGGTGTGTACAAACCGCCCGCATTTATTCACTATTTTTAAAACCGTCGCCATAGGCGACCCCTTGAAATTCTGAAATCTGCTTTCTGACATCTGTATTCTTAATGTGGCCGATTAGGACACATTTCGGTGCTGCGACCCCCTTTACAACTTCCGAAAAACGTGATATAATTATCTCAATATTTTTTTCGGAGAATTATATGAAAAAATGGACGATTCTGGGCGCGGAGCCCGAAAAAGTGAATATGATAAACCGCCTCAGCGACCTCGGGCCCCTGCTCAGCGAGATCGTCGCCGCAAGAGGCATGGATACCCGTGAAAAGCTTGAGGCGTTCTTTAACGCCGACTCCCTCGGCGACCCCTTTTTGCTCAGCGGTATGAACGCCGCCGTTGAATCAATAAATTCTGCCATAGATTCCGGCTCGAAAATTGCCATATACGGCGACTACGACTGCGACGGGATATGCTCGACCGCGATTTTATACGACTATCTTCTCAGCATGGGAGCCGACGTCACGGCATTCATTCCCGAAAGAGAGGACGGCTACGGCTTAAGCGAAGAAGCTGTCAAAAAAATAAAGGATTCGGGCGCAGAACTCATCATCACCGTCGACAACGGAATATCCGCGCTTGAGGAGTCAAAGCTGATATATAAACTCGGCATGAAGCTCGTTATAACCGACCATCATCAGCCGCCGGCCGTTCTTCCGACTGCCGAGGCCGTGATAGACCCGCATCTTATGGGAGACGTTTCGGAATTCAAGGACCTTTGCGGGGCGGGCGTTGCGCTTAAGCTTTGCGCAGCCCTTGACGGCGGGGATTACGAGGCGGTATGCGAGCAGTATCTCGACCTTTGCGCAGTCGCTACCGTCGCCGACGTTATGCCGTTGACCGGTGAAAATCGGGTCATCGTTTCGCGGGGCTTAAGGCTTCTTGAAAACACCGAAAACCCGGGTCTGCGGGCGCTTCTTGACGGCCTTGACAAAAAGCCCGTTACGTCGTCGTTCATCGCTTTTAACATCGCCCCGAGAATAAACGCCGCGAGCCGCTTCGGAACGGCTTCCACGGCTTTGGAGCTTCTTTTGTGCGAAGACGGCGAAACTGCCAAGGGCGCTGCCGAAAAAATAGACGGCTTAAATTCCGGCAGGCGCGAGCGCGAGGCAAAAATAATCGCAGACCTGACCGAAAAGCTCGACAAATCGCCGGATAAGCTTCTTGGCAGGGTGCTCACGGTCTCGGAAAAGGACCTGCCGCACGGTCTTATCGGGATAATCGCGGCCCGTCTTACAGATACTTACGACAAGCCTGCGATAGTTCTTTCCATAGATGAAAACGGGCTTGCCACGGGCTCTGCGAGGTCCGTTAAGGGCTTTAACATATTCCGCTGCTTTGAGAGCTGCGCAGACCTCTTTGTAAAATTCGGGGGACACGAGCTCGCCGGCGGACTTACAATCGAAGCCGAAAAAATTCCCGAGCTTGAAAAAAGAATCGAAGACTACGCACGAAAGACCTGCCCGAGCATGCCCGCCCCGGAAATTGTCGCGGACAAAATACTCAGGGGAAGCGAGATAACCTATGAAAACGCCCGCTCGCTTTCACGTCTCGAACCGTTCGGCACGGGAAATCCCGAGCCGGTGTTCAAGCTCGACGGCGCGGTCATAACAAGGCTCACTCCCCTTTCAGGAGGCGAGCACACAAAGCTCGGCATAGACTATGACGGGATAAAGACCGAGCTTCTTATGTTTCGTACAAAGACTTCAGACCTTGAATTTCGGGTCGGGGACAAAATAGACGCGATGGCGAGGATGAGGCCGAGGGAATACGCCGGCTCAAAAAGCGCGGAGCTTATTTCCATCGCGGTTCAGCCGCACGGCATCATCCGTGAAAAATTTCTTTCGGCCATCGACGTGTATTCTAAATTCATGCGAAACGAGGACGTCGACAAAAGGCTTCTTTCATTCGGCATTCCGTCGAGGGAGGAACTCGTCGCCGCATACAAGGCGGTCGACCGCTCCTGCGGAAGCAGCATAGAGGGGCTGTATTCAAGGCTCGGGGGAAAAATAAATTCGTTCAGACTGATGATAATTATAAGCGCCTTTTGCGACGCGGGACTTTTGGAGATAAGACCGTCGGACGGTAAAATAAGGGTGATACCGCCGACGAAAAAGGCAGATATTGAGCTGAGCGAAACGCTTATCAGAATTAAGCGCGAAGCGCAGGGAGCACAGGAGGCTTGATATGAGTTTAGAGACCCTTGAAAGCTGCGACAGACGTTTTGGAGAGCTTATTAAGCGCCTCGACGGGCTTGAGCGCAACTATAATACCGAAAAGCTTAAACGGGCGTACGAATACGCCAAGGAAATGCATAAGGAGCAAAAGCGCGAATCGGGCGAGCCGTATATCACCCATCCCCTTGCCGTGGCTTCGATACTTGTCGACCTCGGAATGGACACCGACGCCATATGCGCAGCCCTTTTGCACGACGTCGTGGAGGACACCGACGCCACCTATGACGACGTCAAGAATATGTTCGGCGCGGACGTGGCAAATCTTGTGGACGGCGTCACGAAACTCGATAAAATCAAGCTTGCCACAAAAGAAGAACAGCAGGCCGAGAACATAAGAAAGATTTTTCTTTCGATGTCAAAGGATATACGGGTCATCATCATAAAGCTTGCGGACAGACTGCACAACATGAGGACCCTCGGCTTCAGAAACGGCGTCAAGCGCCGGGACGTGTCCGCGGAGACCATGTCTATTTTCGTTCCGCTTGCAAACCGCCTCGGAATAAGGCAGGTCAAGGAGGAGCTTGAGGATATATCATTTTCCTACCTCGACCCGTTTGCATACGAAGAGATAAACCAGCTCCTCGAAAAGAGCAAAAAGGAGCGCGAGGAGTTCATCGAATCGATAAAATCAAGGATAAAGGAGCGCCTTGCCAAGGACTTCGACCCCGTCCCCACCGTCGAGGGCAGGGTAAAGACCGCCTACGGCATCTATAAAAAAGTCTATGAGCAGGGAAAGACGTTCGACGAGATTTATGACAAATACGCCGTCAGAGTTATCGTCAACACCGTCACGGAATGTTATAACGTCTTGGGCATCATGCACGATATGTTCCAGCCGATCCCGAACCGCTTCAAGGACTATATCTCCACACCGAAGGCGAATATGTATCAGTCTCTGCACACCACCGTCATGGGCAGGGAGGGCATACCCTTTGAGGTACAGATACGCACATGGGATATGCACCACACCGCCGAATTCGGCATTGCCGCGCACTGGAAATACAAAGAGGGCCGAAGCGGAAAATATAAATTCGACGAGAGGCTGAACTGGGTACGGCATATTCTTGACATTCAAAAAGAGACCGACGACGCCGAGGATATAGTGAGGGCCATTAAAAACGACCTCGCGCCCGAGGATGTTTTCGCCATGACTCCCAAAGGCGACGTCAAGACCCTGCCCCAAGGGGCCACCGTAATAGATTTTGCATACGCCGTCCACACTCAGGTCGGGCATAAGATGACAGGCGCCAAGGTGGATAAGAAGCTCGTGCCGTTTGATTATGTCATAAAGACCGGCGAGATAGTCGAGATAATCACCTCTAAAGACCCATCCCACGGCCCGAACCGCGACTGGCTCAATATCGCCAAGACAAACGAGGCAAAGGCGAAGATACGCTCATGGTTCAAAAAGGAGCGCCGTGAAGAAAATATCGCCGAGGGCAAGGAGACTCTTTGGCGCGAGCTCCGCAGAAACATGATTCACATAACCGAGGAGGAGCTTCCGGAACTCGTTTCGGCGGATATGAAGCACCACGGCTGCGAGACCCTTGACGACTTCTATGCCGCGATAGGATACGGCGGAGTATCCCTCTCGAAAATTCTCCCGAGACTTAAAGAGGACTACCAGAAGAAATTTGCCGAGCCGGAAAAGAGTCCCGATGAATACGAATTCACTCCCGCCTCCGACAAATCTGGATCGGGGGTCATCGTGGACGGGCTGGAAAACTGCGTGGTAAAGCTTTCGCAGTGCTGCTCCCCTCTTCCGGGAGACGAGATAATCGGCTTCATAACAAGAGGCCACGGAGTCTCGGTTCACAAAAAGGACTGCATAAACTATCTCTCTCAGCGCGACAACGAGCCGGAAAGATGGGTAAACGTCCGCTGGGCCGGAAAGCAGACTGCGAGTTACTACAAGGTCGGCCTCGACGTCGTCGGAAACAACCGCATCGGCATATTCTCCGACGTCATGAACAGCCTGAGCGAAGCGAAGATATCCACTCACGAGGCTGCCGCAAGAGTCCTCAAAAACGGAAACTTTATGGCCTCTCTGACAATATCCGTAGCCGGGACTGCGGAGCTTGAGGGGGTCATCTCGAGGATGAAAAAGATAAACGGCGTTCTCTCGGTGGAAAGGAGAGCGAAATGATATTTCGGGCATTACGGGACCTCGGAGGCTTCGGGACGGACTGCTATATCCTAAGCGGCGACGGAAAAAACGCGCTTTTGATAGACGCTCCCTGCTTTCCCGAAAAAATTATCGGGGAGATCGAAAAAGCGGGGCTTGCGCTCAAATCCGTATATCTTACCCACGGCCACTGCGACCATATAGAAGCCCTCGGCGGGCTGTATGAAAAATACGGCTGCGAGGTGTATATTCACAAAAAAGACCTGCCTATGCTGACGGATGAAAGGCTCTGTTTGGCGGCCTATTTCGGCACGCCGTTTGAGCCTTTTCGGGGTGCAAAGCCGCTTTACGGGAATGAAAATATTTCCGACTGCGGGCTTGATTTTAAAGTATTGCATACCCCGGGTCACAGCCCCGGCTCGGTATGCTATATATTCGGCGACAGGATTTTCTCGGGCGACACAATCTTTGAAAATTCCGTCGGCAGGACCGACCTCGGCGGGAATTATGATGAGCTTATGTCGTCCGTCGAAACGCTGATAAAAAGCTGCGATATAAGCGCTCCCGTCTTTCCGGGGCACGGCTTTCCCACGAGCCTTAAGGACGAATACGACTACAGCCCGTGGCTTGAGGAAATAAGAAGCAAGGGGGTCTTAGGGTGACGCTTTATTTTATCGGACACAATTTCAGATACGAGTGCGAGGCGGTAATGAAGCTGTTTTTCCCGGCTCGGAGCTTTGAATTCGCGCTTGAGGATACCCCTGCCGAAAACTCAGGAGACAGCGCCCTGCTCTCACGAAAAGTTTACAGCGGCATGGCGGATTTAAGGGCCGTCTGCCGGGTCGGAGGGAAAACCTCTGAAAGAAGCGAAAAAATTCCGCTTAACGTCAAAGACTACGAACACGCCTGCGAGCTCACGCTTTGCAGGCTGATGTTTCTTTGCCTTAAGGAGATAACAGGAATCTCCCCGGCATGGGGCGTTCTTACCGGAGTGAGGCCGGTAAAGCTTGTCACCGGGCTTTTAAAAAGCGGGCTTAGCGAGGATGAGATATACTCAAAAATGTCGGAGTATTATGTCACCAAGGAAAAGACCGCGCTATGCCTCGAGACCGCAAAAAACCAGGAGAGTTGCCTCAAGGGGCTTGATTTGATGAGCGCGAGCCTCTATGTGTCGATACCGTTCTGCCCGAGCAGATGCGCCTATTGCAGCTTCGTCTCCCAGACCGTAGAAAGCTTCAAAAAGCTCATCCCCGAATACGTCGGCAGGCTCTGCGACGAGATAAGATTCATCGGGGAAAAATTCTCGGAATCGGGGTTAAAGCTCGACGCCGTCTACTTCGGCGGGGGCACTCCGACCGCGATACCCGCCGATGATTTGGACAAAATCATGCGGACGGTCTCCTCGGAGTTTGATCTGTCTCATCTTCGGGAGTACACCGTCGAAGCCGGCCGCCCGGACACCATTGATGAAGAAAAGCTTAACGTCATTTTGTCAAACGGCGGGCGCAGGATAAGCGTGAACCCGCAGACCTTGCAGAACGGCGTTCTTGAAAAAATAGGCAGGCGGCATACGGCGGAGGACTTTTTAAGGGCATATGAAATAGCCGAAAAAGCGGGCTTTGACTCGATTAACGTCGACCTTATAGCAGGTCTGCCGGGAGATGACTTAAGAGGATTTTGCAAAACACTTGAAAAAATAATCTCCCTTGGCCCCGGGAACATAACCGTCCACACGCTCTCCATAAAGCGCGCCGCAGATATGATGCACTCGGACGGCTTCGAGGTGTCGCCCGACGAGACTGCAAAAATGGTGGAGCATACCAACTCGTCGCTTATGGCGGCGGGGTATCGGCCGTACTATTTGTATCGTCAGAAAAACCAGCTTTCAAACCTTGAAAACGTCGGCTGGGCCAAAGACGGAAAAGAAGGCATCTATAACATAAACATGATGGAAGAGGTCCAGACGGTCATCGCCGCAGGCGCGGGAGGCTCCACAAAGATAGTAGCCGGGCCGGGGAGAATTTCAAGGCTCTACAACCCGAAATATCCGCTTGAATATATAAAGCGCTTTGACGAGACGGTCATAAAAAGAAAGGCGGAGGCGTTTGAGCGCATAAATGAAGCCGTCGGGAACGGAGCGCTGAACAGAGTATGAGAAAAAACGACGTCGTGAGGCTTGAGATAGAGTCCCTGACAAACGAGGGTTTCGGCGTGGGAAGATATGATGGAATGGCGGTGTTCGTGCCGTTTTCAGCCCCCGGGGACGTGTGCGAATGCAGGATATTAAAGGTCCTGAAAAGCTACTGCTACGCTAAAATCGAGAAGATAACGACCCCCTCCCCCGACAGGATAACGCCCGACTGCGAGGCGTTCGGGAAATGCGGGGGATGTGATTTTCGGCATATAAATTACGCCTGCGAATTAAATCAAAAGGAAAAAACCGTCCGCGACGCGTTTTTGCGGGTGGGCGGGCTTGATGTGCCGTGCGAAAAAATAATTTCGACGGGCGATACCGATTTTTACAGAAATAAAGCGCAGCTTCCATTGTCCGACACCTGCGGCATTCCCTATGCGGGGTTTTTCTCGCCGAGGTCGCACAGAGTCATACCCGCCGGAAGCTGCCGGCTGCATCCTAAAATATTTAATGACATTATAGATGATGTTCTTACATATCAAAAAGACCGGGGGCTTTCCTGCTACAGCGAGGAGCGCGGAAACGGGCTTTTGCGGCATATTTATCTTCGGCAGGGCTATCGTTCGGGCGAGATAATGCTCTGTCTTATAGTCAGAAAAAACACCGAGGCATACGACGAACTTTTTGAGACCCTGCCGAAAAAATTCCCGGAAATCAAGACCTGCGTCTTAAACATAAATCCCAAAAACACCAACGTTATTTTGGGGGATAAGACCGTCGTGAAGTACGGGAGCGGGATTTTGCGGGACGAGATATCCGGGGTCGGGGTGGAGCTCTCCCCGGAAAGTTTTTATCAGATAAACACCGCCGCAGCCGAGCTTGTCTATAAAAAGGCGGAGGAGTATTCGGGACTCACGGGAAAAGAAACGGTTCTCGATTTGTACTGCGGAGCCGGGACAGTAGGGCTGTCGATGGCGGGAAAAATAAAGAGGCTCATCGGGGTGGAGATAGTCCCGGAGGCCGTTGAGAACGCCCGTGAAAATGCAAAAAGAAATAATATTGAAAACGCCGAATTTCGCTTGGGCGACGCGGGAGAAATCGCCGAACAGCTCGAAAAAGAGCGTCTTCGGCCCGACGTTATTCTCATCGACCCGCCGAGAAAGGGCTGCGACAAAAGAACGCTCGACTCGGTGATAAGGATGTCGCCCGGACGGGTCGTGATGATCTCCTGCAACCCCGCTACCGCCGCAAGAGACGTGAAATATCTCTCGGAAAACGGATTCATGGCGGAAAAAATCTGCCCTGCGGATATGTTCCCGAGGACAAGGCATGTGGAGACGGTATGCCTCCTAAAAAATACGGTATCAACGCCGAATCGGGCGTGAATACAGAATAAATGCGAAAGATAGGATACAAATGAATCGAGACGAAATATTGAAAACCAATAAACATTACTGGGATACTTACGCAGATTTGTGGTTTGGAACTACAGCGCTCCCTACTTACGGAGTACACTTTGTAACAGA
>CANQNF010000039.1 GCA_947625125.1 uncultured Clostridia bacterium
GCAGCTCCGACAGGAGCTGCGAACCTTTAATCATCAAACCATGAATTATTATAATGTGGTCGGTTTGGACACTCCCGGCCGCATCTGCCCCTTGATTTTTCTCTTCAAATATGCTACAATAGTATCATCACTATCCGGGAGGTCTTACCATGGAAGAAAGAGACAGTCTACAAACCCTACTCTACAGCCTTGCAAGGCTCGGACTGTTCTGGCTGATATCAATTTTTGCCTCGATAATCGGAAAAACAGCCGTCCTCGGTATCCTCGGGACATTCTTGCCGAGGCTTGCTCTGTATGACAACCCCGAGACGCTGTCCCTGTTCAGCTGGATAATCGTCCTGCTGTTTATGATCCCTCTTTTCTGGGATGACGGCAAGCGCCACACCGCCTACGGCACCTATAACCCCGTCCTTGTCGCCATCGTCCTGATTTTAACCGGCGCCACATTCTACATCCCTGCGCTCGTCTCCGATTACACCGAGGATTTCAGAGCGGTGGCCGCCATAGAAAACATCTATTTTACCGACTTCTGGCTCTCGAAAATAAGCGATGATTTACAGGTCTACTCCCTTTTGGGCACGCTTTTAAACATCGTAATCTCCGTTGCCGTATACGTTTTATCCCACATTTTCTACCGCAACAGATTCAACGACGAGGAAGAATAGATTACTAAAATAAAAAGCGGTATGATTTTTCATACCGCATATTTTTTATCATTCTTTCATCGCTTCAAAGGCCTGTCTTAAATTTGAAGCCGCGACGACTTCTATATCGTCGTATTTTTTTATATTTTTCAGAGCATGGCGTGGGACTATGCATTTTGTGAACCCGAGCCGCCTTGCTTCTGCGATTCTCTGCTCAAGACGTGACACCGAGCGAATTTCTCCGCCGAGTCCGATTTCACCGAAAGCGATGACATTATCCCCGATGGGCTTGTCGGTCAGGGAGGAGTAAAGCGCCATTGCTACCGGCAGGTCAGCTGCAGGCTCGGTAAGCCTTAAGCCCCCGATTATATTGACATACACGTCTAAGGAGCTGTAATAGAACCCGAGCCGCTTTTCAAGTACCGCAAGTATCATCCAAAGCCTGTTGAAATCATATCCCGTGGAGACCCGCCTCGGGGCGTTCGAGCCCGACTTTGAGACGAGCGCCTGGACCTCGGCGAGTATCGGCCTTGTGCCCTCCATCGTGCAGGCCACACAGCACCCCGATACCCCGTGCGGTCTGCCCGAAAGAAGCATCTGCGACGGGTTCTCGACCTGTTCAAGCCCCGCGTCGGTCATCTCGAAGACGCCTATTTCGTTAGTTGAGCCGAAGCGGTTTTTGGCGGCCCTTAAAATTCTGTAGGACAGATTCCTGTCGCCCTCGAAATAAAGCACCGCGTCGACGATATGCTCCATGACCTTTGGGCCGGCTATAGCGCCGTCCTTGTTGACGTGGCCGACGATGAAGAAAGGTATTTCCTCGGATTTGGCAAGCCTCATGAACAGGTTTGTGCATTCCCTGACCTGAGTAATGGAGCCGGGCGCCGAGTTTATCTCGGATATCGACATGGTCTGTATAGAGTCAATGATGACGATCTCCGGCTTTTCTGCGGACGCCGTGTCGGCGATGGTCTGGGCGTCAGATTCGGCAAGTATGTAGAGATTATCGCCCGAAGCTCCGAGCCTTTCGGCCCTGAGCCTTATCTGCCTTGCGGATTCCTCGCCCGAAACATACAAAACCGAACGCTCTCTTGAGAGATACTGACATATTTGCAGTAAAAGCGTAGACTTTCCGATACCCGGTTCTCCTCCTAAGAGAACCAGCGAACCCTTTACAAGACCTCCGCCGAGGACTCTGTTCAGTTCCTCCATGCCGGTGTCGTATCTCACTTCGGCGCTGTCCGACATATCTATATCCTGTAAAAGGGTTATCTGAGCGCGCTTTCTTGGCACAGACCTCTGCGAAGCCTTTGCGGGGAGCGCGTCGACCTCCTCGAGGGTATTCCACTCTTTGCAGGACGGGCACTGACCGTTCCATTTCGGGCTTTCGTAGCCGCAGGAGCGGCAGACATATACTGTTCTTGCTTTCGGCATAATTAAACATCCTTTTCGCTGAATTAAATTCCCTCGGTATCAAATATATAGTCGCAGAGGCTCTTATAAATCGTAAACGCGACCTTGGACTGGTAATCCTCGGTTTCGAGCAGAGCCGCCTCCTCGGGATTTGAGAGGAACCCGCACTCCGCCATGACGGCAGGGCACTCCGCAAAGTGCAGAAGATATATCTCGCTTCCTACCGGCTTTGTCTCGCGCTTGTTCTCGGGCTGAAGATAGCTTACAAAATTCCCCTGTAATATCCCCGCAAGCCTCTCGCTCTCAGAGCTTTCCTCGGGATAGAACATCTGCGCGCCGTAGTATTTCGGGTCGGTGAACTGATTCTGGTGGATGGATACAAACACGGCGTTTTGCTCGGAATTTATGAGTTTAAGCCGATTTTCCATATCCGATTTTTTCTGATTTCCGAGGCCAGAAACACCCGCGTCGTGGATTGAACGGTCGGTGTCCCTTGTAGCCTCGACCTTAAATCCCGAAGCTTCGAGCATCCCTTTGAGCTTTAAAAGAATGCTGAGGTTTATATCCTTTTCCTCGACTCCGTTGACGCTTAAGCACCCGCTGTCTATGCCGCCGTGGCCCGCGTCAAGAATTATTATCGGCAGGGGAGTATCGACCTCGCTTCCGACGGGGATTATCTCCGACGGGACGGACGTCGACCTGATAAAGCCGAACACCAGAAGATATGTGCAGAGCAAAACGATAAGCGCGCCTATTCTGTTTATCCATAATTTTTGAAACATTTTTCTTACCTCCATGATCTTGTCTCACATAAGATTATGACGGACAGGTAAGATTTAGAATAGTTATTTTTCCCGTTTTCCTCCGTATAGGATAAGCTCTTTCATATCGATGTGGTTGTATCCGATATAAAACGCCGCCCAACAGGTCACGAGAAAACAAAGCGGCATGATGAGCGCCAGAATAAGCATGCCCGGTCCTAAATCGCACGCCGGAATATTTTTGGTATCTACGAGACCGTTGTCAAGATATACCAAGGTGTTAGGAGCAAAAATATAGGTAAACGGCATGAAATATAGGGTCAGAGTCTTATATACTCCGAACATATCCGCCTTGATGATACCGAATTTTGAAAGATAGAGGATGATGACAAAAATATAGTTTATCCCGGTGGGAACGGCGCCCATGAGCGCTCCGAAGTGCTGGTCGTTTTTGTTTTCTCCCATTATCTTCATCGATTTTGTGTTCATCCTCCCGCCGGCCTTATGGCATACGTCCGCATAGATGCAAAGAGTCGCCCCCAAAGAGCAGAACCCGAACAGGAAGCACATCACCGTGCCGTATTTAAAATAGAGCGTGGCGAAAAATGTGACGATGACAAAGGAGGCGAGCCAGCATGGTATCAGCCACAGCCCCGCTTTTACAAGAAGCAGAGCCTTGTTCTGTGTTTTATTCATGATAAACCGTCCTTTCGGCAAATATATTCCGATACGATTATATCACCTTTGCCGCAAAAATACAAGAGTCTGAAAAAAAGAGTTGCAAAATATGAAATAAAGTGCTATATTATAATAGATGTTTTATATCATGCTTTAACGGAGGACAATATGAAGATCATAATTGCCGGCTGCGGAAAGATAGGCGGGTCGGTGCTTGCGTCCTTGGCTCAGGAGGGACACGACCTCACCGCCATCGACAATAAAAGCGAGGTAATAACCGAGCTTACGAACGTCTACGACGTCATGGGGGTCTGCGGGAACGCCGCCGACTGCGACACTCTTATCGAAGCGGGAGCTGCGGACTGCGGACTTTTCGTCGCCATGACCGAATCGGACGAACTGAATATGCTTAGCTGTTTTCTTGCAAAGAAAATGGGCGCTCAGAACACCATCGCAAGGATACGCAACCCGGAATACAACGATTCGAGCCTGAGTTTTTTAAGGCAGCACCTCGAGCTGTCCATGGCGATAAACCCCGAACTTCGGGCAGCCCAGGAGCTTTATAACATACTCAAATTCCCGTCCGCTCTGAAAATCGAGACGTTTTCAAGGCGGAATCTCGAGATGATAGAATTTCAGCTCAGCGAAGAATCCGACCTTTCCGGGATGAACCTGTTGGAGATAAGGAAGAAATACGACGCGAACTTTCTCATCACTTGCGTCCAGAGGGGCGAGGAGGTCTTTATCCCGAACGGCCTGTTCAGGCTCGAGGTCGGCGACAAGATAGGACTTGCGGCCTCTCAGCCCGAAATGGAGAAGCTTCTTAAAATGCTGAACTCCCTAAAGAGCCAGGCCAAGAACATACTTATCCTCGGCGGTTCAAAGACTGCTTATTATCTTGCGAAGATGTTCGAGTCATCGGGCAGCGCCAAGATTATCGAGCAGGACGAACAGCGCTGCCTGGAGCTTGCCTCCGTTCTTCCGTCTGCTACGATAATCCACGGAAACGGCGCCGAACAGGAGCTTTTAATGGAGGAGGGTCTTGCTACCTGCGACGCGTTCGTAGCGCTCACCGGCATAGATGAAGAAAATATCCTGCTCGGAATTTTTGCCGAGCAGCAAAAGGTCCCGAAAACCGTTGTAAAAGTCAACCGCGACGAGCTTGCTTCTTTGGCGTCAAAAATCGGCCTCGGATCTATAGTTTCCCCGAAAGTGATAACCTCTAACATCCTCGTTCAGTATGCAAGGGCGCTTGAAAATTCCTCGGGAGCGGTAGTCGAGACGCTGTATAAAATCTTCGACGGCAAGGCCGAGGCCCTTGAATTCAAGGTCACGGCCGAGTCAAAGCTCACCGGCGTTCCTCTTAAAGACGTGCGCTTAAAGCCCAATATCCTTATCGGCGGCATCATGAGAGGGCGAAAGACGATAATCCCGTCCGGCTCCGACGCGATAATTCCGGGCGACAGGGTAGTCGTCATATCCGCCGGGAACCGCATAAACAACCTCGGAGACATTTTAGCGTAAAGGAGCGTTTTGATGAATCGCAAAATGGTTTTCTACACCTGCGGACAGATGCTCCTGTTAGAGGCAGTGCTTCTGCTTCTGCCCGTGGCGACGGCGCTTATATACCGGGAGAGCTGTGTGCTTTCACTCCTTTGGGCGATGGCGGCCGCTCTTTTGGCAGGCTTCCTTATAATGCTTGTTTCAAAGCCCAAGGACACCGTCATCTATTCAAAAGAGGGCTTTGTCATCACTGCACTGACATGGGTCATGTTCTCGGCGATAGGCGCTCTGCCGTTTGTTATAAGCGGGGAGATACCGAGCTATATCGACGCGTTTTTTGAGACGGTCTCCGGCTTTACGACCACAGGCGCTTCCATACTCACAGATATAGAATCGATGAGCAAGGGGCTTTTGATGTGGCGAAGCTTCACCCACTGGGTCGGCGGCATGGGCATTTTAGTCATGGTCATGGCGGTCGCCCCGATGACTACCGACCGTTCCATCCACATTATGCGAGCGGAAATGCCGGGCCCCGTGGTCGGAAAGCTCGTCCCGAGAGCCCGCCAGACCGCGAAGATTCTTTACGTCATATATTTCATACTCACCGTCCTCGAGATAATCCTGCTTCTCTGCGGAGGTATGAACCTCTTTGAAGCGATGATCTACACGTTCGGCACGGCCGGCACCGGCGGCTTCGGCTGTTACGGCGACAGCATGGCCGGCTTCACGCCCTATCTGCAATGGGTCGTAACGGCGTTCATGTTTATTTTCGGCATAAACTTCAACCTCTACTATCTTGCCCTGATAAAGCGCTTTAAGGCGGTATTTTCCTCCGAAGAGCTATGGACCTATACCGGCATCGTCCTGATCTCAGCGACTGCCATAGCCTTAAACGTCAGAAGCATGTACCCGACCCTCGGAGAAGCCGTCCGCCACTCGGCATTTCAGGTCATGTCGATAGTCTCTACCTCGGGATTTGCCACCACCGACTTCAACCTCTGGCCAGACTTTTCAAGGATAATAATAGTTATTCTCATGGTCATAGGAGCCTGCGCAGGCTCCACCGCAGGCGGCCTCAAGGTTTCGAGAGTGATAATGCTCTTTAAATCGGTAAAGCGCGAGCTCAAGAGAATGCTTCACCCGAGATCCGTCCAGACCGTAAGGTTCGAGGGCAAGCCTTTGGAGGACAAGACCATCTCCGGCGTCTGCATCTATTTTGCCATCTACATGGCGATAGTTTTCACGCTTCTTCTTTTGATAAGCTGGGAGCCGTTTGACTTTGAAACGAAGTTCACGACCGTCCTGACATGCTTCAACAACGTCGGCCCGGGACTCGGCGCCGTCGGCCCGAGCGGGAATTTCGCAGGCTACAGCGATATAACAAAGCTGATTTTATCGGTGGCAATGCTTCTCGGACGACTCGAGATTTACCCCATGATATTTGCCCTCAGCCCATCCGTCTGGACAAAGAAAAGCTGATGATAAAATAAACACGCCGCCTGCTTCTTTGCGGGCGGCTTTTTAGATGAACAGAGGATAGAAAAGCTGTATTTTTAGCTTATACTGTTTGGGTTCACAAAAATTTCACATAATCTTTATATGAGGACTATTGACAAACGCAATCTAATATGCTATATTAGATAACGTAATATAAAGTTGCATTTTAACTGATATTTCAATATAATTCCAACCTATGAAAGGAGCTTTAAAATGTCGTACAGAATTTTTGTTGAATCCTCCGCAGATTTCACCCCGAAGATGCTTAAGTCCTACGGGCTCGATCTGGTGCCCCTTAAACTCATCCGTGGAAACGAGACCATGACGAACGAGGAGATGGACCCGAAGCTTTTTTACGATTTCGAGCGCAAGGGCGAGGTCATGACCACCGCCGCCGCCAACCCCCAGGACTACATCGACGCGTTCGAGCCTTTTCTTGAGCAGGGTCAGGATATCCTGCTTTTAGGATTTACTTCCGGGCTTAGTTCTTCCGTCAACAATGCCGAAATTGCGGCCGAGGAGCTGCGTGAAAAATATCCCGACAGAATAATTTACATCATAGACACCAAATGCGCCAACTACGGCCAGGGCCTCTTAGCCGACCTTGTCACCCGCAAAAAGGCCGCAGGAGCGACCATCGACGAGGCCAAGGAGTATGCCGAAAAGGTGATGCTTAAGGTCTATCATGCATTCACCGTCGCCGACCTCATGTATTTAAAACGCGGCGGCAGGATCTCGGCTGCAACGGCTATCGCCGGCTCTGTTCTCGGCATAAGACCGATTTTATACGTCCGCGACGACGGCAAAATCTATGTCGCAGGCAAGGCCAGAGGCAAGAACGCCTCCACAAAAGCGCTTTTCGATTTATTTGAGAAGCACGCCGTAAACCCCAAGGCACAGACGGTCTACATCTCCCACGCCGACTGCCCCGAGGAAGCCGAAAAGCTCGCGTCGATGCTCAGGGGCAAAGTCAAGAATGTCATCGTCGGGTATATCGGCCCGGTATTCGGCTGCCACTGCGGGCCGGAGGCCTTGAGCCTTTACTTCATCTGCGACGAGCGCGAACCGTAAAACCTAAGATTTTTCTAAGCCCCGGACGCTTTGTTCGGGGCTTTTTCATGCCCGAAAATCGTTAAATCTGCTAAATTTGTCTTCCTCCTTTTGTTTCTCTCTACAAACTTTTCGGCCGGGTATTGACACTTCCCCGAGGGAAGAGTGTATATTTCTCAAAAAAGGAGGCGGTTATTATGAAAATTTTCAAAACCCTTGCGGCAGTTTTTTCTGCTTTAATTTTGTTCACATCCTGCGCTTCGTCCTACCAAGACGACGCTTCACCCGCTGTAAAGTATCATACTTTTACACCAACGGGCGAAAAAATCGAAAGCTCAATTTTCGGCAGAACCGTCGAATATGACGGCTTCACCCCGTCTGAGGCGTGCGCATTGCCCGTAGATTCCGGCGAAATATCCGAAATGGCCGAAATCGGAAAAACGCTCTGCTTTTTGACGGACGGCGCGCTGTATTATCTCGACGTCGAGACTGCCGAGTCGGGGAAATTGCTTGACACCTCGGCAGAAATTATGGCGGCGGACGGTGACAGCATCTTTTTATATGACAAAAAATCGTCGCTCTTAATGGAAATTTCCCCGTCGGGGGATATGCTCTCGGAAAATATTCTGACCGTCGAAACTGACGATCTGACCGTTAAGGATTTAATTGTCACGGACAGCTATTTTTGCTTCATTTGCACTGACAGCTCCACCGGCATATCCGTTACAAAGGAACAGATTTATGAGCGAAAAACGCTTGAATACGTCGGATTTATATGTGAAAACTCAGCTATGACATACGCTTCTCTCTATCGAATTTTCGGCAGATACAAGGGCGACAGCATTCTCAAACTTGAGGAGGACCCCGCCGATTCAAGATTTGCAAACGTATATTCAAACGACCTTTCAACGGGGGATTCCGAAAAGCTCTGCTCGGTAAATATCGAGTCGGCAAGCGGGGCGTTTGGATATGAAGCGGCAATATGCTACCGCGAAAAGACGGACACGCTTCTTGTGTTTGCGGCCCCGTCATCCCGCATTATTCCCGCCGCCAGTTTCACGCCGTTTCTTGCGGAATATTCCTTGAGCGACCCCGACAACACGACCCTGAAAAGATTTTATACCGATGAAAACGCCTGTGATAGGGTCTTTCTCTCGGCATACGAAAACGTCGTGAGCGTTGTTTGGGCGCCGGCAGGGGAGTGCGTATTCTATGATTATCTCGACCCGCCTAAGAGCATAACTCTTGCATGCAGGACGTCGGGCAGCTACTCCGAAATAATTAAAAAATTCGAGAGAGATACCGGCGTGACGGTAAAAACGGTGAGCTACGGCCTTGATTTTCAGCGCCTTGACATAAAGCTCATGGCAGGAGATACAGATTTTGACATCTATGAGCCGATACCGATTTATCAGACGAAATATTTTCTTGCGGGAATGTTTGAGGACCTGTCCGAGTTTGAAGCCCTGAAAGCCCGCCTTGACGGAAATCTTTCGGCGGGGTATCTATCCGGCTTCGACGGAAAATATATCGGCATGCCCGCCGGCACATATAATTTTACCGACCCCGGCTCATTCGGCCCCGACAGCTCGGTCTATTCCCTGGCACTGGCTAAATATTCCTATCTTGCAAAAAACGTCGATTTGGCCTCGGGAAGATTCGACGACCCCGACGGCGATGACCTCTATAAGCTGCTAAAATATGTATACGACAACCCCGACGGCAGCGCGGGCAAACCGTCTTTCGGAAGCGACCTGACAATGCTCGACGGCGTATTTTTGGTGATGAACCCGTCCTGCTCCGACAAGGAGACCGCGGCGAAATTTCTCGAGTACGTCTTTGATAATTCCGACTATTTGGAGCTTGGTTCGCTTGATGACGTTTACGTTTATTGGCGATGCTTCTCTCCCGACTACACCGGGCCGATATTTGAAGCATGCGCCGAAGTCCTGCAAAGCGACGGAAAAACCTCCACGATAAAAGAACTTGCCGGAAAAACGGCGGCTGAGGTAAAAATGAGGCTTGAGGAATAGGGGAGAGGCATGAGAAAAACGGCGATAGTATTTTCGGCATTATTTTGGCTGATAATTATATTTTTCACATTTTTCGGCAGCACGCTTTATGACATAACAAAGCCCTCGGTCTACGCCGAATTTCCGACCGAGATGAACGGCAGGCTTTATCTTCCTAAAAGCGCGATTTTTGAGGATGGCGGTGGCTTTTACGTCTACACTCTTAGCGCCGAGACCGGCTTTTCACGGGAGATCTACTCGGTAACACGGCATGCCGTTTCGGACATACAGCCCGACGACACGGGATATTTTTCGGGATATATAAGAATGGAGACGTATGACAGGGTCGGCGGAGCGGTCGTGATGAAATCGACAAAGCCCCTTTACGACGGCGAAAGAGTGATACGGGAGGACTGGCAGTGAACAGAACTTTTAAAATAAAAACGGCGGTCTTGTGCGTTCCCGGGGCGCTCGGATTCCTGATTTTTTACATACTTCCCTTTATCCGCACGCTCGGCTACTCTGCTGTAAAAAGCTCTGTCGACCCGACGTTTGTCGGCCTTGAGAATTATAAATCGGTGCTTTCAAACGAATATTTCCGGCTTGCCCTGAAAAACACCGTCATATTCTCGCTGATTTCCGTGTCGGCGGTGGTCGTTCTGTCCCTGATAATATCCTCTGCGCTTATAAAACTTTCCGAAAAATGGCAGTTTTTGAAGTCTTTTTTCATTGTTCCCTACGTCCTGCCGACGGCGAGCATAATTTTTATCTGGCAGTCGGTTTTCGGGACCGATACCTATTTTGCCCTATCCGAAATATCCGGCCTCGGGGACTTTTTCACCGTCCTGCCGCTGTATCTTTTATTTATATGGAAAAATATCGGCATTGATATAATTTTACTCACTGCGGCTCTTTCGGGAGTGCCTAAAGAGGTCTACGAAGCGGCTTCATTGGACGGCAAGCCCGGTCTTAGGATACATCTTAAGATAACGCTTCCGATGATATCTCCGAGCCTGTTTTTCGTAACGGTGCTGAGCTTTGTAAACTCCCTGAAAATTTTTAAGGAGAGCTATCTTTACTTTAATTCCAACTACCCGCCCGACGTGGCATACATGGTCCAGAACTTCATGAACAATCACTTTTACAAGCTCAACTACCAGACTCTCTCATGCGCGGCCGTGATATTCACGCTTGTCATCGGGCTTGTCGTCTATGCCCTATACCGCCTTGAGAACAGTCTCGGAGACTACAGCTAAGGAGCGCGCTATGAAAAAAATACGCCTGATAATACTCTCGCTTTTAAGCATTCTCTTTGCCTTTCCCGTCGTCGGAACGGCTCTTAAATCGCTTTCCTATAACGGCAGGTTCCCGAGCCTGTCCTCCTATTGGGAGCTTTTCACGACCGACTGCACCTATCTTCACTTCTTCTGGAACTCGGTCTTTTATGCCGCCGTGATAACGTTTTTCAGCATTTTAATATCTCTCCCTCTCGGATTTTTATTTGCAAAGATACGCTTTAAGGGCAGCAGCGCGCTGTTTTTTATCTACATCGTCGTCATGATGCTTCCCTTTCAGGCCACGCTCCTGCCGAACTATATAAGGCTTCGGGACTTCGGACTTTTAAACACACCTTTGGCGCTTACGCTCCCGATGATATTTTCACCGTTTGCGGTATTTTTGCTTCGGCAGTTTATTAAAAACATCCCAAGCGACATAATCGACTACACGCTCCTTGAGACGTCGTCGGTATTCAAAGTGCTGAGATACGCCGTCATCCCGAACATCAGGCCCGCCATAGCGTCCTTAGCGATACTCATTTTTTGTGAGAGTTGGAACATGGTTGACCAGGCGCTTATCTTTTCGATGGAAAATACGGGCATTTACCCGCTCTCGGTAGCCCTTAGCGACCTGCCGGAGGACGTGAAATTTTCCGGCGGAACGGTGTATATGATACCGATAATAATGCTGTTTGTGATATTCAGGTCGGAGCTTGAGCATTCGATGGAGAGTTACAAATTCTGAAAAAATGAGACAGTCGTTTCTTAAGCAGATAAAACATTTTGTGCAATTTTAACTTTTATAAAGATAATTTTGATATATTTTCTTCTATTTTGACTGTTTACAAATCCGAAGTTTTTGCTATAATATAAATCAGTAAGACAAGCGCCGAAACCTTTGGCGGATGTTTTCTATTCGACTTCTTCATAATACAATGTTCCAAGTAAATGGTGTGGCAGGAGAGCGGTTTCGTTCTCCTGCCGTGCTTTTTATGAAAAATTTCTTCCGGCCTCTTTTCAAACGGGAATTTTTGTGGTAAAATATACGCAGAAATTGTAGGGTGATAATTATGCAGAAAATTTTAGGATATATGCGAAAGGCGATAACCGAGTTTGACCTTATTTCGGACGGCGACAAAATAGCTGTCGGCGTTTCGGGAGGAAAGGACAGCCTCGTGCTTTTGGCTGGGCTTGTAAGGCTAAGAAGCTTTATCGGCATTGATTACGAGCTCACGGCAATAACCGAGGACCCCTGTTTCGGCGGCGTTCCGGGCGACTATTCCGAGATAGAAAAGCTCTGCGAAAGCTTGGGCGTAGAATACGTCCTTGAGCGCTCAAGAATAGGGGAGATAGTCTTTGATGTAAGGCACGAGGAGCATCCCTGTTCGTTGTGTGCAAGGCTGAGACGGGGCGCTCTGCACAACGCTGCCGTAAAATCGGGCTGCAACAAGGTTGCCCTCGGGCATCACTACAACGACGCCGTCGAGACGTTTATAATGAACCTTTTCGTCGAGGGCAGAATAGGCTGTTTTGCCCCGAAAAGCTTTCTTGACAGGCGAGAGATAACCGTCATCCGTCCATTGGTATTCGCTCCCGAGGTCGAAATAAGAAGAGCCGCAAAGCGAGAAGCTCTCCCGATTGTCAAGTCGAAGTGTCCTGCCGACGGCAACACTATGCGCGAGCAGACGAAGCAGTTTTTGGCCGAGCGCGAAAGACAGGACAGGGGATTCACCGACCGAATTTTCGGCGCAATGAGGCGCTCCGGCATAGACGGCTGGGGCTATAAGGAAAAGTAACGGAGGTCGATTTAAATGAGACTTATGTTCATAGGAGACGTCGTGGGAGCGGTCGGCTGCCGATTCCTGGCGTCAAAAATACACGATCTGAAAAAGAAATACAACGCCGATATACTTATCGTGAACGGCGAGAACTCCGCGACGGGAAACGGCATTACAAATCAGTCTGCGGACATGCTGACCGGCTTAGGAGCCGACGTGATAACCACCGGCAACCATGCTTTCAAGCGTCACGAGGCCCAGACCATTTTCGACGAGATACCCCACCTTATTCGGCCCGCTAATTTCCCGGAGGGCGCCTACGGCAGGGGATATTACATTCTCGACATGGGCAGGACGAGAGTGGCGGTGATAAATCTCATGGGCGTGGCGTTCATGGACTCCCTCGACAATCCGTTTACGGTCATAGACGGCATTCTCAAAGAAATCGATACTCAGAATATTTTCCTTGATTTTCATGCCGAAGCGACTGCCGAAAAAAAGGCGATGGGGTATTATCTTGACGGAAAAGTAACGGCCCTTTTCGGCACACATACCCACGTCCAGACCGCCGACGAGACAATTCTTTCCGGCGGCACGGCATATATCACCGACGTCGGCATGACCGGCCCGGAGGAATCGGTTTTGGGGGTCGACAAGGAGCCTGCGATTTTGCGGATGAGGCTTCACATTCCGACAAGATTTACAGAGGCCCAGACGCCCTGCTTTATCTGCGGAGCGGCAGTCGAATTTGACGAGAAGACCGGGCGGGCATGCTCGATAGAAAGGATCTGCGAAAGATGAAAAGGGTTATAACTGCGGCGTTTATTGTTATTGTAACGGCATTTGTTTTAGGGATAGTCGTTCTTTTGATAGGAAGCTTAAGAACCGAGTTCATGCCCGTACCGACCGAATTTGAAAACACGGTCTGGGTCTCTGAGGACGGGCTTTACACGCTTTATGTGAACGAATATACCGACGAGACCATGCAATGCCGGACCGAGCTTGTCAGCGGTACAAAGACCTATGACGTTCTCAGCGAGCCGCACGGTGTTTTGGGCGTTTTCGACGGCGGACGTATAGCCGACGAGTGGCTCAGAACCTCCTGCAACGGCAGCTCATTCACTGTAAAAACCGGCCGCGTTGACGGTTCGGACTTTTCGCAGGGGAGCATCACTTTCATAAGGCAGTAGGGGACTGCGTGATCTAACTTAGTTTAAGCTTTTCCCTCCTGCCCCTCAGCCCGCCGTCTGCGGGAGCCCCTGCTCCCGCTTCGCGGGATATTTCCGGGCTTCGCCCGAAAATCCCGTTCCTGCGGTCCGGGCAGGGGCTCCCTCTCATCCGGCTTCATAAAAAAATAACCCACGCAAAAATCCGTCCCGCAAAAAGCAGGACGGATCTCTTAGGCGATGAATATTTCCCGACCGCACCGAATAGCTTATACTATCGGCGGCCCCAATCAGAAGTTCTTAAGCTTGTCGAGACAGCTCTTGCATACGATTTTACCTTCGTAGCGAATGGCATCATCGTTATTGCCGCAGAAAATGCAGCTGTCGCTGTACTTGCGGAGGATAATGTTGTCGCCGTCAGTGAAAATCTCGATGGGGTCTTTCTCTTTGATGTCCAGGGTCTTGCGGAGCTCCATAGGCACTACAATTCTGCCGAGCTCGTCAACTTTTCTTACAATTCCTGTCGATTTCATAGTGAGTCCTCCTTGACGGATAGTAATTTTGGGGTGGTGTGGCGTCAGTAATAAATCCTCAAAAATCACCGGCTCATTATAGCTTCATCCGCCGAGCCGGGGCGGGTTATAGAGAAAGAAGCGCAGTAAATCAACTTAACTTCTTCTTTGTGACATTTTACCATACCTTTATTGCTTTGTCAATACGACAAATTCTACAAAAAATCACTAAAAGGAGGCAAAAATGTGGGTTATTTGCTATGTTTTCTAATATTTTCATCATCGGTATATTCACTCATTTCAGGCACCTCTCAGGCATGTTCTGACGCTGTAACAGAGTGCGGCGCTAACGCTTTAAAGCTCGTAATTACGCTCGGCGGAGGCATGGCCGTATGGGGCGGAATCGTTAATCTGTTAAATGATTCCGGGCTTACCGAAAAATTGACATATTCTCTGAAAATATTAGTTAGTAAGATTTTCAATCAGCTAAACAAAAACGGCGAAGCGCTCCGTGCAATTTGCCTGAATCTGACAGCAAATCTCTTCGGTCTCGGCAACGCTGCCACCCCTCTCGGAATAGACGCGATGAGAAAAATCGAAAAGGAGCTCGGCGAGTCGGAAACTACCCCAAAAAGCATGACTCTTTTTGTAGTGATGAACGCATGCTCGATGCAGATAATCCCCACGACCGTCGCTGCCATGCGCTCAGCCGCCGGAAGCGCTTCTCCCATGGACATTCTCCCATGCGTTTTGGGCGTTTCGGCAGTCTCTTTGGCAGTCGCCGTAACCGTCGCGGAGGTGCTCGAGTTTGGATGTTAGCTCTTTGGTGATTCTTGGCGCGGTATGCCTCGCTTTTACATATGCCGCAATAAAAAAAGTCGATATAGTCGGCTCTTTCACAAAGGGCGCAGGGGAGAACCTTAAAGTTGCCGCAGGACTTCTGCCGACGCTGGTGCTATTGATGCTTGCGATAACGATGATGAGGTCATCGGGAATTCTCGACGTCATAGTCGGGCTTATCCGACCCGCCGCAGAAAAAATCGGTTTTCCGGCCGAGTGCCTACCTCTTGCGATTTTAAGGCCGATTTCCGGCAGCGGTGCAATAGCGCTTCTTGACGATGTTTTAAATAAATTCGGCGCGGACAGCTTTGCCGGGAGGACGGCTTCGGTGCTCGCGGCTTCGTCCGAAACGACGTTTTACACGGTCGCGGTATATTTTGCCGCAGTCAAGGCAAAGAAGCCGCAAAAGGCGATAATCGCGGCCCTCGCAGGAGACCTCACGGCCTTTCTCACGGCTGCCCTCGCAGTTCGGCTTTTCTTCGGAGCGGGGTAAAAGAATGGGAAGAAAGGAGTGAGAAGGAAGGTTTGTGAGCCTCTCTGCCCTTGCTCGCAGGCGCTTGTCGAAGGTAAAGTGTGCTTCTCCCCACTCGCTTGCAGGCGCTTGTCAGAACTGAAGTGCGCCTCCCCCTCGCTCGCGAACGCTGCCGCGTTCGCTCGCTCGGGCTTTGTGCTGACTTTTTCTTTTCTGCTCCTACCCGTGGGGATAAGGTATTCGCTTCGCTCATACTATTTGAGATACCCCACCCCCGGACCCCGTTTAACAAACTTAAAGACGTGCGTATGGGTTTTAATCAATTTTACCTACGAATCGGTAAAATATCTCTATTTCTTGGGTTCTGGTGCCGTCGGAATCTTTGACTGCCTCATGAACAACAATTTTTTCAATGAGCGTATTGAGCATTTCAGCGGTCAGTTCCGTGGGTTCGGAGTATTGCTTGATTAGGGCAATCCACTTTTCAGCGTCGGCAGTAGTCTGTTTTTCAGATGCAAGCTCCGTTTTGAGCCTGTTAATCTTCTCGACCAAATCTTGTTGCTCCGTCTGATACTTCTGTGACAGCATTTTAAAGTTGTACTCGGTAATACGCCCGCTCGTCCAGTCCTCAGACCACTTTTGTCAAGGGGTAGAATACATTTTTTAAAGGCATCTGAATTTTTTAATTTCGCATGGAGCCTTTTAATATTATTACCTGGAAACATATTACTCATATTATTCTACAGAAAAGCATGAAAGTTCATTACTCAATGCTATCCTCTCATCGCGCTCTTCCTTTCAGGACAGGCTTTGTTACATTTTTGGACGCAGAGCGTTATCTGTCCAAAACAGGGTTCATGAATTCAGTTGAAAAAAAGCAGGTTCTATGATATAATAATCGTAGACGATTATTATATTTTTATTTTAATCGCCCTTTTGCTCACCGACTTCGTCGGGAACCGCAAAAGATGGCTAATTATATCACAAAGCTTCGCTTTATGATATAATAAATTGAATAAGGGAGTAGTCGGCACTTGTGTGCGGTGATTCCAACACACCGGAGTCTTTCCCGGCATCATCTGAAACGACGAGACTTATCTGTTGCGGTGGGTTAGTCTCGCCGTTTTTTATCCGCCGTAAAAAACTTGTGAGGTGATTGTGGGGATTGATTCTGATTGCTGTATGTCTTTCTATGGATGCTTTTGCCATCGCCATTTGCAAAGGTATTGTCTGTTTTGTACGCTCATGGGCAATTTTGACAAGTGCAAAAAGCCTGCCGAGCGCTCAAAAAGCGACGTGTCCGTTTAGTTTCAGTTTAGAATATAATGCTATTCTTATTTAAGAGGTGTAAACTATGTTCCAAATTCTTGTTGTTGACGACGATAAAAACACACGCCGGCTGCTCAAAGCCGTGCTTGAAACGGAACACTATTCCGTATTTACTGCCGCAAACGGCGAAGAAGCCCTTGATGTGCTGGATAAAGAGTATATTGACCTTGTGATTCTCGATATTATGATGCCGAAAATGGACGGATATGAATTTACAAAGATCCTCCGTGAAAGCAAAAATAATCTTCCCATTCTTATGGTTTCGGCAAAACAGCTTTCCGAAGATAAGCGCAAAGGTTTTTCGTTGGGGATAGACGACTACATGACAAAACCGATTGATGAAGAAGAAATGCTCTGGCGAATCAAAGCGCTTCTGCGGCGCGCTCAGATTGCAAGCGAACACAAAATGACGGTCGGAAATGTAGTTTTGGATTATGATTCCTTTACCGTGACAAAAAACGGCGAAACGCAGGAACTCCCGCAAAAGGAATTTTTGCTGCTTTATAAGCTGCTGTCATACCCCGGAAAGATTTTTACACGGATCCAACTGATGGACGAAATATGGGGCGCTGACAGCGACACCGGCTGGGAAACCGTGACTGTTCACATCGGACGGCTTCGCAAACGGTTCGAGGGTTGGGAAGAATTTGAAATCGAATCCGTGCGAGGGCTTGGATATAAGGCGGTGAAAAAAGTATGAACAGACAAAATCGAAAACATTATTTTGCACTCACGGTTTTAATTTCGGCACTCTTTTTTATCATTCAATTTATCATCGCTTCAATAACCGCCGTTATTATTTATTTGCTGGTACGTTTTCAAGTGCTGATCACGTTTGACTTCGATATTCGACCAACCATCGGTATCCTCATTCTCTACGTGCTGGCCATCAGTAATGTCGTAGGAATAATTGTTGCTTTTTTATTCAGTAAAATATCCGCCCGGCCCTTGCAGAATTTGATCTACCAAATTGATCGGTTGGCGTCCGGCGATTTCAACGCCCGACTGGATTTTGGCTGGCCAATCTCCAAACACCCCACCTTTTCGCAGCTCTCGCAAAGCTTCAATCGAATGGCTTCGGAATTAAAAAACACGGAGATGCTTCGCGAGGATTTTGTCAATAATTTTTCGCACGAATTCAAAACGCCTATCGTATCTATTGCGGGCTTTGCAAAACTGCTTCGGCGCGGAAACCTGACAGAAGAACAAAAAGAGGAATATCTGGCGGTCATTGAAGAAGAATCTCTGCGGCTTTCCGATATGGCGACAAATGTGCTGAACCTGACGCGGGTAGAAAATCAAACGATTTTGACCGATGTTGTAAAATTTAATCTTTCGGAACAGATCAGGTCATCAATCCTGCTGCTTGCCGACAAGTGGGAAAAAAAGCAACTGAATTTCAAGGTGGATTTCGGAGAATACAGAATTTCCGCCAACGAGGAGCTTTTGAAACAGGTATGGATCAATCTTTTGGATAACGCGATAAAGTTTTCTCCGGACGGCGGCGTCATTGAAGTCAATATCAAAAATCAGCCGGATTCCCTGACCGTGGATATTATCAATTCGGGAGAGGAAATTCCGGCGGAAAGCATATCAAGGATCTTTCAAAAGTTTTATCAGGCAGACAGCTCACACTCCGGCGAAGGAAACGGAGTCGGACTTGCAATCGTCAAAAAAGTGGTGGAATTACATAGCGGAACCGTTTCGGCTCAAAGTGAAAACGGTCTTACCATGTTTACGGTAACGCTGCCGAAATCACAGACGAATGCAGAAGCATAACAAAAAGTCTGCGGAAGTTTCGGTACGATACGGACAAGGCATGAAAAATACATGGGGGAATACGAAAAATGAATCTGCGGATAAAAGTTTTAATAGGAGTCATTTAAAAGCATAAGGATAGAAAAACGGCAGTTTGTTGCAGCATATTGCCGTTTTTAATATGATTTTTAAGAGAGCCTTCGCTTGGGAGGCTCTTTTTTGTAGGTTTATACCCTCTGCGGTATTTCATAAGACTCATCAGAGATAAACCTGCAAAAATAAGCAGGCCGGAAGAAAAGTCTTCCGCGGTTTCGTTTCAGTTTAGATTTCCGTGATAAGATAAGTGCAACAAAGCGCAGAAAGGAAGTAAGAATTCTATGTTAGAACTCAAAAACATCAAAAAGGACTACCCCGCGGGCGACGGCGTCGTTCACGCGCTGAAGGGTATTTCCCTGAAATTTAGGGACAACGATTTTGTCTCCATCTTAGGCCCGTCGGGCTGCGGGAAAACCACGATGCTCAACATCATAGGGGGCTTAGATCAGTACACCGAGGGCGACCTTATAATCAACGGGCGCTCGACAAAGGATTTCAAAGACCGCGACTGGGACGCCTACCGCAACCACTCTATCGGCTTTGTTTTTCAGAGCTACAACCTCATTCCGCATCAGTCGGTTCTTAGAAACGTCGAGCTTGCGCTGACCCTCTCGGGCGTATCAAAAACCGAGCGCAGAAAGCGCGCAAAAGAGGCTTTGGAGCGGGTCGGGCTTGGTTCGCAGCTCAACAAGCGTCCTGCCGAGATGTCGGGCGGGCAGATGCAGAGGGTCGCGATTGCCCGAGCAATCGTCAACAATCCCGATATAATCCTCGCCGACGAGCCTACGGGAGCCCTTGACACCGAGACGAGCATTCAGGTCATGGATATTCTCAAAGAAATCGCCAAAGACCGGCTTGTCGTGATGGTGACCCATAATCCCGACCTTGCGGAAAAGTATTCGACCCGCATTATCCGTATGCTCGACGGCGAAATTACCGACGATTCAGCCCCTCTCACGCAGGAAGAAGTGAATCGGGAGCACCTGAAAGAAAAATCCAAAACGGAGAGCAAAAAGCTGCCGTCTATGTCGTTCGCAACGTCGTTCGGACTGTCGCTTAAAAACCTGTTCACGAAAAAGGGCAGGACTGCGCTGACCTCCTTTGCGGGGAGTATCGGAATTATCGGCATAGCCCTTATTTTCGCGGTTTCGCAGGGAATGACCACATATATTAACACGGTGGAGGAGGACACCCTATCGTCCTATCCTTTGACGCTTGAATCCCAGAATATGGATATTTCCGCCCTGATGGAGACCTTTATCGGCGCGGCGCGTTCCACCAATACCCACGATAAGGACGCGGTCTACGCCAAGGGCATGATCTACGACATGGTCAACTCGCTCAGCGAAATGGAGACGAACGAAAACGACCTTGCAGCGTTCAAGAAATATCTTGAGCAAAAACGGGCCGACGGCCCCACGCTTGCCGAAGCTATAAGCGGCATTCAGTACACCTATGACCTCGACCTGTTGGTATACACAAAGAACATCGACGGCGACATAATCCGCTCCGACATGGAGGAGCTGATGAAGGACTTTTTGGTGGAATACCTCAACACCGACATCACCTCACTGCTCTCCTTGGGCGAGCAGTACGGCATTACCGATTCGCCCGCGCAGACGATGATGATGCCGGGCGGAATGTCGTCGCAGCTCTGGCAGGAAATGCTCCCCGGCGACAACGGCAAGCTCATCAGCCCGCTTTTGGAGAAGCAGTACGACGTCGTTTACGGCTCATGGCCGACCGAGTATAACGAGATAGTTTTGGTGCTCGATGAAAATAACGAGCTTAACGATTTGTCGCTCTACGCCTTGGGTCTTTCGCCGAAAGAGAACGTTGACAAAGCTATGAATGCGGCAATAAATAAGACGGAGCTTCCCCCGACCGAGAGAAAGTGGACATATGAGGAAATCTGCAACATGGAATACCGCACTATCCTCAACTCCGACTGCTACACCTTTGACAACGCGACCGGGACATACCGCGACCTGCGCACGACCGACGCGGGGCTTCAGTATCTCTATGACAACGCTATCCCGCTCAAAGTTTCGGGCATTATCCGCCCGAAAGAAAATGCGGTTTCGACTATGCTTTCCGGCTCTATCGGCTACACAAGCAAGCTGACGGAGTATGTTATCGAGCATTCCAAAGAATCCGCCGCGATAAAGGCTCAGCAAGCCGACCCCGAGACCGATATTTTCACGGGTCTTCCGTTCAACGAAAACACGGGAAGCCTTTCCGATGAAGAAAAAGAGGCGGCTTTCAGGGAGTATATCTCAAGTCTCAATGAATCCGAAAAAGCGACCGCGTATATCGGCATAATGAGCATTCCGAGCGACGAGCAGCTTGAAGCGACTGTTTCGCAGACCATGGCGACAATGACACGCGAGGACATGGAAACCGCGATGATCACGGGGCTTGTCGAGCAGATGGGAATGGACGAAGCGCGAATCACCGAATATGTCAGCAATATGAGCGACGAGGAAATGACCGATCTGTTCTCTCAAATGGCTGCCGAGCAGGTCAAAACGCAGTACGCCGCGCAGGTTAAGGAGCAGATGGCTGGAATGGAGCCCGCGCAGCTTGCAGCGGCTCTCGACATGGCAATGCAAACCTACACCGCCGAGCAGTGCGCGGTCTACTATGACGAGATTACAGAATTTTCCGATTCGACTTATGAAGACAACCTCTCGGCTCTCGGCTGCGTTGACATCGACAGCCCCGCGAGCATAAACATTTTTGCTTCGACCTTTGAGAATAAAGAGGTCATTGAGGACGCGATCACGGCCTACAACGACACTGTCGAGGAGCTTTCGCAGATACATTACACCGATTACGTCGGCATCATGATGGCGTCGGTCAACACAATAATCAACGCGATTACATATGTGCTGATTGCGTTCGTCGCAATATCGCTGGTCGTTTCGTCAATAATGATCGGCGTGATTACGCTGATTTCTGTTCAGGAGCGCACAAAAGAAATCGGTATTTTGCGCGCGATTGGTGCCTCAAAGAGAAACGTTTCGGGAATGTTCAACGCAGAAACGGTGATAATCGGCTTCGCATCGGGACTGCTGGGCGTGCTGATGACGTACCTGCTTTGCATACCGATTAACCTCATTTTGCACCACCTGACGGGTATCAAAACCTTGAGCGCATTCCTGCCGATCCCCGCCGCGCTGATCCTGATCGCGATAAGCATGGTCTTAACGCTCATCGCGGGGATCATACCGTCGAGGAGCGCAGCAAAGAAAGACCCGGTCGTCGCGCTGAGGACGGAATAAAATTCTATTGCCGCTTAATTCAAAACATCCTGCTCCATAGCTTTTGCTTTTCCTTGCGTTTGCCCCTTTTCTTTTCCCTGATAGTATTGCATCTTTTCCGTAATAGAGTGCTTCGGCTCCGACTTGCTCTCAATCTCCGACTGCTCCGGCGAGATAACTTTGCCCACCCAACGGCGTATATCTTTCATCGGTTTTAATTCCTCATTGACGGCGGCAAGCTGACGTGAAAGCTCGGCGTGTGAAGATTTTAGTTTGTCATATTCTGCTTGCAAAGCATCAAGATTCACATTCATCGTCAATGTTATGGGTATCATCCTGCGAATACAAGTTCAAAGTCGGCGGAATCGCCGATCCATTGGTCGGCTTTTTCTATCTCGTTCCATTCCTCCTCGGTGCCCATATAGAGTACTCGTTCGATATCGTCGCTTTGAAATACCGATACGCCTATGGTTTCAAGGCTCTTCGGCAGAGTGATCTCTTTTAGCTTACGGCAATTTACTGCGGCACGATCCTGAATTTCTTTCACGCCGTCAGGTATTGTCAGAGTTTCATGATCCCCGCAAAGCGACATCGAGCCTATTACTTTAATGCTTCCGTCATTCGGAATAATGCTTGCAGGGCAGGCAGCGATAAGAGTTCCGCTCTCTTTTTCGATAATGCAGTTGGACACGCTGTAATACACCTCGTTTTCTTCATCGACCCGAAGATCGGTAAGATTCTTGCAATATGTAAACGGGCTGCCGTTTATCTCCTTGACGTTTTTCGGTATCTCTACGCTTGAAAACGTTCCGATCATAAAAGCTTCATAGCTGATGCTCTCAACGCTTTCGGGAATGGTCAGTTCCTCTATCATGCATTGGTTGAATGCGTCATCTCCGATAATTTTTATACCGTACGGAATATTAACGCTTTTCAGGCTTGAGCATGTCCCAAAAGCGAAAGCGCATATCTCCGTAACGCTGTCGGGGATTGTCACACTTGACAGCGAATAACAGCAGTAAAATGCGTGCCAGCCTATTTGAGTAACACCGTCGGGAATATCAACGGACTCAAGTGAAGTACAGGAAATAAAAGTATCCATGTTAATGACTTCAAGGTTTTTCGGAAGCTGTATGTTTGTAAGTTCTTCGCAGTAAGAAAAAGCCTCCTGACCGATAACCGTTACACTGTCGGGGATCACAATATTTGTAATGCCGCAGCGGGAAAATGCGCCTTGACCTATTTCTGTCACGCCGTCGGGTATTTCAACGTCTTCGAGCAGGGAACAGTTGAGAAACATATTTGAGCCGATAACTTTAAGCCTATCTGAAAGCTTTGCGCTTACGAGTGCGTTACATTCGTTAAATGCAGAGCTGCCAATAACTGTTACACTGTCCGGAATCACGATGCTCTCAAGAGATGCACACCTCGAAAAAGCATAGCCGCCGATAGTTTCAATCCCATCCGAAAGAGTAACCGATTTGAGACTTAAGCAGCCGCTGAAAGCACTCTCATCGATCTCCTTGACGCTTGCAGGAATAGCGACATCGGTCAGGCGGCTGCAATCTTGGAAAGCGTTCTTTCCGATTTTTGTCACGCTGTCGGGTATCTCTACCGAGGTAATCGAACTGCAGCCCCTGAAAGCATTGTTTCCTATTTCCGTAACCGGTAGACCGCTGTATTCTGCAGGGACGACTACATTTGCGTCTTCATATGTACCGAGGCTTGTAACGCTGTAACACGTTCTGTCTTGGCTGATTGTCAGCTCGAGGCTGTTTTTCTTTCCGCGAACTGTGTTCTTCGGGATAGAGACAAAATATATACATACCGCCGCGACCGCAACAGCAAACAGCGAATACCCGATGATAGCTTTTTTGTTCATAGCTAAAGGCCCCTTTATATCTTTATTTTTTTATTATATCGCAAAGTCGGGGGTTGTCAAGGGTTTATGATATAATTAGTCATCCTCCGCTCAGCGGCTTATTCATCTATGCAAAAGCCCCCCTCGTCAGGAGCGTTTTGCAGGTAAAATCCATATGAAAAGAATATGAAAATAACACGAGAAACGTCTACGCTTTCTTGTTCTCCAAAAACCTCGTTTCGCGGGTCTGGCAATAGGTAAAATAGCGCTGCTGCGAATTGATGAGCAGCCACGCAGTCATCAGAAGCGGCCGGAATTCGTTGTTTTGCCGCATAAAATATGTCCTGAATTCGCTTTCGTCAACAACCAACTGCTCCTCGTGCAAAAATTGGAATTTGAGCAGCATCGGCAACAATTCACGGAATTTTTCAGGCCGGACGCCGATTTTTTCTGCAAGCCTGTCGGCGGTATATTTCGCACCATCTTTTGAATATTCCGACTGCGTAAAAATCGCGGCTTTAAGCCCGTCGGGGTCGGAAAGAAGCCCGAATAGATCACAATAATTATTTTCATCCAAAAGCCTGCCGACAAGCCCCGGCTCGTCCTTTGTTACGCATAAATAGGGCATGTCCTTGACAAGCGAAACATAGGTCGTGCCTTCGTTAAGAATAAGCTGCGAGGTCAGAAAAACTCCCTCATGCTCGTCGATTATATCCCAAACGCTCCTGAGGTCATCGCACTTAAAAGCGCTGTGATTCAACCTGAAAATCATTTCAAAAATCAGTTTGAATACCGCCGCACCGTCATTTGCCTGCAAGCGGTCGAAGCCGTATCTGCCGACAAGTTCCAAAAGCTCGTCTGAGGTGGGGATATGCTTTTTATGCTCAATTTCAAACAGACTGTCGACGCTCACACCGAGTGCCGCGGCTATTTCTGGCAGAAGATACGCGTCGGGCATGCCGCCATTTTCCCATTTCGATACCGCCTGTCCCGTCACCCCTACAGCCTCTCCAAGCTGCTCCTGAGTAAGAGCCTTGCTTTTTCGGAATTCCGCTATATTTTTGCCGATTATCTGTGAATAATCCATGGTGAATCTCCTTTCGGTTTTTGGCATTTCGATCGCGATTTTTGCTGTGATTTAATTATAGCCCAAATGCCGGTTTGAATCAATAGAGGCAGCATTTAGAAATCCAAACGGGGGTTGAGAAAACGGAGTGGACTTTCGGGAAAGCGCTGCAGCTTTGCAAGCACTGCAACAAGGTCTTTGAGGCGAAGCGCCCTGACAATCTTTTTTTGCAGCGCGGAGTGCAAGAATAGGTTTAATGTTTACAAATCGAGAAATAAGGATAAATAAAAAAGCCCTCAAGCCTATGCCTGAGGGCGGTTTTGTCTCCTAAAACCCCGCGTTAGACGCGGGGTTCAGTGAAACTTTAGCGAAGAGTCTTTAATAAAAGAATTGAAAAGAAAACCTCCGAGAAATATAATAGAACTACGGTCCAGAAGCTGTAGAAAAATTATAAAAGACGGAGGTATCATTATGAACCAAGAGGTAAATAACGACATACACAGTTTATCACACACAAAGTGGAATTGCAAGTATCATATAGTCTTTGCACAAAATAATCAAAGTGAGAATCTAAAAACGAAGTATCGAAATAGAGAATTTTGGTGCAGAGGGTACTATGTAGATACGGCAAATGAATGCAAAAATATTGAGGCATACATCAGGAATCAGCTTGAAGAAGACAGGCTGAGCGACCAGATGAGTTTCAGTGATTATGACCTTATGTAAAGCCGTATAAAATGTAGAGTTTCTTTCAGAAACGCAGTAATCATGCATAACTAATATCACCTTTCTTAA
>CANQNF010000040.1 GCA_947625125.1 uncultured Clostridia bacterium
AAAAGGAGGCTTTATTTTCCATTTCAACGCTATCGCTATACTCGCCCCCACGCGTAGCGTGGGGTTTATTTTACAATGAGAATCTCTTATATATATTCAGTGATAAGCGAAGATGGCAAGATTATTGATAGTAATGTAAGAGGTTCTTTTGTTGTCTTAGACGATATGGCCGTTGAAATCAACGGAGAAGAAAAAACGTTATGGAAGCCATAAACGTGCTGTTCAAGGCTGCAAGCAATAAGCTTTGATGAAAGAAAGGATAGACTATGAACGAATAAAAGAAACCCGTCTCTATGGTAAGGGACGAGCTGGTTAAGAAAATTGTAGACGCTCTAAACGAATCGGGACTGTCATATTTCATTCTTGACTATATCGTCAAGGATATATATGACGGAATACACAGCGGCGCGGTCATGCAGGCTCAAAGGGAGAAAGAGGGGTATCAGCAACAAGCCGCAAAAAGTGAAGATTCCGCATCCAAGTGAGCCTCACACGAGGTCGGATGGGATACCTATATAATAGGTGTCCCACCCCTTGCGGAATAGAGTGAAACCATACACACGCGGGAACAGCATCCCGCGTTTTTATATGAGTATAAAATAATAGTTTGACAAAGGGGGTATGAAGGTTGAAGGATGTATTGATTTATAATTCCCTGGGCGAACAAATTATCCGACTTGCCCAGTGGGACAGAGACGTATACGTCAGCGTTGAGGACGCAGGAATCACAACCTACTATCCCGTGCACTTCTTCTACAAAAACAGCGACAGAGCTTACACTGTTGAATCCACATATTCAGAAGGAAAGCTGAAAGCAAAGATACCCGACCATCTTCTGAGAGAGCCGTATACCATTTGCGGATATATCCAGAGAAACGATGGGGATGATGAGCGCAGAAGCGATTTCAGATTCATCGTCAGCGTAGTGCCGAGACCCCAGCCTACGGATTATATCATGCGGTCCGACCCTGACTATGTTGAGGTTGAATCGCTCAAAGAAGAGTATAAGGCACTTCAGAAGCAAGCCGATCAAGCGCTTGCTGAGGCGCAGGCGGCTAATAAAACAGCGTCAAGCCTTTTAGAGGAAACTAAGCAAGCTATAAAAGACGCCAACGCCGCAAAGGATAATGCCGTTCAGGCTACTGAAGAGGCTAAGACCGCAAAAAGAGAAGCCGATGAAGCAAGAGATAGGGCTATTTAAGCCGCTGAGGGCGCGGAAACCGCCAAGGCAGAAACCGAGAAGGCAACAGCCGGAGCAAATACCGCCGCAAACAGGGCTACGTCGGCTACTGACGCCGCAACTAAGGCTGCCGCTAACGCGGGACAAGCTGCGGACGCGGCTAAGGCTCTGACCGACGAGGCAGTTCAGGCGCTTAAGGACGCTCAGGCCGTTATCAGCGAAGCAAAAGACATAGCGTTCTTTATCGACGAGAACGATTTCGGACTTAACGCAAGGATTTTAAAGGAGGGCTTTTAAATGGCACAACAGGTAAACTTCCCCCGCGATACGACACTTCACGAGATCGCGGACGTATTGAGAAATAAATATCAGGAATTTGACGGCACTGCCGCCACTTACAATAAGATTATGAGGGCGTGGTTCGTCGCACAGGGCGTTAATGTTATGACCCCTGCGGGGCTTACTGAGCTTTGCGACAGGTGGTATTCGATTACCCGTGTTCCGTGGCACGGCTGGGTATCGTTCTCTAAATCTACTGCCGTTTCTACGGGTACAAAGGGCGGAGACAACGAGCATATGACCTGTGCCGCGTCTACTGATACTGTAGCTGGCAAGGACGACTATGCGGGCAATCCCCTTTTCGCCTGTGTGGACTGCAACTTTGTGGTTGACCCCGAGACCTTAGAGCCGCAGATTACAGCTATCTCAGGTATTACCGATAACTTCCAGAGATACAGCCCCGACCACTTTGTCGGCGTATTGCAGATGTCGGGCTACTTTGGCGTAGTCGATTATGACGACAGATACGAGGAACATTATTCTTCTACGGAAAACGTTCCCGTCAAGGGCATTGCGCCACTTGATGAGGCAGTCAGACCCAACAGCAACAATGTTCGTCCGTGGGTGGTTCACGGCAAATACTTCAACCATACAGTCAACAACAAAATGACTTCTTACGCCGGAGTGATTCCTACAACCTATAATATATCGCATAACACAATTCAAACACTTGCGAAAGCTACAGGCACGGGATACAGCGGAGGCACCTCTGCGGACGACGCATTCCTTAAGATCATGCTTCATATCAAGTACGCTTCTCTTACCGGCGACGAAATCATTCAGGGCTGCTGCGCTAATAACTATCAGTCTGTGGCCAAGGTATCGGAAACCGGCGTTAAGAGAGTTATACTCAGCGAGGCTGACGGCGCGCACTTTGAGCCCGGTATGGGAGCTCTCATCGGTACGACCTCATCGAATAATGACAGAAACCAAGCGCACGTTTACACTACAACCGGAACCGCAGGCGCGGTTGTTACAAAGGTTGAGAAAGTCAGCATTTCCGAGACCAACTATATTGCAGTATATGTTGATACCGACGCGACATTCGACACAGTGGCCGGACTACGATGATTTCAACATTCCACTGGATAAACGGAAGTACGGACTGCGTCCTCGGAAACGACGGCTCGCCCAAAAATAACACAAGCGGCGTATACCCCGCCAAGCTTCAGGGCATTGAGTTCATGCAGGGCGCGTATGATACCATATCGGACGTCATCCTGAAACTCTTTAAAGAGGCTGATGACACATATTGGTATGAACCCTATGTGTGCCGTCAGACCGCAAAATATTCGACATCCATTACAGCCGATTATAAGGCGAGCGGTATCAGGCTACAACAGTCCGGCGCAGCCGGTTGGAATTATATCAGGTATCTTGGATATAAAAAGGGCGTGTTCTTCCCGAAAGACATGACCGGCGGTTCGAGCTCGACCTATACAAGAGACGCTTTCTATTCGTTAACGGCCACCGAGGGAACCCGAGAGTGGCTTGTTCGCGGCTCCCTGCTTAACGGGGTCGCCCTCGCCGGGGTTGGTGCCTGCGGTTACGGTGACCGCGCCTTGTCGGTCGCGTTCTGGGACATCGCTGCCCGGCTTTCGCCTAACGGAAATAGGGGTGAATGGGCGGCGTAAGCCGCACAGAGGGGGCTTGCCCCTTTATACATATTTTACCATCGCTCAACCGATGGTAAGGGAATATAAACATCAGTGAACGACAGCATATGCTGTAGTTTATATATGGGTCATGCACTGTTTGTGCGATGGCTTGTTCGCGGCGCCCTGTCCTCCGGGGTCAGCCCCGCCGGGGTTGGTGCCTGTGGTTCTGATCCTGGCACCTTGTCGTCCGCGTCCTGGTCATTCGCTGCCCGGCTTTCGCATGACAAAAACAGTGAACGACGGCGTATGCTGCCGTTCACACATGGGTCGTGCAATGTGTGGCCGATGGCTTGTTCGCGGCAACCTGAATAACGGGGTCGCCCACGCCGGGGTTGGTGCCTGCGGTAACGGTAACAACGCCTTGTCGAACGCGAACTGGAACATCGCTGCCCGGATTTCAGGAGTAAAAATATTTTTACATTGCATGGCGGCTGCGGAAAAGAGCGGCAGGCGGACTCATATAACGAGTCCGTCCCATCCCTGCGGGGAAAATTGAGCAGAAGATACCACGGGGTCAGTAGGTATCGGAAACACCACTTCTATACCAGGATGAGGCCGTAAGAAACCAAGAATTCGGATAGAGACTGTGACGCGGAAGATGCGCGAAAGTCCCGGACTGCTCCCGAAAGCAAGATAAGAATCTTGCTCATTAGCCATGTAAGACATAATCTTACAGAACATTCCAGAAAGAAAGGACACAATGACAAGAAGTTGTAAGAAAACGGACATTGAAGACTGGCGGACAATATTGCCGTGGGTCTACGACTGCATAAGCAGGCATAAGAAAAAGAGAGACTTTCGTGCTTTACTGTGCGGCATTGGGCAAATGTCAAGGCAAGAGTACAAACTGGCCATGCAGGAGAGAGAATATGAGCCGTTTTATAACGCCTCAAAGTTCATTGCCCAGGAAGCCGCAAGAAGAATTACGGCAAGGGATTTAGAGCTTGAGCCCGTGCTTATAAGAGATATGGTGGACAAGTCCTCGGGCAAGCTAAGACGGATAGGCAAAGAGTCCGCGATGCAACAGGTGTTAGACTATGTGGCAAAACATTCCTGTGAGGATATCTGGCGCAGACGAATAGTCCCTCAGCAGGTATCAAGTATCAAGGGCAAAGGACAGACCTTTGGAGTCAACATGATTCAGAGATGGATTGAGAAAGATAACTCAGCCATGATGTGGGCGGCCGCACATGGCGTGAGATACACGCGCAAGTGCAAATATTATGTCAAGCTTGACATAGCCAAATGCTTCCCCTCGATGAGATTGGAAACCTTTATGAAGTTCTTTAAACGAGATTGCGGAAACAAGACTATTCTGTGGCTGTGGGAGGAGCTTCTGAAGTCTCACAGAGTTCAGGGCTACGAGGGATTCATGATCGGAGCGCTGCCGTCAGAATCAGCCGCTCAGTACCTGATGTCGTTTCTCTACAGGTATGCCATGGGACTGCACAAGGAAAGACGAGGCAGACAGGTTCAGCTCATTTCTCATGCTCTTTACTTTATGGACGACCAAGTCTATTTTGGTTCAAACCGCAAGGATTTGAAAATGGCAGTGAGAGCAATAGTCAAATATGCCAAGGATGAACTCGGAATAACAATCAAGCCCGACTGGCATATCCAGTGCATCGACGACACTCCTTTGGATACTATGGCATATGTAGTACACTCAGACGCTGTAGTAACCGTAAGACCGAGAGTATTTATCAGAGCAAGAAGAATGATGCTGAGATACATAAGGACTCGCAGGATGAACATAAAGCAAGCGCGGCGATTGTGCTCTTACAAGGGCTATTTCTGTCCCAACCCGAAAAAGATGAGGAGCAGAGGTATTTATTTGAATCTGAGGATAAGAAAGATAAAGCACAGATTGCAGCTCGAAAGAATCTTCAGTGTCGCGGCAAAGGTTATCAGCAATTATGAAAGGAGTCATAAATGAAAGTTCAGTTTACAGATAAGCCGTCGGCGATCATGTATATGGCACTCCCCGACGGTGGAGCCGATGTGTGGCTCCGCAAAAATATAAACAAAGTCACAGTAGAAGACGAAGGCGAAGAGCCCTCAACTATGTATGAGGCAGACGAGGTGTACTTCCGCACAAACGAATCCGAGGAGTACGTCAAGAAGAATTTTGAGAAGCTGTTTAACGGTAACATTCCCATCCCGCCTATTCCCGAAATCACTCTTGAGGAGAGGGTTGCCGCTACAGAGGCAGCGCTTTTGGAATTTATCATGGGAGGTGCTGAGTAATGGTTAAGTTTTTAGCTTTGCAGGTTTTGCTCGGAAATATCAGTATCGACGAGGTTCCTGAGAAATGGCGTGCCGCCGTTAAAAAGGAATTGGCGAGTATGAATGGGGAAGCGTGACAAACAAGAGAACGGCATCAAAAAGGCGCTGAGATTTTCTAAATCAGTTATCATCACAATGTTTGTAATGCTTATTGCATACGTCGTTACAATTCTGGTTATTTTTGCTATCACAGGAAACGAGCCCATCACTCTCACTGAAAATCTTTTTGGATTTTTCAGCGCAGAGGGTGGGTTTTTGGCAGTAATAAAGGTTGCCGAGGGCATTGCTGAAAAGGTCTGCAAAAGAAAAGACGGTAAGCAATCCGAGGCAGAAATAAAGGAGGAAACAGACTATGAATATTGATTTAACTACTGTTCTTGGAGCAGTCATAACTCTCGCTGTGGCCATTGTATCTGCAATCATCATTCCTCTTCTTAAGAAGAAGCTTGGCGATGAGAAATACGCAGAGATAGAACGTTGGGTAAAGGTTGCGGTGCAAGCCGCTGAGCAGCTCTTTGTCGGCTCCGGGAGGGGCCCCGAAAAGCTTGAGTATGTTTTGAAGTTCCTTGAAAGCAAGGGCTTCACTTTGGATGCAGAATCTCTCAGGAACATGATAGAGGCTACTGTATGGGGACTCACTAACGGGACTGAGCCCAGCGAGGATATTGTCAAAAAGGAGGCTTAATAATGGCTACTATATTAAAGCCTGACAAGGTCATAAAGGTTAAAATCGGAAACAATGAGTTGACTATTAACCAGAAAATTATACCCGACAGCCTTACGGCCACAAAATACAACGCCTCTTGGTGTCAGACGGGGTGGAAGATGAAACCTTGCAGAAAGCTTTCTCCATCTACTACCACATTAAACAACGGAGCCGGAAAGCCCAAGGCAATCACAATTCACAACACTAACGACATCACCGTCGCTAAGGGTACAAATGCGGCAGAGCAGTACACCAGGGCTACATACAACGAGCATATGTCAGGAGTTGTGGTTCACTTCTATGTTTGGCATAACGACATATGGCAGAATCTTGACGAGTCAGAACAGGGATGGCACGCGGCCGATGGTTCTACACGCAGAAAAGACCATAGAGGCAAGCAAACCGGCGGCAATTTAGATACAATTGCCATAGAGTGCATCAGCTCCGATAAGGAATCCGAAGATACGGTGGCCAAGCTTGCAGCCTATCTTTGTAGGAAATATGGGCTTGACCCGAAGTATGACGTATATACCCACAACTACTGGATGTATGGTGAAGACAAAAGCTTTTCGGGCGTGAGAAAGAACTGCCCTGTTTACATACTCCCCCACTGGAAACAGTTTTTGGAGAAGGTAAAGGGGTATTACAACGCAAAGGCTAAAACGGAATCCAAGAAGACAATTTATAAGGTTCAGTGCGGGGCTTTTGCGGTAAAAGGAAATGCGTCGAATCTCAAAACCAAGCTTGTAAAAGAGGGCTTTGACGACGCCTATATTGTATCAATCAACGGGCTATATAAAGTTCAGATTGGGGCTTTCTCTGTCAAGGAGAACGCGGTTAAACTTCAGGAGAAGCTGAAAGCCAAAGGGTATAACACATTCATTGTTCAGCAGTAAGGAGGTATTATGGACGGAGTTGAGCTGTTTAAACTTATCGGCTGTTCTTTCGGATATATTGTATCCTTCTGTGCTGTTGTCACTATGGTTGTGAAATATATCCGTAAAAGGGCTGGCGGATTTGTAAGAAGCGAAACTAATACTCAGGACGTTGATGAACGACTGAGCAGAATCGAGGAAATGCTGCAAGTTCAGAATGAAGAAGATGACAAGTTCAGAACGGACGTTCTAAGCATGTTGAAAAAGCAGGGGCATGCAAGTAAGCAGTCTTTAGCGTTTATTATTGAGAGTACATACACTCAAAAGAAAAATGTCAAGGAACTTACGCCTCTGGAACTGAAACGCATAACGAGTGCGTATTCTGTATATCACGACGAGCTTGAGGGCAATTCATATATCACTGAGCTTTATACAGAAATGATGAACGAGTGGGAGCATATCTAAAGCTCCCACTACGCAAATTTGTAATGGGAGGCAGTTAAATGGTTGACTATAAGAAAATATATGGGTATGACGAGGTGCTGGTTTCCGACGAGCTTATTCAAAAGAGCGACGCGGAAATTGACGCTGCGATACCCGATGTGAGGTCAGGAATGATTATTTATAATGCTGGATACAGAATGGTCAAGCAGAGAGGTTTGGACGGAAAGTGGTCATTAGTACCCGCCACTGGAGCCCCCGGTGCTGACGGCAAGGACGGAAAAGATGGGCAAGACGGTAAGAGCGCTTACGATATCGCCAAAGAAAAGAACCCCGATGTCGGTTCTGAGGAGGAATGGCTTGCCTCACTGAAAGGCAAGGACGGTACTAACGGAACGAACGGCAAAGACGGCGCACCAGGTGCTGCCGGTAAGGATGGTGCTCCGGGCGCAGCCGGTAAGGACGGCGCGGCAGGCGCGCCCGGTAAAGACGGCAACAGTGTTAAGTCGATTACTCTGACTGTCGACGCTGGCGGTAAAGTTACCGGCGGGTCGGCTACGCTCACTGACGAGAGCGTTGTGGATATTACTGTGCAGACGCAGGAGTGATTCTGACTATAGATATCTTGAATGGGTATCGAGCCCGACGTTTGGGATTAAAAACGTTGAAATATACAAAAAGGGCTGCTGGGATAGCAGCCCTTACAATTTAGAAAGCGAGGTTATACATACGGATTCAGAAAACAGCAATTGCAAAATGAACGAGAATATGCTATTATTAAGGCAGTCATTATGTGACTCTTTGAAGCACCTTGATAATTGCATAAGTCATTCAGGTATTGCTGACTCTCAAGGAGATGATACAATGCCTAAAATTAACAGAACTATAATGCTGAACGGAAGACGCATTTGGATTCACGCGAATACCGAACAGGAGTATGCTGAGAAGCTTATCAAACTTTATGATGAAGAGACGGCCTCAAGTACAAAAGAAAAGCATAATTTCAAAGAGTATGCTCTCAGGTGGTTCAACGTGTATGCCAAGCCGAATATTGAGACTGTTACATCGGAGACATATATGAGACAGCTCACGTCGTATATTATTCCTGCATTTGGAGATATGGCTGTCGAAGATGTTGCAACGGAAGACGTGCAGACAATGTTTAACAATATGGCTGTCGCTAAGCCGTCGAAGATGAAGACGAGGCAAGTGCTGAATATGATATTCAACACGGCTCTCGAAGACGGGATTATAAGCAGGAACCCTCTTAACTCCAAACGTCTTAAAATCACAGGTAGGGCGAGCCAGTCAACGAAGGAATACAGTGTTGAACAAATGCGATTCTTGATTCAGAATCTTGACAAGATTAAGCTTGAATCTGATAGGGCTTATCTGGCGCTTCAGGCATTACACCCTCTGAGGCTTGAAGAGGTTCTCGGGCTGAAATGGGAAGATGTCGATTTAGACAATATGATTCTGCATATCAGGCGTGCCGTTACGCACCCGACGAGGAATCAACCGGAAATTAAAGCCACGAAGACCGAAGCAAGCGTCAGAGACATTGGATTGTCGAAGATTGCCGTTAAGTATCTGACGCCCCGGGAGGGAGATAAGTTTGTTTTCGGCGGAGACAAGCCACTGTCATATACACAGGTGCGCAAAATGTGTGAGCACATCAAGAAAGACACGGGGTTTGAAGACAACATTACTCCTATCAGATTCAGGACTACGGTGCTTACAGACATCTACGACCAAACTCGTGACATCAAGCAAGCTCAAGCAGCTGCGGGACATACGACTTCGGCGATGACATTGAAGTATTATGTGAAGGGCAGAGCGTCGAGTTCGGAATCCGCAAGCATTATAGAAAGTGTCTACTGCCAACCGGCAGTGGGGTAAAATTTGCAAAATATTTGCAAACATCAATCCCTTTCAAACGTCCTATTGATGCGGGTTAGAGGGGTGTAAAATTTCAGAAAATTTGCAGAATCATTTGCAAAACAGTGTAGTTTTAGTCAATGAGGTATATTCCGACCATAGGTGAATGTAACTGCATTGAACAAAAAGCAATAAAAAATGCCCAAAAACGGGTGTTTTTGAGCACTTTTTGAATGGAGCTGATACCCGGATTCGGACCGGGGACCTCATCCTTACCAACTATCTGAAGTCCAATTTTTTGTACTCTTATTTGTTGCAATTTGTTGCAATTTAAGCGCATAGCAAAAGGGTTTGCGGGATTTTCCTTTTATTGCCTGCTGTATCTTGTTGCAACTTAAAATTACCTGTTTTTTTCTGTCTGTTGTGGTTTTGTTGTGGTTTTTATGAGTACAATTTTTTGGACTATTAGCTTTTACTCCCGAAAAACTGTATCTAAGTATATCACATTTTGTCTTGACAGTCAACAAAGAAAAAACCGCCGACTTTATGCCGACGGTCTTTCCTGTTTTTAGGAGATTTTATAAAATGGCTCTCACCTTTAGATGATGTCTAATAATATAGCTGTCGAAGTCGCGCGTACAAGTCTTTCAGTCCGCTTTCAGATTCGAGCCGTTTTCGCTGTGCTCTCCACTCTGCGCAGTCGCCGTGTTTGCAAGAGCTTTTTTCGCAATTCAAACAAAACTGTTTCAACTGTTCTTCAACTTCGGCGTTTTTCCTGCTGATTTCCGAGGTCAATTCGCGCCTCTTTTTTTGTTTAAACTCCGCCATTGACATATTGTAAATGTAAAGTTCTGCCAGTTCTTCGGAGTCAAGCCTTTTCGGCGGTCTGCCTCGCCTTGGGTATCTGCTATTCATTCTTTTCCCCCCTCTTGCCACGGTAACGGATATTTATCCATACTTTCGCCGCGTTCATACGCCTGTTTTCTGAGGCGGCCTATTTCTTGTATTCTCTGGTATTCCGCTTCACGCTTTTTTACTTCTTCGGGGCTGTTGTATTCGTCTTGTATTTCTTTCATAAGGCGCTCCATCTCCTTGACTGTCTGGGCGTGTTCCTCTGGCGTGGGTGGTCGTTCACGCTTAGTCAGTCGGAAATTAAAGGCCTCATCTTCGGTCAAGTCTGAAAGCATTATTTTTAGCTTTGCAATAGCAACATCACGCGCACCGCTGCCCAAAGATTCTTTATACTTAATGTAGGCCGCTTTCTCTTCGTCTGTTAGTTCGTTGTATCGCCGCCCTTGCCGTATCCATTCAAGGACTTTGCCGTCGGGGTCGCCGTCGCTCTTTAACCGTCTTTCAAGTCTCTTTAGTTGTCCTTTAACGCTGGGCATTATTATTCACCGTCCACCGCTACTATAAAACTGTCGAGGTTGTCGGGAGTTATTCCGAGTTCCTTAAAACAGTCCGCTTTCTCATTAAATAAAGGTCTTTTCGAGAGGGGTCGAGAGTTATCGTCGCCATAATGTGCGCGTTGATATTCTGCGGCAATTCTCGCCGTGCGCTTTGTGTCATACGCTAAAAAGTCTTTTGTTTCGTATTCGAGGGTATCAAGTGCGGAGCTTGCAAACTCCGAGGGCATTTTATCGCCTTTGTAAAACCTCTTAAAGTTTCTTATAACTCCGTTTTTACCTGCTATTTCTTGGATAACCGAAAGGCCGAGGGGGCAATTTTCAAGACTTTTGGCGGCCTCCGTTAATTCTCTTTCGGTCACGTTATCCCTCATTTTTAAGACTTGAAGAATTCGCACCTGCTCATCTGTCGGCGCGACGGTCGCCCTCTGAGTAGCCGTCTTTCTCATCGTTTCAATAGTACTCAACATATCAGCGCCGCTGCTTTGCTTTAATGCTGATAGGCGGTTATCCCTCTCCTTTTTCAGTCGCTCGGATTCGGTCGCATAAAATTCCGAGCCTTGTTTATCTTTCAAAGATTCAAGCTGTTTTTCATAATTCTCATTGATTCGAGCGCGGTCGTCTTGGTATTTTTTTGCATTTCGATAAAAAAGTTCTGAATTTGTTAGCATTGTTTAATATCTCCTTTTGTTAAATTGGTTATTGTTTTCGGCGTATGCCGCTTTTCTCATTGTTTCAAGCAGATAATCGAGCGATTGAAAATTTCGGTCAACGCCCCTGCTCCAACGTGAAAAATATAGTCCATTCTTCGGGTAATTCTCGCGCCATTCGCTAAACAAAATTTCGCGCTCATCGCCGTTTTCATCTGATACAAATATGTAAACAGTGTTTCCAGCAAATTTGTCAAGCCTTTTTTCAAACCTTTTCAAGCTTGCTTTGTTCACATTTTCGCCCCCTTTTAGTCGTCGCTTTTCAGCGTTTTTATAAAATTTTCATCAATAGGTTCTGGAGCTTGTACTCCGAGCCGTCGCAGATATTTTGATATTCGCTCATAGTTTCGCGGCTTTCCTGATAACTCTGGACTGACCAAAGATAGCTCATATAACGACCTACTTAATGGGTCGGCGCTCTGCCACATTTCTGCAAACTGCTCAAACGTCGGCGGCGGTTCACCGCATAAGACATCAAGCCTCTTTGATATTGCATTTAACCTAATATTATTCATTGTTTGCCTCTGCCTCATCAAGTCGTTTTTCAAGCTCCGATATACGGCGCAAAACGTCGCAAGTTTCTGAATATCGTACACAATGCCGCAGTAAGCTGTCGGCACTTTGCACTCTAAGTCCGAGCGGCGCGTCTGGGTCTATAACAAGGCCGTGGAGAAAACGCACAGCGTCGCCGAGCGCGTCGCAAAGGGTCGCGGTCGCAGTTTCGAGCATTTGCCCTCGCGCTTGGGCGTACATCTGTCTAACGGCAGGGTCGCTCAATCTTGCGTAAATCGCCCGTGTGGACATACCAATCGCCGCCGCAGTAGCTTTAACGCTGCCGTGTACCAACAGTAGCTCAATTAAACGTTCATCGGTTATTTTCTTTTTCAATTTGTTTAGCCCCCTTTAATTAGTGAAGTTTTTGGAAATATTTTACCTATACGCAAAGTATATTTATCTTTACACTTCTTTACTGTTAGTATTATTTCTTTGTGCCTTTGTTCGATTCGCAGGGTCGGAGTATTAACCGCCGTATAAGGCTCTGTAAGCCGTTTTGACGCGTTTTTGTGGCGTATGTGGAAAGTATATGTCACACCGCCCGAAACGTCGTAAACGCTGATTTCACCGCCTGTCTGCGTGATTTTTAGATACTCATTATCGAGCAGTTTTCGCGGCTCTGCCCTGCTCAAACAGCTTGTAAAAAGCAACGTTATAAATAACGCCATTAACAAGGTTATATATTTTTTCATTTAGTCACCACCTATATTATTTTGTATATACGGCTTTATAACATCGGGATTTCGGGATTTTGGGATTTATATTAACCCTTTTTCCCGATTTCCCGAAGTTAATTAGTCGTGTGTTCGGGATTATTGTTATCTGTTCGCAAGAATTCTTGCGAAAGTGAAATATGTGTTTTGCACTTTGTCTGAATTCTGACAAAGTCCACTTTAAGATTTGGACGGTATGTGCAGAATGTGCAAAAAATATGTAAAGTATCTATATCTCGTCTAATAGGGGGGTTTACATAAAAAATACATATTTTGCACAGCCGCTAATAAGGGCGGTCGAGATAGGGCGTTTCCTCATATTTAAGGCTATAACCCTTTACTACATTTCGCACAGTTGTCTTGCCGACTGTACCGCTGGGGGCTAAAAGACCTTTGCTCCTAAGCTCATCAAAGAAATTACCTTTATTTTCCACACCGTACCCGTTACTCTCACACCATGACGAATAGTGTTGATACACCGTTCCGGCGGCAGAATTCTTCCCTGTCTGTTCCATACATTCGGCTATAAAGTTTCCAATTTTATCCGCTGATTGCCTGTAGTTAGATGTTGCCTCGATAACGTCTTTTGGAGCGTGTAAGCCCTCACTCCTATACAGTGCCAAGCCCTCTAACAGCCAATTAAACAGCCCGCTTAGATTTTCGCTTGATTTAAGTCTGTCCTTTAACCCCTTGTCCTGCTCATCTTCCGAAAAATGCCTGTCAAATGTAATAACACAAATTCTGCCAGATGAAAATAAAGTATCATCTTGGATTAGCGGTAAATGGTTAGTGTTGATAAACAGTTTGAATATCGGGGTAAACTCAAACTCTTTTTCATACAAATTTCTTGCTACTATGGTATCACGCCCGAGCAGGGTCTTAAGTAGAGCGGAATCGAGTAACATTCTTTTGGGCGGTTCGCTGACATTGAGGAATCTGCACCCGCGAAGTCGGGCTATATCGCCGTTGGCAGCTCTACTGTCCCGGTTCTGCTTCTGGGCTAAAGTCTGAGGCGACATCGTTAGCGCATAACCCCCGCTCCCTCCATGCCCATAGCCTATAGTTTCGTTTAGCGTTGATTTGCCGTTTCTTGTCGTTGCGCCGAATTCAAGATAACACTGCTCTGCCGAGGTGTCGGCGGTCAAGGTCATTCCGTAAAGTTTCTGCAAATACCTCTTTTTCTGACTGTTTCCGCGCATGATTTCATCGACAAACTTTTCCCACTCTTCCGACTTTGCAAGGGGCTTAAACTCAAAATTTGAAATCTTGCTTAGCAAATCCGCCGGGTCGTGCGGTTTAAATTGCCATGTTGAAAGGTTAAAAGTCCCATTTTGGCAATTATAGAGGTCAAGGTTCTTGTCAAGGTCGTCAGCGGTTATAAAGTAATTATCTCTGGAATCTTTAACGAGCGTTTCACGGTATCGCAGTTGACCATAGCAGGACACGCGCTTTAGATATTCCCCGCGCCGTCGCTCGTCGTCTATCAATGCGCAGTAGCTGATTAACGCCGTTGAAAACACTTTTGCTTTTTGAGATACGACCATCGCGCCGGTATCAATTTTCCAAACCTTTCCTGTATAATAATACCATTCCCGCGCCGTTGCATTAAAGCGGCAAACGTCCTTGAACATCTCACTAAATAGCTCTGAAATCCCCTTGTCGTCCCATGAATAATTTTCATCGGGTCTAAGTACAGTCAACATATCGACGAGCTTATGGTGGAACGCATTTTCCTTTAACGCCTCAACGGAATATCCGTCTGCAAGATACTTCTCGACCTGCTCTCTCGTCATGCCCTCATTAACAAGAGTGGAAATATCTTCCTCGGAGTAGCCCTTGACTTCCTCGACGGTTTCAATGGGGGTTATTTCCTCAAAATCATCAAATCCGTTAATTATTTCTGACATTATTTTCCTCCAAAGGCACGCCAAGTTTAAGCAAAAGCGCGGGCACGTTTATCAAATATTTTTTTCCAGATTTTACAAACGGTATTTCATTAGCTCTGCACCCTTGCCGAAGATAGAAAGTTGAAAGACCTGTTGTTTGTGCCGCCTGCTCGATTGTTTGAAAAGGTTGCTGATACTTCATTTTCCTGCCTTCCTATCCGCTATCCGCTCAATGACTTTCAAAAGTCTTTCCTCTTCATCGACCGTTAATTCCTTGCGAAGATGTTTACACAATGTGAATTCGGACACTCCAACAGCGTCGGCGACCTCGTATTGATAGACGTTGAATTTCTTAAGGCTATCTCTGATTGCTTGATTATGTTTCATAAAAAGCTCCTTTTTGTTGTAATTTCCAGCTGGTGATTATAGTATACACCGACAACAACAATAACTCAATTGCTTTTTGTGAAAGTAAAAATGAAATATAATAGGAACAACTTATTTTTTATTTCGCAAATAAAGGCTTGACAAGTTGTTGTTATTGTAGTATAATATATATGAAAATAACAAACAAGGGGCGATTATTATTAAGCAGTTGACTATTTTTGAAAAGAATCCATACAGAAACGAAAAGACAAAAGACCTTTGGAATTATGAAATAATTGACAAAAAATGTAAGCCTTTAGGACAGGCTCTTGCCGATTATCTTCCTAAGTCATTATCAGACCTTAGTCTAAATATCAATACAGACAAGGGAACGAACAGAGGCTTTGCTATATCCACAAAGCCTACGGATAAGCCTACAAACAAGAGCGCGGAAGAAATAATCAGTCATATAAAAGAGGTATGCAATACACCGGGATTAAAATTTGTTTCTTACACTGAAATGCGCTTTCAGACTGTTGTCTACAAATTTTTAGAGCAAAACAAACGTTATTACACTGAAAGAAACTTGATATTAACGCTCGGACTGAACGGATTCAAGATTCCCGAAGTGCGCTATTTGTTTTTTAATAGAAAAGGTATGGAAGTTAATCCTGCGGCGTTTGTGCCTACTTGGTTAGACTTTTCGGAATATTCTATCGCGCGTGTTTATTCGTGCGAAAATGATATTGAGTATTACACCGCCGTCCTGCTCGAACTTGTAAGGCAAAAGAGATATTTGAATCAATGCGAACTGTGTGGGCGGTGGTTTGTAGTCCAAAGCCGAGCAGATGAAATATACTGCCAAAGACAAAGCGAACTATATCGCGGCAAGACCTGCCAACAAGCAGGAAACTATATTGCTAAAATCAAGCGAGAAAAAAAATCACCACTTTTCAAAGCACGAAAAGACGCTTATAACCGTTGTCGGAATCGCGGACTACTTGATGTCGGCGAAGAAAGGCAGAATACAGAATCCGAAACAAATGTTTATAAGTACTGGAAAGAAAAGTGGGAATCAGAATTTGAACAGGGCAAAATAACCGAAGATGAGTTGATAGAACGATATAATCAGCTCGGAAGAAAAGGAGGAATAATAGATGTCAACGATTAGAAAAATCGAACTCAAAGACGGTCGAGAAACCTATGAAATTAAAGCATCGCGCGGAAGAAAAAAAGCCCCTCTCACAATGCGTTGGGAGCCGCCGCAGGGTTGGAGCCGCCGAGCGATTGAAAGGGAGCTAAATCGTGTCGCCGCCGATTTTGAAAGGCGCGTTAATAGCGGCGAGGTCATATCAAGAGCCGAGCAGAAAGAGATTGACAGACTTGCCGAGCTTGAACGTCAAAAGATTTATACAGTCGAGCGATACGCCGCCGAGGTGTTTATGCCTGTTAAAGAGCCGCAGATGAGTGTTAATTCGGTAAACAACTTTCGGGGCGTTATAAAAACCTGGATAAATCCGTATATAGGGGAAATGCCTATTGATGAGGTATCGGCGGCAGATATTCAGCGGATTTTTACTGTTATGCAAGAGCAGGGCAAATCCTCTGCTACTATGCAGAAATGCAAGGTAGTATTAAATTTGATATTCAAAATGGCTTATATGCAAGACTTGATAGAAAAGAATCCTCTCGATAAGGTCATAGTGCCAAAGACAAGCAAGGATAAGAAGATAAAGGCGCAGACGGTAGAATCATTTAATGCCGATGAGCTGAAATATATCCTCTCTTGCCTTAAAGATGAGCCGAAGAAATGGCAGCTCTATATTAAAATCCTTATTCAGACTGGTTGCAGGCGCGGTGAGGTCACGGCGTTATGCTGGCGGGATATTGATTTTGAATCGGGCGAGGTTGTTATTTCCAAAAGTGCTACATACGATACAGGCAAAAAAGAAACTATCATCGGCAGTCCTAAGAGCGGCAAGAGCAGGACGGTGTATATATCCGATGAGCTATTGCAAGAGCTTAAAGCCTTTAGAGTGAATCAGGCAAAAGAAAACTGCATATCGCCCTATATCTTTACGCGCGAGGACGGTTCGGGCGGTTGTATGCACGCTCAAACGCCTACAAGGTACTTTCAGAAATTCGGGCAAAAATACAACGTCAACGGCTTTCACCCTCATAAGCTCCGACATAGTTTTGCCTCACTTGCCCTTGTAAACGGCGTGGATATTGTCACCATCGCCGAGCTGTTAGGTCATGCAGACCCCGCAATTACTTTGAGGGTATACAGTCACTCAAATGAGATTGCAAAACAGCAAGCTGCGAGCCTTGTAAGAAACCTGTTAGCAGGGAATCAATAGACAACAAAAAAAGCCGAGTGGGAATCCCCTGCTCGGCTGAAATTTATGCCCCGTTGTGGTTTTTGTAGTGGTTTTTTGAAAATCAAAATTGCTGGTAAAAAATAACAAAGCCCGCAAACTACGCATTTACGGGCTTTTATAGTGGAGCTGATACCCGGATTCGGACCGGGGACCTCATCCTTACCAAGGATGCGCTCTACCGGCTGAGCTATATCAGCGTCCTCGGCGCTATATCCGCGCCACGATTTAGTATTATACACTATAAATTGCAATTTGTCAAGGGTTTTTAAAAATTTTTTTCAAGCCTGAGCGATTTACCCGATTACAATAAAATCTTTTATCCGCTGATAGGTTTCTTTGTCCATTCCGTCAACAAGATAAAGCTCCTCGACCGTGGAAAAGCGGTGTATAGTATCTCTTAATTCAATTATTTTTTGCGCCAGTTCTTCGGAAATCCCTAAAGAATCGGTGAGCGCGCTTTGGTCTGCGGAATTTATGTCGACCGATTTAAGGGCATGCCCGACCTGGTCTTCTTCGGGTACTTCTTCGGGTTCTTCCTGCACAGTTGCCGGTTTTTCTTTTTCGGCAGATTTTTTCGTGCCCTTAGTCTCGGCAGGCTTTGAGGCTTTTGTTGATTCGGGAGCGGATGTTACAACTGACGAAGACTGTTCCGTGACGGTCGTTACTTCCGGAACAGCCGTTTCGGCAGGCGGATGAAGATAAAAATAATCCAAAATCGCCGAATAAATAGCGTCGCTAATTCCGCTGACGTCCTTGAGCTGGGAAACCCGGGAGAACCCGCCGAGGGCTTCACGGTATAAAACTATGTCTGCGGCCTTGACCTTTCCTATCCCCGAGACGTTCATAAAATCCTCTTCGGACGCGGAATTTATTATTTCCACCGGGTAGTCGTCGTCGGGGCAGTGTATGCTGACGCTGACCTCGGTAGGCTCGGAATTATCTCCCAGAATGATCAGAACGAAACCTGCTATAAGAAACAGCCCCGAAATTGCAAGCAAGACCTTTTCTTTACGGGTAAGATTCATTTTACAGCGTCAAGGAGCGCCTGCGCGCGGTCGGTCTTTTCCCACGGGACGTTTAAGTCCTCGCGGCCCATGTGACCGTATGCCGAAAGAGGCGTGTATTTTATATCTCTTAAGCCGAGCTCGCTTATTATCGCCGCCGGCCGCAGGTCAAATACCCTTGAAACGGCCTGCGCAAGCCTTTCATCGTCGACCTTGCCGGTGCCGAACGTGTCGACCATCAATGAGACCGGGTGCGCGACTCCGATGGCGTAGGCTATCTGGAGCTCGCAGCGCTTTGCAAGACCTGCCACGATGATATTTTTGGCGGCGTATCTTGCGGCATATGCGGCAGACCTGTCGACCTTGGTCGGGTCCTTGCCCGAGAAGCATCCGCCGCCATGACGGGAATATCCGCCGTAGGTGTCGACGATTATCTTTCTGCCGGTGAGACCGCAGTCGCCCTGCGGGCCGCCGATGACGAAGCGCCCGGTGGGGTTGATGTAATAGACGGTATCGTTGTCCAAAAGCTCGGCGGGAATGACCTCACGGGCTACGAGCTCTATCATGTCCCTGCGGATAGTCTCCTGGGAGACGTCGGGGTCGTGCTGGGTGGAGATGACGACGCTGTCGATCCGCACTGGCCTGTCGCCGTCGTACTGAACGGTGACCTGGCTCTTGCCGTCGGGTCTTAAATAGCCGAGCTGACCGGTTTTTCTGAGCTCGGCAAGGCGTTTGGCAAGCTTATGAGCATAGGAAATGGGCATCGGCATAAGTTCCGGGGTCTCGTCGCAGGCATAGCCGAACATCATGCCCTGGTCCCCTGCCCCGATGTCAAATTCGCCGGAGCCTCGGCTTTCAAGAGCTTCGTTTACGCCCATGGCAATATCGGGGGACTGATGATTCAATGTGCTTATTACGGCGCAGGTGTCGCAGTCAAAGCCGAATTTTGCACGGTCGTAGCCTATATCCCTGACGGCCTTTCTCACTATCTCGGGGATGTCAAGGACTGCCTTTGACGTTATTTCTCCGCAGACCGTCACCATGCCGGTGGCGGCCAACGTCTCGCATGCCACTCTTGACATTTTGTCCTGACTTAAGCACTCGTCTAAAACCGCCTCCGAAACGCGGTCGCAGAGCTTATCGGGATGACCCTCGGTGACCGATTCGGATGTAAAAAGTCTTTTCATTATTCTTCCTCCGTTTATTTTATATCGTCCATAGGTTTGAATTCCACTTTGCCGCCGCTTGCAAATCCGCAATAAATATTTTCGTCATATCTGCCCTTTTTAAGATAGTGCATGACCGCCGACTTAGTCGAACGGGGCATAAACCTGCGCCAAATGTCCTTGAACTCTACCCATTCAAGCTTTCCCTCGGGACTTTCGGCGGGGATGTGTGTGCCGGGGATAAGATCTGCAAAATAAAAATAATTCTGACGTATCTCGCCGGAATGGTCGCTCAGAGAGATATATCGAAGCCTGAGATTTTTTATGTCCCACGGCATAAGACCGATCTCTTCTCTAAGCTCCCGAAGAACGCAGGCGTCGGGGTCGTTGAGCTCGTCCTTTTCAAAATGCCCGCCGACACCACGCCAGGAATCGAGGCCCACTCGCGAGCCTATTCTATAGAGCAAAAGCATTTTCTCGCCGTCCAGAATGAACAGGCAGGTCATGTTGCGAAGCATATAAACCTCCACAAAAAAGCTCCCCGAAAACGGAGAGCGCACCGACTGAGTGATCTCCTTATCTTTCGGTAAAAACCGCAGGATTTAGCACCTTTTAAAGGTTGCCGGGCTTCACGGGGCCTGTTCCCTCCGCCGCTCTCGATAAGGTTTGATATTATTATATATCCTTGTGAGGGATTTGTCAATAGTTTTTTGGGGAGAGTGTGGAAGTCTGAATAATCATGAGGGATGGAAGATCGATACGAGCGAGACTTGCTTAAAATCCCCAGAAAAATTCTTGCGAAATCAGATGGGGATTTTCTATGCCTACTGCATAGCCAATGGGGAAAAGGTATTTGCTGCGCGAATGCTATTTGAGTCACCTCCCCCCTGACCCCCTCCTTGAGGAGGGGGACTGGCGCACGCACTTAGGTAGGAAAGCCCGCATCAGTTTCCGGATGAAAACTGATGTGGGCTTGGATATACCCTCCGGCCGACCCGGAGGAAGGTATTCGCTTCGCTCATACTATTAAAAAGTCCCCCTCCCCGACAGGGCTAGCAGGAAAGTTGAGGATAGCAAAGCCCCCTCCCCGGTGGGGAGGGGGTCAGGGGGAGGGGCAGGAAAGGGGTCCGGGGAAAACCCGTAAGGGGTTGTCCCAGGTCGGGTAGGAGCAGCAAAGTAAAAGCCCGCTCAAAGCCCCGAGCGAGCGAATCCGGCAGGAGTCGCGAGCGAGGGGGCGGCGCACGCATTGATGTTGCCTTTCCTTTAGCTATGGGCGAACGCAAGCCGCCGGCTTTGACTGACTCCCCTGCTCATTTGACATCAAAATCACGCTGAATTAAAGCGCTAAGGCAACAAAAATATTGACTTTTCCTGCGTTTTGTATTAAAATAATGTCAACGGAATTTTATTACTATAACGCATTAACGAGGTGAAGAATTTGCACACGGAATTTTTAATGGGCAACGAAGCCATCGCCTTGGGAGCGGTCGCCGCCGGTATGCGGGTAGCGTCCGGGTACCCCGGAACGCCGTCGACGGAGGTCCTTGAAACGGCCGCTAAGCTCTCGAAAAAATGCGGCGGCTCGCTCTATGTCGAATGGTCGACAAACGAAAAGGCGGCCTTGGAGCTTGCCGCAGGAGCCGCAATGGCAGGGGCAAGGTGCATGGTGACGATGAAGCAGGTGGGATTAAACGTCGCTTCTGACCCTCTTATGAGCCTTGCGTACGTCGGGGTCAAGGGCGGCACCGTCATCATGGTCGCCGACGATCCGGGGCCGATTTCCTCACAGACGGAACAGGATACCCGCCACTTTGCAGCATATTCAAAACTCCCCTGCTTCGACCCGTCGTCGGTTCAGGAGGCTTACGACATGATAGGCGACGCCTTTGAATTCTCGGAAAAATATCACACTCCGGTTATCTTCCGTCCTACGACAAGGGTCTGCCACGGGTATGCTTCCGTGACGGTAAAGGAATTTGAGGAACGGCTTGACATAAGGCCCGAGGGGTTTGTCAAAGATTCTTCAAAATGGGTCATTTTCCCAAAGCTGTCCTACAAAAGCCATCTCGAGATAGAAAAGAGAAACGCGCTTTTAAGCGACGTTTTCTCGGAGTATGAGAAAAACCTGCTGATTCCCGCTTCGGACATCGCCTGCAAAAAAGGCGTTGCGACCCACGGGATAAGCTATTCTTACGTTTCGGAAGAACTCGGCGGGATTTCCCCGGCAAGAGTGCTCAAAATCTCCACGCCGTTCCCGTTCCCGGAAAAGCTTGCAGTGAAGTTTTTGACAGGTCTTGACGAGGTTTTGTGCATAGAAGAGCTCGACCCGGTAATCGAGCGCGAACTGACATATGTGTGCGGAAAGTACCGCCTGCCGGTAAAAATCAGGGGCAAACTCACCGGGGACATTGCCGCCGCAGGTGAAAATACCCGCGACAGCGTTTTGGAAGCCCTCGGGAAGTTTTTGGGACTGCCCAAAGAAAAGGCTTCAAAGCTTCCCGAACCTCCCGAGCTTCCCGTTCGGCCTCCCGTTTTATGCGCAGGCTGCCCTCACAGGGCTTCGTTCTTTGCCGTCAAGGAGGCAATGAAAGGCAAAAAAGCGCTGTTCTGCGGGGATATAGGCTGTTACACTCTCGGAAACGCCATGCCGCTTGACATGGTCGACACCTGCCTTTGCATGGGAGCGGGCGTGAATATGACCCAAGGCGTCGGACGTGTAGAGCCGGACACCTGCTGCTTTGCGTTTGTCGGAGACTCGACGTTCTTCGCATCCGCCGTTACGGGGGTCATCAACGCCGTATACAACGGGGCTGACATGACTCTTATTGTTCTTGACAATTCCACCACCGCGATGACAGGGCACCAGCCTCACCCCGGAACGGGTAAAAACGCCGTGGGAGATGTAGCCGCGAAAATTTCGATAGAAAACGTTTTAAGGGGCATAGGGCTGACCGAGGTCGAGACGGTGGACCCGCTGGAGCTTAAAAAAGCTGTCGAAACGGTGAAGAGAGTATCCGGGCATGCCGGAGTAAAGGCGATAATTTTCCGCTCGCCTTGTATAGCCGTCACAAAGCCGTCGGGAGCAATGACGGTGGATGAGAATAAATGCGTAAAATGCAAAAAGTGCGCGACATCTCTCGGCTGCCCTGCAATTTCGATTCGGGACGGAAACGTCGTTATAGACTCGGGCACCTGCACAGGCTGCGGCTTATGCGCTCAGGTCTGCCCGGTAAACGCCATTTCGGGAGGTGCTTTGAAATGACAGAAAATATTCTTCTCTGCGGGATAGGCGGTCAGGGAACAGTGCTTGCCTCTAAGCTTTTGGCGGCCGCCGCAATGGAAAAGGGAATCCCGGTCATGAGCGCCGAGACGATAGGAATGGCTCAAAAGGGAGGCAGCGTTTTCAGTCACCTTAGAATCGGCGAGGGAATAAAGACCCCGGCTTTAAGAAAAGGGACCGCCGACCTTATCATCGGGTTTGAGCCGGGCGAAGCTGTAAGGATGATAGATTATCTTAAGGACAGCGGAAGCGTCGTCGTGAGCAGCACCCCTGTCATACCCGTAACCGCCGTTTTAAGCGGCTCGGGCTACACGGGAAAGGAAGCCGTCGAATATCTTAGGGACAACGTAAAAAATCTTACGGTCATCGACGGAGCTGCGGCATGCCGGGAGATAGGCTCGCCCAAGGTGCTTAACATGGTACTGCTTGGCGCTGCGCTCAATAAAAAAGTCCTGCCGTTTACGGCGGACGAGATAAAAAGCGTCATGCAAAAGCGCGTGAAGCCTCAGTTTTACGAATTAAACTGCCTCGCTCTTGATTACGCGGCGGTTCAGGAAAGGATATGAGCATATGAAAATTTCAAACGAACAGCTTAAGCTTGTAAACGGCAGGATAAACGCCCTGACATCCTCGGGCAGCTTTTACGGCAAAAAACTGAAAGAAGCCGGTATCTCAGAGGTGCGCTCTGCCGAGGAGTTCGAGGCGCTGCCGTTCTCGGAAAAGAGCGATTTAAGGGACGCATATCCCCTGGGACTGATGACCGCTCCCGAGGATAAGATAGTGAGAATTCATTCATCCTCCGGCACTACCGGTCTTCCGGTCATAATCCCCTACACCGCCAAAGACGTAGACGACTGGGCGATAATGTTCAGCCGCTGCTACGAGACGGCGGGAATCACCAACATGGACAGGATACAGATAACCCCCGCCTACGGGCTCTGGACAGCAGGAATCGGTTTTCAGAACGGCGCCGAAAAGCTGGGCGCGATGGTAATTCCGATGGGAGCGGGAAATACCGATAAGCAGATACAGATGATGATAGATCTTCAGAGCACGGTGCTATGCTCCACGTCGTCATATGCGCTTTTGCTTGCCGAGGAAATCGAAAAGAGGGGCTTAAGAGACAAGATACATCTTAAAAAAGGCGTCATCGGCTCGGAACGCTGGGGAGACAAGATGAGAGACACCATCTCGGAAAAGCTCGGAATAGAGCTTTACGATATCTACGGCCTGACCGAAATTTACGGCCCCGGCATCGGCATCAACTGCCCCGGTGAAAAGGGAATGCACTACTGGGACGACTATCTCTATCTTGAAATAATCGACCCGATAACTCTTAAGCCCGTGCCGGACGGAGAGGTCGGCGAAATCGTCATCACGACCCTTGTCAAGGAGGGCGCGCCGCTTATAAGATACCGCACTCACGACCTGTCGAGGATAATTCCCGAACCGTGCCGCTGTGGCAGCAAATACCCGAGAATAGACACCATCATCGGCCGCTCCGACGATATGATGAAGATAAAGGGCGTAAACGTATTCCCGGCGCAAATCGAGGAGATACTTGCGACATTCCCGGAAATTTCAAGCGAATATCAGATAAGGATATCCCACCTCGACGGCAAGGACACCATGAGGATCTACGTCGAGACGAACGGAAGCGTGGACTTTGCAGACCTTAGCAAGAGGCTTGCGGAAAGGGTAAAGAGCAAGATAGGATTTACCCCGCTTGTGAAGCCGGTCGAGATAGGCGTGCTCCCGAGAAGCGAAAAGAAGACCAAGAGAATCATCGACGAGAGATACGATTGAGGAAGATATAATAAAGCAGGAGGCTTGGTAGCCCCTAATAAAACAACTTTTGAATGTTTTCCGAACCGATGTATCACTGCATCGGTTCGTTTTTCATTTCCTCAAACAGGCTTTTGGGCAGGATTCCCACAAAATCATAGGAAATATCTATGTCCACAACACGCTTGCCATCGACCTTTTTAGGCTTGTGAACGTATACCGCCTTGACTAAATCATTAAGTATTGCAGGAGTCAGTTCGGTCAAACCGAAATATTTTTTTATTTTGGCTATAAACCTGTCGATGTTGTCCGCTTGCTCCTCCTGCTGCTCGATCTCCGCTGTCAACGCTTGCAGTTTTTCACGAAGTTCAGACTGTTCGGCTTCATAGTCACCTGAGAGCATCTCGTATCTTGCCTCCGAAAGCCGTTGATTGGCATAGTCCTCATACACTTTCTTGAACAATCGGTCAAGCTCGTCAATCCTGCGCTCAATCTGACTGGCCTGTTTTTTCTTGACCGCAATAGCCTTTTTCATTTCGGATTTCTGCATTGCTCCGAGGGCAGTCCTAAACTTTTTTTCATAATTTGCAACAAGCCACATAACTGTCCGAATGTGGTGAAGAACGCCTTGTTCCAAGATGATTGCTCTAATGAAGTGTGTTTCACAAACATCTTTTCCTTTGATTCTCGACGTCGAGCAAACGAAGTGGTCTTGTCGTTTGTCAAAGTTTTTTGTAGTGCAGTAATACATTTTTGCCTTGCAATCCGCGCACCTAACAATGCCCGAGAACATATTCGTCTTACCCGTTCTCGTCGGTCGACGCTTGTTCTTGCGAAGCTCCTGCACACGGTTAAATGTTTCCTCATCGACAATCGGCTCGTGAGTATTGGGAAAAATTCGCCACTGCTCCTTGGGGTTGTCAACGGTCTTTTTGATTTTGTACGACTGTCTATGCGTTTTGAAGTTGAC